>NZ_JBDLYJ010000001.1:435521-771409 GCF_051337345.1 Amycolatopsis sp. MEPSY49 | reverse complement strand
GGCGGGGCCCCGCCCCCCCCCCCCCCCCCGCGGGGCCCGGGCCCGCGCGGCCCGGGCCCCGCGGCGTCACTTGAGGCCGGTGGCTTCCGCGGCGGCGGGGTCGGAGTCGGCGAGGAACGTGCGGCAGCGGTCGTACTCCTCGGTCTCGCCGATCTTCCCGGCGGCCTTGCCGAGGACGGCGAGGGCGCGCAGGAACCCCTGGTTGGGGCGGTGGGACCACGGCACCGGGCCGAAGCCCTTCCAGCCGGCGCGGCGCAGCTGGTCGAGACCCCGGTGGTAGCCGGTGCGGGCGTACGCGTACGCGGCGACGGTCTCGCCCGCGTCCAGGGCCTTCTCGGCCAGCGAAGCCCACGCCTCGCTGTAGTCGGGGTGTTCGGCGGCGACGGCGGCCGGGTCGGTTCCGGCGTCGAGCGCGGCCTGGGCGGCGGTGTGCTCGGGCAGCAGCGTCGGCTCGGGGCCGAGCAGGTTGTGCGTCATGCCGCCCATTCTGCACGCGGGTCAGAAGAAGAGGCCCGCGAGAACCCCACCACCGGCCAGGACCAGAGCGCCGACCAGGACGGCGGCCACAACTCGTTTCGGCATCATGGCGCGACACCATGCCAACCGACGCACGCCGAAAGCAAGTCGTCCACCCTTAGGGGTGAATCCCGGGCGCGAAGCGCCTCCGTTGAGGGTGGCGGCGGGGAAGAAGGTAGGGGGAATCCCGATTTTCGCGTCTTTCGCCACGGTCCTGACCCGCTCGTGACCATGACCGGCCATGATGTCCGACATGGCCAAGGCAGTCGACGTCCCGGTGGACGTGATCCCGCGCAGCCCCATCGGCAAGACGCGGCTGTTCTTCACGCGGCACTGGCACCGCGGCGCCCCCGGGCAGCCGACCCCGGACTGGGTGCTCCGGTTCTGCTACGGGATGTGGCTGGCGGCGTTCGCGTTCAAGCTGCTGGGCTCGTCGTGGGACATGTCGTGGCACTTCATGTGGCTGCGCGACGACCTGGCGCCGCCGCACCTGATCAACACGGTCGGCACGGTGATCATCGTCGTGCTGGTGGCGATCCACAGTTACACGGGCCTGGGTGCCGACAAGACGTCCTTGCGCCTGATGCAGATCGGCCTGCTGGTGTTCCTGGTGGCGGCGCCGCTGGACGTGATCAACCACCGCGTCAACGGCCTGGACCTGACCGCGTGGAGCCCGTCCCACATGATGTTGTACCTGGGCACGGGCATCATGCAGGCGGGCGTGCTGCTGGGCTGGCTGCGGCTTTCGCCGCCGGGCCGTTTCCGCACGGGCGTGCTGCTGGCGCTGTGGGCGTTCTTCCTGGAGAACACGTTCTTCCCGAACGGCCAGCAGGAGTACGGAATCCTGGGCCTGCGGGCGTGGGAGCGCGGGACGCCGGAGGCCGAGCCGTCGCTGCTGGACTTCGCGGCGAACCAGATCGGGCACCCGGTCGACCGGACCGCGGTCATGCACTTCACGATGCCGATCCCGGAGTGGGTGTACCCGCTGTGGGGCATCGGGGTGATGGCGTTGATCTTGGCGCTGGCGCGCAAGACCTTGGGTTTCCGCTGGGCGGCTTCCGCGGTGGCTCTCGCGTACGTCGCCTATCGGTCGGTGATGTGGCCGTTGCTGCTCGGGCTGGGGTTCCCGGTCTCGACGGTGCCGTTCTACCTGCTGTTCGTGGGGCTGGCGGTGGACCTGGCGTTCGCCATGACTTCCGGCGTTCTCCGAGCCGGCGCGGGGGCGTTGCTGGTGACGGCGTTCGGGTACGGGGCGCTGTGGGTGCAGTCGCAGTTCCGGCCGTGGGTGCTGGGTGACGCGCACACGGAGTCGGCCCCGCCGGTGGCGTACTGGACGGCGTTGGTGGTGCTGGCCGGGGTGTTCGCGCTGTGGGCGGCGGCCGGCCCGGCTTCGCGCCGGTGGTCCGCTCGACGGCAGGTTGCCGAGACAGTCTGAACACGACGAAGGGGCGGCACTTTCACGTGAAAGTGCCGCCCCTCCGGACGTGACTACTTGACCTTCGTGCCTGCCGAGCCGAGCGCCTGGCAGGCCTCGACGACCCGCTGCGCCATCCCGGCTTCAGCGGCCTTCAGGTACGAGCGCGGGTCGTAAACCTTCTTGTTCCCGACCTCGCCGTCGATCTTCAGCACGCCGTCGTAGTTCTTGAAGAAGTGGTCCACGATCGGGCGGGTGAACGCGTACTGCGTGTCCGTGTCGACGTTCATCTTCACCACGCCGTACGACACCGCCTCGCGGATCTCCTCCGGCAGCGAACCCGAGCCGCCGTGGAAGACCAGCTCGAACGGCTTCGACCCCTCGGACAGGCCCAGCTTCTTCGCCGCCGCCTCCTGGCCGCCCTTCAGGACGTCCGGGCGGAGCTTCACGTTGCCCGGCTTGTACACGCCGTGGACGTTGCCGAACGTCGCCGCCAGGAGGTAGCGGCCGCGGTCGCCCGAGCCGAGCGCGTCGATCGTCTTCAGGAAGTCGCCTTCGGCCGTGTACAGCTTCTCGTTGATCTCCGCCTCGACGCCGTCCTCTTCGCCGCCGACGACGCCGATCTCGACCTCGAGGATGATCTTCGCGGCCGCCGTCTTGGCGAGCAGCTCCGCGGCGATCTCGAGGTTCTCGTCGAGGTCGATCGCCGAACCGTCCCACATGTGGGACTGGAACAGCGGGTTCTGGCCGTTCTTGACGCGCTCCGCCGAGATCTCGATCAGCGGGCGGACGAAGCCGTCCAGCTTGTCCTTCGGGCAGTGGTCGGTGTGCAGCGCGACGTTCACGTCGTACTTGGCCGCCACGACCTGGGCGAACTCCGCGAGCGCGGTCGCGCCGGTCACCATGTCCTTGACCTTCTGGCCCGACGCGAACTCCGCGCCGCCGGTGGAGAACTGGATGATGCCGTCGCTCTCCGCCTCGGCGAACCCGCGGATGGCGGCGTTCACGGTCTCGGACGAGGTCACGTTGATGGCCGGGTAGGCGAACTCGTTCGCCTTGGCCCGGTCGAGCATCTCCGCGTAGACCTCGGGGGTGGCGATGGGCATCGTTACTCCTCCTTGGCACAGGGTGGTCCCGACCGCATCGTACGAGGTGGACCGCCGCCGCACACCGGTCCCCGGGCAGAAACTTTTCCGCACGTGGGATCGGTTCAGAAGGGGGTGCGTCCGGCCGCCGGGCGCACCGGCGGCCGGACGGAGATCACAGCAGCTCGGCGGCCAGCGCGCGGTACGCCGGCCACGGGTCCTCGTTCAGCACCTGGACGATCACCTGGTCCGCCCCCGCCTCCAGGTGCGCCGACAGGCCGCGCGCGATCGTCGCCGCGTCGCCGTGCAGGGCCAGCGCGTCGACCAGGCGGTCGCTGCCCTCGCCTTCCAGATCGGAGTCCGTGAAGCCCAGTTTGCGCAGGTTGGCGACGTAGTTCGACAGCCCCAGGTAGTACTTGACGGTGTTGCGGCCGATCGCCCGCGCCTCCGCCGCGTCGGTCGACAAGACGACCTTGTGCTCCGGCGCCAGCAGCTTGCCCGCGCCGAGGATTTCGCGCGTCGAGCGGGTGTGCTCCGGCGTCGTCAAATACGGGTGCGCGCCGGCCGTGCGCTCACCCGACAACGCCACCACCTTCGGACCCAACGCCGCCAAGGCACGCCCGGCGACCGGGACACCCGCCGCGTCCAGGCCGTCCAGGTAGTCGACCAGCGCCGCGTACGGCTTCTTGTACTCCTTCGTCGCCTCGCGGTGACCCGCGCCGATGCCCAGCAGGAAGCGGTCCGGGTACTTCGCCGCGATGCGCTCGTAGACGCGGGCGATGTCCGCCGGCTCGTCCTGCCAGATGTTCACGATGCCGGTCGCGATGACCAGCGAGTCCGTCGCTTCCAGCATGCCGTCCACCGACGCGAGGTCGTCGCCGCCGGGTGAGCCGCCCAGCCAGATCGCCCCGTAGCCGAGCTTCTCCGCCTCCGCCGCGAACTTCGCATCGACGTTCGCGTGGTACCGCCAGATCCCGAGCTTGCCCAGTTCGATAGCCATGGAACACTCCAACGCGTGGGACGGCGATTTTCCTCCCGGGTCCGGCGAATTACTGTCGAAGACATGACCAAGCTGGGAAACACCGACCTCGACGTGTATGGGCTCAACCTCGGCGGCAACGTCTTCGGCTGGACGGCGGACGAGCCCCAGTCCTTCGCCGTGCTCGACGCCTACACCGCGGCCGGTGGCGACTTCGTGGACACCGCCGACCTCTACGGCGGCGGGGGCGGCTCCGAGGAGATCCTCGGCAACTGGCTGGCCGCGCGCGGCAACCGGGACGACGTCGTCGTCGCGACCAAGGTCGGCATGTGGGACGGCCGGCCGGGCCTCTCCGCGAAGAACATCCAGGCCGCGGCCGAGGACTCGTTGCGCCGTCTCCAGACCGACCACATCGACCTCTACTACGCGCACCGGGACGACCCGGACACCCCGCTCGAGGAGACGCTGACGGCGTTCGACGCCCTGGTCCGCGCCGGGAAGGTCCGCCACCTCGGCGCGTCCAACTACAGCGCCGACCGGCTCGCCGAGGCACTGTCCATTTCGGACCGGAACGGCCTCGCTCGATTCGCCGTGCTGCAGCCGCACTACAACCTCGTCGAGCGGGACTACGAGCGCGACCTCGCCCCGCTCGTCGAGCGCGAAGGCCTGGCCGCATTGCCGTACTTCGCCCTCGCGAAGGGCTTTCTGACGGGCAAGTACCGCACGAAGGGCACCGAGAGCGACAGCCCGCGCGCCGCCCGCGCCGAGTCCTATTTGGACGGTGACGGCGAGCGCATCCTGGCCAAGCTCGACGCGGTGGCGGCGGCACACAACACGTCGGTCGCCGCGGTCTCACTGGCCTGGCTCCGCCAGCAGCCGACGGTCGCCGCCCCGATCGCCAGCGCCCGGACAACCGAGCAGCTAACTGACCTGATCGCCTCAGTGACCCTCAACCTGACTACAGAAGAAGTAGCGTCACTTTCCCTATGAAAGATGCGTCGCGGGGGCCTGACGACGCATCTTTCTCGACGAAAGTGACACCTACTTCCGGGTAGCTTACTGCGGGTAAGGTGAGGTACGGTGCCCTCAAGTGACGTCTAGGAGGGCACCGTGGCCAACCCGTTTTCGCTGCTGAGCGGCACCAAGAAGGTCGACGGCAAGGTCGTCCTGATCACCGGCGCCGCCCGCGGCATCGGCGCCGGCCTGGCCGAACGGCTCGCCGCGCGCGGCGCGAAGGTCGCGCTCGTCGGCCTCGAAGCCGACGAGCAGAAGAAGGTCGCCGACCGCATCGGACCCAACGCGCACGCCTGGGAAGCCGACGTCACCAGCTGGGACGCGCTCGAGCAGGCCACCAAGGGCGTCGTCGAGCACTTCGGCGGCATCGACATCGTCATCGCCAACGCCGGCATCGCGACCGCGGGCTTCGTCCGCTCGGTCGACCGCGCCGCGTTCGAGAAGGTCATCGAGGTCGACCTGCTCGGCGTCTGGCGCACGTTCCGCGTCACGCTCCCGCACGTCATCGAGCGCAAGGGCTACCTGCTGGCCATCTCCAGCCTCGCCGCGATCACGCACGCGCCGGGCATGGCGAACTACGCCGCCGCCAAGGCCGGCGTCGAAGCCTTCTCCAACAGCCTCCGCGCCGAGGTCGCCCACCTGGGGGTCAAGGTCGGCGTCGCGCACCCGACGTGGATCCGCACCGACCTCGTCGAAAGCGCCGACGCGCACCCCGTGTTCGGCAAGCTCCGCGCGTCGATGCCCGGCCTGATCGGCAAGACCTACCCGCTCGACGTCGCCTTGGACGACCTCGAAGCCGGCATCCTCAAGCGCGCCCGGACCATCCACGTGCCGCGCTGGGTCGGCGGGCTCAAGCTGCTCCGCGCGTTCCTCCCGCCGATCATCGAAATCGGCTCCCGCAGCCGGGTACCTTCGGCGGACAAGGCCGCGCTCGCCGACATCGAGGCCCGCGGCGCGTTCGAGTCGGCGGTCACCGGCCACGGCGGCCGGGCCGCCACCAAGGGGTGAAGATGTCCCGTCGCGACCAGATCCGGATGACCGAGGACGAAGTGCGCGCGTACTTCGCCGAGCAGAAGGTCATCAACGTCGCCAGCGTCGGACCCAACGGCCGCCCGCACCTCGCGCCGCTCTGGTACTACCCGCACGAGGACGGCGTCGCGACCTGGACGTACGGCACCTCGCAGAAGGCGAAGAACCTCCGCCGCCTGCCGGAGGCGACCGTGCTCATCGAGGACGGCGACAGCTACGAGAAGCTCCGCGGCGTTTCCCTCGAGGCCGACGTCGAGATCATCGAGGACACCGAAGAAGTCACCCGGATGGGGATCACGCTCATGCAGCGGTACGCCGGCGCCAAGCCCGGCGACCCCGTTCCGGACGAACTCAAGGGATTCATCGCAGGACAGGCCCCGAAACGCGTCGGGCTGGTCTTCCGGCCGACGAAGATCGTCAGCTGGGACCACACCAAGCTCGGCGGGACGTACTAACCAGTAGGGAGTACTTCCAAGTAACTGTTACCTGAGGTAACGTCATCTGGGCAGCATCCTCGAAGCAGCGGAGGCCGACAGATGACCGAGCGGTTCAAGGTCGTGATCGTGGGCACCGGATTTTCCGGGCTCGGCCAGGCGATCCAGCTCGAAAAGGCCGGTATCCGGGACTACGTGATCCTGGAGAAGGCCGACGAGGTGGGTGGCACCTGGCGCGACAACTCCTACCCCGGGTGCGCGTGCGACGTGCAGTCGCACATGTACTCGTTCTCGTACGAGCAGAACCCGGACTGGTCGCGGTCGTTCTCGCCGCAGCCGGAGATCTTCGGCTACCTCAAGGGCGTCGCGGACAAGTACCGGCTGCGCGAGAAGATCCGGTTCGGCGTCGAGCTCACCGGCGCCCACTGGGACGAGGGCGAGCGCCGCTGGACGGCGACGACGAAGGACGGCCGCGAGTTCGTCGCGCAGTTCCTCGTCTCCGGCGTCGGCGGCCTGCACATCCCGCAGATCCCCGAGCTGCCCGGGATCGCGAAGTTCAAGGGCCAGACCTGGCACTCCGCGCGGTGGAACCACGAATACGACCTGCGCGGCAAGCGCGTCGCCGTGGTCGGGACCGGCGCCAGCGCCGTCCAGTTCGTCCCGAAGATCGCCCCCGACGTCGCCGAGCTGACGCTCTTCCAGCGCACGCCGCCGTGGATCATGCCGAAGCCCGACCACGCGATGCCGGGCTGGGCGCGGACGCTGTTCAAGCGCGTCCCCGGCACTCAGCGCCTCTACCGCAACGCGCTGTACTGGCTGCTCGAAGCGCGGGCCATCGGCTTCAACGGCCACCCGGCGATCATGAAGGCCGGCGAGCTGATCGCCAAGCGCAACATCGCGAAGGGCATCGAGGACCGCGCACTGCGCAAGAAGGTCACGCCGGACTACACGATGGGCTGCAAGCGCGTCCTGATCTCCAACGACTACTACCCGGCGCTGAACCGGCCGAACGTCGAGGTGAACACGGCCGGGATCAAGGAGGTCAAGGCGCACTCGATCGTCGACTCCGCCGGCGTCGAGCACGAGGTCGACGCGATCATCTACGGCACCGGGTTCAAGGTCACCGACGCGCTGGAGTACCTCGACATCACCGGCGTCGACGGCCGCAACCTCGCCAAGGAGTGGGCCACCGAAGGGATGCGGACGCACAAGGGCATCACCGTCTCCGGCTTCCCGAACCTGTTCTTCCTGCTCGGGCCGAACACCGCGCTGGGCCACAACTCCGTCGTGTTCATGATCGAGTCGCAGTCGCGGTACGTCGTCGACGCGATCAAGCTCGCCGACTCCCGCGACGCCGCCGCGCTCGACGTCCGGCCGGGCGTGCAGGACGAGTTCCAGCGGGAGATCCAGGACAAGCTGGTCAAGGGCGTCTGGACGCAGGGCGGCTGCAAGAGCTGGTACCTCGATGCCAAGGGCGTCAACCGGACGATCTGGCCCGGCTTCACCTGGCGCTACTGGCTCGAGACGCGGAAGGTCGACCCGGCGGACTACGAACTGTCCGGCCGTTCGTCATGACGTCCCCGGACGAGCAGCTCGTGCTGCACGCCCGCGACGTGAAGTTCGACTGGGCGGCGCTGCCGATGCACTGGATCCCCGGCGAACCGCAGGCCACGCACACCATCAACGTCCTGCACCTGGCCTTGCCCGAAGGCGAGCGCTGGTTCATCGAGGTGTTCAAGCAGGCGGTGCCGCTGATCCGCGACGAGCGGCTCAAGGCGGACGTCCTCGGGTTCATCGGCCAGGAGGCGGTGCACGCCGAGGCCCACGACGGCGCGGCGGCGCACCTCGAAGCCGCCGGCGTCCCGGTGCGGCCGTTCGTCGCGCAGATGGAGTGGCTGTTCCGGAAGCTGCTCGGCGACCGCGGCCTGACCGGGCGCGCAGCCGAGGAGTGGCTGGTCGAACGGCTCGGGATCGTCGCCGCGATCGAGCACTACACGGCGTTCCTCGGCCAGTGGGTGCTCGACGCACCCCTGGAGGACGCGGGCGCCGACCCGGTAATGCTCGACCTGCTGCGCTGGCACGGCGCCGAGGAGGTCGAGCACCGGTCGGTCGCGTTCGACTTGTTCATGCACCTCGACGGCCGGTACCCGCGCCGCGTGCGCAGCATGGCGGCGGTGACGCCGGTGCTGGCGTGGGTGTTCGCGCGCGGCACGCGATATCTGATGCATAACGATCCGACGCGCCCGGGACGCGCGTCGCTGCGGGGTTACCGCCGGGCCGCGAAGCGGGGGCTGCTGCCGAGCGGGCGTCAGCTGCTGCGGGAAATCCGGCCGTACTTCCGGAAGACGTACCACCCGACGGAGACGGGGAGCACCGAGCAGGCGGTGGCATACCTGGCGAGTTCCCCGGCCGCCCGGGCGGCCGGGTGACCAAGCCGGACCCCGCACTTTCACGTGAAAGTGCCCACCTGGGCCCCGCACTTTCACGTGAAAGTGCGGGGCTTGGCCGGCCCGCCCGGCTGGACGGCAGCGGCCGGACCGACCACCTGATGTCCACTTTGGTCGGTGTCGTGGGCGTTTACCGCCGGATGTCGCAGTTCAGCGGCCGCCGCCGGCCGCCCGTGCGCGAAGTCGACCGGAATCTGCCGCTGGTCGTCGAAGCCGTACGCCCCGAAGCCGAAGACGTCGTCAGCCTGCGGCTGGCGAACGGCGCGCCGCTGCCCACCTGGCGGCCGGGGGCGCACCTCGACCTGGTGCTGCCGTCCGGCCTGGTGCGGCAGTACTCGCTCTGCGGCGATCCGTCCGAAAAGGATCATTACCGCATCGCCGTGCGGAAGATCGGCACCGCGTCGGCCGAGGTCCACGCGCTCGAGCCGGGCACGCGGGTGACCGTCCGGGGCCCGCGGACCGCGTTCCCCTTCGTCGGCGAGGGACCGTTCCTGTTCATCGCCGGCGGCATCGGGATCACGCCGATCCTGCCGATGGTTCGCGCGGCCGCCGCGAGCGGCGCCGACTGGCGGCTGGTCTACACCGGTCGCAGCCGCGAATCGATGCCGTTCCTCGACGAGCTGCCGGACGACGACCGCGTCCGGATCCGGCCGGACACCGAGTACGGCGTCCCGGCGTCGGGCGCGGAACTGCTGGAAGACCTGTCCGAAGGGGCGGCGGTGTACTGCTGCGGCCCGGTGCCGATGATCACCGGCGTCCGTGTCGACCTGGCGCTGACCGGCGCGAAAAGCGTCCACTTCGAACGGTTCGCGCCGCCGCCGATCGTCGACGGCGAGCCGTTCGAGCTGACTTTGCGCAGGTCAGGGCAGGTACTGCGGGTCCCGCGCGACCGGACCGCCCTGGACGTCCTCCTCGAAGCACGGCCCGCGACGCCCTACTCGTGCCGCCAGGGTTTCTGTGGGACGTGCGCGGTGCCGACGGCCGGCGGCGGGTCGATGCGGATCTGCGTCGACCGCGGCACCACCGCGCTCGACCTATGACTCCGCGGGCAGCCAGGCGCCGATCACCGGCTTGAACTCGCGGACGCTGCGCTCGGCGACGACGCCCTCCAGGAAGTACGGGTCCCGGTCGATCGTCTCCTTGAGGTGCGCCTCGTCGTCGGCCTGGTAGAGCGTGAGGCCGCCGGTGCCGTCGCCGAGCGGGCCGGCGACCGCCACGCGGCCCTCTTCGGCGAGCTTCGAGAGGAACTCGCGGTGCCGCGGCCGGACCTCCGGCATCTTCTCCTGGACGTAGGTGATTTCGACGAGGAACCAGGCCATGGGGGCTCTCCGGGGTCGGGCGGGCGGTACCGGCCCGACGCTACCCGTGTCGCGGCGGGCGATCTGTGGCGACGGCAGGCCAACCCGATAGGCTGGGCGTGCGTCAGTACCTGTGTGAGCGCTGTGAATACCGCCGTGAACCTGCTGACGCGACACACCGTGCAAACCGGGGTCGAGGACAGGCAGGGGTTCATGCTCGAGGGCAATGCGGAACGCAGCGTCGAGGCGACCCTCGGCCACCTGCGGGTCATGGACGGTCCGGCCCCGGCGCAGACGGCCGCGCCGCTGACCCTCGAAGACCTCTACCGCCAGCACCGCATGCGGCTGGTCCGGCTGGCGATTCTGCTGGTCGACGAGCCCGCGACGGCGGAAGACGTCGTCCAGGAGGCCTTCACCGGCCTGCATCGCAACTGGGGGCGCCTCCGGGACGCCGCGGCCGCGGTCGGCTACCTGCGCACCGCCGTGGTCAACGGGTCGCGCAGCGTGCTGCGCCGCCGCAAGACCGCCCGCGAGTACGTGCCGCCGCACGCGGTCAACGCGCGGTCCGCCGAAAGCCTCGCGATGCTGTCCAGCGAGCACCAGGCGGTGGTCAGCGCGCTGTCCAAGCTGCCGCCCCGCCAGCGCGAAGTGCTGGTGCTGCGTTACTACGGTGGGCTGAGCGAAGCCGAAATCTCTGAGGCCGCAGGCATTTCCAAGGGTACCGTTAAGTCGACCGCCAGCCGGGCGCTCGAGGCACTCCAGAAGGCCATGCAGGCCCCACAGTGACCCGGGTGGACCATTCCGATCACTGAGTCGTATCACCATGCTTGGTCCAGACCAATATATGCTGGGGTGCGTGAGAGGCGCCGGAGATTTCGTGATCATGGGCGGCCGGGTCGCCGCCCCGGACCGTGTACTCGACGACGGCTGGGTAGCCGTCTCCGACGGGCGGATCGCCGGCGTGGGTTCCGGGACCCCGCCGTCGGGCGAGCACGTCGACGTCGGTGGGGCACTGGTCGTGCCCGGGTTCATCGACACCCACTGCCACGGCGGGGGAGGTGCCTCGTTCACCTCCCTCGATCCCGAAGAACTCCTGACGGCGGTGCGAGCGCACCGCCGTCACGGCACCACGACCATGCTCGCCAGCCTGGTGTCCGACCCGGTGGACATCCTGCGTGACCAGGTCGCGGCGCTGCGTGAGCTCGTCCAGGACGGCGAGGTCGCGGGCATCCACCTGGAGGGGCCGTTCATCTCGAAGGCCCGCTGCGGGGCGCACGACCCGGAGACGCTCCTGGAGCCGGACACCGGCACGGTCGACAAGCTCCTGCGCGCCGGCCAGGGCGCGATCCGGATGGTCACCATCGCCCCGGAGCTGCACGGCGGGATCAAGGCCGTCCGGCAGCTGGCCGAGTCGGGCGTCATCGCCGCCATCGGGCACACCGACGGCGTCGAGGAGCAGCTGCTGCCGGCCATCGACGCGGGCGCGACGGTCGCGACCCACCTGTTCAACGGCATGCGGCCGCTGCACCACCGCGAACCGGGCCCGGTCGGGGCACTGCTCGATGACGAGCGCATCACGATCGAGCTCATCTGCGACCTGGTCCACCTGCACCCGACTGTCGTGCGGCTGGCCGCGAAGCACGCGGGCCGCAACCGGACGGTGCTGATCACCGACGCGATGTCGGCCACCGACGCCGCCGACGGCCGCTACACGCTGGGCCGGCTCGAGGTCGACGTCCACGACGGCGTCGCCACCCTCGCCGACAACGGCTCGCTGGCCGGCAGCACCCTGACGATGGACACCGCCTTCCGCAATCTGGTCCGGGGTGCGAAACTCGGCATCCTCGACGCGGTGCACGCGACGTCGCAACGGCCCGCCGAGCTGCTCGGCATCGCCGACCGCACGGGGATGCTGTGCCCCGGGTACGTGGCCGACATCGTCGTCCTCGACCAGGACCTGCGGCCCGCGAAGGTGCTGCGCCGGGGTGAGTGGGTCGCCGAGGTGGGTACGGCTACCTTGAGTACGTAGGAACTTCGAGGAGACGGGCGGAGATGAGCGAGCCGAAGGACCCCGAGCAGTTGCTGGCGGACGCCCTTCGCGCGCAAGCCGTCTTCGCCCCTTCGGCGTCGCCGCCGCCGTCGCGGGAGAAGGAGACGGACGTCGTCCCGCCCAACGAGCTGCCGTCCGCGTACGGGCTCCTCTCGGGCGCCGGCGCGGACTCGCTGGAGCGCGAGCGGGCGGCGCTGGACCCGATCGCCGAGGCCCCGACGGCGTACTCGCCGCCACCGCCGCCTCCCCCGCCGCGCCAGTCGGCGCAGCTGCCTGCGTACTGGATCCTGCTGCTGGCGGTGCTGCTGGGTCTCGCCGCGGGGTCCGTGGTGGGGCTGCTGACGCTGGTCTGACCGGGTCTCAGTAACGACTCAGGGTGACCCTGTACCGTTTTTGGGGTGATTCTCGCCCAGAGCACGGTCAACACGATGTCGCTGCTGCCGTCATGGCTGGACCCGCAGCACCTGCTGAGCGGCCTGACGACGCCGGTCATCGCGGTGCTGTGCCTGATCATCTTCGTCGAGAGCAGCATCTTCCCGGTGCTGCCCGGTGACTCCCTGCTGTTCACAGCGGGCCTGTTCATCGCGAACGGCACCCTCGACGCGCCGTTGTGGCTGGTCTGCGTGCTGGTGACGGTCGCGGCGCTGCTCGGCAACGTGGTCGGCTACTACATCGGCTACTTCGTCGGGCCGAAGCTGTTCAGCCGCCCGGACTCGAAGTTCTTCAAGAAGGAGTACGTCGACAAGACGCACGAGTTCCTGGAGAAGCACGGCCCCAAGGCGGTGGTGCTGGCCCGGTTCGTGCCGTTCGTCCGGACGTTCATCACGTGGATCGCGGGCATCGGCCGCATGGACCCGAAGCGCTACTTCACGTACACGGTGATCGGCGGCATCCTGTGGGCCGCGGGCATCACGGTGCTCGGGTCACTGCTCGGCGGGGTGTCGTTCATCGCGAACAACGTCGACGCGATTTTCGTGCTCATCGTGCTCGTGTCGGTGGTGCCGATCGGGTTGGAGTACCTGAAGGCGCGGCGCGAGAAGAAGGCGGCTGTTCCGGCGGAGACCGATCCGGAAGTCACGCAGCGGATTCCGCGGGTGCGGGACTGAGGGTTGGTTTTGGAGGGCCCCACCGGTCGGCGGTGGGGCCCTTTTCCGTGCCCGGGGTGGCTGCTTCGGCCGGCTGCGATGACGTGAATGACTCATTCATGTCGCCTGGTGACATGAATGAGTCATTCACGTCGTTCGGCGAGGTGGAGGCACCAGAAACTGTCGGACCCCCGCGGTAACGTGAAAACAGGGGTCCCCCGGGCGGGGACCCCTGCGCGAGCGCCTCAGGTCATCGAGAACATCGACCCCGGGTTGAACAGGTTCCCCGGGTCCAGCGCCGCCTTGATCTGCCGGTGCACCCGCATCCCCACCGGGCCGATCTCCCGCTCCAGCCACTCGCGCTTGATCTTCCCGACCCCGTGCTCCCCGGTCACCGTCCCACCGAGGGACAGCCCGACCTCGAGGATCTCGTCGAACGCCCGCCGAGCCCGAGCGAACTCGTCGGCGTCATCAGGCTGGTAAACGATCGTCGGGTGCATGTTGCCGTCGCCCGCGTGCCCGACCACCGCGATCCGCAGCCCCACCTCGGCGCTGATCTTCTCGCACCCGCGGATCAGCTCGGCGATCCGCGTCCGCGGCACGCAAACGTCGTCGGTCAGCCACTGCCCATACGTCTCCAAAGCCGTCAGCACCACCCGACGCGCCTGCAGCAGCATCCGCCCCTCTTCGAGGTCCTCGGTCGTGTACGCCAGGTCCGCGCCGCAGTCCACGCAGATCTGCTCCAGTGCCGCCAGCTCCCGGCGCGCGACCTCGCCGCCCGCGTCCGACTGCCCCAGAAGCAACGCCTGGCAGTCCGAACCCGCGCCGAGGTCCGTCTTCAAGTACGTCTCGGACGCCTTGATCGACGACGCGTCCATGATCTCCAGCAGCGACGGCACCAGCCCCTCCCGCACGACCCGCGCCACGGCCTCGCCGGCGGCTTCGGTCGTCGAGAAGCCCGCGACCAGCGTCGCCGGGGCCTGGGGCAGGGGCTTCAGCTGGACCGTCGCCTGCGTGATCACGCCCAGCGTGCCCTCGCTGCCGACGAACAGCCGGGCCAGGTCGTAGCCCGCCACGCCCTTCACCGTCCGGCGGCCCGTCTTCAGCAGGGACCCGTCCGCCAGGACGACCTCCAGGCCCAGCACCGAGTCCGTCGTGACGCCGTACTTCACGCAGCACAAGCCGCCCGCGTTGGTCGACAGGTTGCCGCCGATCGTGCACCAGTCGTAGCTCGACGGGTCCGGCGGATAAAACAGTCCGTGCTTCTCCACCGCGTTGCGGAAGTCCAGGTTGACGACGCCCGGCTGCACGACCGCCAGCCGGTTGCCCGGGTCGATCTCGACGATCTCGTTCAGCTTGGTCAGCGACAGCGTCACGCAGCCGTCGATGGCGTTCGCCGCGCCGGACAGGCCGCTGCCCGCCCCGCGCGGCACGATCGGCACCCCCGCCTCGGCGCACGCCTTGACGACCGCCTGCACCTCCTCGACGTTCGCGGGCAGCACCACCGCCAGGGGCCGCCCCGAGGGCGCCAGCGGCATCATGTCGCGCGCGTAGGACGCCGTGACGTCGGTGTCGGTGAGCACCGCGCTCTTGCCGAGCAGGTCGCGCAGCCGGGTGACCAAAGCTTCGTCGCTCATGGCTTTCATGGTAAGCCCGGATACTCCGCACTGCGGAACTTCTATTTCAAAACCGCCCCTACCGGACCAGTCCCAGCAGCTTGTCCACGTGCACGCGGAGCAGGACCCGCTGGTCGCTGACCATCGCGGCGCGGTACTCGTCCCAGTCGGGGTGCTCGCCGGCCGCGCTGCGGTAGTAGTCGACGAGCGCTTCGACGGTCTCGTCGTCCGGCGACGCCGCCGGCGACGTGAGCGACGCCGTCCCCTCCGCGACGACGTAGCTCCAGCCGTCTTCGCTGCCCACGTGGTAGGTCACCCGCGGGTCGCGGCGCATGTTCTTCGTCTTCGCGCGGGTCTCGGTGATCGACGCGGTGATCGTGTTCGTCGCCGCGTCGTAGAGGTGCGTGATCGTGGACAGCTGGGGCCGTCCGTCGCGGCGGATCGTGGCCAGCACGCCGTGGCGGCGCGTGGCGAGGAAGTCCTTCAGCGCTGTGTCGTCCGTCATAGCTGTACCAACCGGGTGCCGCCGCGTTTGTTCCGAGGGTCGCCGGGAAACTGCTTGCGTGTGACAACTAAAGTGGGTTCCGACACATCGACCCGGCTCCCGCTTGCATAACCGGTGGTGAAGGCACATCCTTGCCTGAGGCAACTAGTTGCAGCCGCCAACCAACGCCGTGAAGGACTCCACCCATGGCACCGAACAACTCCGCCACCCGGCCCAAAGCCGAGCTGGACCTCGCCGACCAGCTCGGCCACGAGCTCGTGCGCCTGGTCCGCCTGATCAACAAGGCGAAGTCCCAGGTGTCCAAGCAGGGTCCCGACGGCATCGAGCGGGCGGCCTACGCGATCCTCTTCACCCTCATCCACGAGGGCCCGCAGCGCACCAGCCGGCTCGCCGAGTCGCTCCACTCCGAGATCTCCACGATCAGCAGGCAGTCGAGCTCGCTCGTCCAGCACGGCCTGGTCGAGCGCCAGGCCGATCCCGAAGACGGCCGGGCCTGCCTGCTCGCGCCCACCTCCGAGGGCATGCGGGTGTTCGAAGAGAACCGCAAGCAGCGCAACCAGTGGCTGGCCGAAGTGCTCGGGGACTGGACCGAAGGGGAGATCCAGACCCTGAACACGCTGTTCGGCCGGCTCAACACAGGTATCGAGAACCACTCTCCACAGCTGGCCGACGCGAGTGCGTCCGCCGCTGCACCGGCCAAGGGGGCCAACGCATGAGCACCACCACTGTCGAACAACCCGTGGCGAAGGAACCACCACGGCTGAGCCACCGCCAGATCGTCACGATCCTGAGCGGCCTGATGTGCGGCATGTTCCTCGCCGCGCTCGACCAGACGATCGTCGGCACGTCGATCGTCAAGATCGCCAACGACCTGCACGGCTTCGACCTGCAGGCCTGGGCGACCACGGCGTACCTGATCACCTCGACGATCGTCACGCCGATCTACGGCAAGCTCTCCGACATCTACGGCCGCAAGCCGTTCTACCTGGCCGCGATCACGATCTTCGTCGCCGGTTCGCTGGCCTCGACGTTCTCGCAGTCGATGTACGAGCTCGCCGCGTTCCGCGCGGTGCAGGGCCTCGGCGCCGGCGGTCTGATGTCGCTGGCCATGACCATCCTCGGCGACATCGTGCCGCCGCGTGAGCGGGCGAAGTACCAGGGCTACATCCTGGCCGTCTTCGGCCTCTCCACCGTGCTCGGCCCGGTGCTGGGCGGTCTGTTCGCCGGCTTCGACACCCTGGCCGGCATCTCCGGCTGGCGCTGGGTCTTCCTGATCAACGTCCCGATCGGCATCGTCGCGCTGTTCGTCGTGGCGCGGGTCCTGAACGTGCCGCACACCCCGCACAAGCACAAGATCGACTGGTGGGGCGCGCTGACGCTGGTCGTCGCGGTCGTGCCGTTCCTGGTCGTCGCCGAGCAGGGCCAGAAGTGGGGCTGGGGCGACCAGAAGGCCATCTGGTGCTACGTCATCGGCGGCGTCGGCGTGATCGCGTTCATCGTGGTCGAGAAGCTGATGAAGGACGCCGCGCTGATCCCGCTGCGGCTGTTCAAGAACTCGACGTTCACCGTGGCGATCATCGGCGGCATCATCGTCGGTGTCGCGATGTTCGGCGCGATCACGATGATCCCGCAGTTCATGCAGGTCGTGCAGGGCTACACGCCGACCGAGTCCGGGCTGCTGATGCTGCCGCTGATGGCGGGCATCATGACCAGCTCGATCGTGTCCGGCCGGCTCACCGGGAAGACCGGGCGCTACAAGATCTTCCCGATCATCGGCACCATCCTGATCGCCGGTGGCGCGTTCTTCTTCGCGCAGGTCAAGTACGACTCGCCGCTGTGGCACCCGCTGGTCGCGGCCGCCATCATCGGTCTCGGCCTCGGCCAGTGCATGCAGACGCTGATCATCGCGGTGCAGAACGCGGGCCCGCGCAGCGACATGGGCGTCTCGACCGCGTCGGCGACGTTCTTCCGCCAGATCGGTGGTACCGCCGGTGTCGCGATCTTCCTGACGGTCCTGTTCAACACCCTGCTGCCGAACATCACCAAGGCGTTCGGCGGGCAGCTCCCGGCCGGCGCCGGGGCGGGCATCGGCAACCTGTCGGAGAACACCAGCGGTATCCAGAACCTGCCCGAGGCGATCCGCACCCCGGTGCTGATCGGCTTCACCGAGTCGATCACCACGGTGTTCTACATCGCGGGCGGCGTGGCGCTGCTGGCCACCGTCGTGCTGCTGTTCATGAAGGAGATCCCGCTGACCAACGCGGCCCCGGCCGCGGCGGCCATGGAGGGCGGCGAGGCGCTGCTCGAGGAGGACAGCCTCGCGGACGCGCCGACCGAGATCGTCGAGCCGGTCAAGCCGGTCGACCGCGAGCCGGCACTGGTCGGCGGCGGGAAGCACGCGCTGAGCACCAACGGGCACGGTGACTACCAGGCCGTTTCGGGTGCGCTGCCGATGCCGATCACGAACTCCGTCGCGGACTCCGAGGTCGACACCCCGGTCGGCGCGGGTGGCGTGCCGGTGATCGGGCACGTGCGGCGGCAGGACGGCAGCCACGTCCCGGGTGCCGCGCTGACGCTGATCGACCAGCGCGGCCGCCAGGTCGCGCGGGCCACCGGCGCCGCGGACGGCAGCTACTCGGTGCCCAGCCAGGGCCCGGGCGCGTACGTCCTCATCGTGTCGGCCCACGGCCACCAGCCGCAGGCCTCCAGCGTCGTGATCAGCAACGGGCCGGCGACGGTCGACGTCACGCTCACCGGGTCCGGCGAGCTGACCGGCACCGTCCGGGCGGCCGCGACCGGCTCCCCGCTGGCGAACGTCACGGTCACGCTGACCGACGGCCGCGGCGAGGTGAACGGCGCGTTCATCACGACCACGGACGGCACCTACGCCTTCGTCGGGGTCGGCGCCGGGGCCTACACCCTGGTCGCCAGCGGCCCGGGCTACCGGCCCGTCGCGGTGACGCTGACCGTGCCCGACAGCGGCGTGCTGCGCCACGACGTCGAGCTGTCCAGCTCGGTGCAGCTGACCGGCGTCGCGCGGACCGAGGGCGACCGGGTCGTCCCGGACGCGCGGATCACCGTGCTCGACGCCGAGGGCAACGTCGCGGCCGTGGCGCGGACCGACGCCGAAGGCCGGTACCTGGTCAGCGACCTGCCCGCGGGCGCGTACACCGTGGTCGCGAGCGGCTACCCGCCGGCGACCAGCCAGGTGGAGCTGACCGGCGGCGAAGCGGGCCACGACGTCCGGCTGAGCTACGACCAGGCCCTCGACGAGCTGGTCGACCGGTCATGACCGGCCTGCGCGCGACCTTCCGCACGGCCGAGGGGTGGGCGGTGGAGCACGCGGTGCTCACCGTGACCGACCCGGCCGGGCGGCAGGTCGCCCGGCAGGCGGCCGACGTCCGCGGGGAGGTCGGCACCGACGCCCTCCCGGCGGGCACGTACACCGCCGTCGTCACGGCGGCCGGGTACACCCCGGTCGCCCGGATGGTCCAGATCGCCTCGGACGGCTCCGGCTCGCTCGGCGACGTCGTGCTGGCCCCGGTCGCCGAGGCGATCGACCTGCCGCCCGCCGGGCCGTGGGTGATCGACCCGATGCACTCGTCGGTGGTCGCGACCGCCCGGCACCTGGGCATCGCGAGCATCAAGGCGCGGTTCCCGGACGTGTCCGGCCGGATCGAGATCGGCCGCCCGGCCGAGCGGTCGTCGGTGCACGCCGAGATCAAGGCGGCGAGCATCGACACGAACATCCGGATGCGCGACGACCACCTGCGCTCGCCGGACTTCCTCGACGTCGACGTCCACCCGGTCATCACGTTCACGAGCACCGGGCTGCGCCAGCGCGGCGTCGACTCGTGGACGCTGGTGGGCGACCTGACGCTGCACGGCGAGCGCCGCGAGATCGAGCTGGAGCTGACGTACGGCGGCTGGGGCCCGGACCCGTGGGGCGGCGTGCGCGTGGCGTTCCACGCCGAGACGACGCTGCACCGGAACGACTTCGCGATCAACTACAGCGCGATGGTCCGCGCCGGTGTCGCGGCGGTCGGCACGACCGTGAAGGTCGAGCTGGACATCGAAGCGGTGCAGGGCGAGTCGCTGCCGCAGTTCTGAGGTTCGTTTCCGGGGAAGGCCCTCTCACCGCTGGTGAGGGGGCCTTCACCGTTCGTAGAACCTGAATATTTCGGACAGCTCGATTCGACCGTTCGCCGTGGGGTGTTCACCTCGGCCACGTAGGCTTCGGGTGTGAACGTCGTGAGCATCGAGGCCGCGGGCGTCGGCGTGAGCTGGCTGGACACCGCCGGGCCGCTGCTCGTCTGGGTGATCGTGCTGAGCTTCGTGCTGGTCGAATGCGCGCTGATCATCGGGTTGTTCCTGCCCGGTGATTCGCTGCTGTTCGGGGCCGGCGTGGTGCTGGCCCAGCACGGTTCGGACGCGAACGCGTGGTTCCTGTCGGGGGCCGCGCTGATCGTCGCCGTGCTCGGCAACCAGATCGGCTACTACATCGGCCGCACGAGCGGCACCAAACTGATCGCGAGGCGCGACGGCAAGGTGCTGAACCGGCAGGCGCTGGAGCGCGCGCAGCGGTTCCTGGACCGCAAGGGGTTCTTCGCGATCGTGGCGGCCCGGTGGATCCCGTGGATCCGCACGCTGGCCCCGCTGATCGCGGGCGCGGCCCGGATGGACCCGCGCCGCTTCATGGCGGCGACGGCGCTGGGCGGGTTGCTCTGGGTGCCGACGCTGGTGCTGCTCGGCTACTACGGCGCGGGCCTGCTGGACGCCCTGCCGTGGGTGAAAACGGCGGCGCTGTGGATCAGCATCGCGTTCTTCGTGGTCGGCACCGGGTACGGCGTGCTGCGCTACCGCCAGGAGATGCGCCGCCCGGTCGACGAACGCGACGACGCCCGCGCCTGAGTCACAGTTCCGGGTCGGCCCAGATTTCGAGCTGGATGCCGTCCGGATCGCGGAACACGACGACCTTCGACCCCTCGAACGTCCGCGACGGCGCGGCCGGCAGGTACGACACCCCGAACTCCGCGAGCCGGCACTCCCATTCGGCCAGCTCGGCGGTCGACCGCACCCGGAAGGCGACGTGGTCGAGCCCGGTTCTGCGCTCGTCGAACCCGCGTCTGCCGGTGTCCGCGTGCTGGACCAGCACCACGGAGAACTCGTCCCCGGCGGACCGGAGCACGACCTTGCGCAGCCCCGTGTCCGGCTCTTCGCGCCGGGTGACCTCCTCGAGGTCCAGGACACGCACGTACCACGGCACGCTGCGGTCCACGTCGGTCACGGTGAGCGCGAGGTGGTGCACGGACATGAGTTTTGCCATGGCTTCCGAAGCCGTCCTTTCGCGTGGCGGCTCCCCAGAGTTGCACAGCGCCCGGCGGCCGAAACCGAGGTGACCAAGTCCGCGTCCGATCGTGATCTCGCCGTCTCCGGGCGTCTCAGCAGGCGGACACCGGTGACCGAAGGTCATTCCGAATTATCAGAGCGTGCCTGATCGGTCACCGGCCGCCACCGACCTCCAGGACCGCGCCGGTCGTGAACGTCGAGGCGGGCGACAGCAGGAACAGGACCGCTTCCGCGATTTCGCCCGGCTCGCCAGGACGGCCGAGCGGGATCTGGGGCGCGAGGCGATCGAGCCGGTCCGGCAGCCCGGCGGCGTCGTGCAGGCCGGTCCGGATCATGCCCGGCCGGACCGAGTTGACCCGCACACCTTCGCCGCCGACCTCCTGGGCCAGCCCGAACGTCAGCGTGTCGACGGCGGCCTTCGACGCCGCGTAGTGCACCCACTCGCCGGCCGAGCCCGTGCGCGCGGCCGTCGAGGAGATGTTCACGATCGCGCCGCCCTCGCCGCCGTAGCGGGTCGACATGCGGCGGACCGCCTCGCGGCAGCACAGGAACACCCCGGTCACGTTGACGTCGAGCGTGCGCCGGACGACCTCGACGTCGTACGAGTCGAGCCGCCCGGGGGTGTTGCCGACGATCGCCGCGTTGTTGACCAGCGCGGTCACCGGGCCCAGCTCCGCGGCCGCGTCGAACAGCGCGCGGACGTCGTCCTCCACCGAGACGTCCGCGCGCACCGCCAGCGCCTGACGGCCGGAGGAACGCACCTCGTCGGCAACTTCCTCAGCGGGTCCGGGGTCGCCGGAGTAGTTCACGACGACGTCGTAGCCGCGCGAAGCCGCCAGCGTGCAGATGGCCGCGCCGATCCCGCGGCTGCCACCCGTGACGATGAGGGTCAAATCGCGAAGTTCGCCAGCGGCAGGTTCTCCAGCACCAGGTCCGCGCGGTCACGAGTCTGCGAGATCAGGTCCGCGTTGCGCTGGTCCGAACCCAGCGCGCGCCGGCGGGCCTCGACCAGGGACCGGCCGTAGCGGCGGTGGCGGGACACCAGCCGTTCGATCCGCTCGGGCTCGTCCGGCGCGAGGAACCACGCCTCGGTCAGCAGCGGCCGGATGCCGCTCCACGGGTCGTCCGGCAGCAGCAGGTAGTTGCCCTCCGTGATCACCAGCTGGACCTCCGGCGGCACGGCCACCGCGCCGGCGATCGGCTCCTCGATCTCGCGGCGGAACTCCGGCGCGTAGACCGTCTCGCGGCCTTCGGCGAGCCGCTTGATCATGTGGAAGTAGCCGGCCGCGTCGAACGTGTCGGGCGCGCCCTTGCGCTCGGTGCGCTCCAGCCGGCGCAGCTCGACCTGCGCGAGGTGGAAGCCGTCCATGCCGACCACCGCGGCGCGCGAGCCGAGCGCGTTGGCCAGCGCCCACGCGAGCGTGGTCTTGCCGGACGCGGGCGCGCCGATGATGCCCAGCACGTTGCGCTGCCCGCGCACGGTCAGGCCCTCGGCCCTGGCCAGCAAGTCGTCGAACGCCGTCATGTCCTGTTCCTTCCTGCGATCGCGGTCGTCCACGACCGCGGTCCCACATGCCGCACCCGTTCGGCGGCCACCTCGTTGGCGAAGCGGATCCGGTCCGTCACCGTCGGTTCGCGGGCCACGGCGACGGCGAAGGCGCCGTGCCAGACGTCGCCCGCACCTAGTGTGTCCCGCGCTTCCACGTCCGCGACAGGCACCTCACCCGAGCCGCCGTCCGCAGTGGACCACCGCACCGGCCCGGCGCCCGCGGTGGTGATGACGGTCGGGACGCCGCGCGCGTGCAGCCCCGGCTCCGGCGCGCTGAAGTGCGCGGAGCAGGCGGCGACGTCGACCAGCGGCAGCAGCTCGTCGAGCACGGGCTTCCAGCTCCCGGCGTCAAGCACGACCGGCGCTTCAGCTCCCCTCGCGACCGCCAGCGCCAGTTCCGGATAATGCCCGTCAAGCAAAATCACATCAGCCCCACTCACCTCAGGAGCCCCAAAAAACGGCACTTTCCCTATGAAAGTGCGGTCTTGGGCGTTGCGGGAGATGACGGTGCGTTCGCCGTCGTGGTCGCGGACTGCCACCGCGCTGACCGGGGGCGGGTCCGAAAGGGAGGGCGCCAGGTCGATCAGCCGGACGCCGTGCGCTTCGAGGTCGGCGTGGGCGAGCGCGGCCAGCGGGTGCGCACCGAGGACGGTCAGCAGGGTCGCCTCGGCGCCGAGGGCGGCGGCCGTCACCGCGGCGTTCGTCGCGGGCCCCCCGGCCGCGACGTCCACCCGCAGCGACTGGACCTTCTCGCCCGGCGCCGGGAGCTCGTCGACCCGCTGGACGACGTCCACGGTGCACAGTCCCGCCAGCAGCACTCTCACTGCAAGCCGGCCACGTGGGTCGCGGCGGCGGCTTCTTCCACTTCGCCGTTCTCGTTGAGCCGCAACGCGCCCGTGAGCAGGCCGACGACCTGGTTCATCGAGTGCGTCTTCGGCGAGACGACCGCGACGCGCTTGCCGAGGCGGTGCACGTGGATGCGGTCGGCGATGTCGAAGACGTGCGGCATGTTGTGGCTGATCAGCACCACCGGCAGGCCGCGGTCGCGGATCCGGCCGATGAGGTCGAGCACCTTGCCGGACTCGGCGACGCCGAGGGCGGCGGTGGGCTCGTCCATGATCACGGCCTTGGTGCCGAACGCGGCCGCGCGGGCCACGGCGACGCCTTGGCGTTGACCACCGGAAAGCGTCTCGACGGGCTGGCTGATCGACTTGATGTTGATGCCCAGCTCGTCGAGGATCCGCTGCGCCTCCGACCGCATGGTCGCGGTGTCGAGCTTGCGGAACAACCCGAGCGGCCCGCGCAGCCGTTTCTCCCGGCCCAGGAACATGTTCGACGCGATGTCGAGCGCGGGCGCGACGGCGAGGTCCTGGTAGACCGTCTCGATCCCGTAGTGGCGAGCGTCCAAAGGGGACTTGAAGTGGACAGTGCGACCGTCCACTTTGATCTCGCCCTCGTCCGGGATCACCGCGCCGGACAGGGCTTTGATGAGCGACGACTTCCCGGCGCCGTTGTCGCCGACCACGGCGAGCACTTCGCCGGGCAGGAGGTCGAAGTCGGCGCCGTCGATGGCGGTGACCCGGCCGTAGCGCTTGACCAGTCCGCGAGCCTGGAGGATGGGTTCACTCATGACTGCTGCTGCCTCCTCGCGATCCGGTCCACCACGACGGCGGCGATGAGCAGGGCGCCGGTGGCGAGGTCCTGGTAGTTGCCGTCGACGTTCATCTGCGTCAGCCCCGACCGCAGCACCGCCACGACCAGCGCGCCCATCAGCGTGCCGAGCACCGAGCCACGGCCGCCGAAGAGGCTCGTCCCGCCGAGGACGACAGCGGTGATCGAGTCGAGGTTGCCCAGCTGGAACTGGTTCGGGTCGGCGTTCGGCGTCCGGCCGAGCGCCTGCCAGGCCGCGATGCCGAACGTCAGCCCCGCAACGATGTACACCGACAGGACCGTGCGGTTGACCTTGATGCCGGACAGCCGCGCGGACTCCGGCGCGTTGCCGACGGCGTAGACGTGCTTGCCCCACGCGGTTTTCGTCAGCGCGTACCAGACGCCGAGGTACATCAGCAGCGCCAGCGTCATGCCGTAGGTGATCGGGATGCCGCCGAAGAGGTAGCGCTTGGTGCCGAGCCACTGCAGCAGCCCGTCGGTCACCGGGACGGCCTGGCCGCCGGCGATCAGCTTCGACACCGCGGTCAGCATGGTGAACGTGCCGAGCGTGATGATGAACGCCGGCAGCTTGATCCGCGTGGCGAGCCCGCCGATGAAGATGCCGACGATGATCGTCAGCACGACGCCGGCGAGCAGCGCGATGAACCCGTTCGTGCCGGCCGCGGCCAGCTTCGCCATGATCAGCGTCGCGACGACCATCGACGACGCGTTGGACAGGTCGATGCCCGCGATGAGGATGACGAGCGTCTGTCCTAACGCGAGTGTGCCGACGACCAGCGACTGCTGGACCACTGTGGACAGGTTGTCGAGGTCGAAGAACGTGTCCGTGGCCAGCGAGAACACCACGATCGCGACGACCAGCGCGAGCGCCGGGCCGACCGCCGGGGCACGGAGCAGGAAGTCGCCGAGGGATTCACGTTCCTTGGTTGCCACCGCCGTGGTCATTTCTGGCCTCCCCAGCAGTTCTGCAGGCCCCAGGCGGAGTCGTGGCTCTCGATGCCGGGCAGGGGCTTGTCGGTGATCACGGCGGACCCGGTGTTCACGAAGCCGGAGGGCTTCTTGCCGGTCTTGGCGTACTCGACGGCGGCGAGCACACCTTGCTCGGCCATCTTCTTCGGGAACTGCATGACGGTGGCGGCGAACTGGCCGTCCTTGACGTTCTGGACGCCTTCGCAGCCGCCGTCGATCGAGCCCATCACGATCTGGCCGGTCAGCCCGCGGGCCTTGAGCGCCGCGTACGCGCCGCGGCCCATCGGCTCGTTCATCGAGTAGACGGCGTTGATGTCGGTGCTGCGCTGCAGCAGGTTCTCCATGCCCTGCTGGGCGAGGCTCTGGTCGCCGTTGGCCGCGGTGTGGCCCTTGATCTCCGGCGAGGAGTCGGTGAGCCCGATGCCCTTGAGGAAACCGCCGTGGCGCTGGGTGTCGACCGAGCTGCCGGCGGTCCCGTCGACCATCAGCAGCTTGGGCGGGGTGCCGGCCAGCGCGGCCTTGACGTACGCGCCCTGCTGCTCGCCCGCCGCGAAGTTGTCGGTGGCGAAGGTGGCGTCGACGGCGTCGGCCGGTTCGGTCGCCGTGTCGAGGGCGATGACCAGGACACCGGCGTCACGCGCGTCCTTGATCGCCTTCAACACGCCGGTCGACGAGCTGGGCGTGATGAGGATGGTGTTCGCGCCCTGCTGCCGCAGGTTCTCGATGGCACGGACCTGGCCGTCGTTGTCGCCGTCGAACTGGCCGGCGAGCGCGCTGAAGTCGGCGCCGTTGGCCTGCGCGGCCGCTCTCGCGGCGTTGCGCAGTTCGACGAAGTAGGGGTTCGTGTCGGTCTTCGTGACGAGGCCGACCTTGGCCTTGCCGCTCCCGCCGGTGTTGGTGTTGCCGCCCCAGTGGCGTTCGACCGTGCACCCGGTCGTCGCGGCGAGGACGGCGGCCAGCACGACTGCGGTGAGACTTCGCTGTCTCATGGGTTCCCACCCTTTGTTCGTGTCGAAGCTTGCCGATGGTCGGGAAGGTAGACAGACTGCACCGTGGACGCAAGCGTTTGCGCAAACGCTTGCCGGAAAGGATTGGCATGCCCCAGCCGAGATCATCGCGGCCGACCCAGCGGGACATCGCCGAGCTCGCCGGCGTCTCGATCACGACCGTCTCGCACGTCGTCAACGGGACGCGGGCGGTCGCCGAGGACACCAAGGCGGCCGTCCTGCGGGCGATCGAGACGACCGGCTACACCGGCGACGCGATCGCCCGGTCGCTGGTCACCGGCGGGACGCGGTCGATCGGGATGGCGATCTCGCTGGTGGCCAACCCGTACTTCGCGAAGCTGATGCAGGCGATCGAGCGGGAGGCGTCGGCGCACGGGTACACCGTCCTGCTGGCCGACACGCACGACACCGCGGACACGGAGCGTGACACCGTGCGGGCGCTGCGCTCCCGTCGCGTCGACGGCCTGCTCATCACCCCGGCGCCCGGCGACGGCCCGGTGATCGGCGAGCTCGTGTCGCTGGACGTGCCGACGGTGCTGATCGACCGGCTGACCACCCGGACCGACGTCGACCAGGTGGGCACGGAGAACATCCAGGCGACCTCGGCGCTGACCGCGCACCTCGGGACGCTCGGGCACCGGCGGATCGGGATGATCAGCGGCGCGCCCGGGCTGTCGACGAGCGAGGAGCGCGTACTGGGCTACCGGCTGGGGCTCGGCCGGTCCGGGCTGACGTGGTCGTCCGAGCTCGTGGCCTGCGGGAACTCGTCGCACGAGGGTGGGTCGCTGGCGTTGAGCACGCTGCTGGCGCTGCCCGAGCCGCCGACGGCGCTGGTCGTCGGGAACGACAGCATGATGGTCGGGGTGCTGCACGAAGCCCGGCGGCGCGGGCTGCGCATCGGCCGCGACCTGCCGGTGGTGGTCTACGACGACGTCGAGTGGGCGGACCTGGTCGACCCGCCGCTGACGACGATGGCGCAGCCGATCGAGGAGATCGGCCGGCAGGCGGTCCGGCTGCTGCTGGCCCGCATCAACGACCCGGCGCGCAAGGCCGAGACGGTCCGGCTGCCACCCACTCTGCGTCATCGTGAGTCCTGCGGCTGCCCGTCGGTTCACTCACATCAGTGATTCTGCAGTTTTACCGGCACGGCGTGGACGTTCAGCGGATACGTTTCGGCTGAGCGTCTGCGAGGGCTTATGACCGCACTATCGCCGGAGCTCCGGTTGTGGGACCCCCCGGTCACCTACCGGATCGGCGTCGCGATGGGTACGAACGCGAACCCCTACTCGGGTGAGCTGCTGCGCTCGATCAGAGCAGCCGCGGCCCAGTCGGGCTGCGACGTCACGCTCGCCGACACCGGCGACACGGTCAGCGACGAGGCGGCGGTCGTCCGCGCCCTGCGGGCGGACCTCGTGGACGGCGTGCTGCTGGTGCCGTCGGCGGGTGCCGAAGCGGTGATCAACGGCCTGGTCCGGATGGGCGTCCCGACGGTGCTGGTCGACCGGGTGGCGGCCCGCAACGACGTCGACCAGGTCGGTACGGAGAACGTGCACGCGGTGGCGTCGCTGGTCCGCCACCTGACCGAGCGCCGGCACCGGAAGATCGGGTTCATCTCGGGCGACGAAGGCCTGGAGATCAGCCGCGAGCGCGTCCGCGGCTACCGGCTGGGGCTGGAGCAGGCGGGATTGCGGTTCAACCGCGAGCTGGTGGAGTGCGGCCTGTCGACGTCGGGCGGCGCGGCCCGCGCGACGGCGAAGCTCCTGGACGGCTGGCCCTCCCCGACGGCACTGGTCGTCGCGGACGAGTCGATGCTCGTCGGGGTCCAGTACGAAGCCCACCGGCGCGGGATCCGCATCGGCTCGGAGCTGGCGGTGGTCGGGTACGGGGACATGGAGTGGGCCCGCCGGGTGAGCCCGGCGGTGACGACGCTGGCCCAGCCGGTCGCGGACCTCGGGCGCCGGGCGGTGCAGCTGCTGCTGTCCCGCATGGCGGACCCGGACCGGCCACCGGAATCGGTGTCGCTGACCCCGCGGTTCCTGCACGGCGCCTCCTGCGGCTGCTGACCGGACACTGGCCACTTCCGGACGCCATGGAGTGACAATTGGCCTAAATACGTCACTTCGTTGCTACTCTCGGCGCGCTCGACAGCGGACGAATCGGAGAAGTGGCGAATGAGCGGTCAGTACATGAGCGGAAGCGTTTACTCGGCTTCCCTCTCGGCGGCGCTCAACGACTATTGGCAGGCGCTGGAACGCCGCTGGATCAGGGACGCCGGCCTGACCCTGCGCGGCGGCACGAGCCAGATCGACGCCGCGCCGGAGCCCGCCCGGTGGCAGGTTCCGGTCGAGTCCCGGGGCCACCTGACGACCTGCCCGATCGTCGCGTGGGCGGTCGACGACAGCACCCCGGCCAACCGGCCGTCCGCCGCGTGCGACGGGTGGAGCGTGCCCGACGCGAAGTACGTCGAATGCCGCGCGGCCGACGTCTTTTCCCAGGTCGGGGACTGGGCGTGGGCCAAGCGGGAACAGCTCGCGGCCGCGATCCCGGATCTCGCGGGCGGGCCGGAACTGTCGTCCCTCGAGGACGCGCAGAAAAGCCTCCTGAACGCCGACGGGACCCTGCGCCCGGAGGGCTCGATCGGCGCCTACACCCTGCCCGGCATGGTCGAGAAGCTGTCCGTCCGGGACGACGGCAACAACAACCGGGCGTGGCTGGCCGGGTGGACCGGGCTCGCGGCGAACAGCCTCAAAGGCGGCTTCCTTTCGACGGTCGGCCCGACGCTGAAGAACCAGAGTGTGCTCGTGCGGTGGCTGGCCAATTGCTACTCCTTGCGGGCCACGACGATCCACGCCACCCGGAACAACACCCTCCAGCTCATCGCCCAGGCCACCCGCGACCTTTTCGAGGCCGCGCAGCCGTCGGCAAACACCCCGCGGGAAAGGGTGGCGGTGAACGCCGCGAGCCAGGCGTGGGGAATCGTCTCGACGGTCGCCACGGCGTTGGGCGAAGAGGCGCCGGGCAGCATCGGCACGGCGCTGAGCCTGATCGACTTCGCGCTCAGCCTCCGCGAGGGGAAGCCGAACGAAGCGCTGAAGTTCCCGCAGCTGAGCAGCTTCTTCACCCACCTCGACGCCGCCGTCCGCGCCCTCCACGCGGACCTGACCGCGGCCGAAGCCGACTACCAGAAGGCCATCACGGGCATCCAGCAGCGGATCGCCGGGGCCGACCGCACGGTGCTGGAGCTCTACGACTTCACGAAGAGCAGTCCCGACGGCGACGACAGCGACCCGTCCGCGTCCGGCCGGTTCGCCGTCGATGTCGTCGTGGTCATGGAGATCGCCCAGCACTGCGTCGACGCCGCCGACATCTACTCCCGCGACGTGCTGACCAAGGTCGCCGCGGCTTCCTACGCCGACGGCCAGCTGGTGGGCCGCGGCGCCGTGGCCACCGCGGCGGACACGGCGTTGATCGCGTTGCGGGAAGACATCGAGTCGTTCTTCCAGAACACCACTGCGCGGTACCTCATGGCGGCCGATCGCATCAAGAAGGCCGCGGAGAAGTACGCGGCGAGCGACGCGGAGCAGAAAGCCCGGCTCAAGGCCGCTGTCGCCGATTGGCACGAAGCCGGAGAGGACGACAAACGCGCCAAGATCGACCTCGACCCGCGCAAGGAAGGCGTCCAGAACTGACGCGCCGGTAGCGGGAGAATGGCGAGGTGGTCAGACTCGCGCACACCGCCCAGCTGCCGGCCGCCGACCTGCTCGCCGTCCGGGCCCTGCTCGAAGGCGCGTTCGCGGACTTCGATCCACCGGGCTGGGAAAACACCCTCGGCGGCCTGCACGCCCTCGCCTTCGACGGCGACGAGCTGATCGGTCACGCCTCGCTCGTGCAACGCCGCCTGCTGCACGGCGACCGCGTGCTGAACACCGGCTACGTCGAGGGCGTCGCGGTGCACCCGGACCACCGGCGGCGCGGCGTCGCGAGCGCGTTGATGGCGGCGATGGAGGAGCTGCTGCCCGGGTACGAGGTGGGCGCGCTGAGCGCGACCAGGGCCGGGGCACCGCTGTACGCGGGACGCGGCTGGCAGCTGTGGCGCGGGCCCACGTTCGCGTTGACACCGTCCGGGGTCCAGCGCACCGAGGACGACGACGGCGGCGTCTACGTCTTCCCCGGCCGGGTCCCGCTCGACCTCGACGGGGAGCTAACCGCCGACTGGCGGGCCGGCGACGTCTGGTGACAGCGTCGCCGCGGCCTCCAGGAGCATCCAGCCGCCCACTTGCACCGACATGTCGCGTTCCGGGGCGTCCGCCGGCACCGGCCAGGGCACCGGGCGGTCCCAGTACGCGCTGAACACCGGCCCTTCGGCAGCTCCCGACCAGCACGCCTCCGCCGACTTCAGCACCAGCTCGCGGGCCGTGGCCGCCTCCGGGCCGGGCAACGACCGCGCCGCCAACGCCAGGTACCGCGCCAGGATCGCGCCGAACAAACCGCCGTCGCCGCCGCCCTGGCCGCGGATCACCCCGCCCGGCGCGCAGTGTTCCGCGACCGCCCGGACGGTCCGCGCCGCATTGTCCATTGAGGACAATGCGAGGCACGCGCCCAGGTAGACCCCTTGGCAGTACGTGTAAATGTGCTTCACCAGTTCGCCGGTGTCCGCGCGAATGCCGTCCCAGACGAGACCCGTCGCGGGATCGACCAGAGTGGACGTCAGCCAGTCCGCCATCTCACGAGCGCGGGAGAGATTCCCCGACCGCGCGTGGAAGATCGCCGCCGGGCCGTTGGCCGGGGCGTTCTTGAAGTCGTCGCCGCGGCGCCACCAGATGCCGCCGCCCGCCGCGGACGTCCAGCCCGACAGCAGCTGCGTGTCGATCGCCGCCACCGCCGGTCCGGTGTCGATACCCAGTGACGAAACCCGTTGCAGCGCAAGGCCGAGCCACGCGATGTCGTCGTAGTAGTCGTTGGTCCAGCGGCCGAAGTTGCGCAGCCGCACCGAACGCACGAACGACCGGATCAACGCCAAGCGCGCGGGCGTACCGGCCCGCAGCTGGGCGTCGACCAGCGTGTCCAGCAGGTGCGCCTGCCACCAGTAGTTCCAGTGCCAGTGCAGCCGCTGGCCGGGCGACGGCGGCCAGCCGCTGCGCCCGAGGACCGTGCCGGGCAGGCCCCACACCCGGCGCAGGTGCCGCGAAGTCACTGCGCGTTCGGCAGCCGAGACGTCCATGTCGCAATCGTGCCTTGCCCATCGACATACCGCTCGGTATGTTGGGCTGTCATGACGACGGCCCACGTGACCTGCCCGCTCTGCGAAGCCACCTGCGGCCTCGACGTGACGCTCGACGCGAACCAGCAGGTCACCCGCGTCACGGGCGACCAGAACGACGTCTTCTCGAAGGGCTACATCTGCCCGAAGGGCGCGTCGCTCGGGGCGCTCCACCACGACCCCGACCGGCTGACCGCGCCGCTGCTCAAGCGCGACGGCGAGTTCGTCGAGGTCAGCTGGCAGGAGGCCTACGACGAGATCGACCGCCGCCTCCCGCCGATCCTCGAGGAGCACGGCCGGGACGCCGTCGCCGTGTACGCGGGCAACCCCGGCGTGCACAACATCGCGCTGACGCTCTACGGCCGCGTGCTCTACAAAGCCTTGGGCACCAAGAACTTCTACAGCGCGACCTCGGTCGACCAGATGCCGAAGCACTTCTCGGCCGGCACCATGTTCGGCGACCCGCTCGCCATCCCCGTGCCCGACCTCGACCGCACGCGCCACCTGCTGATCCTCGGCGCCAACCCGCTCGTCTCCAACGGCAGCCTGATGACCGCGCCGGACATCCGCGGCCGGCTGCGCGGGATCCGCGAGCGCGGCGGCAAGATCGTCGTCGTCGACCCGCGGCGCACGCGCACTGCCGCGTTCGCCGACGAGCACCACGCCATCCGGCCCGGCACCGACGCGCTGCTGCTGTTCGCGCTGGTCAACGTCCTGTTCGCGGAGAACCGCGTCGCACCCGGGCGGCTGGCGGAGCACCTCCACGGCCTCGACGACGTCCGCGAGCTGGCCCGGCCGTTCACGCCCGAAGCCGTCGCCCCGCGCACCGGCATCGACGCCGCCGAGATCCGCCGGATGGCGCTCGAGCTGGCCACCGAGAACGCCGTCGTCTACGGCCGGATCGGCACCACCACGCAGACGTTCGGCACGGTCGCGAGCTGGCTCGTCGACGTCCTCAACGTGCTCACCGGCAACCTCGACGCGCCCGGCGGCGCGATGTTCCCGCTGGCCGCGTGCCAGCCGACCGGCAACCGGCGGCCGTTCGCGGTCGGGCGCTGGCGCAGCCGCGTGCGCGGCTACCCCGAGGTCGTCGGCGAACTGCCGGTCGCGACGCTCGCCGACGAGATCGAAACGCCGGGCGAGGGCCAGGTTCGCGCGCTGATCACGGTCAGCGGCAACCCGTGCCTGAGCACGCCGAACGCCGGGCGGCTGAGCGAAGCCCTGAAGAACCTCGACTTCATGATCTCCGTCGACGTCTACCTCAACGAGACGTCCCGCCGGGCCGACGTCATCCTGCCCGGCCCGTCACCGCTCGAGCGGCCGCACTTCGACCTGGCGTTCTACCAGCTCTCGGTGCGCAACGTCGCGAACTGGACGCCGGCGACGCTGCCGTCGGAGCTGCCGCAGGAATGGGAAACGATGCTGCGGCTCACCGGCATCGTCACCGGTCAGGGGCCCGAAGCGGACGTCGCGGCGCTGGACGACTTCGTCGCCGCCGAAACTGCGCGCCGGAACAAGCTCGAGGTGACCCACGACCGCACCGGGCCCGCGCGGCTGGTCGACCTGCTGCTGCGCGCCGGGCCGTACGACGTCACGCTCGCCGACCTCGAAGCCGCGCCGCACGGGATGGACTTCGGGCCGCTGCGGCCGCGGATTCCCGAGGTGCTGTGCACCGCGTCCGGCCGGATCGAGCTGGCGCCACCGGACGTCGTCGCCGATGTTCCGCGGCTGCGTGCCGAGCTGTCGAAGCCGGCCGACGAAGGTCTGGTGCTGATCGGCCGGCGCCACCTGAGCTCGAACAACTCGTGGATGCACAACCTCGCGCCGCTGGTCCGCGGCGGCAACCGCTGCACGGTCCTGGTCCACCCGGCCGACGCGACGCGCCTGGGTCTCACCGACGGCGCGCTGGCGTCGGTGACCTCGCGCGCCGGCAAGCTGGAGGTGCCGGTGGAGGTGACGGACGAGGTCCGGCCGGGCGTGGTCAGCATCCCGCACGGCTGGGGCCACGACGTCGACGGCGCGCGGACCCGCGTCGCGAGCGCGAACCCCGGCGTCAACTCGAACCTGGTCGCGGACGAGACGCTGCTCGACGTGCCGTCGGGGACCTCGGTGCTGAACGGCATCCCGGTCGAGGTCGCGCCGGCGTAGCTACCAGGCCGTCGACAGGTCGGCGTGCTGCCGGACCCAGGCGTGCATGACGATCCCCGCCGCGACGCCCGCGTTGATCGACCGGGTCGTCCCGAACTGGGCGATCGACACCGTCAGGGCCGCCGCTTCCCGCGTGGCCTCGGACAACCCCGGCCCCTCCTGGCCGAACACCAGCACGCACGACCGCGGCAGCGACGCCGTCTCGACCGGCTCGGACCCCGGCGTGTTGTCGACCGCGATCAGGGCGAGGCCGTTTTCCGCGGCGAACGACACCAGCCCGGAGACGTCGTCGTGGTGGCGGAGGTGCTGGTAGCGGTCGGTCACCATCGCGCCGCGGCGGTTCCAGCGGCGGCGGCCGACGATGTGCACCTCCGCCGCCGCGAAGGCGTTCGCCGTGCGGACCACCGTGCCGATGTTGTGGTCGTGCTGGAAGTTCTCGATCGCGACGTGGAACGGGTGCCGCCGGCGGTCCACATCGGACACGATCGCCTCGCGGCGCCAGTAGCGGTAGGCGTCGACGACGTTGCGGCGGTCGCCGTCGCGCAGCAGGTCCGGGTCGTACCGCTCGTCCGACGGCCACTCGCCCGGCCACGGGCCGACGCCGACCTCTTCGCGGCTCACCCACTCGGTGGGTCCGACGTCCGGGGAGGTACTCACCTCCCGATTGTCGCCTAGCCCAAGCGGACCCGGTGCGTCCGGGCGTCTTCGCTGTGGTCACGGTGGCGCCAGCGGTGGTAGACGCCGACGTAGGAGTAGACGACCACGGTGATCGCGACGACGCCGATCACCGGCAGCCACGACCTCGGGAACACCGTGTCGTAGAGGTAGTAGGCGTTGAACCCGCCGGGCAGGTCACCGAGGCCCTGCTGGTGCCGGAAGTAGTTCTCCAGCGCGGTGAACGGGCAGGGCACCGGCGCCACGTTGACCAGCACACCCCAGGCCACGCCCAGCAGGTGCACGAAGATCAGCTTGGGCCACCGCCAGGCGACGAAGCCGCCGAAACCGATGAGCAGCAGGGCCAGGATGTGTACCGCGACGGTCACGTCCGCCAGGAACTTCGCCACCACACGCCCCCTTCACCGAACCCCCTACCAGCGACTTTACTCTGCTGATCGGATTCGGCCGCCCCTAAGAGTGCCCGGCTGTGTGATGTTTAACCCAGCGGAGCAACCCGTTCACCTGGGCGGTGACGGAGGCGTTACGCCCGGTGGGAACTCCGGTGGGCGCTTCGCGGGGTACTGCGTCGGCTCTTCGCGCGGGTACGGGTGCGGCTTCTTCCACGGCGGCTGGTGCCCGGGCCGGTCCGGCGGCTCGTCGGGCTTCGACGGCTCTTCCACACCCTCGACGGTACGCCGGATCAGCTGACCCGGTCGGCCGGCGCGGGTGCCTCGTCACCGGGCAGGTGGACGTCGCTGACGTTGGTGTTCACCTGCTTCGTGACGAGGACCCACCCCGGAGACGGGAGTGGCTCACTGTGACGTGGGTCTCCCGAAGGCCGCGCCGTCGAGGTCGGTGACGACCAGCCGCAGCCGCGCGCCTTCCCACTCCGTGCCGGCCAGCACCGGACGCACCGCCGCCGCGGCCTGCTCCAGCAACGGTGGTAGCGGCAGCCGCGTGGCGATGAGGCGGATCTGGACGACGTCGGCCGAGAGGTCGACGGCTTGGCCGGCCCAGTCCACCGGCAGCCACGTCGTCTCGGGGGCGACCGGGGTCGCGGGGCGGAGACCGGCCACGGTTTCGACGGCGCCGACGATCTTCTCGACGGCTTCGGCGCCGGTCACCGGGGCTCGATGTCCATAATGGACACCGAAACCCCGTCGACGGCCAGGCCGGTCTGCTCGGTCACGAACCGGCCGACCGAGCGCTGCACCGCCCGGCCGACCGCCGCGGCCTGGTCGGCCGCCGACGTCACCAGGTCGACCTCGACGCTCACCCGGCCGTCGGTGGTGCGGACCCGGACGCCGTCCGCCGGCGCCGGGTCGAGCCCCTTCCAGCGCTGCCGGGCGGCCCGCGTCCACGCCGTCACCAGGCCGCGCAGGCCCGGCTCGAGCCGCACGACGCCGGGTGTCGTGATCGCCGCCCTGGCCGCCACGCCGGCGATCACCGGATCGGCGATGACGTACTCAACGCTCATTCCCCTGGCTCCCCATAAACGTCGTCCACCAGCAGGTCGAGCCGCGCGAGCGTCAGGCCCACCCGGGCCGCGGCCGCCGCGGTCACCCGCTCCCGCACCAACGCCAACGCTTCACCGCCGGTAGCGTTCCGGAGACTCACCGCGAGGGTGAGTTCGACTTCGACCCCGCCCTCGGCGAGCGGGCGGATCCGGCAGCGCCGCGCCCGGACGCCGTCGACCGTGTCCGCCGCGTACCGCAGCACGGCCGCGACGGCCTGCTCGCTGATCTCGACGAACCCGGGTTCCGGGGTCGGCAGCGCCACCATCGAGCCGCGCCGCACCTCGGCCCGCACGGCGGACATGATCCGGCCGAACAAGGCGGGCGGCACGTCGTCCTCGGCAGCCACCAGCTCCGACGTCGCTTCCCGCAGCGCCAGCAGGCTTTCCCGGGCCGCGCGGCAGTGCGGGCAGGTCAGCTCGTGCTCGTCGGCCAGCCCGGCGCCGACCGCGTCGAGCCGCTCCCACACCTGCTCGACGTCGCGTTCGCAGGGCAGTTCGTAGTCCGTCATCGCCATGGCTTCATCACCTCCGCCAGCTGGGCTCGGGCCCGCGCGATCCGGCCGCGCACCGCGGTCGCGGTCGCGCCGACGACTTCGCCGATCTCTTCGTAGGACCGGCCGTGCACTTCCCGGAGCAGCCAGCACGCGCGTTGCTCGGGCGTCAGCTGTTCCAGTGCGGCGTTCAACGCCGCGAGCTGCCCGCTCACCTGCGCGGCCCGCTCCGGCTGCAGGTCCGCCCGCGGCGACTCGGCGGTGTCGAGGTCGACGTCGGCCTGCGGCCTGCGCGCGCGGATGGCGTTGAGGCAGCGGTTCGTGGTGGCCCGGTAGAGCCAGCCGACGAAGGCGGCGTCCTCCCCGAGCTGCCCGAGTTTGCGCCAGGCGTTGAGGAACACCTCCTGCACGACGTCCTCGGCATCGCCGCGGTGCGCGAGCATCTTCACGGCGAGCCGGAACATCGGGCCCTGGTAGCGCAGCACGAGCTGTTCGTAGGCCCGGACATCGCCGTCCTTGGCGCGCCCGACGAGGGTCGCGTCGTCGAGCGGCGCAGCGGTTGTCGTCACGGCACCTCCTCGGGAGGAGGACACCGGCGGGCGGGAAACGTCACGGGTTCAGTGTGGGTGACCCGCGTCACCGCGGCGACTCAGCCGGGGCCGAGCTGAAGGTGCCCTTCAGTCCAGGCCGAGGTCGTCCTTGCCCAGGATGTACCGGTACTCCAGGCCTTCCTTCTCGATGGCCTCCCGCGCCCCGGTGTCGCGGTCGACCACCGTCGCCACGCCGATCACGTTCGCGCCCGCTTCGCGCAGGGCCTCGACCGCCGTCAGGACGCTGCCGCCCGTCGTCGACGTGTCCTCGACCGCCAGGACCCGCTGGCCGCGGACCTCCATGCCCTCGATGCGGCGCTGCATGCCGTGTTCCTTCACGGCCTTCCGGACGACGAACGCGTCCAGCACCACGCCGTCGGTCGCGGCGGAGTGCAGCATCGCCAGCGCCACCGGGTCGGCGCCGAGCGTCAGGCCGCCGGCCGCCACGTAGTCCCAGTCCGCCGTCAGCTGGCGCAGCAGCTTGCCGATCAGCGGCGCGGCCGCGTGGTGCAGCGTCGCGCGCCGGAGATCGATGTAGTAATCGGCTTCCTTGCCCGAGGCCAAGGTCACTTTTCCGTGCACCACGGAAAGATCGGTGACCAGCCTGGCCAGTTCGAGTTTCGCCGCTTGATCCAACCCGGGGTTCGCCACGGCCGAGAGTCTTACACACGCGCCTCCTCACTCCCCGATGGATGTGGCGTCGACCGCACGCCCGCGCGTCGCCGCCCAGGCCGGGACCAGGATCGCGACGAGCGAGAGCACCACGGCGATCGCGAGCACCACCAGGTAGATCGCCAGTGGCCCCGACGGCAGCGGCGATCCGCTGACCACCAGGCAGAACGGCACGATCGAGCCCGCCGCGACGAGCGTCCCGAGGAGCACCGCGATGGTCGCGATCAGCCCGCCTTCGACCCCGGCCATCCGCAGCACCTGGCCGCGGGTGAACCCGCTCAGCCGCTGCAGCCCGAACTCGCGCCGCCGCCGCGAGGTTGCCATCACCAGCGTGTTCACCACCGAGATCACCGTGTACGCGATGATCATCCCGACGAGCAGGTAGTTGACCCACGCGCCGACCTCGTTGCCCTTCGCGTGCGCCGCGATGAGCGCGTCCCGGTCACCGACGGAGACCGGCAATCCCGCTGTCGCCTCGCGAAGCCGCGAAGTCAACGTCGCCGAGTCGACGCCGTCGGCCGCGCGCACCAGCAGCTGCGGCGCGAGCCCGGCCGTCGTGTGCGGCGCGAGCAAGCCGGCGGGCAGCACGAGCTTCTCGAACCCGGCGCGCTGCTTCACGACGGAGGTCACGCGCACGTCCACCGGCGAGCCGTCGCCGAGCCGCAGCGACAGCGTGTCGCCGACGTGCCGGCCGAGCGTGTCCGGCACCTCGATCGCGTTCCCGGACAGCTCGCTGACGCCCAGCGCGGGCCAGCCGTCGTCGTCCTGGCCGGAGTCGAACGGCTTCTCGATGAACACCGTGCTCGTGACGTACTCCGAGGCACTCGCGACCCCCGGCGTCGCGCGCACGCGGCCCAGCACCGACGGGTCCAGGCCGCCCGGGCCGGCGACGACGGCGTCCGCGCGCAGGTCCTCGGTGTACGCCTGGTTCGAGACGGCTTCCTGGGTCGTCTGCAGGTAGATGTTGGCGGTCGCGATGCCGACCGCGAGCATGATCGGCGTGACCGCGCCCGCCGTCCGCACCGCGCCGACGCGGGTGTTGCGCAGGGCGACCCGGCCGGTGACGCCGCTCAGCGCCTGCACCGGCCAGCGCAGCAGCATCGCCGTCACCTTGGTGACGCCCGGGCTGAGCGCCGCCAGGCCGAACGCCCACAGCATCACCGCGGGGCCGGCCGTGCTGGCCGCGACCGGGCCGGTCATGACGGCGACCGTAACGATCGCCAGCGCCGTCCCGCCCGCGAAGCAGAGGATCGCGGTGATCAGCCGGATCGGCGTCAGCCAGCGCCGTTCCACGGCCGCCTCGGCGAGCGCTTCGGTCGGACGAACCTTCGAAGCCCGGCGCCCGGCGACGAAGGATGCGGCGAAGACGGCCAGCAGCGACGCGCCCGCGGCGACGATCGCCGGGATCCAGCCCTGCCCGAACCGCAGCACGTCCGGCACGACGTGGTTCGCCGCGAGCTGGTCGAACAGCCAGTTCCCGAGCACCGGCCCGAGCACGACCGCGACGGCGACCGCGAGCAGCCCGACGACGAGCGCCTCGCCAAGCACCATCCGGCGCAGCTGCCGCGGGGTCGTGCCGATCGCGCGCAGCAACGCGAGTTCGCGCTGGCGTTGCTGGGTCGACAGCGTGAGCGTGCCCGCGACGACGAACACCATGACCAGCGCCGACAACCCGCCGGAGACGGCGGCGAGCACGATCAGGTTCTCGCCGCTCTTGCCCACCTCGGGGAACTCCAGGGCACCGCGGTCGGCGCCGGTCAGCACGACCCCGGCGTCGCCGACGACCGCCGACACCGCGGCCGCGTCTCCACCGAAGACGCCGATCGCGTCGAACTGCCCGGGGTGGCCGAAGAGCCTTTCCGCGTCCGAAGCCGCGAAGAACAGCGCCGAGTCCCGCATGGACTGAGGCGCCTTCGCGACGCCGGAAACGCGGTACTGACCGACGGTGCCGTGCGCCGCGACGGGCAGAGTGGTCCCGACGGCGATCCCCATGTCGGCGTCAACGACCACTTCACCCGGCTTCGGCGCATCGCCGGTCAACGCGTACGGCGTCAGCGCGGCGGACTCCCACGCGTGCCCGAGCGCGCTCGCCGCGCCGAGCTGCACCGGGAAGCCGACCTCGCCGACCACGTTCGTGACACCCGGGACCGCGCGCAGGCGGTCGGCCAGCGCCGCGTCGACCCGGACGCGCTCGGGCAGCGTCGCGTTCTTGTACTTGTGCTTGTCCTCGGGGTCGAGGGTCGCCGGGTCGTCCTCGGGCACCGCAAGCGTTTGCTGCCCGCCGACGACGATCGGCGCCGCGGCCAGCCGCTGCACCGGCGTCTCGGACCGGATGCCCGTCTCCATCAGGCCACCGCACGCCGAGACGATCAGCGCGCCGAAGAACACGGCGACGAACGTCGCCAGGAAGCCGCCCTTGCGCAGGCGCAGCGTCCGGAGCGCGAGCGTGAACATCAGGCCGCCACCCGGCCCCACGCGCCCAGGTGGGTCATCCGCTCGGCGACGGCTTCCGCGGTCGGCCGGTCCAGGCGGCCGGCGATCCGGCCGTCGGCCAGGAAGACGACCTGGTCGGCGTAGGACGCGGCGACCGGGTCGTGCGTCACCATGATCACCGTCTGGCCGGACGAGCGGACGGAGTCGCGCAGCAGACCGAGCACGTCGGCGGCGGTGCGGGTGTCGAGCGCGCCGGTCGGCTCGTCGGCGAACAGCACGGCCGGGTCGGTGACCAGCGCTCGGGCGATCGCGACGCGCTGCGCCTGCCCGCCGGAGAGCTGCCCGGGCAGGTGCTTGCGGCGCCCGTCGAGCCCGACGTGCGCGAGGATCCGCGCGACCAGCCGCTTGTCCGGGCGCTTGCCGGCCAGCTGCAGCGGCAGCACGACGTTCTGCTCCACCGTCAGCGCCGGGAGCAGGTTGAACGCCTGGAAGACGAAGCCGACGCGGTCGCGCCGCAGCTTCGTCAGGTACGTCTCGTTCTTGCCGTCGAGGTCCTGGCCGTCGAGCACGACCCGGCCCGACGTCGGCCGGTCGAGCCCGGCCGCGCAGTGCAGGAAGGTGCTCTTGCCCGACCCGGACGGGCCCATCACCGCCGTGAACCCGCCCCGCGGGAACGAGATCGAAACCCCGTCCAGCGCGACCACGCCGCCGTACTCCTTGCGCACGGCCTCGAGCCGCACCGCCTCTGTCGTCATGGTCAAAACGCTATTGAGGCAGCCCCCGGATCACCCTGGTGCGCACGTGCGTCTCGGTGGTGGGGACAGCCCTACCGCGGCACTTTCACGTGAAAGTGCCGCGTCAGGTGCGACCCTTGCCGCCGAAGCCGCCGCTGATCCGGCGCAGCACCGCGCGCGGCAGCAGGCCGCCGATCGCGACGACGGCCTTGTACTGCAGGCTCGGCACCGAGATCACCTTGCCGCGGCGCAGGTCCGCGAGCGCCTCGCCGACCACCTGTTCGACACCCAGCCAGGCGATTTTCGGGCCCGGCTTCCCGATGCCGGCCCGCTGGTGGAACTCCGTCGCCGTGAAACCCGGGCAGAGCGCCATCATCCGGACGCCCTTCGGCAGCGACGCGGCGATGCCTTCGGTGAACGACGTGACCCAGTTCTTGCTGGCCGTGTACGTCGAGCCGCGGCCGCTGAAGAACCCCGCGACGCTGCTGACCTGGATGATGTCGCCGTGGCCGCGCTCGATCATGCCGGGCAGCACGGCCCGGGTCAGCCGCAGGACGGCGGTGACGTTGACGTCGAGCTGGCGCTGCAGCGCGTCCGGCGGGATGGTCCAGAAGTCGCCGTTGAGCCCGAACCCGGCGTTGTTGACCAGCAGGTCGACCGGCCCGGCGGCGAGCCGCTCCTCGACCGCCGCCCGGCCGTCCACTTCGGACAGATCGGCGGGGAGCACCTCGACGGCGACCCCGTGCTGTTCCCGCAGCTCAGCGGCGTAGGCCTCCAGCCGCGCGGTGTCGCGCGCGACGAGCACCAGGTCGTACTTCTCGGCGGCGAGCGTGCGCGCGAACTGCGCGCCGATGCCCGCGGTGGCTCCGGTGATCACAGCGGTGGTGGTCATGTGGGTGAACGATACCCACAGGTCAGAGCCTCCGGGTGCACCCGATTCGGCGCCGGGCTATCGTCCGCGCATGGGTAAGCACAGCAGGCGCAAGAGCGGCTACCTGCCCAAGGTCGCCGCGCCCGTGGCCCTCCTGTTCGCGTCTCCCGCGACGGCGTTCGCGTCCCCGGCCGACCTGACCCTGCCCCTCGACCACCGGCACACCACGACGCTCGACAACGACGGCGAAACGCTGTCGGCGAGCCGCCGCGACTTCGTCGGCAAGCAGCTCGGCGACGCCCGGCTCGCGTCCGACCTGACGGAGGCGGTCGCCACGCGGGGCGACCGTGCGGGTGCGGTCGAGCGGGCCCGCCAGGGCGTCTGGCTGGGCCACGGCGTCGACGTCCTGAGCGAGAACGCCGAGCAGCTCGACACGGGGCTGTTCACGGGAGATCTGACAGGCGGGCTCGCCGCCCGCCACTCGTCCGGGCAGGCCGTCGACCTCGGCCGCCTGGGCGCGGTCGGGACGACGTCCGAAGTGCATGCCATCGGCAGCTTCGCGGGCGACCTCGACGTCGGTCAGGCCCACGAGCTCGGCGGTCAGCTCGGACCGGCGTCCGGCCTGGTCAAGACGACGTCGGGGTCCTTCAGCGGCGACCTCGGCGTCGACCACGTGGTCCACGTCCAGGGCGGCGTGACGTCGTTGCGCGGCACGCTGGCCGCCAGTGTGCTCGACCAGCCGGTGCTCGGTTAGTCCTGCGGCTCCGCGGGCGGCGGGATCGGCGTCCCGGCGGCGGGGGTCGGCGGGTTGCCGCCGATGGACGGGATCGGCGCGCTCGCCTGGTGGCGGCCCGCGTCGTAGTCCTCGTCGAACGGGTCGACGATGTCCGCGATCTCGCCGAGGTCGCGCAGCAGCCGCTCGAGCCGCGACGGGCCGGCGGTCGGGACGACGCTGGCGAGCACCCATTCGTTCTCGAGCCACGCCACGCCGACGTCGCCGCCGAGCTGGTCCGCGGCGTCGACGAGTTCCTGGGTGATGACCACGCGGGCGCCGTCGGCGTCGTCCGCGAAGGCGTAGCGCGAGCCGATCGGGCCGAGCATCTCGGGCATGTCGGCGCGCTGGAACGGCACGCTGGACAGCCACATCTCGATGGGGATCCGGTGCTTCTTGTTGCAGCGCACGGCGACGACGACCGCGGGGATCTGGCCTTCGGACTCGATGTCGAAGATGAACACCGGGCGGCGGCCGTCGGAGGTGAAGGTCGACCCCGCGACGACGTTCACGGCGGCGTCCGCGCCGAAGTAGCCGATGGCCCCGCCGGACCACTGCTGCGGCAGCCGTTCGTCCTCTTCGACGAACTGCCAGCCGCGCAACTGGGCCCAGCGCATGCGCTCGCGGTTGCGCGAGCCCTCCTTCGCCCGGTCGGCAGCGAGCAGCCCGAGGCCCGCCACCAGGGCGACGGCCGCGATGACGAACCAGATCCACGCCGGAATACCCACGACGTGCAGGGTATCGCCTGCTACGCCGAAGAGATGATCGCCGGTCCCCGTGTCGCCGGGCCCGTTCGGACCAATTCCCGGCCGCAAGTCGACAAGTCTCTACTGTGGACGCCCGCGGAAAGCCGCGAAGGCCTCCCTCCCGGTCATAAAAGCCGGTAAGGAGGCCTTCACGGACTTCAGACGCGGGTGACCGTCAGCGAGTCACCGGCTTCCAGCTCCGGGATGTCGACGCGCACCGTGTCGCCGTCCCGGATGTCGCCCGACAGCAGCGCCTTCGCCAGCTTGTCGCCGATCGCCGACTGGACCAGCCGCCGCAGCGGGCGGGCGCCGTAGATCGGGTCGAAGCCGTTCAGCGCCAGCCACTCGCGGGCGCCGTCGGTGACGTCCAGGTTCAGCCGGCGCTGGGCCAGCCGCGCGGCCAGCCGCGCCACCTGGATGTCCACAATGGACGTCAGCTGCTCGGTGCCGAGCGAGTGGAACACGACGATGTCGTCGAGCCGGTTGAGGAACTCCGGCTTGAACTGCCGCTGCACCACCTGCAGCACCGCGTCCTTGCGCTGCCGCTCGTCGAGCGACGGGTCGGCGATCGCCTGCGAGCCGAGGTTCGACGTCAGGATCAGGATGGTGTTGCGGAAGTCCACCGTCCGGCCCTGGCCGTCGGTCAGCCGCCCGTCGTCGAGGACCTGCAGCAGCACGTCGAAGACGTCCGGGTGGGCCTTCTCCACCTCGTCGAGCAGCACCACCGAGTACGGGCGCCGCCGGACGGCCTCGGTCAGCTGGCCGCCCTGGTCGTAGCCGACGTACCCCGGCGGGGCCCCGACCAGGCGCGCCACCGAGTGCTTCTCGGCGTACTCGCTCATGTCGATGCGCTGCATCGCGCGCTCGTCGTCGAACAGGAACTCCGCCAGCGCCTTGGCCAGCTCGGTCTTGCCGACGCCGGTCGGGCCGAGGAACAGGAACGAGCCGGTCGGGCGGTCGGGGTCGGCGACGCCGGCCCGGCTGCGGCGCACCGCGTCCGCGACGACCTGCACGGCCTCGGCCTGCCCGATGACCCGCCGGGTCAGCTCCTCCTCCATCCGGAGCAGCTTGCCCGTCTCGCCCTCGAGCAGCCGGCCCGCCGGGATGCCGGTCCACGCGCTCACGACGTCGGCGACGTCGTCCGCGCCGACCTCCTCCTTGAGCATCACGTTCTGCTGGCTGACCTCGCTCGCCGCGGTGGCCGCTTCGAACTCCTTCTCCAGCGCCGGGATCCGGCCGTAGCGCAGCTCGGCGGCCTTGCCCAGGTCACCGTCGCGCTCGGCGCGCTCGGACTCGCCGCGCAGCTGCTCGAGCTGCTCCTTGAGCTCGCGAACCTTCTCGATCGAGCCCTTCTCGTTCTGCCAGCGCGCGGTCAACGCGGTCAGCGTCTCGCGCTTCTCCGCCAGCTCCGCGCGCAACGCGGTGAGCCGGTCCTTCGAGGCTGCGTCGCTCTCCTTCGCGAGCGCCATCTCCTCGATCTCCAGGCGCCGGACAGCGCGCTCGACCTCGTCGATCTCCACCGGCCGCGAGTCGATCTCCATGCGCAGCTTGGACGCGGCCTCGTCGACCAGGTCGATGGCCTTGTCCGGCAGGAAGCGCGCGGTGATGTAGCGGTCGGACAGCGTCGCGGCGGCGACCAGCGCGGCGTCCGTGATGCGGACACCGTGGTGCACCTCGTAGCGCTCCTTCAGCCCGCGCAGAATCGCGATGGTGTCCTCCGGCGACGGCTCGCCGACGAGCACCTGCTGGAAGCGCCGCTCCAGGGCGGCGTCCTTCTCGATGTGCTGGCGGTACTCGTCGAGGGTGGTCGCGCCGACCATCCGCAGCTCGCCGCGGGCGAGCATCGGCTTGATCATGTTGCCCGCGTCCATCGCGCCCTCGCCGGTCGCGCCGGCGCCGACGATGGTGTGCAGCTCGTCGATGAAGGTGATGACCTCGCCCGCGGAGTCGGTGATCTCCTTGAGCACGGCCTTCAGCCGCTCCTCGAACTCGCCGCGGAACTTCGCGCCGGCCACCATCGACCCGAGGTCGAGGGCGACGACGCGCTTGCCGCGCAGCGACTCGGGCACGTCCCCGGCGACGATGCGCTGGGCCAGGCCCTCGACGATGGCCGTCTTGCCGACGCCCGGCTCGCCGATCAGGACCGGGTTGTTCTTCGTGCGCCGCGACAGCACCTGCACGACGCGGCGGATCTCGGTGTCGCGCCCGATGACCGGGTCGAGCTCGCCGCCGCGGGCGCGCTCGGTCAGGTCGACGCCGTACTTCTCCAGCGCCTTGAACGTGCTCTCCGGGTCTTCGCTGGTGATCCGGGCCGAGCCGCGGACCTTGACGAACGCCTCCTGCAGCGCGTCCGGCGTCGCGCCGTGGCGCTTGAGCAGGTCGGCCACCTGGCCGCCCTCGGTGGCGAGCCCGACGAGCAGGTGCTCGGTCGAGACGTACTCGTCGCCCAGCTCGGTGGCCAGCTTCTGCGCGCGGGTCAGCGACTTGACGGCGAAGGTGTCGAACTGCGGGCTCGACACCGTCGCGCCGGTCGCGGACGGCAGCGCCGCGATGAGCGGCTCGAGCTCCTTGTGCACCACCCCCGGGTCGGCCCCGACCGCGGTCAGCAGCGGTGCGGTCAGCCCCTCACCCTGCGCCAGCAGGGCGCCCAGCAGGTGGGCGGCCGACACGTGCGGGTTGCCGGCCATGGTGGCCGCCTGCGCCGCGGACGAGATCGCCTGCTGGGTCTTCGTGGTCGGGTTGAAAGCGTCCATCCCTCACCTCATGCTCGGTACTTCAAAAGTCCAGGTGACAGGCTTGACCGAAGCCCGTCACTACCTCTAACGCACGAAAACTTGAGTCTGTTCCGCTCAACTCTGACCCGGGGCGACCGCGCCCGCCGGCAACCGGGAGCCCAGCATGCCGAGCCCGGCCACGGCGAGGCCGGCGCACGCCCCGACCAGCACCCAGGGTAACCAGTCCGCGACCGAGAACAACGCCACCACGGCGGGCGCGAGGACCTGCGCCACGGTGAACGCGTACTGGTACGCGGCCAGATAACGGCCGCGGGCCACCGGAGGTGCCGCGGCCTCGGCGAGCGCCCCCGAACGCGGGCCGAAGACCAGGTCGCCGGCGGCGAAGACAAGCGTCGAGACCAGCAGGTACGCCACCCGCCAGCCGTCCGGCACGAGCAGCACGCCGAGGGTGACCAGGCACCACGCGGCGAACAGCGCCGAGCCCGCGCGCATCGCCGCGATCCGGGTCAGCCGGGCGGTGAGCCGCAGCGCGAGCGTGCCGCCGACGCTGGTCAGCACGGTCAGCAGGGCGAGGATCGCGCCGGGCAGCCAGGCGGGACCGTGCAGCCGGTCGAGCACGAACACTGGCGTGCCGATGAGGAAGAAGTCGAGGGAGAGCCCGAAGAGCCCGCTGAAGAGGATCAAGGCGAGGTACGGCCGGTCGCGCAGCACCCGGGCCGACCGCTCGCCGGTGTGCTGGTGCGGCCGCGCGAGCCGGACGAACAGGGCGAGGATCGACGCGGCCACGAAGAACGTCACGGCGTCGAGGACGAGCGCGATCCGGTACCCGCCCGGCCCGAGCCAGGTCAGCAGCGCGCCCGCGACGAGCCCGCCGAGGCCGAAGCAACCGGCCCGCACCATCCCCACCTCGGCGAACGGCCGATCCTTCGGGACGTCGCCCGCGACGTCGGCGATGAGGACGAACAGGGAGCTGTAGAAGAGCTGCTGCCCGGTGGCGAGCAGCACCGCGGCGGCCACGACCGGGCCGGCGGCGTCGGCGAACAGGTACGCGCCCGCGCCGGCGGCCTGCAGGAGCTGCGCGCCGATGACGACGGTCCGCGGCCCGACGCGGTCGACGAGCCGGCCGGCCAGCGGCGGCACGACCAGCCCGCCGATGGTGCCGAGCGTGACGGCCGTGCCCGCCATCGCGAGCGGCACCCCGACCACTTGCGTCACGTAGACCAGCGCCAACGGGAGGAACAGACCTGAGCCGAAGTTGTCGATCCCCAGCGCGCACAGCAGTGCGACCCGGCTACGCGTCACCTACCGACGTTAACCCTGTGGCTTGCCGCCAAGTCAGGCCCGAACGGAGACTTTCCGGCGTGCGGAATGCCACTGCCGGTGCTGCTGCGCGAGCACTACGTCACTTGTTCGTGTCAGCCAGGCAGGCGGCACTGCCGAGGGCCCGCCGGAGGTCGGCGTTCATCTCGGCGAGCCGCCCGGTGAGGTCGGTGACGCGCTCGTCGTCCCAGCCGCCGAGCGCCTTTTCCATGAACTCGAGGTAGTTGGCCCGCCAGCGGACGAGCTCGGCCCGGCCCTTCTCGGAGACGCTGACCAGGGAGGCCCGACCGTCTTCGGGCGCGGGACGGCGGTCCACCAGCCCGGCGGCGGACAACTGCGTGATCTGCCTGCTGACCACGGACAGGTCGACGAACCGGCGCTTGGCCAGCTCGGACGGCCTGGCTTCGCCGTTCTTGGCGAGGTCCGACAGCAGCATCGCGGCCGCCGGGTGCAACCCCGGCTCGTCCTGCCAGGCCTGCATGATCCAGGCGTGCTGGAGCTGCGACGCGGTCTTCAGCTCACGCATGAGCTCGACCCGGACGTCGTCGTCGGTGTCGTCGAAGCCCATCTGGCCCCTCCCGCGCTGCTGCACCGGGGCTCCGCCCCGGGCCGGGGGCTCCGCCACCCGGAACCCCCGAAAGCTGTAATACTTGTGCAATACAAGTTTATGACCGGTCGCTTGCGCGAGCAAGGATCGGTCCGGTGAGGTCGCCCACGCCGTCACCGGCCGCAATACACCCGGTCGGAGCAACAATGCGGGCAAAAGGGCGCCCGGCGGTTACCCTGCGGACGGACCGCGCGCGCGGCGCGGACGAGTGACCGAGGTGCAAGCAGTGGCGATGGATCCAGGAGGCGGCCGCAACCCATGACCGCCGACTCGGTCAGCCCGTTCCCCAGGTCTTCGGCCCCGCGTGAAGCCCCCGCGGCCGTCACCGCGATGGTCCGGCTCATCCGGGACAGCTGGGCCAAGTCGGAGCCCTACATCGCCGAAATCTCCCAGTTCTTCTACGGGATGCTCTTCACCCTCGCGCCGACCACCCGCGACTTCTTCCCGATCAACATGGAGATCCAGCGCGGCCGGCTGGTGCGCGCGCTGGTGCACATCGTGCAGATGGTCGACCGGCCCGACGACCTCGCGCCGTTCCTGCGGCAGCTCGGGCGCGACCACCGCAAGTTCGGCGTGGTCCCGCGCCACTACGAAGCCGTCGGCACGGCGCTGCTCGCGTCGCTGAAGAACCACCTCGGCCGGGAGTGGACGCCCGAGGTCGAGCGCGCGTGGGCCGAGGCGTTCACCATCGCCGCGCGGGCCATGCAGGACGCCGCCGCGGCGGACACGAACCCGCCGTCGTGGTCGGCCACCGTCGTCGAACACCGGCGGCTGACCTGGGACCTCGCCCTGGTCCGGCTGGTGCCCGACCAGCCCGTGCCCTACCACCCGGGCCAGTACGTCAGCGTCGAAGTCCCGCAGCGGCCGCGACTGTGGCGCTACCTCTCCCCGGCGAACGCGCCGCGCGAGGACGGCGGCATCGAGTTCCACGTCCGCGCGATCGACGGCGGCTGGGTCTCCCGCGCCATCGTCAGCCACACCCAGCCCGGCGACGTCTGGCGGCTCGGTCCGCCACTCGGCCGGATGACGGTCGACCGCGAAGCGTCACGAGGCGTGCTGATGGTCGCGGGCGGGACGGGCGTCGCGCCGCTGCGGTCGATCCTCGACCACCTCGCGCTGTGGGGCGAGAACCCGAAGACGCATCTCTTCTACGGCGGGCCGGCCCGCGAGGACCTCTACGACCTCGATGAACTGCGCGCGCTCGCGTCGGTCAACCCCTGGCTGACCGTGACGCCGGTGGTGGAGCGCGGCGGCGACGTCCCGGGATTCGAGCAGGGCACGCTGGCCGAGGCGGTCACACGGTACGGCGCCTGGCCTCAGCACGACATCCTCGTCTCCGGCTCGCCGGCGATGATCCGCGCGACGGTGTCGCGCATGCTGGTCGCGGGCAGCGCGCTGGACCAGATCCAGTACGACCCGTTCACGATCGACTAGCACCACAATTGCCGAACACCGGTCCGGCACACAAATCGAACGAACGACGAGAATTGTTACGCGCCTCGCGTAAACCGTCCGGATGATCGTTTTTACGCTGCGCCAGACGGGGTTGACCGCACGTGGCGAAATTGCTCCGTTCGAGCGGGACCGCGCGGAATCACGCGCATCTGCACGGGAATTCGCCTACAGTCGGGAACCCTCGGGGGCGGCACCGCACGGCGACGCCGCACACACGGCACGAAAAAGCCTTTGCACGACTGGAGAATACCGTTCCCGATGAACGCTGAATCACTGAAGGTCTCCCCGTTGCCCCCGACCGTTCCCGTTTCGGCCGTGGAAGGCCGTGAACTGGCCCGGCTTATTCGTGAGAGTTTTGCGGAGATCGAACCGGAAGCCGACGAACTCGCGCAGTACTTCTACGGCGCGTTGTTCGTCATCGCGCCGGATTGCCGCGACCTGTTCCCGGTCACCATGGCGAACCAGCGGAGCCGGTTGCTGCGCGCGTTGGTGTACGTCGTGCAGATGGTCGACCGGCCCGACGACCTGACGACCTTTCTCGGCCAGCTGGGCCGCGACCACCGCAAGTTCGCCGTCGTCGCCCGCCACTACGACGCCGTCGGGGTCGCGCTGCTGGCCGCGTTGAAGCGGTTCCTCAAGCAGAAGTGGACGCACGAGGTCGAGTGCGCTTGGAGGACGGCGTACGGGCTCATCGCCAAGACCATGCGCGAGGCCGCGCAGGCCGAGACCGGGCCGGCGTCGTGGGCGGCGCGGGTGCTCGACCACCGCCGGCTGTCCCGGGACGTCGCGATGGTGCGGGTGCAGACCGAAGGGCTGCTGCCCTACCGGGCCGGCAGCTACGTGAGCGTGGAGGTGCCGCAGCGGCCGCGGATGTGGCGCTACCTCTCGCCGGCGAGCGCGCCGCGCGGCGACGGCCAGCTGACGTTCCACGTGCGCGCGGTGCCCGGCGGCTGGGTCAGCGGCACCATCGTCAACCACACCAAGCCGGGGGACGTCTGGCGGCTCGGGCCGGCGATGGGCGCGCTCAGCGTGCGCCCGACCGCGACGCGGAAGCCGCTGTTGATGATCGCCGGCGGCACCGGGGTCACCCCGTTCGTCTCGATCCTCGACGACCTCGCGCACTGGAAGCACAACCCGCCGGTGCACCTGTTCTTCGGCGGCCGAAGACCGGAGGACCTGTACGCGCTCGACGACCTCCGGCGGCTGACCGCGGTGTCGAAGTGGCTGACGGTCACGCCGGTCACCGAGGAGGGCGCGGTGCCCGGCGGCGACCGCGGCACGCTCGCCCACGCCGTGACGCAGCGCGGCGCGTGGAAAGACCACGACGTCCTCGTCGCCGGCTCGCCCGAGATGATCCGGGCGACGATCGCGAAGCTGCTGACCGCCGGCGTCGAGCTCGAACGCATCCGGTTCGACCCGTTCACCATGGACTGAGCGATCTCGGCGGGCCACGCGGATTCTCGCTATGTTCGCGGATATGGAGATGACTATTCCGGTTTCGGACGGCACGATCGGCGGCTACCTGGCGGAGCCCGCCGGCGCGGGACCGCACCCGGGTGTGGTGCTCATCCACGACGCGTTCGGGCTGAGCCAGGACACGAAGAACATCACCGACCGCTTCGCCGCGGAGGGCTACCTCGCGCTCAGCCCGGACCTGTACTCGCGCGGCGGGATGCGCCGCTGCGTGCGTCGCGTGTTCTCGGACATGTTCGCGAACCAGGGCCGGACGTTCGACGACATCGAGGCGTCGCGCGCGCTCCTGGCCGCCCGGCCGGACTCGTCGGGCCGGATCGGCATCGCCGGGTTCTGCATGGGCGGCGGCTTCGCGCTCGTCGCGGCGTCACGCGGCTTCAAGGCGTCGGCGCCCTACTACGGGCAGCTGCCGAAGAACCTGTCGGTCCTCGACGACGCGTGCCCGATCGTCGCGAGCTTCGGCAAGAAGGACTTCTCGCTGCGCGGCGCGGCGTCGAAGCTCGAGACGGCGCTGACCGAGCGTGGAATCCCGCACGACGTCAAGGAGTACGTCGGCGCGAGCCACGGGTTCGCCAACAAGATCGAGGTCGCGGCGCCGCTGAACCTCCTGCTCAAGGTCGTCGGGTTCACCTACCACCACGAGGCGTCCGAGGACGCGTGGCGCCGGGTGACGGCGTTCTTCGGCGAACACCTGCAGCAACCGGCGCGACCTTCGCACTGAGCCGAGCGGGCTAGCGATCTCGCCGAACGGCTGTAGTTGATTGACCGTTGTGCCCGAATCGACTTATGGTCTAGACCACATCTTCCCCGGATGTGCTCGTTCGTCCTCCCCATGGAACAACGCTGTTCCCCCTCGAGGAGCCGAAATGACCTGGAACAGAAAGCTTTTCGCGGCCGCTGCCGGTGTCCTGCTCGCCCCGGTGCTGGTCGTCGTCCTCCCCGCCACCACCGCGAGCGCCCACGGATACATCTCCGACCCGCCCAGCCGGCAGGCCAACTGCGCGGCCGGGAAGGTCCCGAACTGCGGTCAGATCGTCTACGAACCCCAGAGCGTCGAAGGGCCCAAGGGCCTGCGCAGCTGCAACGCCGGGCTGGGGCAGTTCGCCGAGCTGGCCGACGAGTCGAAGCCGTGGCCGGCCAAGTCGGTCGGCACGACGGTGACGTTCAACTGGGTGTTCACCGCCCGGCACGCCACCGCGAGCTACGAGTACTACATCGGCGGCACGCGCGTCGCGAACATCCCCGGCAACGGCCAGCAGCCACCGGCGACGGTGCAGCACACGGTGAACCTGTCCGGGTATTCGGGCCGGGTGAAGGTGCTGGCGATCTGGAACATCTCCGACACGGCCAACGCGTTCTACAGCTGCGTCGACCTCCAGATCGGCGGCGGCGGCCCCACCACGCCGCCCCCGACCACGACGACCCCGCCCCCGACCACGACCCGCCCGCCGACCACCACGCCGACTACGCCGCCGTCGAACGGTACGTGGGCGGCCGGGACGGCGTACAAGGTCGGTGACGTGGTCACCTACAACGGGGTGAGCTACCGCTGCATCCAGCCGCACACGGCGATCGCGGGCTGGGAGCCGCCGAACACCCCGGCGCTCTGGCAGCGCCAGTGAGGGTATGGCTCGCCGCTGTCGCGCTGCTGCTGACGGGTTGCAGCGCGACGGCGGCTCCACCCGCGTACAACGCGGCCGACGTGATGTTCCTGCAGATGCTGATCCCGCAGAACCAGCAGGGCATCGACATCGTCCGGCTGGCGGTGGACCGCCCGTTGCCGCCGGCGCTGAAGGAGCTGGCGGCGGCGATCGAGTCGACCCAGCAGACGGAGATCGTCGACATGCGGAACTGGCTTCGCGCCTGGTCCCAGCCGGAGACGATGGACCTGAACCCGGGGGCGCACGCGGGTCACGGCGGCATGAAGATGACCTCGCCGGACGTGGTGGGAGCGCTCCGCACGGCCCCGGCGAGCGAGTTCCCGCGCAAGTTCCTCGACGTGCTGACCGGCCAGCAGCAGGGGGCGGTCGAGCTGGCCCAGACGGAGAACTCGGCGAACGGCGGGATCAACGCCCAGGTCCGGGACCTGGCCCGGCGGGTGATCGAGTCGCGGACCGCCGAGGTGAAGCAGCTGCTGAACTTCAAGGTGTGACGTCCCCGCGGCGCGGACCGCGAGCAGCCTCCTGCCCGGCTGCTCGCGGTCGGTCGCGGTTGCGGGCTTGCCCGAGCCCGCTGCCCCGCCACGCCGCCAACTTCGCCCGCCTGCTCGCAGCCGCCACCGTGCCCGACCGCGCTACCGCCCCGCCGCGGTCGCCCCGCACCGGCCGCTTCGCCCCGCGCGGTCGCCCCGCACCCCCGCAGCGCCCCTGCCCCCTCCTTGCGCCGAAATTCGCTTGGCCGCATTCCCGCGCCGCACTAGCCTCGTGATCATGATGTTCTCCTTCGCCGTCTTCGCGAGGTTGCGCAACCGCCGCTAGCGGCGGCGCACTCTTTCCTGCCCGCCGTTCCGGCCATCGCCGGGCGGCCCCTCTTGTGCTGCCCGGCTCCCACCAGAGCTGCGGAGCATCCCTTGAACCCCCTTGCGACCGAACACGCCCACCTGCGCGCGGAAGGCGTCGGCGTCACGCTCGGCTCCCGCCGCGTCCTGCACGACGTGAGCGTCACCGTGTCGGCCCAGTCCCGGCTGGCGATCGTCGGCGAGAACGGGCGCGGCAAGACCACCCTGCTGCACGTCCTCGCCGGGCTGCGGGAACCTGACCACGGCACTGTCCACCGGACGGGCACGGTCGGCGTCGCCCGGCAGGCGCTGCCGTTCCGGTCCGGCGAAACCGTCGGCACGCTGACCACCGAAGCCCTGCGCGAGTCCCACGAAGCGTTGCAAGCGCTCGACGCGGCGGCTCTCGATTTCGACGAAGACCGTTACACCACGGCGCTCGAAGCGGCCACACGCCTCGACGCGTGGGACGCCGAACGCCGCGTCGACGTCGCCCTCGAAGCCCTCGCCGCCTGCACCGACCGGACCCGCGAACTGAGCACGCTTTCGGTCGGGCAGCGCTACCGCGTGCGCCTGGCCTGCCTGCTCGGCGCGCGGCACGACTTCCTGCTGCTCGACGAGCCCGGCAACCACCTCGACGCCGACGGCCTCGCCTTCCTCACTGCCCGCCTGCGCGCGCACGACGGCGGCGTCGCGCTGGTCAGCCACGACCGCGCGCTGCTCGCCGACGTCGCCGCGGAGTACCTCGACCTCGACCCCAGCCAGGACGGCCGCCCGCGCACGTATGCGGGCGGGTACCAGGCCTGGCAGGACGGCCGCCGCCGCGACCGCGAGCGCTGGCTGCAGGAGTTCGAGGAGCAGCAGGACACCCACCGGCAGCTCACGCTCGCGGTGACGCAGGCCCGCGACCGGCTCAGCACGGGCTGGCGGCCGGACAAGGGCACCGGACGCCACCAGCGCCAGTCGCGCGCACCCGGCGTGGTCCAGGCGCTGAACCGGGAACGGGCGGCACTGGAGGCGCACCGCGTGACGGTGCCGGAGCCGCCGTTGTCGTTGCGCTGGCCCGATTTCGGCGCGGGACCTCGCCGGTCTTTGGTCGACGTGCACGAGGTAGCGGTTGCCGGCCGCCTCAGCGGACCGGTCACGTTGACGATCGCCCGCGGCGACCGCCTGCTCGTGACGGGCCCCAACGGCACCGGCAAGTCGACGTTCCTGATGGCCTTGACCGGCGAGCTGGCCCCGACGAGCGGCATGGTCCGGCGGGCTCCCGACGCGCGGATCGCGTTGGTGGGCCAGGAAGTCCCGGCGTGGCCGGAGGAGTCGACGGCTCGCCGGCTGTTCGAGCGCGAGGGGGTTCCGTTCTCGGCGATGGGCCTGCTCGACGCGGAGGCGCTGCGGACGCCGGCGGGCCGGATGTCCCAGGGCCAGCAGCGCCGGTTGGATTTGGCGTTGCGCTTGGCGGGACGCCCGGACTTGCTGGTGTTCGACGAGCCGACCAACCACCTGTCGGCCACGCTGGTCGAGGAGCTGACGGAGGCGTTGCTGACGACCCCGGCCGCGGTGGTGGTGGCAACGCACGACCGCCGGATGCTGGCGGATTTGGCTGCGTGGCCCCGATTGGAGCTCTGAGGGCGCCAGGTGGCAAGGCGCCGATCGGCTGCCGGGCGGCAGGCGCGCCGCCCCGGCCGGACCGCAGACCGCCCGCCACCCAGGGTGGCGCCTTGCCGCAGGCCGGCGCCCGCCAAACCACCCCACGCAAAAGGGCCTCCCCGGTCGCCCGGGGAGGCCCTCTTCGTGCCAGCGGTCAGCGGCGCTTGGGCCGCCAGACCACCAGCGCGGTCTGCTGGTTGAGCGGGACCAGGTCCCGCCGGTAGGACGCGTGCGCCGCCGCCGCGGCCTGTTCCGCCGCCGCGTATGCCGCCGCCAGTTCCTCGGTGATCTCCGAAAGCCGGGCGCGCAGCGCGTCGACCTGGTTCTCCAGCTCGATGATGCGCTTGATGCCGGCCAGGTTCACCCCGTCCTCTTGCGACAGACGTTGCACCTCGCGCAGCAGCGCGATGTCCCGCATCGAGTAGCGCCGCCCGCCGCCGGCCGTGCGGCCCGGCGACACCAGGCCCTGCCGGTCGTACGTGCGCAGCGTCTGCGCGTGCATCCCCGCAAGCTGGGCCGCCACCGAGATGACGAACACCGGCGTCTCTTCGTCGCCCTCCTGCGGAATCCCGCCGAACACCACACTCACCTGCCTTCGAGCAGCTCAGTGATCTCGGGCCGGGGGTCGTGCCCGGCCATCGCCTCGGCGTACGCCTGCAGTGCCTCGCGCGCCTTGTCGTCCAGTTTGGCGGGGATCGCCGCCTGGAGGGTGACGAGCAGGTCACCTTGCGAACCGTCGCGCTTGGCGATGCCCTTGCCGCGCACGCGCAGCACCCGCCCGCTCGCGGTGCCCGGCGGCACCTTGAGCGAGACCTTGCCGTCCAGCGTCGGCACCGTGATCGTGGTGCCGAGCGTCAGCTCGGTGAAGTCCACCGGCACGGTGAGCGTCAGGTCGAGCGACTTCGGCTTGCGGCCGAACAGCGCGTGCGGGGCCACGTGCACCCGGACGTACAGGTCGCCCGCCTGCGCGCCACCCCGGCCCGGCTCGCCCTGGCCCGCCAGCCGGATCCGCTGGTCGTCGTCGACGCCCGGCGGGATCCGGACGGTCAGCGTGCGGGTCCGCGTACTGACGCCCTCGCCGCCGCACTCCGGGCACGGGTCGTCGATGATCTGCCCGCGGCCGCGGCAGTCGCGGCACGGCTCGGAGAAGGCGAACGCGCCCTGGCTGCGGCTGACCAGCCCCGACCCGGAACAGGTCGGGCAGGTCCGCGGCGACGTGCCCGGCTTCGCGCCGTTGCCGCCGCACGTCGAACAGGTCGCCGGGCTCGACAGCCGCAGCGGCAGGGTCGCGCCCTTGACCGCCTCGGTGAAGTCGATCCGCACGTCCGTCTCGACGTCGGCGCCGCGCTGCGGCCGGTTGGCCGTCGCACCCGCCGTCGTCCGGCCGCGGCCGAACAGGCCGCCCAGGATGTCGCCGAGCCCGCCGAAGCCGCCCTGCTGGCCGGCCCCGGCCTGGCCGAAGATGTCGCCCATGTCGAAGCCGCCGGTACCGCCGCCACCGGGGAAGTTGAACCCGCCCCCGCCGCCGAACAGGCGCCGCGCCTCGTCGTACTCCTTGCGCTTGCTCGCGTCGGAGAGCACGCCGTAGGCCTCGGAGACCGCCTTGAACTTCTGCTCCGCCTGCGCGTTGCCGGCGTTCGCGTCCGGGTGGTTCTCCTTGGCCAGCTTGCGGTAGGCCTTCTTGATCTCGTCCGCCGTGGCGTCGGAGGAGACGCCCAGCTCACGGTAGAAGTCCTTACCGATCCATTCCCGTGCGCTCATCGGGCGTCTCCTCCTCCCACTGTGTTCCTCTTACTGCTGCTGGTCATCGAGTCCGCCGTCGAGTGGCAGCTCGCCACCGACGGACGGGTCCACCGGGGCCGCACCGGGCTCGTGGTCGGTCACGCCGACCAGCGCCGCCCGCAGTACGCGGTCCCCGAAGCGGTAGCCGCGGCGCATGACCACGGTGACCGTCGGGCCCGCCACGTCCGGCGAGGTGTTGTGCTGCACGGCCTCGTGCACGCTCGGGTCGAAGGCCTCGCCCTCGGCGCCGAACGACTCGAGCCCCGCTCGCTGCAGGCCGCTGATCAGCTTGTCGCCGACGGCCTTGAACGCGCCGGTGAGGTCACCGTGCTGCTCGGCCCGCTCGAGGTCGTCGAGCAGCGGCAGCAGGTCGTTTACCACGGTCGCCTTCGCGCCGAGGACGACCGCCTCACGGTCGCGCTCGACCCGCTTGCGGTAGTTGGCGTACTCCGCCTGCAGCCGCTGGAGGTCGGCGGTGCGCTCGGCCAGCTCCTTCTCCACGTCGGAGACGACCGACACCGACTCGTCCACAATGGACTCACCCAGCGAGGGACCCGCGTGCTCCACGGGCGCCTCGTCGGGGTCCGGCGCGGCGTGGGCCGGACCGGGCGGGCGAACCTGCCCGGTCTGGGGGTCCACCCGACGACGGTCCCGCACGACCACCGGCTCCTCGGGGCCTCGGCCCTGGTTCTCGGATTCGTCGTAGCTGTGGGTCACTTCTTCTCGTCCTCTTCGACGATCTCGGCGTCCACCACGTCATCGGCCTTGGCCTGACCGCCGGCCGCACCGGCGTCGCCACCGGCCGCACCCGAAGCGCCGGCCGCACCGGCCGCCGCGTCGGCGTTCGCGTTGGCGTACAGAGCGGTGCCCAGCTCCTGCGAAGCGGCGTTCAGCTTCTCGATCGACTCGCGGATCTTGGTCGAGTCGGTGCCCTTGAGCGCCTCGTTCGACTCGTCGATCGCGGCCTTGACCTTGCCCTTGAGCTCCTCGGGCAGCTTGTCGTCGTTGTCCTTCAGGAACTTCTCGGTCTGGTAGACCAGCGTCTCGGCCTGGTTGCGCGTCTCGGCCTCTTCGCGCCGGGCCTTGTCCTCCTCGGCGTGCGCCTCGGCGTCCTTGACCATGCGCTCGATGTCGTCCTTCGGCAGCGCGGAGCCACCGGTGATCGTCATCGACTGCTCCTTGTTCGTGCCCAGGTCCTTCGCGGTCACGTGCACGATGCCGTTGGCGTCGATGTCGAAGGTGACCTCGATCTGCGGCACGCCACGCGGGGCCGGCGGGAGACCGGTCAGCTCGAACATGCCGAGCTTCTTGTTGTGCGCGGCGATCTCGCGCTCACCCTGGAACACCTGGATCTGCACCGACGGCTGGTTGTCGTCCGCGGTGGAGAAGATCTCCGAGCGCTTGGTCGGGATCGTGGTGTTGCGCTCGATGAGCTTGGTGAACACGCCGCCCTTGGTCTCGATGCCCAGCGACAGCGGGGTCACGTCCAGCAGCAGGACGTCCTTGACCTCGCCCTTCAGGACACCGGCCTGCAGCGCGGCGCCGACGGCGACGACCTCGTCCGGGTTCACGCCCTTGTTCGGCTCGCGGCCGCCGGTCAGCTCCTTGACCAGCTCGGCGACGGCCGGCATGCGGGTGGAACCACCGACGAGCACGACGTGGTCGATGTCGCCGACGGAGATGCCCGCGTCCCGGATGACATTGTTGAACGGCGCCTTGGTGCGGTCGAGCAGGTCCGACGTGATCTTCTGGAACTCGGCGCGCGAAAGCTGCTCGTCGAGGAACAGCGGGTTCTTGTCCGCGTCCACGGTGATGTACGGCAGGTTGATGCCGGCCGAGTTCGAGCTGGACAGCTCGATCTTCGCCTTCTCCGCCGCCTCGCGGATGCGCTGCAGCGCCATCTTGTCCTTGGTCAGGTCGATGCCGTTCGTGGCCTTGAACTTGTCGACCAGCCACTTGACGATGCGCTCGTCCCAGTCGTCACCACCGAGGTGGTTGTCACCGGAGGTCGCGCGGACCTCGACGACGCCCTCGCCGATCTCCAGCAGCGAGACGTCGAACGTGCCACCACCGAGGTCGAAGACCAGGATGGTCTGCTCCTTCTCGCCCTTGTCCAGGCCGTACGCCAGCGCGGCGGCGGTCGGCTCGTTGACGATGCGGAGCACGTTCAGGCCGGCGATCTGCCCGGCCTCCTTGGTGGCCTGCCGCTGCGCGTCCTCGAAGTACGCCGGGACGGTGATCACCGCGTCGGTGATGGTCTCGCCCAGGTACGCCTCGGCGTCACGCTTGAGCTTCATCAGCACCCGGGCGCTGATCTCCTGCGACGTGTAGTTCTTGCCGTCGATCTCGGTCTTCCAGTCGGTGCCGATGTGCCGCTTCACGGACCGGATCGTCCGGTCGACGTTCGTCACGGCCTGGTTCTTCGCCGGCTGACCGGTCAGCACTTCGCCGTTCTTGGCGAAGGCGACGATCGAAGGGGTGGTCCGGGAGCCTTCCGAGTTGGCGATGACCGTCGGCTCGCCGCCCTCAAGGACGGCGACGACCGAGTTGGTCGTGCCGAGGTCGATGCCGACCGCTCGCGCCATGGTGCTTTCCTCCTGTGTAAGCCTGCTATGTTCGTGACCTGCACGTTCGCCCCCACCTTGAGCGGGGCTCTGGCAAGTTCTATCCGGCCTTCACGCACCTCGTCAAGCTGGACTTGAGTCGACTGCGCTCAACCTTCGTACCCAGCCTAACGAGGCGGTCCGGGTTCTTGTTCCCGGGTTCACCGGCAGAGTTGGCGGGAACCGGGTGTGAGCCCGCTCACCAGGTAGTTCACCTCGGCTTCCCGGGCGCACGCGGAGTTGAACAGCCCCGTGTGACCGTCGTCCGTACGGGTGAGCAGGGCCGCGCCGTCGATGCTCGCCGCCAGGCCGCGGGCCCAGGACAGCGGCGTCGCCGGGTCGTGGGCGCCGCCCACCACCAGGATCGGCGGGGCACCGTGGACCGGATGCGGCTGGGGTGGGTTCTGCGCCGGGACCGGCCAGCCCGTGTAGCCGCTGGTGAAGTCCCAGAACTCGGAGTACCGCCAGCTGTGCGGCGCCACCGCGCGGAGCAGCCCGGCCATCGCGCCCAGGTCCGCCGGCCCGGTGAACGGCGACGGGAAGTCGTGGCAGCCGATCGCCCGGTACGCCCCGTAGATCGGCGACGAGAACTGGTTCCGCTCGGTCAGCCCGCGCGCGTCCGGGAACTCGCCGCCGGCCGCGGCCAGCGCCGTGCCCAGCGCCGGCCACTCGCCGCGGATATAGAGGTGGTTGTAGACGCCCGCCGAGACCTCGTCGGCCGTCGCGGAGCGACCCAGGTCGCTCGCCCACACCGCGCCGTGCGCCGCCCGGGCCACGACGTCGTCGTAGAAGCGGAGGACGTCCTGGCCGCGCAGGGCGCACTCGGCCGAGCCACGGCACCAGTCCGCGAACCGGACCAGCGCGTCCTCGGTCGCCGCGGCCTCCTCGAGGATCGCCCGACGCAGTGGCCGGGCGTGGTCGACGGCGCCGTCGAGCACCATCGCGCGCACCCGATCAGGGTGCTTCGACGCGTAGACCGCGCCCAGCTCGGTGCCGTACGACAGGCCCAGCCACGAGATCTTGGCCTCGCCGAGCGCCGCGCGGATCGTCTCGATGTCCTCGGCCGCGCTCTGCGTGTCCGCGTTCGCCAGCAACGGCCCGGTCCGGGCCAGGCAGTCCGCGCCCGCCGCGCGGTTGTGCGCGACCAGCGCGTCGAAGCCCTGGCGGGACGCGGGGAACCGGTCCAGTGCCGGGTCGAACAGCGTCCCGGGATCGCACGTGATGCGCGGCGTGCTGAACCAGTCGCCGCGCGGGTCGAAGCCCACGACGTCGAACCGCTGCCGCAGCCGCGCGAGGTCCGACGAGGCCAGCCCGCCGAACTGCACGAACCCGACGCCGGAGCCGCCCGGCCCGCCCGGGTTCACCAGCAGCGAGCCGATCCGGCGGGCTGGATCGGCCGCCGGCAACCGCGCCAGCGCCAGCCGCGCCGACCCCAGTTCCGGTCGCGAGCGGTCGATCGGCACGTCGACCGCCGCGCACTCCGCTGTCGGTTCCTGCGGTGTCGCGCACGGCCGCCAAGTCAGCGAAGACGCTGAAGCAACAGCCGGTACGACCCCCATGACCACGACCGCCGCGATGACCGCGACGACCCGGCGCACGTCCATGACTCGGTTCCTCCCCCTGCGCGCCGCCCTTCGGCGCACCCCATTCCTAACAGCGACCCCCGACAGTTCAGGAGCGGCGGCCGGTCCAGGAAGAAAGGAAGAAATCGGGATTTCCTTGCCGCACAACGACTTCTGCCGGGGTGCCGACCCAGGAAGTCACTCGATAGTGGGAATCCGCGGCGACCGGCACCCCCTGCGCCGGCGCCGCGGTCTCCTCCCCGCGCGTGAACCCCACTACGCCGAACATCGCGACAGCCCCCAGCAACGCGGCCGCCAGCACGCGCCGTTCGATCTTGCCCATGGTGAAAGTTCCCCCGTAGTAAGGAAGTCAGGCCGCGCGGACCATGACACTGCCGCTTTCGGTCGTGAGGTCAAGCGTGTTGGGCGCGGAGCCGTCGGTCGGGACGTCGATGCTGCGGTGCCCGCTGTCGCTGTCGCCGACGACCCGGTACGGCCCGCCCGGCACCTCGACGTCGACGCTGCCGCTGTCGGCCTTGATCTTGACGTTGTTCGCCTGCGCCAACGTGAAGTCGACGCTCCCGCTCGACGCCGTCACGTCGACCGGCCCGCGTACCCCGGTGCCCTTGATGCTGCCCGAGTCGGCGTGCACCTGGACCTCGCCGACGTCCGACAGGTCGATCCCGCCGCTCTCCAGCCGCAGTTTCACCAGGCCCGGCACGTCTTCGACGCGCGCGTGCCCGGAGTCCGACTGGACGTCCACGCTCGCCACCCCGGCGACGTCCAGGCCGCCCGAGTCCAGCCGCCCGGACACCGGCACCCCGGCGGGGACGACGACCTCGAAGTCGACCGAGCAGTTGTTCCCGCAGTCGGTGAGCACGAGCTGGTCGCCGTCGACGCGGTAGAACGTGTCACCGGGCTTGCTGCGCCAGTGGTAATTGACTTTTTCGCGCACCGTCGACGGTCCCGTGCCGGTGCGGATCTTCACCGACCCGGAGTCGCCTTCCAGCTTCACGCTGCGGATGGTCTCCGAAAGGGTCCTGCTGTTCTCGAAGTCCGATCCCCAGCCCCAGCCGAACGCGGTCGCCAGGCCGACGCCGATCAGGACGATGCCACCCAGAGCCAGAAGCGGGCGCGCCATGGTCGTTCCCCTCAGTTGTTTCCTCTGCGTGAGAAACGTTATGGCCGGGTGAGGGGCGCGCACATGGGGGTAACCCCCCGAAAGAACCCTGAGATCCGTCCCTGACACGCGGGGGCGGGCCGAGGGGCCTAACCTGGCGCCAGGCTCAGTTCCGTGATCAGGAGGATCCATGCCGCAAGCACCCGGCCCGTACGAATCCCTGCCCGACGTGCCGTCCTTCACCCTCCGCAGCAACGACGTCGCCGACGGCGAAACTCTCGCCACGCCCCACCTTTCCGGCATCTTCGGTGCCGGCGGCGAGGACCGTTCGCCGCAGCTGGCCTGGGAAGGCTTCCCGGCGGAGACGAAGAGCTTCGCGGTGACGTGCTACGACCCGGACGCCCCGACCGGCAGCGGCTTCTGGCACTGGGCCGTGTTCAACATCCCGGCATCGGTGACGGAGCTGGCCTCCGGCGCCGGCGACGGCTCGGGCCTGCCGGAAGGCGCGGTGACGCTCAAGGGCGACGGCGGCGTCAAGCAGTTCCTCGGCGCGGCACCCCCGCCCGGGCACGGCCCGCACCGCTACTACTTCGCGGTGCACGCGCTGGACGTCGACAAGCTGGACGTCCCGGAGGACGCGACCCCGGCGTTCCTGGGCTTCAACATGTTCGGGCACACGCTCGCCCGCGCGGTGATCACGCCGGTGTACGAGAACAAGGGCTGATTTTCGGACGGGCCCGGCGCTGTTGCGGATCGGCAACGGAGCCGGGCCCGTTTTTGTCGGTGGTCGATGACACACTGCGGTCATGTCACCACCGATAGCGACACCCCGGTCGAGAGCGCTGGGGTTCGGATTGCGGAAAGCACGCATGGCGCGCGCACGCGGCCTACGCGAACTGGCGCGGGCCACTGACGTGTACCCGGCGGAACTGTCCAATTGGGAACTCGGGCTGAGGGTGCCCAAGGTCGAGGAGGTCGCGCTCCTGCTCGGGCAGCTGCGGGTGGGGGCTGAGGAGCGACAGCGGTTGCTCGACCTGGCTGAGCACGCGCGGGATCCGAACTGGCTGGAGTCGACGATGCCGGGCGCACCGGCCGATGTGTCGGCTTATGTCGAGTACGAGCGCACGGCGAGCGCGATGCTCAGCTGGGAGCCGACCCTGGTGCCCGGCCTGCTGCAGACCCGCGAGTACGTGCGCCGGATCGTGACCGAGCCCGGCCGCGGCCCGGACGAGATCGACCGGCGGACCGAGATCCGCCTCGCGCGGCAGAAGCGCCTCCGCGGCCGCGATCCGCTGCACTACACGGTGCTCATCGGGGAAACCGCGATCCGGCAGGGGCTCGGCGGGCCGGCGGTGATGGCCGAGCAGCTGCGGCGGCTGCTCTTCGAGGCGGACCGCCCGAACATCGGTCTGCGGATCGTGCCCGCGACCGAGTTCGGTCACCCGGGCCTGCACGGATCCTTCACCGTTCTGGAGTTCATCGGCCTGCCGCCGATCGTTTTCCTGGAGCAGTACCGGGCCAGCGCCTACCTCTACGATGACGATCAGATCGCGGTTTACCGGGCTGCCGCGAAGACTTTGGCCTCCCTCGCGCTGAGCGAGCCCGACTCCGCGCAGCTCCTCCGGGAGGTGATCGGCGAACTGGAGGCCTGACATGCGGTGGCGGAAGTCCAGTCACAGCGGCGCGAACGAGAACTGCATGGAGGTTGCGCTCGCTCAGGTGGTGCGGATCCGCGACACCAAGGACCGCCCGGGCGGAACGCTCGAAATCTCCACCCGATCGTGGGACGCCTTCCTACGCCTCAGCGCAGCGACTCCGCGTTGACGCCCTCGCGCTCCAGGTAGCGGCCCTTGGTGTGCTCACCGAAGCCGAACTGCCGGTACAGCCCGTGCGCGTCGGCGGTGTGCAGCATCCAGCGGAACCCGGCACCGGGCCCGTTGTCGATCATCTCGCGCACGATCTCCTTGCCGAGCCCGCTGCCGCGCGCGGAGTCGACGACGAACACGTCGGCCAGGTACGCCGAAGACACCCCGTCGGAGAAGGCACGGGCGAACCCGACCATCGAGCCACCGCGGTAGGCGCCGACGACTCGCCACGACCCGTCGATGGCGGCCTCGACCTGCGCACGCGTCCGCCACCGGCCCCAGTAGGCCTCGGTGGAGAGGAACTTCCACACCACCTCGAGGTCCAGCCGCGCGCGATCGTCGTCCAGTTCGTACTCACCGAAGGTCCGCATGATCCGAAGCTAACGACCTCGTCAACGTGGTTTCAGCAGGTAGTCCACCACCGGACGCAGCTCTTCCGCGGACGGCGGCTCGTCGTCGATCAGGCCCTGGATCAGCAGCCCGTCGATGCCCGCGAGGAACACCCGGAAGGCCACTTCGTCGTCGTGGCGGACCATCGACGTCAGGACGTCCAGCCAGCGACGCGCGGCCGGCCGCAGCTCCGGCTTCCGCGCGGCCAGGAGGTACAGCTCGTACTCGGCCATCGTCCGCCCGCGCCGCGGCCCCAGCGCCTCCGCGAGCAGGCCCGCGACCTCCTCGGCGCCGCGCGAACCGCGTGACCGGGCCCGGTCGATCATCCAGTAGACCTCGGTCGCCATGTCGCGGGCGCACGAGATGAGCGTCGCCACGAGCAAGTCGTCGAGGGACGAGAAGTGGTACGTCGTGGACGTCGTCGGCACGCCGGCCTCGGCCGCGACCGTCCGGTGGGTGACGCCCGCGACGCCGTCGCGCTCGATCACCCGCAGCGTCGCCTCGATGATCTCCGCGCGCCGCTTGTCACCGCGGGCCTTGCGGCCGTCGACCTGCAGTTTCACGTCGATGCACTCCCGATTTCGATCAGCACGACACCGCCGATGACCAGGGCCAGCCCGGCGATCATCGCCGCGTTGACCGGCTCCTTCAAGAACACCACCCCGACGATCGCCACCAGCGCGACGCCGGCCGCGGCCCAGATCGCGTACACGACCCCGACCGCCAGCCCCATCTTCAGAACCCGCGCGAGCACGATGAACGCGACGGCGTACCCGAGCACGACGATGATCGACGGCCCGAGCTTGGAGAAGCCCTCGGAGAGCTTCAACGAGACCGTCGCGGAGACCTCGGCGGCGATCGCCAACGCGAGGAGAAGGTACGCACCCATAGGGTGAAAAGTACCTGAACGATCGTCCCAAAACAAAGAGCGACGTACACCACATCGGTGGGACTTAGGACCACTCAACGGGTTACTCATCAGTAAGGACGGTTAGTCTCCCGGCACCACCACAGTTTTTCCCGGACGAAAGGCACCCGAACGATGGGCGCTCTGCAACTGACGCTCGGCGGGATCTCCGTCGTGCTCGGCCTCGTCGCGTGGGGCATGTTCGCCGCGACGATCGCCCGTTTCGTGCGGGTGATCCGCCTCGGGCAGCCCGATTCGACGCGCAACGGGCCGTTCATGCCGCGCATGAAGACGCTGATCAAGGAGTTCGCCGCGCACACGCGGATGAACCGCAAGCGCAGCGTCGGCCCGGCCCACTGGCTCGTCATGTGGGGCTTCCTGCTCGGCTCGCTCGCCCTGTTCGAGGCCTACGGCGAGGTCTTCGTCCCGGCGTGGGGCTGGCCGATCCTCGACGACTTCCCGCCGTTCCAGCTGCTCATGGAGCTGCTCGGGCTCGGCACGATCGTCGGCATCCTGGTGCTGATGGCGATCCGCCAGCGCAACCACCCGCGCCGCGCCGACCGCCAGTCGCGCTTCGCCGGCTCGAACTTCAAGTGGGCGTACTTCATCGAGGCCGTCGTCCTGATCGAGGGCATCGGCATCATCGGCGTCCGCGCCGCGAAGTCCGCGCTGAACACGCACGAAGGGCCGCTGTGGGCGTCCTTCGTCTCGAACCCGATCGGCCAGCTGCTGCCGGCCAGCCCGAACCTGGTCACGGTCTTCGCGTTCGTCAAGCTGATGAGCGCCACGGTCTGGCTGATCGTCGTCGCCCGCACGATGACCATGGGCATCGCCTGGCACCGCTTCAGCGCGTTCTTCAACATCTACTTCAAGCGCGAGGCCGACGGCGGCGTCGCCCTGGGCGCGCTCAAGCCGATGATGAGCGGCGGCAAGGTCCTCGACCTCGAGGAAGCCGACCCGGACGAGGACACCTTCGGCGTCGGCAAGATCGAGGACTTCAGCTGGAAGGGCTGGCTGGACTTCTCGACGTGCACCGAGTGCGGCCGCTGCCAGGAGCAGTGCCCCGCGTGGAACACGGGCAAGCCGCTGTCGCCGAAGCTGGTCATCACGCAGCTGCGTGACCACGCCTACGCGAAGGCGCCGTACCTTATGGCCGGCGGCAAGCGGGACATGGCCGGCGACGAGATCGGCCTGTCCGGCGACAACATGTACGCGGGCATCGACGTCCTCGCGATCGCCGAGTCGCAGAAGGCCCTGATCGGCGACGACGGCGGCGTCATCGACCCGGACGTCCTCTGGTCCTGCACCAGCTGCGGCGCCTGCGTCGAGCAGTGCCCGGTCGACATCGAGCACGTCGACCACATCGTGGACATGCGCCGCTACCAGGTGATGATCGAGTCGTCGTTCCCCAGCGAGCTGAACGGCATGTTCAAGAACCTGGAGAACAAGGGCAACCCGTGGGGCCAGAACGCCAAGGACCGGCTGGCCTGGACCGAGGACCTCGACTTCGAGGTGCCGGTGTTCGACGGCGACCTCGGTGACACCGAGTACCTCTTCTGGGTCGGCTGCGCCGGCGCGTTCGAGGACCGCGCGAAGAAGACGACGCGCGCCGTCGCGGAGCTGCTGCACATGGCGGGCGTCAAGTACACCGTGCTCGGCTCGGAGGAGTCCTGCACCGGTGACCCGGCCCGCCGCGCGGGCAACGAGTTCCTGTTCCAGATGCTGGCGCAGCAGAACGTCGAGATCCTGAACTCGGTGTTCGAGGGACGTGAGCGCAAGGCGCGCAAGGTCGTCGTGACCTGCGCGCACTGCTTCAACACCCTCGCCAACGAGTACCCGGAGCTGGGCGGCCAGTTCGACGTCGTGCACCACACGCAGCTGCTGAACCGGCTGGTTCGCGAGAAGCAGCTGGTGCCGGTGGCGCCGGTCGCCGAGGACGTCACCTACCACGACCCGTGCTACCTCGGCCGTCACAACAAGGTGTACGAGGCGCCGCGCGAGCTCGTCGGCGCGACCGGCGCGCAGCTGCGCGAGATGCCGCGGCACGGCGACAAGTCGATGTGCTGCGGTGCCGGCGGCGCGCGGATGTGGATGGAAGAGAAGATCGGCAAGCGGATCAACGTCGAGCGCGTCGACGAGGCGCTCGGGACCGCGCCGTCGAAGATCGCGACCGGCTGCCCGTTCTGCAAGGTGATGCTGAACGACGGCCTCACGGCCCGCCAGGCCGACGGCAGCGCGAGCGAGAAGATCGAGATCGTCGACGTCGCGCAGATGCTGCTGGAAGCCGTCAAGCGCAAGCCGGAGCCGAAGCCGATCGCCCTCGGAGCGCCGTCGCTCGCGGAGGAGTGACAAACGTCGCAGAAACGCACGGCCCCGGTCAGGACATCCTGACCGGGGCCGTTTCTCATTCCGTGAAACACGGAAATCGATTACACGAATAACGTTCACAATATTCACCGCAATGGCCCATTAGGACAGAAACAAACGTTGGCCAAAAGCCTGTCCACCGGGCGTAGGCTGGGCTTTCCTCGCCGCCACCGCTGCCAGCGAGGCCACTTCGACGATCACGGAATCAGGGGGCAGCGCGGATGGGCGAGGACCTGCGGACCACGGGAACCGGGTTCGGGGAAACCACCGGCCGGCACGCCCTCCGCGAAATCCCGCCCGTCGACGAGTACCGCGTGGAGCCCTCCGGCCGGCTTCCCCTGCAGCGGACGCTCGTCCGGCCGTACGTCCTGACCCGCGGCCGCACGCAGTCGCGGCGGCACCTGGCGATCGAAGCCCTCGTCTCGACCCGGGCCGGCGCGCCCTGGAACGGCGCCCGGCTGACCGGCGAGTTCCGCTCGGTCCGCTCGCTGTGCCTCCACCCGCGCTCGGTCGCCGAGGTCGCGGCCCGGCTCAGCGTGCCGCTCGGCGTCGCCCGGGTGCTGCTCGACGACATGGCCGAGCAGGGCCTGATCACGATCCACGACACGCGCGTGAACACCGAAGGCCGCCCGGCGGTGGCGCTCATGGAACGCGTGCTGCACGGCCTGCGCCGCCTCTGACCATTACGCTCACCAGGGTGGCCGAGGAAAACGGGAACTCCGGTGGCGAAAGCACCCTGACCGTCCTGCTCGCGGGCGGCGTGAACCTGGCGATCGCCATCATGAAGCTGATCGCGGGCGTCATCACCGGTTCCGGCGCGATGCTGTCCGAAGCGGCGCACTCGGTGGCCGACACGTTCACCGAAGTCCTGCTGCTGACGGCGTTGAAACGTTCCGACCGGCCCGCCGACCGCGTGCACCCCTTCGGCTACGGCAAGGAGCGCTACTTCTGGTCGTTGCTGGCCGCGGTGTCGATCTTCGCGTCGGGCTCGATGTTCGCGCTCTACGAAGGCGTCTCGACACTGTTCGGCCACGGCGAGGCGCAGAGCACGTCGATCCTCAGCTACCTCGTGCTGGCGGGCGCCTTCCTGCTCGAAGGCACGTCGTGGGTGCAGGCGGTGCGCCAGACCCGCCGGGACTCCAAGGCCGACAACCGGTCGTTCTGGGCGTACCTGCGGCTGATCGACGACCCGGCGCCGAAGACCGTCCTGTTCGAGGACTCCGCCGCCCTGATCGGCCTGGTGGTGGCGTTCGCCGGCATCGGGCTGCACCAGCTCACCGGCTCGGAGGTGTGGGACGGCGTCGCGTCGATCGTCATCGGCGTGCTGCTCGCCTGCGTCGCCTACCTGCTCGGGCGGACGAACCGGGGCCTGCTCATCGGCCGCCAGGCCAACCCGGAGATCGTCCGCGGCGTCCGCGACCACCTGTCGTCCGCGCCGGAGATCGAGGCCGTCGTGGACCTGCAGACGATGCTGATGGGCACCGACCAGGTCCTCGTCTGCACCCGCGTCGACTTCGACGACTCCCTGAGCGCCGGCGACCTCGAACGCGCGTGCGTCCGGCTCGCGGGCGAGCTGACCGAGTCGTTCAACGACGTCACCGAGGTGTTCATCGAACCCGTGCCGCGGACGGACCCGGAACTGCGCGCGACCGTGCTGGCGCGCTACGGCGACATCGCGGAACGGTGGAGCAACCCCAGGTAGCTCAGTACCCGAAGTCCTGGACCCAGTAGTTGCCCGCCTTGGTGAACCCGACGCCGATCTTGGTGAGCGAGCAGTTCAGAATGTTCGCGCGGTGGCCCTCGGAGTTCATCCACGCGTCCATGACCTGCGCCGCGGACGTCTGCCCCTTCGCGATGTTCTCCGCGCCCGGCTTCGAATAGCCGGCGACCTTGATGCGCTGGTCGAACGTCACACCTTCGGGGTTGGTGTGGGAGAAGAAGTTTCGGGCCGACATGTCGTCGCTGTAGTCCTGCGCGGCCGTCGTGAGGTGCGATTCCTCGGTCAGCGGCTTGCAACCCGCCTGCGCGCGCTCGTCGTTGACCAGGGAGATGACCTGCGCGGTGGTCGACTGCGCCACGCGGGCCGCGGCCTTGGTGGTCGGCGGCGGGGCCGCTTCGGACGTGGTCGGCGGGGCCGTCGTGGTCTCGGTCGGGGCCGGTGCCTCGCTGGACGTCGTCGTCGGCGCGGGCGCTTCGGTCGTGGCCTGCTTCGGAGCCGGGGCCTTGCCGCCCGCGAGGTCGGTGCCGCTGCCGCCGCCGGCGCCGGCCGGCGCGTCGGGCAGGACCAGCGCCGCGGCGCCGAGCTCGGCGGTGTTTCCTTCGGCGGTCGCCATCCAGGTGCCTGCCGCGGCGGAAAAGACGCCGAGCAGCACACTGAGTGACACCATCACCACGCGAGCACGTTCACCAATGGGGGACACGGCGCGAGAACGTATCACGGAACGATTACAGCGAGAACCCTACGAACGCGCTGATCACATTCCCCGGTCCGAGCATTCGACGACCGACACGAATTTCGCGGCAATCGGCCGCTCCGGCGTTACTCCGTTCAGCCGCTTCGCACGACGAAGGTGGCGTCGCCGGACGCTTGGACGGGGCGGCCCGTCGGGTCCTGGCCGGTGACCGTCGCCTTGCTCGTGAAGCCCTGTTTCCCCGCGATCGTCGTGCAGGTGTAGGTGATTTCGGCGTCCACGGCCAGGTTCGCTGCGGTATGCGCGCACGACTTCGTGTGGTCGTCCACGACGGACACGGCGGTGAGCGGGACGTCGCCGGTGTTCTTGACCAGGATCGAGAACGTGACCGTCGCGCCTTCGCGGACTTCGTACGGCGTCGCGTCCTTCATCAACGCGATCTCCGGATGGACGACGTCGACTTTCGCTTCCGCCGTCGATTGCACGGAGCGATTGGCCGGGTCCATTCCGGTTACTTCGACGGTATCCGTGAAGTCGTCGTCCGGCGCTTTTCGGGTGCGGGTGTAGCTCCGCTTTTCCCCGGGCGCCAAAGTGCCGATTTCCTTCCTGTCCGTCTCCTTGTTCGTCGACACGCTGGTCAGCGGGACGTCACCGGTGTTCGTCACGGTGATCGTGAAGGTGACGTCGTCGCCCGCGCGGACCGTGCCGGGCTTCGCGTCCTCGGTGATCTTCACGGCCGGGTGGATGACGTCGAGTTCGTCGCTGTCCTCGGCGGTGACGGGTGGGCCGATCGGGGCGGCGGCCGTGGCCTTCGCGGTGCTCACGACGTCGTCCTGCGGTGCGGTCGTGGCGCAGTCGTACTTCTGCGCCTGCTTGGCTTCGAGGCGGTCGAAGGTCTTCGCGCACGGGTCGGCCTTGGCGTCGGTGAGGGGGACGTCGCCGGTGTTCGTGACGGTGATCGTGCGCGGCACGGTGTCGCCTGGGCGGAACGGGCCGCCGTGGATCTCCTGCGTGACGCTCAGCCTGGGGTGGATGACGGTGTAGGCCGCGTCGTCGGTGGCGCTGACCTGGCGGTTCGTCGGATCGGTTCCGTTTGCGGTGGCGGAGCTCACGAAATTGTCGGTGCCGGCGTTTACCGTGCAGGAGTGGTGCTGGAGAGCGCCGGGAGGGAGGGTGCCGATGGTCTGAGCGCACGCCGGAGTGCGACTGTCCGCAATGGACACCCCGGTCAGGGGAACGTCGCCGGTGTTCGTGACGACGAGGGTGAACGTGACGGTGTCGCCTTGCCGGACCTGTGCGGGCGTCGCGTCGTTCGTGATGGTGATCGCCGGGTGGATGACATGGACCGGTTGCCCGGCGGTGGCGGTCACGGGACGGTTCGTGGCGTCGGTACCGGTGACCTTCGCGGTGGCGGTGAAGTCGGCTTCGCCGGCGGTTTGCGTGCAGCTGTAGTTCTGCGTGGCTCGCGGTTCGAGTGAACCCAGGGATTTGGCGCATGCCGGTGCGCCCGGGTCGGCCACGGAGACGTCGTGCAGCACGCTGTCGCCGGTGTTGGTGACGGTGATCGCCGAGGTGACGGTGTCGCCGGGGCGCACGGTCTTCGGATCGGTGGACCGGGTGATCGCGACGGCCGGGTGGATCACGTCGATCGCGGCGGTGCCTTCCGCCGTGACCGGCGGGCCGACCGGTGCGGTGGCGGTGACCTGGATCTTGGCGGTGACGTCGTCGGCCGGGGCCGTCAGCGTGCAGCCGAAGGTCTTGGTGGCGCCGGGCTCGAGGGCGCCGTCGAGGACCTGGGCGCACCCGGTGGCTCGGGCCTGCGGTCCGGTGGCTCGCGTGTCTCGCTGGACGACTGGCGTCGACGAGTCCGTGACTCGCAGGCCGGTCAGGGGCACGTCGCCCGCGTTGCGCACCGTGATGCGCAGCGGCACCGCGTCGCCTTCGCGGAACGGCCCGCTCGCCGGCTGCACGGTGATCGCCACGGCCGGGTGCTGCACCACGAACGCGGCTTCCGCGCTCGCCGTCACCGGACGGGCGGTCGGGTCGAGACCCGTCACCGTCGGCTTGTTCGTGAGGCCGGTGGCGCCCGCGCGCGTCGTGCACGTGTACGTCTGCTTGCCCTGCGGCGGCAGCGTCCCGAGCGGCTTCGCGCACCCCGTGACCTGGTCGTCCGTGACCACCACGCCGGTCAGCGGCACGTCGCCGGTGTTCGTCGCGGTGATCGTCCACGTCACCGGGTCGCCTTCGCGGACGGCGGCGGGTGAAGCCTGCGCGGCGAGCGTCACTGCCGGGTGGATCACGTCGATCACGGCGTCGTCGGTGACCTTCACCGTGCGGCCGAGCTGGTCCTTCCCCGACGCGGCCGCCGTGTTGGTGAAGTCGTCCGGTGGGGCCGGCGCCGTGCAGGTGTACGTCTGCCTGCCCTGCGGCGGCAGCGCGCCGATCGCCTTGGCGCAGGCCGGGGTGCGGTCGTCGGTGACGGCGACGTCGGTCAGCGGCGCGTCGCCGGCGTTGGCGACCGTGATCGTGAACGTGACCGGGTCGCCGGCGCGCACGACGGCCGGTGACGCGTCCTTCGCGAGCGTCAGGGCCGGCGTGATCACCGTGACGGTCGCCGACGCGGTGGCGGCCACCGGCCGCCCCGACAAGTCGGTGCCGGTGGCGGTGACCTGCGACTTCGTCGTCGTGGAAGGGTTGGCCGTGCACGTGTACGTCTGCGTCGCGCCCGGGGCCAGGCCGTCGAACGCGCGCGAACACGACGTCGTCGTGTCGTCGGTGACCCGCACCGGTGCGAGCGGGCTGTCGCCGGTGTTCTTGACCACGACGGTGAACGTCACGGCGTCGCCCGCGTGGATCACCGGCGGGTCCGCGGTCTTGGTGACCTCGACGGCGGGCGCGATCGTCGGCGCGGGTGCGTCCGCGGTGGCCGTGACCTCCTTGCCGAGGTCGTCCTTGCCGAGGTCGTCGGTGGCGGTCGCGGTCGCGGTGTTGACGCCGTCGGCGATCGGGGCCTTGGCCGTGCACGTCGTCGTGCGGCTCTCGCCGGGCGCGAGGGCTCCGGTGAGGGCGCACGCCGGCGCCTTCGGGTCGGTGACCCGCAGGCCGGAAAGCCCGGTGTCGCCGGTGTTCGTGACCTTGATCGTAAAGGTCGCGGTGTCGCCGGCGCGGTAGGCGGGCTGGTCGGCGGTCTTCGTCATGCCCAAAGCCGGGTGCACGACGTCGACGGCCGCGCTGGCCGTGCCGTCGAGCGCGTCGCCGAGAGCGCTCGTGCCGGTCGCCCGCACGGTGTTCGTGAAGTCGTCGGCCGGGGCCGGGCCGGTGCAGTCGTAGGTGACGGTCTGGTGCGGGGCGAGCGTGCCGAGTGCCTTGGCGCACGCGGGAACGGCCTCGTCGGCGGCCTGAACGCCGTTCGCCGGGACGCTGCCCGGGTTGGTCACGGCGACGGCGAACGTCACCGGCTCGCCGGCGTGCGCCTTCGGCCGGGCCGGGCGCACGGCGACGTGGAGTTCGGGCACCGGCACGGAAAACGCCAGGTTCTGCGCGAGGTAGGTGTCGCCGCTGGTGACGAAGCCGAGCTTGGCGCTCGTCGCGCCGGCGGGGATGGTGTCGACGTCGAACGACTTGGCGTCCACGCTGAAGTTGTTCTTCACGCCCGGCGCGGCGGCGTTGTCCGCGTTGGAGATGAAGAAGTTCGACGTCCCGCCGCTCGCGGGCTCGGCGGCCGGGGTGCCGTCGACCAGGAACTGGTCGCCGGAACCACCCCAGTCGCCGTCGTAGGCGGTGACGCCGATGTGCGCGTCGGCGGCCGCCGCGCGGAAGCCGGTGATCGTCGTTTCGGTGGGGGCGTCGGCGGTCTGGCGGACGTGCCCGTCGTGGACGACGACCTTGCGCTTGTTCGGCGCGAAGTCCGGATTGCGCTGCGGGTACGCGTAGACCAGGGCGAGCGACCAGCCGCCGGCGCAGTCGAAACCCTTGGGGGCCCAGACGTTGCCGACGGTCACGTCGAGCGGGCTACCGGTCGGTGCGCCCGCGAACCGGCTGGTCACGTCGGCGTGCGCCGAATAGTACGGGCCGTCCTCGGCGAACGCGGAAGGGGCGACGTCGACGGATTTCGCGCTGCCCACCGAAAGCCGGACGTTCTGCGTGGCGGGGTTTCCGGGAGGCGGAATTGCAGGGACGCCTTCGCGGAAACCGCACGTCGTGCCGGTGGTGTTGCCCGCCCAGTTCAGCCGGGCGAAGACGATCCGGGCGCCGGGCGGGATGCGGACGGACGCACTCGCCGAGTCGAACGTGCCCGGGTCGGCGTCGACGTCCGCCCACTGCATGAAGAAGTCGTCGTTGACCAGGGTGTCCTTGCGGTCCGCGGTGTTCGCGCAGGCCGCGGGCGTGGCGACCGCGCCGGCGGTCGGCGCGTGGTCGGCGGCGACCGGGCAGCGGAGGACGCCGTTGCCCGCGTACAGGAAGTCGCCGTAGACGACGTCGTCGTAGCCCACCGCGAACGGCGGGGCGCCGGCCGCGCCGGCCGACGGCATGAGCGCCGAAACCGAAATGATCATTGCCAGAACGAGAACCAAGCGAAGCGGCCTATCGGGCAACCGCATTCCTCGCTACCTCCGGGGGCCGGGACGACCTTTCGGAGCCTGGCACGAAAGAGGGGTTTACGCGCCGGTTCTCACCCGTCCGTGGCGCCGGTCAGCTTCGCCGTCGACTCGTGGGTGATCTCCGTGGCCGCCTCGACGAAGCCGATCACCGTGCGGAGTTCGTCGTCGGTGTAGCGGTCACACAGCTCGTACATGCGCTTGACCAGGTTGTCCCACAGGTGCACGCCGCTCGCGATGGCCTGCTCGTCCAGCTCGATGAACACGCGGCGGCGATCGTCCGGGTGGGGGCGGCGGGCGACGATGCCCTTGCGCTCCAGCCGGTCGATCATCGCGGTCACCGACGCCGGCGCCAGGCCGGACAGCTTCGCCAGGTCCTTCGGCGTCTGCGGCCCGAACCGGGCGAGGTAGTCCAGGACCTTGGCGTCGACCGCCGACAGCCCCCGCGTCTCGGCGATCGCGGTGTGGAACATGACCGTCTCAGTCGACAGTTCCCGCGACCTGAACAGGACTTCTTCGACCAGCTGCGCTCGCTCGCTTGACACGGCCGCCAGCCTAGCCCACTCTTTAGTTCGACAGAACGAATTAGTTTCTAAGAGATTCGAGGGGACGAACGAGATGACCAAGGCGTTGATCGTCGGGGGCGGCATCGCGGGCACGATCACGGCCATCGCCCTGCACGAAGCCGGGCACGAACCGGTGCTGTTCGAGGCGTACGACCGGGGTGCCGAGGGCGTCGGCGCGTTCCTCACGCTGGCTGTGAACGGCTTGGACGCGCTGCTGCCGCTGGGCCTTAAGGACGTCGTCAAGAGCGCGGGCTTCGACTCCCCGCGCATGTCGATCGGCCTCGGCAACGGCACCCGGCTGGCGGAATTCCCCCTGGGCGGCACGCTGCCGGACGGCACGGTGAGCCAGACCGTGCTGCGCTCCAACCTCTACGTCGCCCTGCGCGACGAGGCCGCCCGGCGCGGGATCCACGCCGAGTACGGCAACCGCCTGATCGGCGCGAGCCAGACGTCCGGCCAGGTCAGAGCCGACTTCTCGGACGGCTCGCACGAAACCGGCGACCTGCTGATCGGCGCCGACGGGCTCCGGTCGCGCGTCCGCACGATCATCGACCCGGACGCGCCGGCGCCGCGGTACGTGCCGCTGCTCAACACCGGCGGGTTCGCCGAAGGCCTGACCCTGCCGGACGAGCCGGGCGTGCTGAACATGGTCTTCGGCAAACGGGTGTTCTTCTGCCACGTCGTCAGCCCGCGGGACGGCCGCGTCTGGTGGTTCGCGAACCCGCCGCGCAAGTCGGAGCCGACCGCGTCCGAACTGGCGACGCTGGCCGGCGAGAAGCTGCGCGCCGAGCTGCTGCACCTGGTGGCGCGCGACCGGACCCCGGCGACGGAGATCATCCGCGCCACCCGCGAGATCTACCCGGCGTGGCCGACGTTCGACTTCCCCACGGTCCCGGTCTGGCACCGCGGCCGCATGGTGATCATCGGCGACGCGGCGCACGCGACGTCACCGGCGGCCGGCCAGGGCGCGTCGATGGCCATCGAAGACGCCGTCACCCTGGGCAAATGCCTGCGCGACGTGCCCGACATCGAGCAGGCGCTGCGCACGTACGAGGGCCTGCGGCGCGAGCGCGTCGAGGCGGTGGTGGCGGCGGGCAAGCGCAACGGCGACGACAAGGTGCCCGGCCCGGTCGGGCGCGTGGTCCGCGACTTCTTCGTCAAGCGGGTGTTCTCGAAGCCGTTCAAGGAGGACCCGAACGCCTTCATGTGGAACCACCACATCGACTGGGACGAGAAGATCGCCGGTTAGCGCCAGGTGTCGACGCGGTGGAAGTTCTTGTACGCCCGGCTCGGGGTCGGGCCGCGCTGCCCCTGGTAGCGGGACCCGGCCTCGCTCGAGCCGTACGGGAACTCCGCCGAGCTGGAGAGCCGGAAGATGCAGAGCTGGCCGATCTTCATGCCCGGCCAGAGCGTGATCGGCAGGTTGGCGACGTTCGACAGCTCGAGCGTGATGTGCCCGGAGAAACCCGGGTCGATGAAGCCGGCGGTCGAGTGCGTCAGCAGCCCGAGGCGCCCGAGCGACGACTTGCCCTCGAGGCGGCCGGCGAGGTCGTCGGCCAGGGTGACGAGCTCGAACGTCGAGCCGAGGACGAACTCGCCCGGGTGCAGCACGAAGGGCTCGTCGCCCTCCTTCTCGACGAGCGAGGTCAGCTCGTCCTGCTGCAGCTGCGGGTCGATGTGCGTGTACTTGCTGTTGTCGAAGACCCGGAAGAACCGGTCGAGCCGGACGTCGATGCTGGACGGCTGGACCATGCCGGCATCGAAGGGGTCGATGCCGAGCCGGCCGGCGTCGAGCTCTTTGCGGAGGTCACGGTCACTGAGCAGCACGGCCGAAGCCTATCCGGTGGAGTCAGGCGACCCGCATGTGCTGCGCGTAGGAGGTGTCGGGCGCGAAGATCTTCTCGAGCCGCTTGACGTACCCGCGGCGCCCGGCCTCCCCGATCCGCTCCTGCAGCGCGGTGGCGCCGGGGATGAGCCGCCGCACGGTCTCGGCGGCGAAGTTGACCCCGGCGACGGCGACGATCGCGGCCTGCGCGACCGGGTCGTTCGGCAGCCCGAGGAAGTCGGCGTTGGTCTTCCCGAGCACGAGCCGGCTGATCGACGAGTGCACGGCGACGGACACGTGGGAAAGCACCTTCCCGACGGCGCCGCGCCCCTCACCGACGGCGGCGTTGGCGTCGATCAGCGCCTTGGCGAGCCGCTTCGAGTCGTCGTCCGGGATGAACTCGGTGGCGGCGAGCAGCCAGAGCAGGCGCCAGGCGTCCTCTTCGGAAGTGGGGAGCAGCTCGTCGTCGACGCCCATGAGCCAGCCGATGTACCGCCAAAGGTGCAGGATGTCGCCGCGTTCGCGCGCGGAGTAGCGCAGGCCGAGCAGCTGCGTGCCGAAGACGTAGACGAGGGAGAAGAGCAGCAGGGTGCCGGCGGTCTGCACTTGGTTGACGGGCCGGTCCCAGGCGGCGTAGTCCCAGTCGTCCCGCCGGTTCATGGCGGCGCGCACGTGGGCGTGCACGAGCCGGATCCGCAGGGCGGAGGCGTAGCCCTTTCCGCCGTGCTTGAGGGCGCCGGGGGTGGTGACGTCGATCCACCAGGCGGCGGTCTCGACGAGCCGCCGGGTGGCCTGGTATTCGATCTCCCCGGTCCCGACCAGCGATTTCGTGGCCCGGGACGCGAGGTAGCCACCCATCAGCGACATGTCCCCGAGCGGGAAGAGCCCGAGCAACCCGGCCCGGGTGATCGCACGCGCGCCGCGGTCGAGCCGTTCGTCGTCGACCCAGTAGGGCTTGGCGTCGACCTCGTCGAAGAAGTCCTTGAGCGGCCCTTCCGCGGTAGCGCCGTTCCTCAGCGCCTCTTCGAAGAGCCGCCGCCCTTCCCCTTTGGGCTGCTGCGCCATCCAAGCCACGACATCGTCGGCCCGCTGGTCCTGAACCTGCGCGAACTCCCGGATGCGCGCGACCTGCCGCTCGTCACCCCGGATGTCCCCGTCGATGAACAGCCGCTGGGCCAGCCGGAACCCACCTTCGCGGAACAGCTCGGGCTCATCCATGGCGCTCACCTCCGAGGTCGACAACAAGTGTTGTCACTTGAGCCGCGGACGTCAAGGAGGGAGGGGTCTGGACATGGGGATCACGGCGCCGTGTATGCTGGCGACGCACTGCGGATGTAGTTCAATGGTAGAACATCAGCTTCCCAAGCTGAATACGCGGGTTCGATTCCCGTCATCCGCTCTCACCGAAACCTCGGACATTTTCGTCCGAGGTTTCTTTTTGTATCCGGGCCCTCAAATGAGCCACGTGCGCATCCGGTAAACCGGTTTCCTCCGCACGCATCAACGCCTCGGCAGCCGCCGGGGAACCCAAGCGGTGCAACAACTCCGCCCGCGACGCGTGCCACCACGGGTAATCGGCCAACCCCGGCAACGCGTCCACCAAAGCCAAGCCCGCCGCGGGTCCGTCCCGTTCCGCCACCGCCGCCGCGCGGTTCAGGCGCACCACCGGCGTGTCCTGGATCGACAACAGCACGTCGTACCAGGAGATCACCGCGTCCCAGTTCGTCTCTTCGTAAGAGGGCGCCAGGTCGTGGCACGCCGCGATCGCCGCCTGGACCACGTACGGATTCGGCACCGACGGCGTCCGGCGCAACCCCGTCCCCACCAGCTCGACGCCCTCCTTGATCAGCGCGAAGTCCCACGCCGAACGGTCCTGATCGGCCAGCAGGACCGGCACCCCGTCGGAGAACCGCGCCGCGCGGCGGGCGTCCTGGAGCAACACCAGCGCCAGCAATCCCAGCGCCGTCGGCTCGTCCGGCATCAGCGACGCCAGCAAGCGAGCCAAGCGGACGCCCTCGGCCAGCAGCGACTCGCGGCCCGTGTAGCCCTCGTTGAAGATCAGGTACACCGTCGACGCCACGCCGGCCAGCCGCGCGGGCAGCTCCTCCGCCGATGGCACCCGGTACGGGATGCGTGCCTGAGCGATCTTCTGCTTCGCCCGCGTCAGGCGCTTCGCCATCGTCGCCTCGGGGACGAGCAACGCCCGCGCGACCTCCAACGTCGACAAACCGCCCAGCGTCCGGAGCGCCAACGCGACCTGCGCGTCCAGCGACAACGCCGGGTGGCAGCACGTGAAGACGAGCCGCAGCAGGTCGTCGCGGACGGAAACCGGGTCCGGGGACGGGTCGACGGCCGGCATCGCGTCCGCCTCCTTCCCGAGCCGCTTCGCTTCACGGCGGACGACGTCTACCGCGCGGCGGCGGGCCGCCACCAGGAGCCAGCCGCGCGGGTTGTCCGGGACGCCGTCGCGCGGCCACGTCTCCAGCGCGCGCACGACGGCGTCCTGAACCGCGTCCTCGGCCAGGTCGACGCTGCCGGTGACGCGGACCAGCGTGGCCAGTACCCGGGTGCCCTCGTCCCGGACCAGCCGCGCGACCGCGTCCCCGGCGCCGGTCACTTGCCGAAGTCGACGACCGGCCGGACCTCGATCGCGCCGTCCCAGGCACCCGGGATGCGCGAAGCGACCTTGACGGCTTCGTCGAGGTCGGCGCACTCGATCAGGTAGAAGCCGGTGAGGGCTTCCTTCGTCTCCGCGTACGGGCCATCAGTGGTGACGACGTCACCGCCCTTGCCACCGGTGACGCGCACGGTCGTCGCGGTCGCCGTCGGGTACAGCGCCGCGCCACCGCGGATCACCGCCGCCGCGCCCGCGCCGAACTCGTCGTAGTCCTTCATCATGTCCGCGGCCTCGGGCGTGGTCGGGTCGATGTCGGTGGCGTAGATGATCGCGGCGTACTTGGGCATGAGGGGCTCCTCGCAGGTCCTGACCGGCGCCGATCGCCGGCTTTCACTGTAAGGACGAACGGGCGAAGCCGCGCCGGGACACTTGCCGCCGGAAAAGTTTCGCGGGCAGGGTGGGAGGCATGGGAGAGCCCGCGCTGTTCGGTCCGGACTTCGATCGCGACCCCTCACCCGCGTACGCCTGGCTGCGCGAACGACCGCCGCACCGGCTCGCCTTCCCGACCGGCACCTGGGCCTGGCTGGTCACGCGGTACGACGACGCCGTGACCGCGCTCAACCACCCCGCCCTGGTCAAGAGCCCGTTCGCCGGCAACACCGAGTGGCAGCGCTCGGGCATGGGCCTGCCGCTGGACCACCGGCCGTCGCTTGCCTCGAACATGATCAACACCGACCCACCCGACCACGCCCGGTTGCGCCGCGCCTGCGCCGGCGCATTCGGCCCGCGCCGGATGGAGCACCTGCGGGAACGCGCTCAGCAGGTGACCGACGAGCTGGTCGCCGCGATCGAAGCGCGCGGGCGCGGCGATCTCGTCACCGACCTCGCCTACCCCCTGCCGATCGCGATCATCTGCGACCTGCTCGGCGTGCCGGAGCGGTATCGCGAGGACGTCCACAAGTGGTCGCTCGTCATCGACTCGGCCGACGACACCGACGGCTCGAAGGTCCGCGAAGCCACCGACGTGCTGGAACGGCTGGTCACCGAGGTCGTTGACGCCAAGCGCGCGACGTCGGGCGTCGACCTGATAAGCGACCTCGTCGCGCAAGAAGCCGCGGGAACGCTCTCCGCCGACGAGGTGACGTCGACCGCCTTCCTGATCCTCATCGGCGGCCACGAAACGACCGTCGGGCTGATTTCGACCGGTGCGCTCGCGCTGCTGACCCACCCGGACGAAGCCGCGAAGGCGCGCGTCGACCCGGCCCACCGCGCTGCCGTCATCGAGGAAACGCTGCGGCTGCACGCGCCCTTGCAGAACGCGACCTGGCGGTTCCCCACCGAAGACGTCGAAATCGGCGGGCGGCTCATGCGGCCCGGCGACCCGATCCTGGTCTCGGTGCTGGCCGCCAACCGCGACCCCGCGGCGTTCGACGACCCCGACGCGTTCCGGCCGGGACGGCGCTCGGCCGACCGGCGGCACATCGCGTTCGGCGCCGGGCCGCACCTCTGCATCGGCGCCGCGCTCGCCCGGCTGCAGGCCGACGTCGCGTTCGAGACCGTGCTTCGCCGGCTGCCGACCGCGCGGCTCGCCGAGCCCGAAGACGGACTCCTCTGGTGGCCGAGCCCGATCACGCGCGGGCTCTTCCACCTGCCGGTCGAGGTCTAACCCTCGACGAGCTCCCACTCCGACTCCGGGGTCGCGCGGTCGTACACCTGGCCGGGCGCGGCCTTCAGCACCGTGCGGACGTCCGGGTACAGGCCCGCGACGTGCTCCAGCTCCAGCCCTTCGACCTCGAAGTCCTCCGCCTCGGGGACCTCGAAGCCGACGAACAGCCACGTGCCGTCCTGCTCGCGGACCACTTGGCGAACCGCGCGGGCCGGGGCGTCCTGGCCGGTCGGGATCTCCGTCAGGCCGCTGCTGATCTGGGCCTCGTCGTCCGGGGAACCTTCGAACTTCCAGGCCTCGCGACGCTGGGTCAGCAGGCGGATGTCTTCGTCCTCGTCGTCGGAACCGGTCACCGACGACAGCAGCCACGTGCGGCGCTCCGGGTCCCAGTCGGCGGCCATGCCCGTCGGCATACCGGCGAGAGCGGTCAGCTGCGGCAGCAGTTCGACGGCTTCGCGCAGCGACATCTTCCGGAAGCTCTCGCGGTTGACCAGCACGTCGTCGGACAGCTCGGTGCCGTCGCTGATGAACCAGTCGTCCTCGTCGTCCAGCACGACGAAGCCCAGCGCGGCCGGGTCGTTCACCAGGGCCAGCGCGATGATGACCGGCCCTTCCGGGTCCTGGCGCAGCGGCCATTCGGTCGACATGCGCCATATCCCACCATCGGGCGATCCGGCTGCCGGAGCCGGGGTCACCGCTCGATTAATTCATCGCGCGTTGATATTATCGGCGTCATGGTGCTGCCCAAGGGACTCGCCCGCTTCAACCGCGTGGTGACCAACCGGATCAACAAGTACTTCGTGAACTGGGCTCCGGGTTTCGGCCTGCTCGTCCACAAAGGACGGAAGTCCGGCAAGGAGTACCGCACGCCGCTGAACGTCTTCCGCGGCGAAGACGGCTTCGTCGTCGCGCTCACCTATGGTCCCGACACCGACTGGGTGAAGAACGTGCTGGCCGCGGAGAGTTGCACCATCATCACCCAGCGGAAAAATTACCGCGTGCACTCGCCCGAGCTCGTGCATGATGAGTCCCGCCGAGCGATGCCGACGCCTGTGCGGCAGTTCCTCGGCCTGCTGAACGTCCACGACTTCCTGCTGCTGAAGCGGGACTAGGGGGAGAAATGCCGCTCGAGGGGGAGCTCGTCCGGTTGCGCGCGCTCGAACCGGAGGACGCCGACCGCATCCACCCGTGGCTGGGCGATCCCGAGGTCAGCCGGTGGATGACCAACGACCACCCGCTCTCGCTGGCCCAGGTGCGCAAACGCTGCGAAGACCGCGCGGTCAACACGTACGAAAAGGTCGTCCTCGGCATCGAGGCCAAGGCCGAGCGCAAGCTGATCGGCGTCATCGACCTCCGCGACGCCCAACCCGAGGTCGGGGAAGCCGAGCTGGACGTCTACATCGGCGACGCCGAGTACCGCCAGGGCGGCGGCTACGGCACCGAAGCGCTGCGCCTGATGTGCCGCTACGGCTTCAACAACATGCGCCTGCACCAGATCACGCTGTGGGTCGTCGCCGAGAACGAGGTCGCCCGGCACGTCTACCGGAAGGTCGGGTTCGTCGAGGAGGGCCGGCACCGCGAGTCCTTCGTCGGCGAGAACGGCGAGCGCCACGACATGATCCTGATGAGCATGCTCAAGGGCGAACTCACCTGGTGAGCCGGGCCGGCGCCGTCCGCCGCCACGCCTCTTCGAGCAGCTCGCGCAGCTGATCGACGTCGACCTTCTCCAGGTCGACGATGATCGAGCCGTGGCCGTCGTAGTGCGGAGTCGTGAAGAAGGCCGCGTCGCCGGAATCCAGCAACGCGGCCTTCTCGTCGAGCCCGCACATCACGACCAGGCCGCCCTCGGCCTCGGTGCGCAATCGCGCGAACCCCTTGCCCGCCACCTTCAGCGCGGGCGTGCGGTACCAGGTCGACGCCTCGACCTCGGGGAGTCCCGAGGCCAGGCGTACGACGTCTTCCCAAGTCGGCATGGGTCCATTCTCGACCCGCCGTCTTGGAAAAAGCGGACCTACGGCAGCCGGGTGATCCGGTCCGCCGCGGGCGGGGCCAGGTTCGGGTGGGCGCCCAGGTACGCGATGAACGCGTCCAGGTCCACCGGCCCGCCGGCCAGGTTCGTGCCCTTGGTGAACTCGGTGAAGCCGTCCCCGCCGGCGGCGAGGAAGTTGTTCACCGACACGCGGTACGCCGCCGCCGGGTCCACCGGCGTGCCGTTGATCGTGATGTCCGAAACCCGCGAGCCCTGCGGCGCGGACGCCGAGTAGCTGTAGTGCAGCGAGCTAGAGATCTGCAGGATGCGCGTGGTCGTGCCCTGCCACTGCTGCTCGAGGACGTTCTTCAGGTTCGCCCCGGTCAGCGTGATCGTCTGCATGATGTTCGCGAACGGCTGGACGGTGAACGCCTCGCCGTAGGTCACCACGCCGTCACCCTCGTTGTTCGCCGAGGACCTGTACGTCAGGTCGGCGCGGATGCCGCCCGGGTTGGTGATGGCGATGACCGCGTTGTTCGACTGCGTGCCAGCGAGCTGCGCGTCGGCGATGACGTCGCCGAGCGACGACTCACCGGCAGCGTTGCCCGCCGCCGGCAGGTCCGCGGTGATGGTGCCGACCTGCTTGTTCGCGATCGGCGCCGCCTTCGTCTTGGCGTCGGCGACCAGCGCCGCCACCGCCGGGTCCGGCGTGACCGTGCGGGTGACGATCTCGTTGTGCGCCTTGGTCTGCGTCCGGACGACATCGCGCGTCTTCAGGCTGATCTTCAGGTCGACGACCGAGAGCAGGCGGCCGAAGGACGAGCCCTGGATGACTGTGCGCGGCTGGCCGGCCGGGTCGTTGATCACGCAGTTGTACTGCTGGTGGCTGTGCCCGGTGAAGATCGCGTCGACCTTCGGGGTCACCGCCTTCGCGATCGCGGTGGCCGGGCCCGGCAGCGTCTTGCAGTCGTTCGGGCCGGTGGCCTCGGTGTTGTCGCCCTGGTGCAGGAGCACGACCTGGGACTTGACGCCGAAGAAGTCGAGGAGGTTCGCGGTGCGGTTGATCGCCTCGACCTCGTCACCGAACTTCAGGCCCTTGATCGCCTCCGGCGTGACGACCGTCGGCAGGTCCTTCAGCGTGGCGCCGATGACGCCGATCGGGACCCCGCCGGAGAACTTGACGGTGAACGGCAACAGCGCGGGCAGGCCGTTGGTGAAGTACACATTGGACCCGAGGAACGGGAAGTCCGCACCCTTGAAGGTCTTGTCGAACTGGCAGCCGTCCGTCGGGTGGCAGCCGCCGGACTGCATGCGCTGCAGTTCCCGATAGCCCTCGTCGAACTCGTGGTTGCCGACGACGGAGGCGCTCACGCCGAGCTGGTTGAGGAAGTCGATGGTCGGCTCGTCGTGGAACAGCGCCGAGATCACCGGCGACGCGCCGACGTTGTCCCCGGCGGAGAAGACGAGCGAGTTGCGCACCTGCGAACGCAGCTCCTTCACGTGCGTCGCCAGGTAAGCGGCGCCGCCGGCGTCCACAGTGGTCCCGTCGGACTGCGTGACGCGGCCGCTGGAGCCGGACGGCGGCTCGAGGTTCCCGTGGAAGTCGTTGAAGGTGATGATCCGGACGTCGGTGGTGGGGTCCGGGTGCTGACCGGCGAACGCGGGTGCGGTGGTCACCGCCGTCGTCGCCAGTGCGGCCGCGGCACACACCGCCAGCCGGGTTGAAAGCCTCATGCGTGTGATTCCTCCGATTCGCGCCCAAGGTCCCCGAACGGGCGCACGGCGGAGGATTCTGCCTCGCGAAGCAGTCAGCTACCAGGGTCAAAAGACGGACGTAAAGCGAATGTCACCTAACGGCTTCCGTCGAGCAGCACCCGCGCGACGAGTCCGGGGTCGTCGTTCATCGGCACGTGCCCGCAGCCCGGCAGCAGCCGGAACGTCCCGTTCGGCGCGACCTTCCGCAGGTCGGCGACGCGGGGACGGGCCAGGATCCGGTCGTGCTCGGCCCAGGCGATCGTCACCGGGACGCCGGTGACCGGGCCGGTGAAGCGGAAGTCGCCACGCGACTGGGCGGCGGTGGGCTCGAAGCCGGGCGCGGTCGCGAGCGCGTGGGCGTCCGCGACGACGTCGTCCGGGGTCAGCAGCGCCGGCCTCCCGACGATCATCCCGGTCAGTGCCTTGCGTCCGGCCGGGGTCGCGGCGATGCGGCGCACGACGTGCGGTGGCGTGCGTTGCGCGAGCGCGCGGTGGGCCTTGAGCGTGGCGATCGCGTATATCTTCTGCGTGCGGTTCCACAGTCCGGCCGGCGACAACGCCGTGACGCTGCGGACGAGGCCGGCCTGCCCGAGCGCGAGCGACAGCAGGCCGCCGAGCGAGTTCCCCGCGACGTGCGGCCGGTCGAGACCCAGCTCGGTGAACAGCTCCTTGAACATCACCAGCGCGGGCTCGACGCCGTACCCACCGGACGGCTCAGGTGACTCCCCGAAGCCCGGCAGGTCCACGGCGATGACCTCGCGATGCGGCGTGAGCAGCGGAAACACCGGCGCCCACGCCTGACGCCGGTGCCCGATGCCGTGGATCAGCACCAGCGGCTCGCCCCGGCCCGCGCGGTCGTAGACAACGTCGTCCATCACCCGAGAGTAAGGCGGCCATAGCGGAAAAAGCTACAACTGTCGGTAACAGTTACTCTGCGTCCGGGTGAACCCGCGACCCGCTGTCGGCCGACCGCTGGACGGCGTCGAGCACGCGGTGCACGCGCAGGGCGTGCGCGAAGTCCGGCAGGTCGCCCTTGAGGTGCCGCGCGTAGGCGTGCGCGACGTTGTACGACGGCTCGGAACTGCGCCCGGCCAGCTGCGGGAGCTCGTACCGGGCGGGCACGGTGAGCTTCTCGAGCGTGCCGGTCCGGCTGCCGCGCAGCGTCAGCTTCGCGATCCAGAACAGCGGGTCCGCGGCGGTGACGACCAGGGTGCCCTCGGTGCCGTTGATCTCCCAGTGGAAGTCCGTGGCGGGCGACGACCCGCCGCGCAGGTGCAGCGAGGCGACGGCCCCGCCGTTCAGGACACCGTTGACGGCGATCTGGTCGGGCGCGGTCATCGGGACCGAGTCGCCGGTGACCTCGTCACGCACCCGCGGCCGGACGGTCGCCATCGTCGCCGACAGCTCGGCGAACCGGCCGAGCACCATGTCGAACGCGTCGATCGTGTGCGCGAACGGGATCGTCAGCATGGTCGCCCCGCCTTCGGGGTGCAGCTGGTAGTCGCGTCCGGCCCGGACCGACGGCCCCCAGTTGCCCCCCGAGCCGATCAGCGACGTCGAAAGCACGCGGCCGACGTAGCCGTCCTTGATGAGGTCGCGCAGGTAGCGCAACGCGGGCGCGGACCGGCCCTGCAGGCCGACGGCGGTCTGCTTGTCCCGAGCGGTTTCGACCAGCGCCTCGGTCTCGGCGAGGCTCGCGCCGAGCGGCCACTCGCTGAGCACCTGCTTGCCCGCGGCCAGCGCGGGCTCGATCAGGGCCCGATGCTCGGACACCTTCACCGCGACGACGACCAGGTCGACCTCCGGGTGCCGCGCCAGCTCCCCGGCGTCGCCGAAGGTCAGCGGCACGCCGTACTTCTCCCCGGCCACCCGCGCCGACTCGGCGCTGCTCCCGCTGAGCGCGCGGAGTTCGTAGCCGTCCACGACGGCCAGCGCGGGCACGTGCGCGGTGGCGGCCCAGCCGCCGTTCGCGCTGAGCCCGACGATGCCGACCCGGACCGGTGCCATGAGCGTTCCCTTTCGTTGCCCCGCACAAGACTTCGACGTGCCGAGCGTCGTGGTCATTCCCGGGTGAGCGCAAGCAGCATCCGGTTATGCCTCGACATGACATCGATCACCGGTAACGGCCGCCCGGCCAGGGACGATGAGGCGGACACTACGACGTGTGGGGGACGAATGGGCATCGAGGTCGTACTCGTGGTGCTGGCCGTCGTCGTGCTGCTGATCGGCGGCACGGTGTTCAGCGCGTGGCGATCCGAACGCTCCGAGGACCGCGAAGACGACTGACCGATCGGCCCGGCGATGGTCGGCCGAGTGGCCGATGCGGTCGGGCTCTTCGACCGAAGTCCCGGCGGGGCAAGATCCATAACGTCGGTGGCATGACGAACGCACAGGTCACCGCCCTGCAGTACGGGTTCATCGGCTTCCTGGCGCTGTGGACCGTGGTCCTGGTGCCGCAGCTGATCACGCAGCTCGCGCGCTACGGCGGCCTGCGCGTCCGGAGTCTGTTGTCGACCGCCGCGGTGCTGTTGTACGGGTGCATGACGCTCGCGGTCGTCTTCCTGCCGCTGCCCGGGCCGGGCACGCGCCGGCTGAGCCAGACCGTGCAGCTGCACCCGTTCCAGTGGATCACCGACATCCACACGGAGATGCTCAAGCACGGATCGCAGTGGTTCATGACGCAGACGTTCCAGCAGGCGTGCCTGAACGTGCTGCTGTTCGTCCCGCTGGGAGTGTTCGCGCGAGTGCTGTGGCGCCGCGGCCTGATCGGGACGCTCCTGATCGGCTTCACGGCGTCGCTGCTGATCGAGATCACGCAGCTGACGGCGAACTTCGGGACGGCGCCGTACGTCTACCGCATCTTCGACGTGGACGACCTCATGAACAACGCCTCCGGCGCGGGCATCGGCTGGGTGTTCGGGGCGCTGCTGCTGGCGGTCCTGCGTTCACCGATCGGCGCGCAGCCGGCCCGGAGCGAGCGGGTCCACTTCGCCGAGACGCGCTAGCCGAGCCTTCCGCTGCAGAGCGGCCCGCTTGGCGGCGCGACGATCTTCGAGGACGACGACGAGGGCGGCTACCGCGATGACCAGCGCGACGAGGCCGAGGATGAGCGGAAGCTGCACGAAACCCTCCTCGGTACGGCGCTGTGCGGGAGATCACACAGGTTACGCAGGTACGTGGTGAATTCGCTACCCCCGGCTACCGGGGAGGGCGGTGAACCAGGTCCGGTCGGCGCTGAGCCACCGGTCGAAGGCCAGATCAGCCGACGTCAGGACGGTTTCGAGCTCGAGACGGCGGCAGGTGAACTCTTGGTCCCACCGCTTGCCACGCGCCGCATACCGGACGGTCGCCGACAGCAGATCCCCGTCCCGGACCACATCGGCCAGCGAAACCGAAACCTCCCCGAGCCACCCGCCCTGCCCGGACGCGACCGAGTCGAACCAAGAGGGCGGGTGCCACTCGACGATCAACCGCCCCGAAGGCCCGAGGTGCCGCCGCGCGGAGGCGAGCATCGCCCGGCGATCCGCGTCCACCGCCGTGTTGATCAGATGACTCCCCAGCAGCACCGCGTCGAACGTCCGCCCGAGGTCCAGCTCCCCGATCCGCGCACACACCGTCGAACCCCGGACGTGCGCGAGCATCGCCGGCGAATCGTCCACCGCGACCACCGGATGCCCCAGCGCCAGCAACGCGTGCGTCACCCGCCCCGCCCCGCACCCCAGCTCCAGGATCGACGCCCCCGGCGGCAAAGCCGCGTGCACGATCTCCGGCTCACCGGCAGCCGGCAACAACTCGTAGACCTCGACCGGACACCCGTCCGCGGTGACTTCCACCAGACGAGCATGCCGGAAACTGGGCACGTGAGACCCACCAAGGACCAGCTGGCCGCCGCGCACGGCACGACCATCCCGGACGTCATCGCGCCCGGCCTCGACGTCCTCTTCTGCGGCATCAACCCCGGCCTCTACTCCGGCGCGCTGAAACAGCACTTCGCCCGGCCCGGCAACCGCTTCTGGCCCGCGCTCCACAACGGCGGCTTCACGCCCCGCCTCTACAAACCCGCGGAACAAGACCGGCTGCTCGACCTCAAGCTCGGCATCACGAACGTCGTCGCGAGAACGACCGCACGCGCCGACGAGCTCACCGCCGACGAATACCGCGAAGGCGGCAAGCTCCTCCAAGCCAAGGTCGAGAAGTACCGGCCGCGGTGGCTCGCCGTCGTCGGGATCACCGCCTACCGGACCGCCTTCGGCTTCCCGAAGGCACATGTCGGACCACAAGAGCACCGGATCGGCGACACCCGCGTGTGGGTCCTGCCGAACCCGAGCGGGCTCAACGCGCACTGGACGCCGGCCGGGCTCGCCGCCGAGTTCGCGAAGCTGCGGGCCGCATCCGAAGTTCGTCGAAATCGTTGAATACGGGGCGAGCCACCCTTAGTAGTGCCAACCGCCCCATCGAGTCCTTCCTGGCCCGGCCGAACCGCCCTTTCAAGATCGTCTTCTACTCAAAGTTTGCTGTGACCGGCAGATTGGGCCATGAGGGGTAATTGGCGTCATGAGCTGCGCAATCGCGACTCGTACCAAGCAGGAGGAGTCACTTTTGGCCGGTCCCGGCAGGGGGGACCGGACGATGCCGGGAGGCGTCCCCAGGAGCGACGGCGCAGAGACGGAGGCACACGATGCACGGCATCGAGCCCACCCGCAGGCCCACCGGGCCGATCGGACCCGGTGGACGCAGTCTCGGCGTGGCGGTCGTCGATCCGGTCCCGATCTTCCGCGACGGCCTCGCCGCGCTCGTCCACCGCAGCCAGGGGCTGCACTGGGCGGGCCAGGCGGCCAGCCACCACGCCGCGCTGCAGCTGTGTGAGCAGGTCAAGCCGGACGTCGTCGTGCTCGATTCGGCACTCGACCCGAACTGCCACCTGACGAAGCTGCTCAACGCCGGCGACCCGGCGCTGATCCTGGTCACGCTCATCCGGGACACGAACCGCACGCAGCAGTACCTCGCGGCCGCGATCGCCGCGGGCACGCACGCGATCGTGCCGCGGTCGATCGACTCACGACGGCTCGCCGAAGCGATCCGGCGGGCCCACACCGAGCGCCGGTACATCGATCCGGCGCTGGCCGCGCTGACCGCCCGGCCGAAGCGGGCGACCGTGCCCAAGGGCGACCTCGCCCACGACAGCCCACCCGCGGCGCGCGGCGCGATGCCGCTGTCCCGGCGCGAGTACCAGGTGCTCCAGCTGGTTGCCGAAGGTCTCGAGAACTCGGCGATCGCGAAGCTGCTGTTCCTGTCCGTCGAAACGGTCCGGACCCACGTCAAGAGCATCCTGCGCAAGCTCTCCGCGCGGGACCGCACGCACGCCGTCACCATCGCCTTCCGCGGCGGGATACTCGTCGCTCGCGCGGAGGACGGCCACGTGCCGGTGACTGCCGACACAACGGCGCTCCCGGGCCAGCGCTGACCCCGGAAACCGCCCGGATTTCCCCACTCGGAAGTGCGGATCTGCTTGCTCCAGTTACCCGCAGGTAATATCCTGAAGTTACCGGCGAGTAAGGCGAACATGTGCCCGGCCGGGGAGCCGAACACATTGGAGTGACGACATGGGCCACTACAAGAGCAACGTCCGAGACCTGGAGTTCAACCTCTTCGAGGTCCTGGGCGTGCAGGAGCGCCTGGGCAAAGGTGTGCTCGCCGAGTCCGACGAGGAGACCGCCCGCGGGGTGCTGTCCGAGCTGAACAAGCTCGCGACCGGCCCGCTCGCCGAGTCCTTCGCCGACGCCGACCGCAACCCGCCCGTGTACGACCCGAAGACCTTCAGCGTCAAGATCCCCGAGTCGTTCAAGAAGAGCTACCAGCAGCTCCTGGACGGCGAGTGGTGGCGCCTCGGGCTGACCAACGACCTCGGCGGCTTCGGCCTGCCCCCGACCGTCCAGTGGGCGGCGTCCGAGCTCATCCTCGGCGCGAACGCCCCGCTGTTCATGTACATGGCGGGCCCGAACTTCGCGATGATCGTGAACAAGAACGGCACCGAAGAGCAGAAGCACTGGGCCCAGCTCATGATCGACCGGGCCTGGGGCGCCACGATGGTGCTGACCGAGCCGGACGCCGGCTCCGACGTCGGCGCGGGCCGCACCAAGGCCACCAAGCAGGAGGACGGCTCCTGGCACATCGACGGCGTGAAGCGGTTCATCACCTCGGCCGAGCACGACATGAGCGAAAACATCATGCACCTGGTGCTCGCTCGCCCCGAGGGCCCCGGCATCGAGACCAAGCCGGGCACCAAGGGCCTGTCGCTGTTCCTCGTGCCGAAGTTCCACTTCGACTCGAAGACCGGTGAGCTGGGCGAGCGCAACGGCGCCTTCGTCACCAACGTAGAGCACAAGATGGGCATCAAGGCCTCGACGACGTGCGAGCTGACCTTCGGCCAGCACGGCACCCCGGCCAAGGGCTGGCTGCTCGGCGAGGTGCACGACGGCATCGCGCAGATGTTCCAGGTCATCGAGTACGCCCGGATGATGGTCGGCACGAAGGCCATCGCGACGCTGTCGACGGGTTACCTCAACGCGCTCGAGTACGCCAAGGAGCGCGTCCAGGGCGCCGACCTGCCGAACATGCTGAACAAGACCGCGCCGCGCGTCACCATCACCCACCACCCGGACGTCCGCCGCTCGCTGATGCTCCAGAAGGCGTACGCCGAGGGCCTCCGCGCGGTCTACCTGTACACCGCGTCCTTCCAGGACCAGCTGTGGACCGGCGAAGGCGACCAGAAGATCGCGCACGGCGTCAACGACCTGCTGCTGCCGATCGTCAAGGGCGTCGGCTCCGAGCGCGCCACCGAGCAGCTCGTGCAGTCGCTGCAGACACTGGGCGGTTCCGGCTTCCTGCAGGACTACCCGATCGAGCAGTACATCCGCGACGCCAAGATCGACTCGCTGTACGAGGGCACCACGGCGATCCAGTCGCTGGACTTCTTCTTCCGCAAGATCGTCCGCGACAAGGGCGCGTCCCTGGCCTTCGTCGCCGGCGAGATCACGAAGTTCATCGAGTCCGAGGCGGGCAACGGCCGGCTCAAGAACGAGCGCGGGCTGCTCAAGCAGGCCCTCGAGGACACCCAGGGCATGCTGGGCTCGCTGATCGGCTACCTGACGGCGTCGCAGGAGGACCCGCAGAGCATCAACAAGGTCGGCCAGCACACGGTCCGCCTGCTGATGTCGGTCGGCGACCTGCTCATCGGCTGGCAGCTGCTCAAGCACGCCGAGGTCGCGATCGGCAAGCTCGACGCGGGCGCGTCCGCCAAGGACGTCCCGTTCTACGAGGGCAAGATCGCCGTGGCGTCGTTCTTCGCGAAGCAGGTGCTGCCGGAGCTGACCTCCCGCCGCGCCATCGTGGAGGCCGCCGACAACGCGCTGATGGAGCTCGACGAAGCCGCGTTCTGAGAATCTTGTTCTGGTTAGGCCGGCGCTACGACCGTCAGCCAGTCGCCTGAGGTGACGGTTGCGCCGGTCGACGGCTGAACAAGGTTCTCCATGGTCACGAATAGGGCTCTCCCCGGGTGGGGAGGGCCCTGTTCGTGTTTCAGGGCCGGGCGGCGCGGGCATTCCGCTCACCGAGTCCGACGGACCCGAGTGGCCGGGTTCGCGGATCCTTGAGAGGAGAAAGTGATGACTGTCGCCGGCATCGTCAGCGCCATCATCGTCGGGCTGATCATCGGCGTTCTGGGCCGGCTGGTCGCACCCGGCAAGCAGAGCATCCCGATCTGGCTGACCATTCTGATCGGTATCATCGCCGCGTTCATCGGCACGGCCATCGCGCGTGGTCTCGGGTACGCCGACACCAACGGCATCGACTGGCTGGAAATCCTGACCCAGGTCGTCCTCGCCGCCATCGGCGTGAGCATCGCCGCCGGCGCGTACGGACGCCGAGGCGTAACCAGGTAGCTGTTACTTCGGAAGACCCGGCCCGGTCCGGTCCGCTCGTCGGGGGCGGATCGGGCCGGGTCTTTTCGTGTCACCTCATCGGGGGTCAGCGCGCGCGGGACGGCGGGATCGGTGCCACCGTGGCGCTTATTGCGCTATCCGAGGAGGCAGCTGTGCTCGGCGGACTTTGGGGCATCATCTCGACGATCATCGTGGGCCTGATCCTGGGCGTGCTGGGCAGGCTGTTCGCGCCCGGCGACCAGAAGATCCCGATCTGGCTGACGATCGTCGTCGGCATCGTCGCCGCGTTCATCGGCAACTGGCTCGCCGGGGTGTTCGGCGTCCGCGACACCGCCGGCATCGACTGGATCCGGCACGTCTTCCAGGTCGTGGCCGCCGTCGTCGGCGTCATCGCGGCTTCCGCGATCTACGCCAAGGTCAAGGGCGGCAGCCGCACTACCGCTTGAGCGACAGGCCTGCGCCGACGAGCAGCAGCGCGGCGGCGCAGGTCATCGCCGTGGTGAGGGCGGTCGCGGACGACGTCACGGCCAGGGTCAGGAACAGGCTGCCGAACGTGGCCACGCCGACGACCTGGCCCAGCTGCAGCGTGGTGGTCAGCAGGCCGCTGACGTCCGCCGCGCGCTCGAGCGGGACGTGCGTCAGCGCGTTCACCATCAGGGAGCCGAACGCGGGTCCCATCGACAGCCCGAACAGCAGCAGGGCCACGAAGAACAGGGTCCCGCCGTCGCGGCCCAGCCCGAGCAGCGCGTACGCGACCGCGGACCCGACGTAGCCGCACGGGGTCAGCCAGGCGTGCACCCGCTTCGGCAGCCGGTTCCAGAAGAACCCGCAGAGGCCGAAGACGACGCCGCCCGGCGCCATCGCCAAGCCGGCGGCCATCGCCGTCTTGCCGAGGCCCGACTGCAGGTGCAGCGACACGCAGAAGAGGAAGCCGCCGTAGGACGCGACTCCCGCCGCGAGCGTCGCCAGGCCGGGTGCGACCCCTCGGACCTTCAGGACGGCCAGGTCGACGAGCGGGTCGGCCACCCGGCGTTCGACGACCACGAACAGCACGGCCAGCAGCGCGCCCACCGCGATCGAGGCGAAGGTCCACGCGGGCCAGCCGGTTTCGTGCCCGAGCACCAGCGGCAGCACGACGAGCACCACGGCCGGGACGGCGGTCGCGAGCCCGGCGAGGTCGAGGCGGCGGCCCGCCTTCACCGTGCCGCCGGGCACCAGCTTGGCGGCGAAGACGGCCACGAGCACGCCGAGCGGCACGTTGACCAGGAAGATCGGCCGCCAGCCCGTGCCGAACAGGTCCGCGCCGACGAGCACGCCGCCGAGCACCTGGCCGGCCACGAACGCGACCGAGATGACGGCGGTGTACGCGCTGAGCGCCTTCGCCCGGGCCGCCCCGCTGAACTGCGCCTGGATGAGGCTGATGACCTGCGGCATCATCAGCGCGGCACCGGCGCCCTGGGCGATCCGCGCGACGATGAGGACCTTTTCGTCCGGCGCCAGGCCGCAGAGCGCGGAGCAGACGGTGAAGGCGATCGTGCCGGTGACGAACAGCCGTCGGCGGCCGTACAGCTCGCCGAGACGAGCACCGGTGATGAGCAGCATCGCGTAGCCCACGGTGTAGCCGGCGACGACGAGCTGCAGCGCGGCGCCGGACGCGTGGAGGTCGGTGCGGATGTCGGTCATGGCGACGTTCACGACGGTGACGTCGAGCAGCGCCATGAACTGGCCGAGCAGCAGGACGGCCAGCATGAACCACGGCCGCCGGTCCGGCCGGGCTTCCCGGTCCGTGGCCGGGGCAGGAGTGGTCAGAGTCATGCCTCCGACCTTGGGGTTCTTCGATTGTTTTCGGAGAGAGCCTGCGGATGCTGGTGCTGGGAGTACCTCCTTCGCCGGCTGAGCCAGCCAAACTGTCGTACCCCTCGGGCACCATGTGCGCATGACCCAGACACCGGTCCACACCAGCCGCCGAGAGGAACTCGGCCAGTTCCTCAAGGCGTGCCGCGCGCGGATCGGCCCGGAGGAGGTCGGGCTCGCGCCCGGCCCCCGTCGCCGGCTCAGCGGGCTGCGCCGCGAGGAGGTGGCGCTGCTCGCCGGCGTCGGCGTCACCTGGTACACGTGGCTGGAACAGGGGCGGCCGATCAACGCGAGCTCGCAGGTGCTCGACGCCGTGGCGCGCACGCTGCGGATGGAACCCCCGGAGCGGGAGCACCTGTACCGGCTGGCGGAGCTGACGCCGTCGCGGCTGCCGTCGATGGTGGAAACGGTGCCGGACACGGTGCACGAGGTCCTGCGTGCGCTCGACCCGCTGCCCGCCACGCTGGTCAACGGCCGGTTCGACATCCTGGAGTCGAACGCGGCCCACCAGGAGCTGTTCTGGGAGTGGCACAGCCTGCCGTGCCTGCACCAGAACCTGCTGTGGTGCTGCGTGACCGAGCCGAACGCGCGGCGGTTCTTCCTGAACTACGACGAGGAGGTGCCCTACATGGTCGCGCGGATGCGGGCCGAGTACGGCAGGCACGTCGGCGACCCGTCGTGGGAAGAGGACATCCGCCGGTTGTCGGCGCTGAGCCCGGAGTTCGCCGAGCTGTGGGCCCGGCACGAGGTCGCCGAACCGCAGGCCCGGCTGCGGCGGATCGACCACCCGCAGGCCGGCCGGATGGACCTCCGGCTGACCGAGCTGGCGGTGTCCGAGGCGCCGGGGCTGCGGATCCAGGTGTCCACTCCGGACGACCCGCGCAGCTGGGCGTTGCTGCCCCGGACGAGGCGGCCGTCATGACGTCCGTCGAACTGAGCGGGCAGGGGCTGACTTCGGTGCCTTCGCTGCCACCGGGGGTGACCCGGCTCGATCTGTACCAGAACTCGCTCACGGCGGTGCCTCCTTCGTTGTGGACGCACACCGGTCTGGAAGTGCTCAACCTGGCGGCGAACCGGCTTTCTTCGCTGCCGCCGGGGATCTCGGCGCTGACGTCGTTGCACACGCTGGATCTGGGGCACAACGAGTTCGACGCGCTGCCGGACGAGCTGGGCGACCTGGCCGGGCTCACCGAGTACCTGTACGTCAGCGACAACCGGCTGACGTCGTTCCCGGCGGCTTGGTGCCGCTTGGGCCGGTTGCGGTACCTGGGCTGCACGGACAACCGGATTTCCGCGCTCCCGCCGGACCTCTCCGGGCTGGCTTCGCTGCGGGAACTCAGGCTGTACCGCAACTCGCTGGCTTCGCTGCCGGAGTCGATCGGTGCGCTCAGCACGTTGCGGGAGCTGCACTTGCGCGGCAACCGGTTGACGGCGTTGCCTTCGTCGATCGGGGCGCTCGGCGAGCTGCGCCAGCTCGACCTGCGGGAGAACCTCCTGGAGACCCTGCCCGCGTCGATCACTCAGCTGTCCAAATTGGACAAGCTGGATCTGCGGTGGAACAAGCGCTTCCGGGAACCGGCTTGGCTGCGCGACTTCGAGGAGGCTGGTTGCATGGTCCTTCGCTGACAACTCAACAGAGGACGGTCGGACGCGGACCGTAGGTCGCCGTGTGCGACGTCCGGCGGATCTCGGCGCCGGTGGCGACGTCGTAGAGCACGCGCGTGTCGGTGACGCTGAAGCCGGGCGTACCGATCGACGGCCGGCACGGGGTGGTGCCGCCGAACTGGACCGGCGGGGGATCTCCGGGGATCTGCGCGCCGGTCTGGCTCTCGACGCGGTAGTGGCGGGTGCCCCAGATCCGGACGGTCACGGAGTCGCCGGAAACCGTGGCCTGGATGGCGATCCCGGTCGGCGAGTCGTTGGTCAGCTTGAGCTCGACCGGGCTGCCGTCGGCGTTGACGGCCTTGGCGTCGCGGCCGGCGGGGTAGCGGTCGAGGTAGTGGTCGTGCTCGAGGTGACCACCGTCGGCGAGGCCCGCGAGGTAGCCCGCATTGTACAAAGTGGACGCGAGCTGGGAGACGCCACCACCGACGACTTCGGCACCGGTGCCGTCTTCGTCGGCCGGCGCGGGCACGTAGCCGGCGTCGGCGGTGCGCGGACCGGAGCGGGCGCCGAGGCTGAACGTCTCGCCGGGCTTGACGATCGTGCCGGACACGCGGGCGGCGAGCGTCCGGTTGTTCGTCGCGGCCGGGCCGGCCAGGCCGCCGGTGGTGAACTGGCCGATGACCTCCTTGATGCCGAGCGCGCCGGCGGCGTCGGTGGTCACGCTGGGGCTCGACGCGCTGTAGACGACGGGCAGGTCGCGGCCGCCGGTCTTCTTGAGGACGTCGATGAGCGGGAGGAAGGTCTTCTCCCAGTTGACCTTCCGGGCGTCCTCGGACGGCTCGACGGCGGGCTGGTCGCCGGTGAAGACGATCTGGGCGTCCTTGCCGTCGGTCTCGGTGCCGGCGAGGGGGTCCTTGAGCGCGGCCTGCAGCTTGCCCTGGTCGATGCGGACCTCGACGGCCCCGCCTTCGACGGCGGCGAACTGGAAGGCCGACGCGATGGTGGCGGGCGTGAGCGGCACGTCCTTGCCCTGGCCGCGCACGACGACCGGCTGCGCCACGGCGGGCACGACGACCTGCTGGTAGGCAGCCTGCACGCCGGCGGCGGTGGCCTTCACGGGCGTGATGGCCATGCCGAGCTTGACGCCACCGGGGTCGAGCCAGTGGTCGGTGACGGTCCGCACGGCACCGCCGAGGTCGGTCAGCTGCTGCCCCTGCCGCGGCAGGATCGGGTAGGGGTTGACGCGGCCGTCGCTGCCCTCGACCGCGACGAACCCGACCGAGCCTTCGGTGGCCGGGTGGTTCAGCCTGCCCTCGGCGAGCCGGCGCACGGCCTGGCTGATCTGGTCCGGATCGGTCCGCGTGGCGACGCCGACCTCGCGGCTGGTGAAGAAGGACATGATCCGCGTGATCGGACTGAGCGGCTGGTGCCCGGCGAGCCCGAGGGTGTTCGGCCAGTCGAGCCCGAGCCCGGACTTCGAGGGCACGAGCTCGGCCTGGACATCCCCGGCGTGGATGACGACGGGCTTGGTCAGCCGGGGTTCGAGTTCCTTGCGCAGCTTGGCTTCGGCTTCGGCGTGGGTAAGGCCCCCGACATCGATCCCGGCCACGGTGACCCCGCGAGGGACATCGCCGGCGCTGACGAGGAGGTCGATGGCGTAGAGGATGACGAACAGCCCGAGCGCGATGCCGATGGACATCATGGTCCGGGCAACGCCCTTCCGAAGCTTGCGAGCCGGAGTCTCGGGCGCGGGCGGCGGAGCGGGGGTTTCGAGCAGTTCGCCGAGGAGATCATCGGAGAAGAGATCAGCGGTGACGGCGGCTTCATCCACGGCCGGGGCCGGCACAGCGGTGGCGGACGCGGTGGGTTCGGCAGCGACCTCGACCGCGGACGGCTCCGCGGCGGCGGGCTTCGAGGGCTCGACGGTCGCCACCGTTTCCTCGATCGCGGGCAACTCCGCGGCGGGCTCGGCTTCGGTGGGAGTTTCCCCCGAGGGCGAATCAGCGGCTTCGGGCGCGGCGGGCGGCTCGCCGGCGAGCGCGACCGGCTCGGCTGGAACCTCGGCCGGCTCCTCCACCCCAGGCTCGGCCAGGGCAGACCCCGGACTTCCCGGCTCGCGCTCGCGCTTGTCGTCGTCTGCCACGCTCCTGCCCCTCCGCGGGAGCCGACCTACAGGTAGAGCCCCGTGCCGTGCTCGGTCCGCTCCGTTGCCGTCGCGTGGATGTCGCGTTCGCGCATCACCAGGTGCCCTTCGCCCTGGATCTCGACCTCGAGCTGGTCGTCCGGGTTGAAGAGCACGCGGTCGCCGGTCTTGACGTTCCGCACACTGTTGCCGACGCCCAGTACATCACCCCACGCGAGCCGCCGCGCGACCTGCGCCGTCGCGGGGATCACGATGCCGCCGCTGCTGCGGCGCTCGCCCTCTTCCGGCGACACCCGCACGAGCACCCGGTCGTGCAGCATCTGGATCTCGAGTTTCGGCCCGTCAGACACGGTTCGCATGCTACTCGGCGGGCTCACCCGCCATGACCAGGCTCAGCTCACGCGCCCCGTCCGCGGCCAAGCGCACCGGCACGCCCCAGTCCTGCCGCGTGATCCGGCACGCCGGGTGCTCGCCACCGTCGTCGCAGCTCGCCGCCTGCGCGACGACCTGCAGCACGCCCTCGGTCACGCCGTCGGCGAGCCGGATCGTGCGCTTGAGGTCGGTGCCCGTACCGCCGCCTTCAGTCAGCAGCGACGGTGGCGACGCGCTGATCTCCAGCCGCGTCGACGGGCCGAAGCGGTCGTCGAGCTTCTCGCCCGGCGGCGCGCTGAAGACGACCGAAAAGTCGATCTCGCCCGGCGCGAGCACGGTCGGCGGCCGGCGGACGGCGTGCGCGTCGCCCGACACGACCGTCGGCGCTGAGGACGAGTCCAGCGGGCCGATGCGGTTGCCCGCCGACTCGACGACCAGCAGCTCGCCCTCGTGCAGCAACAACCCCTGCGGCTCCGAAAGCCCGGTGGCGATCGTCGTCACTTGGCGGGTGAAGACGTCGAAGCGGCGTACGGCGCCGTTGTAGGTGTCGGCGATCGCGATCTTGTCGCCGGGCAGCACCGCCAGGCCGAGCGGGTGCTGCAGCAGCGCCTGGTCGGCCGGGCCGTCGGCGTGGCCGAACGAAAACAGGTCGACGCCGATCGCCGTGTGGACGGTGAACGACTCGCCGTCGGGTTCGATCCAGCGCAGCGCCGACGTCTCGGCGTCGGCGAGCCACAGTTTGTCGCCGTCCACGGCGAGGCCCGACGTCTGCGCGAAGAACGCTTCACCGACGTCGCCGTCTCGCAGGCCTTCGACGGTCGTCCCCGCGAAGCGGCGGATGGTGCCGGAGACCGGGTCGAACACGCTCAGCGTGTGGTTGCCCGCCATCGCGACGACGATCCCGCCGGCCGGGCCGTACCAGGCGACGTCCCACGGGCTCGTCAGGTCGACCTCGGCGCCCTTGCCCGAGTCCGACCCGCTGCGCCACTGCGCGCCGGTGCCGGCGACCGTCGTCACCTCGCCGGTGATCAGGTCGAGGCCGCGCAGCCGGTGACCGGCCGTGTCGGCGACGACGGCGTGGTAGCCGGCGCGCTCGGCGACGTCGTACGGCAGCAGCGCGATGCCCGACGGCTCGGCGAAGGTCGCGACGTCGAACGGGCCGTCCTGGCCGCCGCGTTCGCCGCTGCCGAAGCGCCGGATGACGGTCTCGCCGTCGGAGGCGAACTCGACGATCGCGTGGTGCCCGGTATCGGCGACGAGGATGCGTCCCTCGGCCGTCGCGACGGCCTTGCTCGGGAACCGCAGCTCGCTGATCTGCTCCTCGACCGGCACGTACGGGCTGCCGCCGCGGCGGAGCGTCCCCTTCGCTTCGTGCTTCGTGACGAGGTCCGCGATGACGCGGCGAAGCGCCTCTTCGTGCCCTTCGCCCGCGGCGACGTGCACGACGTACCCCTCGGGGTCGACGACCGCCAGCGTCGGCCACGCGCGGACCGCGTACTGCGACCACAGCTCCATCTTCGGGTCGTTGACCACGGGGTGGTGCACCTCGTAGCGCCGGACCGCGGCTTCGATCGACGCGCGCTCGCCTTCGTGCAGGAACTTCGGCGAGTGGACGCCGATCGTGACGAGCACGTCCGCGAACTCGGCTTCGAGCGGACGCAGCTCGTCGAGGACGTGGAGACAGTTGATGCAGCCGCTGGTCCAGAAGTCCAGCAGGACGACGCGTCCGCGCAGCTCGGCGAGGGTCAGCGGGCGGCCGCCGGTGTTCAGCCAGACGTCGCCGCGCAGCTCGGGAGCGCGCACGCGGGCCTGCGGTCGGGGTGAAGTCACGGCAAGAGTGAACTACACACGCTCACGCTCTGTTCCGGAGTTCAGCCGATGAGAGAACAAACTCACCCCACCGGGGTGCCCCGGGAAAACGGCGGAAAAGGACGCGCGGCGCGGTGAGCCGCCGCTTAGGCTCGGCACATGACCCCCGTCCAGCCGGCCGGCGCCCTCACCATCGAGGAGGCACGGCACCTGCAGGAGAACCTCCGGGAACCGGTGCGTCCCGGGCTGACCGAACCCGAGCTCGACGACATCGAGCGCCGGTTCGGCTTCCGCTTCGCCGCGGACCACCGCACGTTCCTCTCCGCCGGCGTCCCGATCGGCGACCGCTGGCCGGACTGGCGCTGCGGCAATCCCGAGCAGCTGCGCAAACGTTTGGCTTGGCCGGTTGACGGCGTCCTCTACGACGTAGAGCACAACGGCTTCTGGCTCCCCGACTGGGGCACGCGCCCGGTCGGCCCGGAGGACGCGGTCCGCGAGGCCCGCCGTCGCCTGGCGGGCGTGCCGCAGCTGGTGCCGGTCTGCGGGCACCGGTACCTGCCGGGGATACCCGGCACCGCGGGCTACCCGGTGCTGTCGGTGTACCAGACGGACATCATCGTGTACGGCTGTGACCTGCGGGATTACCTGCACCGCGAGTTCGCGACGGGCGGCATCAGCACGGCCCCGCCGGACGGGCCGAGGTACATCGAGTTCTGGTCCCGCTTCATCGACTAACGGACTCTGGCGTTGTCTAGCGCCGACACTAGAAAGCCGGAGAGAGGTCAATTCTCCCGGCGCAGCATCCGGCTCACCCCGGCCGCCACGGTCGTCGCCAAGATCCAGCCGGACGCCGTGAAGCCCGCCGCCACCCAGTTGTCCGTTCCGTGCATGTACCAGCGGGACTTGTTCCCGAAGTCCACGATCGGCACCAGCAGGTCCGCCGTGTAGATCACCGGGTTCCACTGCAGCCCCGTGTCCTGCTGGTTGACCACGCACCGCGGGCCGTTCGCGATGATCTGGTGCGTCTCGTCGGACTTCCAGGTGATGCAGTCGTCCGTGCCCAGGCCGAACCACAGGCTGCCCAGCACCAGCAACGTGAACAGCCACCCCAGCGCGCGGACCGGCCGGTAGCCGTACCCCACCATCGACCGCTGCAGCCAGCTCCACAGCCGGACCCCCGGGCCGAAGAACTTGAAGCCGCGCGCCAGTGCCTCGTACCTGAACTGCTGTTTGCGCAACGCCACCGTCGACGCGTGCTCTTCGTTTCCCGCCGCGCGGAGCATGTGCGCGAGCTGGTCGTACGGGCCCGGACGATAGCCGCGCATTGCCTGGCGGAGCAGCTCGATGCGGCGGTCGAGGGCCTTGTCGTCGTCGAGCGGAATGCCGCGGCCCAGTGCGTCGTAGCGGAAGTCCTCCAGCTCGATGCCGCCCGTTGCCGCCCAGAACTCGTCGTTGTCCGTCAACGTCCCGCAGTGCGCGCGGCGCAGGACCACCCGGCCGGCCGGGGGCAGGTTCGGCGTCAGCGTGAACTCGTCCGCCGCGACGTCGCCCGCGTCCAGGGCCACGCTGAACGGCGGCAGCGACCTCAGCTCCGAACCCCGCAGGTCCACGCGGCGGGCGACCTGCGCGCCGTCGAGGTTGATGCCGCCCTCCGCGACGAACGGGCGGCTGTTGTTGTCGCGCAGCGTCAGGTCGCGGCCGATCCGGCCCGTTCGGACGTCCAGCGAAAAACTGCTGGTCGCGCGCAAGCCCGGCTCGGTCAAGCGCGTGCCGGCCAGGTTGATCGAGCCGCCGACTTCCACGCCCTGCAGGCGCAGCGTGCCGTGGATCGTCGCGTCCGTGAGCTGGAAGTTGCCCGCGATCTTCGAGCGGCGCGCCGAGAACACGTCCCGGCCCGGGTGGCGGAACATCGAGTTCCAGGCCAGGAAGTTGCCGCCGACCGTGACGTCGGCCAGGCGCAGCTGGCCGGTCGGGACGCGCAGGCTCGTCGCCTCGATGTCGCCGCCGATCTCGGTGCCGTCCAGGTGCAGCGCGCGGTCGTAGTACGGCTGGGACTTGCCGCGCACCACGCTGACCTCGGCGCCGGCCAGCCGCAGCGAGCCGCCGATCCGGGCGTTGACCATGCGCAGCGTGCCGAGCGCCTGCAGACCGTCGGACAGCTCGACGTTGCCGTCCACGCGCATCCGGTCGGCCACCAGCGCGGGCCGCGGGTCGAGGTACGGGTCGTTGGACTTCCACGCGTCGACGGCGATCGGGCCCTGCTGGGACACCGTCAGCTTGGCCTCGCGCAGCACGATGTCACTGTCCACCGTGGCACTGGGCAGGTACATGATCCCGGTGGCGGAGAAGCGCTTCCGCTGGCTGGCCGGCCCGTAGTTGTCGACCTCGCACAGCAGGCTGCCGCCGATGTGCAGGCCGTTGCCGTTGAGCGCGAAGCCGTCCGGGTTGTTCAGCGTGGCGCCCGAAAAGTTGACGTTACCGCCGGTCCGCAGGCCGGGGAGGCGGACTTCGCCGTTGGCGACCATCCGGTAGGCCAGCAGCGCGCCGGTCAGCACGAGCCGGTCGGCCTGGATCGCCTTGCCGTGCGGGTGCGAGATCACCGTGCGGGTCAGCACCATCGAGCCTTCGATGACGGCGTCGGTGAGGTTGACCGCGGCGTTCGGCATCCCGCGTTCGCGGTCGTCGCCGCGCTGGACGGTCGTCTCCTCGATCTCGCGGTCGGCGCCGTCGACCTGGACGACGCTGCGGATCAGCCGGACGTCGTTGCGGCTGCGCATGTTGCGGGCCTTGAGCCCGGGCAGCCAGCACTTGCGGAACACCAGCCCGAGCAGGTTCGCCTCGCGCACGTCCGGCGGGTGCTCGAACCGGCAGCGCTCGAACCGGAACAGGTACTTCAGGTCCGCGGCGCGCAGGTCGAGCGTGCCGGTGATGTAGGCGTCCTCGACGTAGACGATCGGCGCGTTGGTGGCCGTCCGGCGCCAGCGGAGAAGGCCGCCGTTGCCGGGTTTCAGCAGGTCGGAGGCCTTGACTTCGTACCGGCGGTCCGGGATGCCCGCGAAGGGGTCGAGGGGTGGCAGCGCGCTTTCGGTCGTCACGGACTGCCCCCTCCCTCACCCACCTTCAAAGTAGCGAACGCGAACGGAATTCGCAGGCGTTTCAGTCGTCGAGGCTGTGCGTCGGATCGAGGACCCGCTTCAGGAACGACTTCGTGCGTTCGTGCTGGGGGTCGCCGATCACCTGGCTCGGCGGGCCCTGCTCGACGACGACGCCGCCGTCCATGAACAGCACGCTGTCGGCCACCTCGCGGGCGAACTGCATCTCGTGCGTCACGACCAGCATCGTCATGCCCTCTTCGGCCAGCTGCCGCATGACGGCGAGCACGTCGCCGACCAGCTCCGGGTCCAGCGCGGACGTCGGCTCGTCGAACAGCATGACGTCCGGGTTCATCGACAGCGCCCGCGCGATCGCGACGCGCTGCTGCTGCCCGCCGGAGAGCTGGCCCGGCAGCGACGTCTCCTTCTCGCTCAGGCCGACCTTCTCGAGGTTCTCGCGCGCGACGCGCTCGGCCTCTTCCTTGCCGCGCTTGAGGACCTTGCGCTGCGCGACGGTCAGGTTGTCCAGGACCGTCAGGTGCGCGAAGAGGTTGAAGCCCTGGAAGACCATGCCGATCCTGCGCCGGGCGCCGTCGATGTCGACGTCCTCGTCGGTGATCTCGTTGCCGTTCACGACGATCTTGCCCTGCTGCGGCTCCTCGAGGAGGTTCACGCAGCGCAGCAAGGTGGACTTGCCCGATCCGGACGGCCCGATGATGCAGACGACCTGGCCGCGTTCGACCTGCAGGTCGATGCCCTTGAGCACCTCGAGCGAGCCGAACGCCTTGTGCAGGCCGGAAATTTCGACGATCACGTCGCTCACTTGGTACCCCCGGCCACTCCGGCCCCGTATTTCTTCTCCAGCCGCTGCTGCAGGATCGACAGCGGGATGGTGATCACCAGGTAGCAGAGGCCCGCGACGACGATCGGCGTCAGGCCCTTCGCCTCCAGCAGCGCCTGGCGGCTGAACTGCGCGAGCTCCTGCTGCGCCGGCGTCGTCCCGAGCAGGAACGCCAGCGACGAGTCCTTCGTCAGCATGATCAGCTCGTTGGCCAGCGGCGGCAGCACGATCCGGAACGCCTGCGGGATGACGATGGTGATCATCGACCGCGCCGGCGACATGCCGAGCGAGCGGGCGGCCTCGACCTGCCCGCGCGGAACGGCCTGGATACCGGCCCGGATCGTCTCGGCCATGTAGGCCGACGAAACGATGCCGAGCGCGATCATGATGGAGATGTTGCGCGGCAGGTGGGTGTCCGGGAAGGCGATCGGGACGCCGACGCCGACCGCCAGGAAGATGAGCAGCGCGGGCAGGCCACGGAAGAACTCGATGTAGCCGCGCGCGAACCACCGGTACGGCCCCACCGAGGACAGCCGCATCAGGGCCAGCACGAGGCCCAGGCCCAGACCCAGCGCGAAGCCGAGCGCGGTGAAGACGACGGTGTTCTTCAGCGCCACCGTGACGACGTCGGGGAACTGCTTCGCCGCGACGTCGAGGTCGAAGAACGCCCGGCCGATCTGGCCCCAGTTGGCCAGGAGGGCGAGCACGACGACGATGACGAGCAACAGGACGTACTGCGCACCCCGGAACGCCGATCGTCGCTGGCGTCGGCTCAGTGCCATTTCACTCCTCGAGCAAGCCCGGAACGGGCATCGGAAACGCCACTGTGGCCGGTGCCGAAGCACCGGCCACAGGCGGGGGTCTTACTGGGTCGGGTTACCCGGCAGCCAGGTCGGCGCCTTGCCGAACCACTTCTGGTAGATCTGCGCGTAGGTGCCGTCCGACACCGAGGCCTTCAACGTGTCGTTGATCGCCGTGACCAGGGCGGAGTTACCCTGCTTGACGCCGATGCCGTAGAACTCGTTGGTCTTGAACTCGGTCGCGACGGCGGTGTCCGGGTTCGTCTTCACGAAGTCGTAGAGGACGCCGTTGTCGTTGACGCCCGCGTCGACCGTGCCGTTCTTGACCGCCTGCTCTTCGAGGGCGAGGTCGTCGAAGGTGACGATCTCGGCGCCCTTCGCGTGCTCATTGGCGTAGTCGGCGCCGGTCGTGGCCGACTGGACGCCGATCTTCTTGCCTGCGACGTTGCTGAAGTCCTTGATCGGCGAACCGGCCTTGACCAGCAGTGCCTGCGTGGCCTCGAAGTAGGGCTCCGAGAAGTCGAACTTCTGCTTGCGCTTGTCGGTGATCGTCATGCCCGCCGCGGCCAGGTCGCACTGCCCGGAGTTCATGGCCTCGCCCGACTCGATGTTCTCGAAGGCGATGTCCACGATGTTCTGCTGGACGTTCAGCTTCTTCGCGACCAGGTCCACGAGGTCGACGTCGAAGCCGACGATCTTGTCGCCCTGCTTGACCTGGAACGGCTGGTAGGGCAGGTGCGTGCAGGTCGTGAGCTTGCCCGCGGCGATGAGCTGGACACCACCGGCGGCGGTGCCGCCTTCGTCGCCCCCGCACGCGGCCAGGGCACCGGCCGCCAGGGCGAGAGCCGGGATCAGGGCGAGCGCCTTGAGTTGGGGTACTCGGGCCACGTCGTCACTCCTCGTAGTTCTCAGGTTCTGAGAGTACGCATCCTGCCACTCAATCGACTCAACGCCCAGCGACTGCCCGTTACAGACACGTTGCGATGGCATCGAGCACGCAGAGCAGCCGTCAGTTGGTGATCCAGATCACAGTCAAGCGAGAGCTTGATCGACTTTTCGGACTGTGACCACCGCCGGAAAGCGGCTGTGCCCGGCCCGCGACGAGGCTTCACCAGCCGACCCGAATGCGTACAGGTGCAGAACAACTACGCCCTTTACACGGAGCGCTGACGAGCACCGCTGCCGCCCCGGCCGGGCGGCACCGAGCGCCTCGGATTACGGCGACGTTTCGCATCGCGCCACCCTGCGTAGAAGTGTCGCGCCACGCCGCTCACGTGGGTGAGGATGTCGTTCATGAACGCGACCCCGCCCCGGCTGCCCCCGTCCGGTCGACGCGCGAGGAAGGCGACGACCCGCCGGATCACCCGGCCGGGGGCGCGGTTCGAGGGATACCTCTCCCCGGAACGCCCGCACGCCGGTGCCTACGACGAGATGTTCGCCGCGGACGGCACGGTCCGCGGCCCGTACCGCGCGCTCTACGAGTCGATCGCCGCGCTCGACGCGCACGATCTGAACTCGCGGTCGCAGGCGCTGGACCGGGCGATGGTCGACCAGGGCATCACCTTCTCGCTGTCCGGGCAGGAGCGGCCGTTCCCGCTGGACCTGGTGCCGCGGGTGATCCAGGCGGCCGAGTGGACGAAGCTCGAGCGCGGCGTCGCCCAGCGGGTCCGGGCGCTCGAGGCGTTCCTCGCCGACATCTACGGCGACCGGCAGATCCTGCGCGACGGCGTGCTGCCGCGGCGGCTGATCACCTCGTGCGAGCACTTCCAGCGGGAGGCGTTCGGCATCAACCCGCCGAACGGCGTGCGCATCCACGTGTCCGGAGTGGACCTGGTGCGCGACGAGGAAGGCACGTTCCGGGTACTGGAGGACAATCTCCGCAACCCGTCCGGGGTGTCGTACGTGATGGAGAACCGGCGGACGATGGCGCGGGTCTTCCCGGACCTGTTCGTCCAGCACCGGGTCCGCCCGGTCGGCGACTACGCGTCACACCTGCTCCGGGCGCTGCGGGCGGCGGCCGCGGCGAACGTGGCCGACCCGATGGTCGTGGTGCTGACCCCCGGCGTCCACAACTCGGCGTACTTCGAGCACTCGCTGCTGGCGCGGCTGATGGGCGTCGAACTGGTCGAAGGCCGGGACATGTTCTGCCGTGACAACGTCGTCTACCTGCGGACGACCGAGGGCGAGCGCCAGGTCGACGTCATCTACCGACGGATCGACGACGAGTTCCTCGATCCGGTGCACTACCGGCCGGACTCGGTGCTCGGCATCGCCGGCGTCCTCAACGCGGCGCGCGCGGGCAACGTCGTCGTCGCGAACGCCGTCGGCAACGGCGTGGGCGATGACAAGCTCGTCTACACCTACGTGCCCGAGATGGTGAAGTACTACCTCAACGAGAAGCCGCTGCTGCCCAACGTGGACACGTTCCGGTGCTGGCTGCCCGACGAGTTCGACCACGTCATGGCGCACCTGGACGAGCTGGTCGTCAAGCCGGTCGAAGGCTCGGGCGGCTACGGGATCGTGTTCGGCCCCGAGGCGACTCCGGCCGAGCTGGCGACGCTGCGGCGGAAGGTGCGCGCGAACCGGCGCGGCTGGATCGCGCAGCCGGTGGTCCAGCTCTCGACCGTGCCGGCCAAGGTGGACGACCGGCTCGCGCCGCGGCACGTCGACCTGCGGCCGTTCGCGGTCAACGACGGCAAGGACATCTTCGTCCTGCCCGGCGGCCTGACGCGGGTGGCGCTGCCGGAGGGCAGCCTGGTCGTCAACTCGTCGCAGGGCGGTGGCTCGAAGGACACCTGGGTGCTGGCGTCCCGGGCGTCGACCGCCGAACGCGAGCTCGAGTCCCCGGCGCTCGGTGCGATGTCCACTGTGGACGGACTGGTCGCCGAACAGGGGCCCGAGCTGACGTCGTCCCAGCAGCAGCAGCAACAGCAGAGCTAGGGAGGTTCCGATGCTGGCACGCAACGCGGAGTCGCTCTACTGGATCGGCCGGTACGTCGAACGCGCCGACGACACCTCCCGGATCCTCAACGTCTCGGTCCACCAGCTGCTGGAAGACGCGACGGTCGACCCCGACCACGCGAGCCGCCAGCTGCTGGCCGTCCTGGGCATCGACACCCCCGACGGCGAAGCCCTCGACGTCTGGAAGCTGACCGAGCTGGTCGCGTACGCGAAGGACAACCCGGCGTCGATCGTCGGCTCGATCAACTCCGCGCGCGAGAACACGCGCGGCGCGCGCGAAGTCGTCTCGACCGAGCTGTGGGAATGCCTGAACGCGACGTGGAACGCGGTCCCGGACCGGCAGCGGTACGCGCGCCGGGCCGGGCCGCACGCGTTCCTGTCGTTCGTGGAGGAACGCGCGGCGATGTTCGCCGGGCTCGCCGACTCGACGATGTCGCGCGACGACGGCTGGCTGTTCATGGTGCTCGGCCGCTCGATCGAACGCGCCGATATGGTCGTCCGGCTGCTGCTCTCGCGGGTCGCGGACCGCGCGTCGTCGCCGGGCTGGATCACGGTGCTGCGCTCGGCCGGCGCGCAGGACACGTACCTGCGGACGTATCGCGGTGCGCTCGACGCCGGCCGCGTCGTGCAGTTCCTGTTGCGGGACACGCTGTTCCCGCGCTCGGTGTTCCACGCGCTTCGCCAGGCGGAGGAGTGCCTGCAACGGCTCGACCCGGGTGGCGGCGCGCGCAGCAACGAGAAGTCGGAGGCGCTGCGCGAGCTCGGCCGGGCGCGCAGCGAGCTGGAGTTCCTCCGGGCGTCGGAGCTGCTCACCGACCTGCCGGGGCGGCTCGCGGCGTTGCAGACGTCGATCCGGGAAATCGGGGAAGCGGTGTCGTTGCAGTACTTCAGCACGTCGCCGTGGGTGGCGTGGAGCGGTGCGGAGGTTTCGCTGTGACGTGGCAGCTGCGGGTGGCGCACCGGACGGGGTACCGGTACGCGACACCGGCGACGCAGTCGTACAACGAGGCGCGGCTGACCCCGCGTTCGGACCGCCGCCAGACGACGGTCGCGACGCGCATCGAGACGACCCCCGCGACTCGCGCCTACCGGTACACCGACTACTGGGGCACGGTCGTGACGTCGTTCGACCTCCACGCGCCGCACACCGAGTTCACGGTGCTGGCGACGTCGGTGGTCGAGACGGCGGACGAAGCCGAGCCGATCCGCACCGCGACCTGGAAGGACCTGCGGTCCGACACGGTCGTCGACCACCGCACCGAGTACCTGACGCCGACCGACTACACCCCGCGCGACCCCGAGCTGGCGCGCGAGGCCCGCGCGCTGCGGACCGGACTTGATCCGGCGGACGCCGTCCTGGCGGTGTGCGAGTGGGTGAACAAGCAGCTCAAGTACCAGCCGGGCACGACGGGCGTCCACTCGACGGCGACGGACGCCTGGCAGGCGCGTGAAGGTGTCTGCCAGGACTTCGCGCACGTCTCGCTGGTGATGCTGCGGGCGATCGGCGTCCCGGCGCGGTACGTCTCGGGGTACCTCCACACGAAGCCGGAGGGGAAGCTCGGCGAGGTGGTCGAGGGCGAGTCGCACGCCTGGGTCGACGTCTGGACCGGTGGCTGGTGGGCGTACGACCCGACGAACGCGATCCCGGTCGGCCCGCGGCACGTGTGGGTGGCGATGGGCCGGGACTACGCGGACGTGGCGCCGTTGAAGGGCATCTTCACCGGCGGCGGGCAGTCCACTTTGGACGTCTCGGTCCACCTGACCCGGCTGGCTTAGAGGAGGAACGTCCCGCCCGCCGCCTCGGCCACCTCCGCGCCGAGGGCCGACGCCGGGGTGTGCGCGCCGGGCTTGCCCTCGCCGCGGGCCAGGCGGGCCGCGACCTCGGCCACGACCGCCGTCGTGAAGTCCATGCCCTCGCCGGCGCGGAGCCAGCCGTCGCGCGTGGTGCCGTCGGGCCAGGTGACGACGGCGTGACCCCAAGAGTGCGTGCGGGGACGCGGAGCAGCCTTCGCCTGGATCCCGGCCAGCCGCCGGACCGCGAACCGGCGCACGACCGGGATCGCCACCACCCGGCTGAGCAGGGGCAGGAGCGCCCGAACCACCGGAGCGACCGGCGCGAGCGCCGAGATGACCGTGACGTCCGGCGCACCGCTCGCGCGCTGGGCGGCGATCAGCTCACCCGAGGGAATGCCCGCCGCCTTCACCGACTCGCCGTCCGGCAGGGCGATGGCTCTCGGGGCCGCGCCGGGCTTGGCCGTGGTGAGGGCATCGACGATGCTGGCGGCCAGCGCGACGCCCATGGCACCCGCTTCGACGGCGACGGACGCCAGCGCGTCGACCTGCACGTGGCTCGGCGTGTCGCGCCCCTCGCACAGCTTCGCCACGACGGCTTCCGTGGCCAGGACGCCGAAGCCGGCGCCGGTCACGAAGGTGCTGCCACCGGCCAGGGCCTCCTCGTGCAGATCGAGCAGCCGCTCGACGGCGGCGAGGTCGGCGGCCAGGTCGACGTAGTGGCCGCCAGGTAGGCACGCCCGCGCGATCGTCGCGGCCGTGGCGGCGTACTCGCCGATCGTGTTGACGACGACGGCCGGCCGCTGCCGCCGGATCTCCGTCGCGATCGCCTCGACACCGTCCGCGACGACGTACTTCTCTCCCGTCGCCTCGAGCCGCTCACGGTTGCGTCCGACCAGCACGACCGGCACGCCCCGCCGCTCGAGTTCGGCGGTGATGCCCCGGCCGGTCCGGCCCAGCGCTCCGAGTACCCAGATCTCCATGTCGACCTCCGGTGATGTCTCAGTGTGTCATCACCGAGGCTAGCACGTGACGACACAGTGAGACATGACTTGTAGGCTGGGGCCGTGGCCAGATGGGATCCCGGCACCGCGGACCGGCTGCGGAAAGCCGCGCTGGAGCTGTTCGCCGAGCACGGGTACGACGCCGTGACCGTGACGCAGATCGCCGAGCGCGCCGGGATCACCCGCCGCTCGTACTTCCGCTACTTCGCCGACAAGCGCGAAGTCCTCTTCGCCGGCGCGGAGCAGCTACCGCCGGCGGTCGGCGAAGCCGTCCTCGCCGCCGAAGAGGCCGAGTCGCCGCTTCGCACGGCCCTGGGCGCGCTCGCCGAGGTCGGCACGCAGGTGACGCGGCTCGTCGACCCGTCGCCGGAACGCCGGGCCGTGATCGCTTCGAGCGCCGAGCTCCGCGAACGCGAGCGGAGCAAGGGCGCGGCGATCACGGCCGCGATCCGGGACGCCCTGGAGCGCCGGGGAACACCGCCCGAGCTGGCGAAACCGGCGGCACAGGCCGCGGCGATCATCCTCGGCGACGCGTTCGACCGCTGGATCGACTCGGCCGGCGCCGAGGAATTCCCGGCCTACCTCAACGCGGCCACCTCGGCGTTCCACGAGGCCTGCCGCTAGCGCACTTTCACGTGAAAGTGATCCGGAGGGTCCTCCGGATCACTTTCCCTATGAAAGTGACGTGGAGGGGCGTCCTCCGGATCACTTTCATAGGGAAAGTGACGGGTCAGCCGCGGGCGTGCGCGTCGAGGATGTGCGCGACGGCCTCGGTGACCCGCTGCGCGTAGTCCAGGTGCAGCCACTCGTCCGGCACGTGGATGTTCGAGTCGGACCCGCACGCGCCGGTGACCAGGAACTGCGCCTCCGGGTACTTTCGCGAGAGCAGCCCCATGAACGGGATCGACCCGCCCATGCCGGCCGCCCGGTGCGGCCGGCCGAAAACCTCGTCGCTGACCGTGCGCAGGGCGTTCGTCAGCCACGGCGCCTCGGTCGGCGCGTTCCAGCCGTCCTCCGCCTGCGGGTTGTGCCCGAAGGTGACCTTCGCGCCGTACGGGACGTCGGTGGTCAGGGCCTTCTTGACGGCTTCGAGGCCCTTCTCGGCGTCGGCCGTCGGCGGGAGCCGGAAGCTCAGGGTCAGCGTGGTGCTCTCGCGCAGGACGTTGCCGGCGTCGGCGGGCTTCGGGAAGCCGTCGGCGCCGATCACCGAGAGCGTCGGGCGCCAGGTGTTGTTGAGCGCCAGTTCCAGCGCGTCTTCGGTGATCACGCGGCCGCCTTCGACCAGCGGGAACGCCGTCGCCAGCGCCTCCGGGAAGTCCTGTGAGACGGCCTTGAGCTCGGCCAGCCGGTTCGCCGGGACGTCGACCTTCAGCTCGTCGAGCAGCAATTCGCCGGTGGTGCTGTCCTCGAGCCGTTCGAGCAGCTTCCGCAGCACGCGGAACGAGCTGGCGACGACGCCGGAAGCCACGCCGGAGTGCTGCGCCGAGCCCAGCAGCTGCACGGTGACGTCCAGGTGCAGCATCCCGCGCAGGCTCGTGACCAGCCACAACCGCTCGTAGTCGCTGCCGCCGGCGTCGAGGCAGACCACCAGCGAGACGTCGCCGATCCGGTCGGCCAGGTGCTCGACGTACGCGGGCAGGTCGGGGCTGCCGGACTCCTCGCCGGTCTCCAGCAGCACGACGATCCGCGCGTGCTCGCCGCCGGCCGCGTGCACGGCCTGGATCGCCGTCGTCGCCGCGTAGCCGGAGTAGCCGTCGTCGACGGACCCGCGGCCGTACAACCGGCCGTCGCGGATCACCGGCGTCCACGGCCCGAGGCCCTCGGACCAGCCGCCGACGGGCGGCTGCTTGTCGAGGTGGCCGTACATCAGGACGGTGCCCTTGCCCGCCGCGCCTGGGGTCGCCGGGACGTCGACGAGCAGCAGGGGCGTGCGGCCTTCGAGCTGCACGACGTCGAGGGTCGCGCCGGGCAGGTCGCGCGCGGCGATCCACTCGCGGACGTGGTCGACGGCGGCGGCCAGGTGCCCGGTGTTCGCCCAGTCGGCGTCGAAGGCCGGGGACAGGGCGGGGATGGCCACCAGCCCGGACAGGCTCGGGATGACGTCGTCGGTCCACGACGTCACGACGGATTCACGAACGGATTTCTGCTCCACGCCGCCATCGTGCCACGGGGCTCCCGGCGTGCGGCACATCACAACGTCGTCCCCGGCGCGGGTGATCACGCGAGCACCCGATCACACCACGCCTGGTGAGCACGGCGACCGGTACCCGACTCTCGTAGGTCCGATGCTCGGGCTTCCAAGCGTTTTCCCTGTTCAGGGCCCTCTTCTCAGCAACAAATCAGCATCCGTCACTCACCAAAACGCGGACCTTCGTGCCAGGATGACGGCGAGAACCGTCAACGCCGACGGTGACCGAGCGCTTCGGACCCGATGCGCTGGTCCCCGCCGGTGCAGTCGCTGTGGTCGCCACAAGCGGCCGCCAGAGGCACCGACACCGAGGAGTACTGCGCATGCCGTCCGAACAGTGGACGCACCCGGAACCTGGAGACGGGCCGGCCGCCGTCGCGGCCCAGCCTTCCCCCGAGCAGGTGATCGCCGGATTGCGGGCAACCAGCGAAGGTGGCGCTGAGCTGACTCAGCTGCTCACCCCCGAAGGCGAACGGGTCCCCTCGCCCCAGTTCGACAAGTACGTCGAGGACGTCGACGCCGAAGCGCTGCGCGGCCTGTACCGCGACATGGTGCTGGTGCGGCGGGCCGACCGCGAAGCCAACGCCATGCAGCGCCAGGGCCAGCTGGGCATCTGGGTCCCGCTGCTCGGGCAGGAAGCCGCGCAGATCGGCTCCGGCCGGGCGCTGAAGAAGAACGACATGGCGTTCCCCAGCTACCGCGAGCACGGCGTCGCGTACGCGCGCGGGGTCGACATGAAGGACCTGCTGGGCATCTTCCGGTGCACCGACCACAGTGGCTGGGACTACCAGGGCCACGGCTTCCACCCGTACACCATCGTGATCGGCAACCAGGTGCTCAACGCCGCCGGGTACGCGATGGGCCAGAAGTTCGAGGGCAAGGTCGGCGACGACGACGGCGAAGCCACGATCTGCTACTTCGGTGACGGCGCGACCTCGCAGGGCGACGTCCACGAAGGGTTCGTCTGGGCCGCCGTCTACGACGCGCCGCTGGTGTTCTTCTGCCAGAACAACCAGTGGGCGATCTCCGAGCCGACCGAGCGCCAGTCGCGCCTGCCGCTGTACCAGCGCGCCCGCGGCTACGGCTTCCCCGGCATCCGCGTCGACGGCAACGACGTCCTGGCGTGCCTCGCGGTGTCCCGCTGGGCGCTCGACGAGTGCCGCCACGGCAACGGACCGGTCCTGATCGAGGCGTTCACCTACCGGATGGACGCGCACACGACGACCGACGACCCGACCCGCTACCGCCTCTCCGACGAGCTGGAGGAGTGGAAGCTCAAGGACCCGATCGAGCGCGTCCGCGCGTACCTGGCCCGCGGCGGCTACGCCGACCAGGCCTTCTTCGACAGCGTCCAGGCCGAGGCGGACGCGTTCGCCGCCGACCTGCGCGACTACACCTTCAACATGCCCGAGCCGCCGCCGGAGCGGATCTTCAGCAACGTCTACGCCGAGGGCAACCCGGTGCTGGACGCGCAGCGCGAAGAGTTCCTGTCCTACCTCGACGGCTTCGTATCGGCGGGTGAGCACTGATGACCGACCTCCAGAAACTCACCATCGGCAAGGCGCTCAACCTCGGCCTGCGCCGGGCGATGGAAGAAGACCCCAAGGTCCTGATCATGGGCGAGGACGTCGGCAAGCTCGGCGGCGTCTTCCGGATCACCGACGGCCTGCAGAAGGACTTCGGCGAGCAGCGCGTGCTGGACACGCCGCTCGCGGAGTCCGGCATCATCGGCACCGCGGTCGGCCTGGCCGTGCGCGGCTTCCGGCCGGTGTGCGAGATCCAGTTCGAGGGCTTCATCTTCCCCGGCTTCGACCAGATCTCCTCGCAGCTGGCGAAGCTGCACTACCGGACGCAGGGCAAGGTCAAGATGCCCGTCGTGATCCGGGTGCCGTTCGGCGGCGGGATCGGCGCGGTCGAGCACCACTCGGAGTCGCCGGAGTCGCTGTTCGCGCACATCCCGGGCCTCAAGGTCGTGTCCATTTCGAACGCCGTCGACGCCTACTGGGGCATCCAGCAGGCGATCAAGTCCGACGACCCGGTGCTGTTCTTCGAGCCGAAGCGGCTGTACCACTCGGGTGCGCTGCGCGCGGAGATCGACGTGGCCGGAACACCGGCTCAGGTGTTCTCCTCGCAGGTCGTGCGCGAAGGCACGACGGCGACGGTCGTCGCGTACGGCCCGTCGGTGAAGGTCGCGCTCGACGCGGCCGCCGCGGCGGAGGACGAGGGCAAGTCCCTCGAGGTCATCGACCTGCGCACGCTCTCGCCGCTGGACCTCGGCCCGGTGTTCGAGTCGGTGCGCAAGACCGGCCGGCTGATCGCGCTGTCCGAGGCGCCGTCGGAGTCGTCGCTGACGTCGGAGATCGCCGCGCGCGTCCAGCAGGAGTGCTTCTACTCGCTGGAAGCGCCCGTCCTCCGGGTGACCGGGTTCGACACGCCGTACCCGCCCGCCAAGCTCGAGGAGCACTACCTCCCCGACCTGGACCGGGTGCTGCACGCCGTCGACCGCTCGCTCGCCTGGTAAGGGGGATCTCCGCGCAATGCCTACGTACAAACAGTTCCCCCTGGCCGACACCGCCGAGGGGCTGACCGAAGCCGACATCCTGAACTGGCACGTCAAGCCGGGCGACACGGTGACGGTCAACCAGATCGTGGTCGAGATCGAGACCGCGAAGGCCGCCGTCGAGCTGCCGATCCCGTGGGCCGGGGTGGTCACGGAGCTGCTCGTCGAGCCGGGTCAGACGGTGGAGGTCGGCACGCCGATCCTCACCATCGACGTCGACCCCGGTGGCGCCGCGGCTCCCGCTCCCGCTGCCGCCGTGCCGGCTCCCGCCGAAGAAGAAGAGATGAAGCCGCTGGTCGGCTACGGCTCCAAGGCCGTCGTCACGCAGCGACGCGCGCGGAAGGGTGCCGAGCCCGTCGCTCCGGCCCCTGCCGCGGCTGTTGCCGCTCCTCCGGCGCCTGCGCCCGCTGCTCCGGCCGCTCCGCGCGGCGGGTACGTCCCGCTGGCGAAGCCGCCGGTGCGGAAGCTGGCGAAGGACCTCGGCGTCGACCTGCACGCGCTGACCGGCAGCGCTTCCGGCGGCGTGATCACCCGCGAGGACGTCGAGCGGGCCGCCAACGGCACGCCGGTCGTCGAGTCCGTTGTGGACAGCGGCTCCCGCGAGCGGCGCGTGCCGATCAAGGGCGTCCGGAAGATGACCGCGGCGGCGATGGTGCAGAGCGCGTACACGGCTCCGCACGTCACGGAATTCCTGACCATCGACGTCACGCCGATGATGGAGTTCCGCGAGAAGCTGAAGAAGTCGCGGGAGTTCGCCGGCGTGAAGGTGACGCCGCTGACGTTCGCGGCGAAGGCCGTGTGCCTGGCGGCGAAGCGCACCCCGGACGTCAACGCGGTCTGGGACGAGGCGGCGCAGGAGATCGTCTACAAGGACTACGTGCACCTCGGCATCGCGGCGGCGACCCCGCGCGGCCTGATCGTGCCGAAGGTCCGCGACGCCGACTCGATGTCGCTGAAGGAGCTGGCTCAGGCGCTGACGACGCTGACCGACGTCGCCCGCGAGGGCAAGACGTCGCCGGCGGACATGGCGAACGGCACGATCACGATCACCAACGTGGGCGTGTTCGGCGTCGACACCGGAACGCCGATCATCAACCCGGGCGAGTCCGCGATCCTATGCCTCGGCGCGATCAAGGACCAGCCGTGGGTGGTGGACGGCGAGATCAAGGTCCGCAAGGTGCTGCAGCTGTCGCTGAGCTTCGACCACCGGGTGGTCGACGGCCAGCAGGGCTCGGAGTTCCTGGCCGACGTCGGCGCGCTGCTGGCCGACCCGGCCATGGCGATGACGTACTGACGTTCTGCCGATGAGGGGTGGCTCCGGGTTCGGAGCCACCCCTCATCACGTTCAGGCGCCCAACTGCTCGCGGTTCCGCGGCGAACGGGCAACGCTATGGTGACATCGCGTTATACGCTGACTTCTCAATCGGAGTAATCGAGAAACAATAACTCAACGTAACAAGCATCGAGGTACCGCCGGCACTTTCTTCCTCGAGCAGCGTTTCGCGTATGAGCAGACGCTGACCATGCCCAAGGCAACCCAGAAACTCACGTTCGAGAAGAGCCTCCGGAAAACGGAGGCGACGACCCAGGGCCGGAACAGATGCTCAAGGCTTCCGGAAGACGATCTTCCCCGCGTCCAGATCGACCCGCGTGGCGCCGCCGGCCTGGTTCTCGACCAGCATCAGCTGAACCTGGCGCTGCTCCAACTCGTGCTGCTTCGTGCCGCCGAGGATCGCCTCGACCTCTTCGGTCGCGACGGCGCTCGCCATCCGGGGGCCGTCGCCGCGGCGGTGCCACGGCAGGAACCGACGACCCCAGACCTCGAGCACGGCGAGCAGGAACAGCAGCACGACCAGGATGGGGAACGCCATCGCCCAGAGCACGCCCATGGGGCGAACCCTATACTCATTTGACGGAGTGAGCACTCACTCCGCACACTGGTGGCATGACACCAGCACCCGAGACCCGACGCAGAGCACCGAGCATGAGCGTCGAAGACCGGCGCGCCATGATCGTGCACGCGGTGCTGCCGCTCCTCATGGAGCACGGCGCCAACGTCACGACCAGCCAGATCGCCCGCGCCGCCGGCATCGGCGAGGGCACCATCTTCCGCGCGTTCAAGGACAAGGACGAGCTGTTCGACGCCTGCACCGCCGAGGTGCTGCGCCCCGACCACGTCCTCGACGCGATCGCCGAGATTCCCATCGAGCAGCCCCTGGCGGACCGGCTCGTCGAGGCCGCCGAAGCGCTCGGCGCGCACCTCGAGCGGATGGGCGCGCTGATGGGCGCCCTGCACGCGTCCGGCAGGCACAAGCAGCGCGACCCCGAGCAGCGGCTGAAGAACCGCACGATGAAGGGCGGCCGCAGCGAGTCGATGACCGCCATGCGCGGCGCGATCACCGAACTGTTCGAACCCGACAAGGATCAGCTGCGGCTGACCCCCGAGCAGCTGGCCGCGCTGTTCCTGACCCTGCTGTTCGGCGGCCGCCGGATGGCGCCGATCGACGACGCCCCCACCATGCGCCAGGTGGTCGACGTCTTCCTGCACGGCGCCGTGGAGGCCAAGTGATCCCGGGCGGTGGGGGCGGCATGGAGTTCATGCTGGCCCGGCGCGGTCGCCGGCGGCACGCGACGACAGTGCCGGAGAGCGGGCTCACCGGGCCCGTCGACATTCCGGAACCGAAGCCGGAAGACCAGCCGAAGGACCTGCGCTCGCGGCTCAAGCGGGCGAAGACGTCCGTGGCGGGCACGGTCCGCGGCCTGCCGAAGGTCGTCAAGCTGACCTGGCAGGCCAGCCCGATCCTGACGATCCTCCTGGCGCTGATCACGCTGTTGTCGGGCCTTCTGCCGACAGTGACCGCGTACATCGCGAAGCTGCTGCTCGACTCGGTCGTCGCGGCGATCCAGGGCAAGGGGACCACGGGCGACATCGTGAACGTCGCGCTGTTCCAGTTCGGCGTGCTCGCCGCGACGGCGATCAGCAGCGCGCTGACGTCGATCGCGCAGTCGCTGCTGCAGGAACGCATGACGCTGACCATCCGCCACCAGGTGATGGCGCACGCCAGCGAGCTGCACCTCGCGTACTTCGAGGGCTCGACGTCGTACGACATGCTGCGCCAAGCCGCGCAAGAGGCGCCGACGCGGCCGTTGTCGATGATGAACTCCGCACTGGGGCTGGTCCGGACGCTGATCACGTTCGGCAGCATGGTCGCGCTGCTCGTCGCGATCAGCCCGCTGCTGGCGCTGGTCGCCCTGGTGGCGCCGATCCCCGCGTTCATCTCGCAGTCGAAGTACGGCTCGCGCGCGTTCTGGCTGACGTTCCTGATGTCGCCGATCAAGCGCCGGATGGATTATCTGTCCTCTTTGGTCACGACGGACACGTACGCCAAGGAGACGAAGCTGTTCGGGCTCGGCCCGTACTTCGTCGACCGGTTCCGCCGGCTCGGCCTGGTGTCGTACGAGCGGCAGCGGAAGCTGACGATCAACCGCAACATCAGCTCGACGTCCTGGGGCCTGCTGAGCACGTTCGCGGGCTCGGCGATCGCCCTGTACATCGCGCTGGAGGCGGTCGGCGGCCGGCTCACGCTCGGCGACTTGGCGCTGTACACAGCTGCGGCTACTTCGGTGCAGACGTCGGTGTCCGGGCTGTTCACGGCGTTTTCGGGGATGTACGAGAACAATCTGTACCTGGACACGCTGTACCGCTTCCTGGACACGAAGCCGGAGATCACACCACCTGCTTCGCCACGTCCATTTCCCTCCGAAGTGGACGGACACATCGAGTTCGAGTCGGTGACCTTCAGCTACCCGGGCGCGGACGAGCCGGCGCTGGACAACGTCAGCTTCGAGATCCACCCCGGCGAGACGGTGGCGGTGGTGGGCCGCAACGGCGCGGGCAAGTCGACGCTGTTCAAGCTGCTCTGCCGCCTGTACGACCCGACCGGCGGCCGCATTCTGCTGGACGGCGTCGACATCCGCGAGTACGACCCGGTGGAGCTGCGCACGCGGATCAGCGCGATGTTCCAGGACTACGTGACGTACCAGGGAACGGCGGCGGAGAACATCGGGTTGGGCGACCTTTCTCGGTTGGAAGACCGTCCGCACATCGAGGACTCGGCCCGCCGGGCGGGCGCGGACGAGCGCATCGAGCGCCTGCCGTCCGGCTACGACAGCCCGCTGGGCCGCTGGTTCGATCAAGGCGTCTCGCTGTCCGGCGGCGAGTGGCAGAAGATCGCGCTGGCGCGGGCGTTCCAGCGGGAAGCGCCGTTGCTGATCCTGGACGAGCCGACGTCGGCGCTGGACGCGCAGGCCGAGCACGATCTGTTCTCGCGGCTGCGTGAGCTGTCCGAGGGCCGGACGACGTTGTACATCTCGCACCGGTTCTCGACGGTGCGGCAGGCGGAGCGGATCCTGCTGCTGGACCACGGGAAGGTGGCGGAGTACGGCACGCACGAGGAGCTGATGGCGGCGAAGGCGGGATACGCGGAGCTGTTCACCCTCCAGGCGCGCGCGTACCTGGACGAGGTGCCGAGCTGAGCGATGGGGGGCGCCGGATGATCCTCTCGGGGATTTCGGTGCCCCCGCGCAGCTCCACGTTGCGGAGGTTGAGCCACGGCATCGGCGCCTCGCGGTCGTCGATGACGACGGCCGTCGTGTCGAGCAGGCAGTCGGTGAACCAGATCGCCCGCTCACTGTCGGACAGGAACCGCAGATCGAGCCGGCACCGGGTGAACCGCACGTCCTCGAAGCTCAGCCGAGCGAAAGCGCTGCTGCCGGACCAGTTGCCCAGCAGGCCGAAATCGAGGGCGGCGTCGCTGAATTCGACCTGCTCGAACCGGACTACGGCGTTCTCGATGGACAACGCGGAGAAGTCGAGCGTGCCGACCGGGAACCGGCAACGGTAGAAGTCGACCGGTCCGCGAGCGTCCCACCCGGAGCAGATCAGTTCCCCTCCGCCGAACTCGGCGCCGACGAATTCGGCACCGCCGTCGAGCCACGCGTAAGTGATCGAAGTCCGGTCGGCGGTGAACCGCGTGCCGTGACAGCTCAGCGCCCCGGCGAACTTGGTCCGGTCGAAAGACGTCAGCTCGCCGGCGAACTCGGCCCGGTCGAAGATCACTCGCCCGGGAAAACGCAGGCCGGCGAAATCGGCGTTGTCGAAGACGACCTCGGTGAAGTCGAAGTCGACCGGCTGCCGCCAGGCGGTCCCGGTGAGCCGGTCCCGGATCATCCGCAGGATCGCCTGCCGGACCTCGGCCTCGCCGGACGACATCACTTGTGGCTGCAGCCGCAGGTACCCGCAGAGGACGTCGACGCAGACCTGACGCTTGTCGACCCAGTCATCGGCGAGCCCGGCGAGCGCGTACACGCCGGTCAGCCGAACGGCCGGGCTGTCGTGCGCGAGCTGCTCGGCGGCGGTCCCGAGCCGTTCGTTGAAGCCTTGCACCACCTCCCGATCGGCCTTGTCGACGGCCAGGGCGTGCTCCTTTTCGGTGATCCGCTGCTTGCGGTAGTTGACGGCGAGCAGCACGACACCGCCGAACCCGGCGACGACGGAGAGGGCGATCTTCAGCAGGTCGAGCACCTGGTCGACCCCGAACACCCCGGCGTTCGGCAGCTTCGGCCAGCCGAGGAACCACAACAGCCCACCGGCGGTCCCGCCGGCGACGACGATCGCGACGAGCAGCCACGCGAGGACGGACAGCAGGATCGAGCCCCGCCCGTCGAGGTTCGGCAGCCGCGGCCAGGAAAGCCCCAACCGACCCGGTGACACCCGCCGCCCGACGACCAGGCCGACCGCGGCGAGCACCACTGCGGCGATGAGGAGCCAGCGGAGCCAGTCGGACACGAGGGGTGACACTAGCCGGTGCGCTGGGCGGCGCGGGAGCAAATCGGACAGCTCGTTCGTTGACCGGGTATGGCTGTCGCGTTCCTGCTCTACGTCTTCGCCGAGATCGCCGCGATCTGGGCGGTGGGATCGGCCGTCGGCGTGCTCGGCACGCTGGGCCTCCTCCTGGCCGGCGCGTTCCTGGGCTCGTGGCTGGCCCGCCGCGAGGGCGGCAAGGCGATGCGGGCGTTCATGTCGGCGGCCCGGGCCGGGCAACCGGCGGAGAAGGAACTGACCGACGGGATGCTGGTCGCGCTCGGCGGGGTGTTGATCCTGGTGCCGGGGTTCGTTTCGGACGTCCTGGGGTTGCTGCTGATGCTGCCGCCGTCACGGGCGGTGGCGCGTCGGTGGTGGCTGCGGCGGATGGAGAAGCGAGCGGTCCGGTTCGCCAACCAGCGGCGGGGGCCGGTGATGGTGGTGGACAGTGAGGTCGTGCCGCCTTCGGACGCGGGGCCGCGCCGCGACCAGCCGACGGTGATCGAGGGCCGGATCATCGAGGGGTAGTCCTCGCTGGGCTCGAACTTTGCCACAATGTGCGCGTGGAGCGCTTGAAGACCACATCCGCGGTACGCGTCCGGATGAGCAAGCAGAAGTCCCGGAACACCGGGATCGAGATGGCACTGCGCAGACTCCTCCACAGCGCCGGCTTCCGCTACCGAGTGCACCGGCGACCGGTCAAAGGGGTGCGCCGGGAGGCGGACCTGGTATTCGGCCCCGCACGCGTCGCGGTCTTCGTCGACGGATGTTTCTGGCACGGGTGTCCGGAGCACGCGACGTGGCCGAAGAACAACGCGGAATTCTGGCGCGAGAAGATCGAGACCAACCGCAGGCGCGACGCAGACACCGACGCTCGCCTCGACGATGCCGGGTGGTTGTCGCTCCGTGTGTGGGAGCACGAGACAGTGGATGCTGCGGCGGACCGGGTCATCGCCGCGGTCCGGGAACGACGCTGAACCTCAGCTCCTGGCGGTGTCCTTTAACAGGCCGTCGCATCCGCCACGCGTGTCTCTCCAGCTTCGTTTGACGCACGAGTCCAGCTTCGCCACGTCGAGCTCCTTACCCAGAGCTGCGGCGAGGACATGTGCGGCCAACCGCGGCGGAATGGCGTTGCCGATCTGCTGCGCGATGCCTCGACCGGACCACGGGTAGTCGGGCGGGAAGGTTTGCAGTTTGCCTGCCTCGTAGTCGGAGAGGCGGTCCGGCATTCCTTTCGCCCTGCCGACCAGCCGGTTACGGGATACTTTTCCGGTCACGGTGAAAGCGGGCTGGGTCGACAGCCGTTCTCCACGAGCCTTCGGATCACCGCCGGTACCGTAGTTGGATACCACCGTGAACTGCTCCGACCAGCCGAGCGCTTCACCCATGGTTTTCCACGGACGCAAACGCGGATCGCCCTCGCCGCGCGGCGTCCCCTTACGGTACCGCCGGTGCGTGGGTTGGGGCAGCTTCGCTTCGCCATCACGCCGAGCGATCAAAATCGCCCGGCGGCGTGTCTGTGGAACTCCAAAGTCCTCGGTGTGGAGAATTCCACAATCGACGCTGTACCCGCGCTCTTCGAGCACTCGGGCGTACGCTTGCCACACCGGCAGCACGGTCGGGACCTGCTCGAGCACGATCGCCTCGTACGGGACGCCTGCGTCAAGCGCCCACCGAAGCGGCTCCAGCACCAAGCCGGTGCGCTCGTCGTCCAGCTGAGCGAGGTCTTCTGTCACATCTTCGCCCTCGGCGATGGCGTCGACGAAGGAAAGCACCTGCTCCAGCGCCCGCCTGCCGGCGCCTTGCCCCGCAACCGTGTACGTCTGACAGGGGGGGCCACCACTCAGGTAGCGCGCTTTCGGGTAGTCAGCCGGCTTAGAAAGGCGGACATCACTCTGCTTGGTGAGCAAGCTAGCTTGCTCGCGAGTGACGCAGGCGTCTTCGTCCCATTCGATGCCGACGACGGACATGCCGAGCCAGTGGGCGGCGACGTCGAGACCGCCCGGACCTGCGAAGAGATCCACCATCTCGACCTGCGCGGATAACGGCGGGGCCAACTGTCCGTCGGTCATAGGACGGAAGTGTATAAGGAGGGTCCGACAAGACTCGTCCCGCCGAACCCGACACGCCGGCCGAGTGCGGCTTCGACATCCGCACCGGCGTGACACGTTCGTGACGGACTGGCGTAACAAAGTTGGCCGCCCTCACGACGTGAAAGGTTACGAAGCACGTTACGTTTCGAGGCGACTACTTCGGCCTGGGATTGTCTTCCGACGTCCCAGACGAGGAACCTGCAGACTGAGTTCAAACACGAGGAGCGGGGATAAGCGGTGACAGATCCGCAATCTTGGCGGCCAGACGCGGAACTGGTCCAAGAGGTCGTGAACCAGTTCGACGTCGCCATCGCGGTCTACGACAAGAACCCGAATCTCATCTCAGAGCATGCGAATCATGAGGAATCGATCCGGGTCGGGGGCTACTCGGAGCGGACGCTCCTCGAACTCGTCCAGAACGGCGCTGACGCCATGTCCGGAGCCGACCCCGAAGTAAGTTCCGCTGGCCGAGTCGAAATCGTCCTCGACATGGCGAACCAGACGCTATACTGTGCCAATACCGGACGTCCGTTCTCCCGGAGCGGGATAACCGCGATCACCCACGCTCACCTGAGCGGCAAGCGGGGCGACGAGATCGGACGCTTCGGCCTCGGCTTCAAGTCCGTTCTCGCCGTTTCGGACTCCCCGCAGGTCTTCAGCCGGTCCGTGTCGTTCGAATTCAACTCACCGCGGGCTCAGGCAGCGATCGCAGCAATCAAGTCCACCGCAAGACGCCATCCGATCCTGCGAACTGCGACAGTGGTTGACGCAGAGGCGGCGTTCGCCGAGGATCCAATCCTCACCAAGCTCGCCGATTGGGCGACCACAGTCGTCAAGCTCCCCCGGGCATCCAGCCTCGCCCGACTCCGCCGGGAGATCGAGCTGTTCCCTTCGGAGTTCCTGCTCTTCGTCGGTGCCATTCGAGAAATCAAGCTTCGCATCCTCGGCGTCGAACCGTTCGAGACGACCCACGTTTCCCGGGATTTCGGCCAAGGGATCTTGAAGATCGAGCGTCCCGACGGTAGCGGCGAAGAGTGGATCGTCGAGAGCCTGATGCACTCACCGTCAGCCGAAGCACGGAAGCAAGTCGGTGAGGCCGTCTCGCGAGAGAAGGTCAAAGTCTCCGTCGCAGTCCCGAAACGCCATACACGACAGCGGATCGGGCAATTCTGGTCATACTTCCCCCTCAAGGATCAGACGTCGGCGTCCGCCCTTTTCAATGCGCCGTGGAGCGTGAACGACGACCGGACTACGCTGCTGAGAAACGACTACAACCGAGAGATGCTGAAAACTCTCTCGCAGATGTTCGTCAAGCTGCTGCCACGCGTCAGCACCTCCGACGATCCCGCCGCCCACCTCGACTACATGCCTGCGCGAGGCCGAGAAGCTCTATCGTTCGGCGATGAGCTACTGTGCGCACACGTTCCGCAACTGTCAGCGACGGCCGCCCTCATTCCTGACGCAACGGGAGCGCTCACATGCGCTGCAAGGCTGCGACCTCTGGACCTGACCATTGCAAACGTCGAGGCAAGTGATCACCGAGAGTGGACTGACTCGCCGAACACCGGCGACGATGTTCCGCACTGGCGCTGTTACACGTCGCTACAGCGAGCGACGCGTCTACGCCAGCTTTTCGTGGCATCGGTGTCCCAAACTCTTCTCGACAAGGACAGGGATGACAAACGTGCCCTGGAAGCCGTGGCCAAGCGTGGGCTGCTCTCATGGCTGCGGGAGTGGGCAGACGGCGACGATGTCATGTCCTCCGCTCGTGCGCTCAAGTTCGTCGAGGCCCATCGAAACCTGCCCGATATCGATCACGCCAAGGTGGTTCCGACCACCGACGGCATCCGCACGCTACGGGACAGGAACACCGTCTTCTTGCACCAGGAAGACGACATAGCGATCGAGCACGCGGTCTTCGTGGCTCCCGACTACCTCGCTCAACCCGGGGTGGACAAAATCCTCAGGGGGTTCAGATTCCGCGACTTGGATCCTCTGGCGATCCTGAACGCTCGACTTGCGAAGCTGTCGGCCAGTCCTGATGACGAGCAGCTTTCCAAGGTCTGGGATGCCGTGCTCGGCGTTCCAGTGGCCCAAGCGGCAAAGGTCTTGAGGGAGCACACGACCACGGTCAAAGTCCCGACCCGGGACGGCGGCTGGGCGTGGCCGACGCAGGTCTTCGACCTCGACGAACCATTGGGTGACGAGCTGGCGGCCAAGATCCTGGACCACGACCGTTGCCTCCCCTCGGTGGCGCACCGGCTCGGGGTCGTGCACAGCCCCGTCAGCAGCTACTCATCGGAGGACGAACCCCTCTTCGGGCAGTATCGGGAGTGGGTTTTGACAACGCTCAACGCAAGACAAGGTCCCGGCCAGCGTCCGATCGAACGCGTGGAGTTGTACCCGGGCGACGGCCCCGGCCCTTTTTCCGTACTGTCCCTCCTTCGGGATGCCGGGGCGTCCGACCGGTCACGCGCGGCCTGGACCGTCGGACTGCTCCAAGGCGGTGACTCGGACTGGACGTGTGAAGATTTGGACACAGGCACGTCTCATCCGGTGGAATCGCCCGTTCGCTGGGCGGTGAACCGTGCAGGCCTGCTGAACACCGATCGCGGGTTTCGTCCGCCTGCCGAGGTGGTCGCTCCGTCTATGCTCAAGTACAAATACCTCCTGCCGCTTTTCGACGGACCTCGACCGGTTGCCGACGCGTTGGGCCTCCCTGACACATTGGACGCCGTACCATGTTCGGTTCTCCGCGACGCCCTCGAAGCGGAGCTGTTCCCGTCGAGTCTCGACAACGCCGTACTCGTCGAGTTCATCACCGCTGCATGCCGCGTCGCGTATCCCGAGAGTCGGCCCGCGACCATCCCAGCTCGGGTGAAGCGCGCGGTCGAGGCACGCCCGCCAGCTTCTGTGTACCTTGCCACCAATGACGAGCAAGAGGAATTCCTCTACTCGCGTCAGCGCCCTTACTTGCGGGTCACGGGCGAACAGGTGGTCGAGCTCACGGCTTCCGTCGGCTGCCGTCGATTCGAAGACAGCTTCGCCTTCTCCATGGTGATCGAGGGAGAGCAGGAGAGCGAGCGCATCGTCGACATCTTCAGCGGGTTACGTGCCACGCCTGCCGCGGACACAGTACGAAACGCGACGGTTGCGCGCGCACTCCGATTGGTCAAGCGGGTAACCACCGAGAGCGGCGTCGAAGACCAGTCGCTCGAGTGGCATCGCGACGGAGCCGACCTGGTGGTACTCAGTGACATCGATGAGCGCCGCCTCCTCGTCGTCGTCAACGAGGCCTTCGACCTCTGCCTCACGAACGCCGAACTCGAGAACGTCCGCAAGGCAGCGTTGGACCAGCGTCTTCAGGCGCTACGCCAAGAAGCCAAAGCCGTATCCACCGATGCCGAACGACTGGAAGTCTACTTCGGTCCGGACGATCTGCGCGACGCGCTACCAAAGGGACTTTGGCACGCGCTCGAAGGCCAGAGCCTGGTGGACGACAACACCTCAGTCGCCGAGCTGCTCCTGAGGGTCTTCGGCTCCGACTCGATCAAGTTGCTCGCCGACCAGTTCCGACAAGAAGGTTTCGTCGACGTACCTACGCAGTGGACGGGGGGCGCCTCGACCATCTCGTGGCTGCGGCAGATGGGCTTCGGAAGCGAATATGCCGGCCGACGCACCCGGCACCAGGAGGAAGAATTCGTCGTACCCGGCGCCGTCAAACTCAATCCTCTTCACCCCTTCCAGCAGAAGATCAGCAGCCGCTTGAGGGACGTTCTCACACTTCGCGAGGCGAATGGTCGTCATCTCAAGGCAATGGTCGAGCTCCCAACCGGATCGGGCAAGACTCGAGTGGCAGCCGAGACTGTACTCCGCCTCTTCATCGATGGCGGCTTGCAAGGTCCGATCTTGTGGATAGCACAATCGCAGGAACTTTGCGAACAGGCTGTCCAGACTTGGAGCACCGTCTGGCGTGGCCTCGGCGACGAGCGTCCGCTGACGGTCGGCAGGCTGTGGGAAAACAACACAGTGCACGAACCGGATACGGAATTTTCAGTTGTGATCGCGACGGATGCCAAGCTCGACGTCGTCCTCGAGAATCCTGAGTACGGTTGGCTGAGGAACGCCGCCGCGGTGATCGTCGATGAGGGACACCGAGCAGGCGGTTCTGAACGGTACACTCGAATCCTCACTTGGTTGGGCGTTGCAGGTCGTGGTTGGGAACGGCCCCTCATCGGGCTGTCAGCGACGCCTTTCAAGGGTACTTCCGAGTCTGCGACCGCGGCGCTCGCGAGCCGGTTCGGCATCCGGAAGATCGACATCTTCGACTCGACCAACGCCTACCGGCACCTTACGGAAACTGGCGTCCTGGCAAGGGTTCGACACGAGGTACTCTCAGGCATCGACGTCGCTCTTCAGCCGGATGAGGCGGCCGAGGCAGAGCGGCAACGCCGGGTTCCGGCGCGGGTCATGGACCGCGTTGGCGCCGACCTTGCACGGATGTCGACGCTCGTCAACCACATCATGAGTCTGGACCCGAGCTGGCCGGTGCTCGTCTTCACGCCCAACGTCCTCTCAGCCCAGGTGCTCGCTGCAACATTGCGTTATCGGAACGTCGAGGCGGCTGCTGTGAGCGGGCAAACCGGCAGGCAGGAACGCCGAGAGGTCATCGAGAAGTTCAAGAGGAACGAGATCCGTGTCCTCGCGAACTGTGATCTGCTGGCTCAAGGCTTCGACGCTCCCGGCGTCCGCGCCCTCTACATCGCTCGCCCCACCTTCAGTCCGAACGCCTACATCCAGATGGCCGGACGCGGTCTCCGTGGTCCCGACAACGGTGGGAAAGAAGAGTGTCTGATCGTGGACATGGCAGACAACTTCGGAACCTTCAACGAATGGCTCGGTTATCGTAAGTACGAAGACCTTTGGCAGGAGCAGTACGCGTGATCCTCGTTCCGGACCTGACCGACATAGAGAAGAATTCAACTAGCGACGCGGAACGCAGGACAGCCCGCCTCTTACGGGAGATCGAGGGGGATCCAGATGCGGTCGCCTTCCACTCGGTGAAGCTACGGTCCCACGCGTACAAGCAGCAGGCTGAGGCAGACTTCGTCGTATTGTGGAAGAAAATCGTCGTCGTCGTCGAGGTAAAGGGCGGCGGCGTGAGAAAACACGACGGCGTCTGGTACAGCATCGACCGACGGGGCGACTGGCATAAACTCGCCACCTCGCCGATGGAGCAAGCGCAGTCGGCGATGTATGCCCTTCAGAAAATTCTCCGCGAAGAAGGGGTCGGCTGGTTCGCGCACGAGGCCGTCGTAATTACCCCGGACATCGACGACCCGCCACACTCGATCGAGTGGCAGCCGAGTAACTGGCTGGCGCGTGACCACATGAGCATCGGCAGGTTGACCGACGCTCTCGACAAGATCGCATACAACGCTCCAAAGCCACCGGCGGATCGTAAGCTGGCGAGAACAGAAGACCTGAGGACGCGCCTGTTCGGGCACTTCACCCGCATGCCGGTGATCGACGCGCAGCGCGGTGCGGTGATCGAGGAGCAGAACCGGGCCACGTCGGGTCAGGCCAGGGTGCTCGCTTCCCTGGCACGAAATCCTCGGGTATTGGTATTCGGCGGTGCCGGCACAGGTAAGTCGCTGGTTCTCGTCGAGGCGGCCAAGCAGGAGGCGGACCAAGGCAAATCCGTTCTGATCACATTCCGCTCGCCTGCGCTCCGCAACTTCTTCTCCCCTCACATACTCGGTCGCGGAATCGATCTGCTGCCTTTCGACCAGCTGGAACCCGCGAAGGCATACGACATCGTGTTCGTCGACGAGGCGCAAGACCTGATGACTGCGGACGGCATGGACAAGATCGACGGTGTGGTCGCCGGCGGCAGAGGCAGCGGGCGATGGCGGATGTTCCTCGACATGAACAATCAGGCGCATGTGGACGGGCACTTCGATCCCGATGTCCTGGAGATTGTTGCCTCCGATGCGCTTTCGGTCGATCTAGCTCTCAACGTCCGGAATACCCGGGCGATCGTGCACATGGTCCAAGAGTACGTCGGTGCGGATGTAGGAGACCCCGGCATCGTCCACGGCGAGAAGGTTCGATGGCAGGCGGCCGAAGAAGACAGCCTGGTCAAGGCCGAATCCGTGGCGCAGGAGTTGACCGCCGAGGGTGTCCGCCCCGACGACATCTGGATCATCCGCACAGTCTCGAGCGCGCCGCCCCAAAGGACGAAGCATGGTTTCACCGTGACCAGCCCCAAGTACGCCAAGGGCCTCGAGGCTGACCACGTGATCGTCTGTGAGCTTCCCGAGGTTTTCGACGAAGCGACGACTGCAGCGTTCTACGTCGCCGTGACACGCGCGCGAGTTTCCTTGGATGTAGTGCTCACGCGTGATGACAAACGACGCATCCAGCACTTGGTTCGACGACAGTTGGAGAAGAAGTGACACTCACCCGGAATCAGGAGGTCGCACTAGCCCACCTTCGAATGGCATACACCGGCCCTGATCGCGGTGAGAATGAAGTCCTATTCAATCTGCCCGACCGTCAGTACGCCGTAGGAATGCTGTTCCCCGCGGCATCGTCGCCTCCGGGACCCAACATCGCCGGAGAAGATGCGCAGGTACAAGCGGACGTGGCTGCAGGTGAGGTGGAGGAGGCCAGCGCGGGCGTCCCGCTCGCCGAGGACTGGCGGCCGTCGTCAGTTGCAATTTCCTTCGTCACCGACAAGCCGATCGTGTCGTGCGACTTTTCCGGTGGGACCTACCAATCGATCAGTGATGATGGTCCGCCGCGTTGGCGACGTGCACCGTTCCGGTTCGAGGGGCTCGAACTCACACAAGGACGTCCCCCGCACGTCCTTGCCGCAGGCGAGGTGCCGATCGAGATTGGATCGAGGTGGCGCAGCTTCGGAAACGCTCATCTCGTGACGGTTCACGCTCGAGTGTCGGCCGTTTCGACCGACGAAGACCGCCGCGACATCGGCCTGACCCTGTTCCAGGTGGCTCTCGAGGTGACCCCGGCACGCGGTGGCCGTATCCTGGAGTACGACAGGTCCAATGCGTTCGACTCCGATCCTGAAGCCGCTGAGTTACGACTCCGGTACCGAGACAACAAGACCTACGCAGTCGGCCACGGCATGGCGGCGGACTGGGACATCACCGACGGGATCTGCACGCGGATCTTCCTCCAACCGGTGCCCGCCTTCGTCGTGCCCGCCGTCGAGACGACCGGACTCGATCCCGAATCCGTCGCGTCGCAAGCGCTCTTGCTTGACAACCTGTCACGCATCGATACGGAGACCAGCCAGGTGACGCCGATGCTGGACGCTTTCGTCGACGAGTTCGCCCGATGGGTCACCGAGCAGACCGACTGTATCGACGACTTCGGCGCTGACGCGCCAGTCGCGCGCTCAATCACCGATCGAGCGGATACCGCCTTGCGTCGGATGAGAGCTGGCGTCGAGCTCCTTCGCGCGCCTGGGCAAGACTCGTTGAGAACTGCCTTCGCTCTTGGCATGACGGCTATGCGGCTACAGATGCAACAGACTGCGATCAAGGGTGGCACTGATCCGGCCATCGTCAAAGAGCCCCGGTGGCGTCCGTTCCAGCTCGGCTTTCTACTGGTGGCCATGGCGTCGACGGTCGACGAAACACACGGTGACCGTGAACTCGTCGACTTGATCTGGTTTCCTACCGGCGGCGGCAAGACCGAGGCATATCTGGGTCTTGCCGCCGTGGAGATCTTCCGACGCCGTATCGCCCACGGCATCTCCGGGGCTGGAACCGCGGTGATCACGCGATACACCCTCCGCTTGCTGACCTCTCAGCAGTTCCAACGCGCGGCCACACTCATCTGTGCGATGGAGCTGCTCCGGAAAGATGACCAGCGGGCGAGGGGGATGGCTCCGTTCTCCATCGGGCTCTGGGTGGGGAACGAGGTCACTCCTCGCACCCGCGTAGACGCAAAGGCGGCGCTCGAACGCCTGCATAAAGCTGCACGCCCCGAGGAGGCGAACCAGTTCCAAATCGAGAGCTGTCCGTGGTGCGGCGCGCCTCTCCTGCCGCGATCCAGGTCCATCGATCCGGACCGTTACGGCTTTCGCGATGTCGGCCATGACGTACTCATCCACTGCACTTGGACGAGGTGCGAGTTCCACAGTGAACTTCCAGTGGCTGTGGTCGACGAGGTCCTCTACGAGGATCCACCGACGATTCTCCTGGCGACCGTCGATAAGTTCGCGCGCCTGCAGTTTCTTCCCGATGCGGGCAAGTTGCTCGGACTCGGCACTCCGTTCCGGCAACCGTCACTGATCATCCAGGACGAGCTGCATCTGCTATCAGGTCCGCTTGGCACGACTGTCGCTGTCTTCGACGCTGTCATCCAGGTGCTGCTGAGCCATGGCGGCCGGGCTCCCAAGATTGTCGCGTCGACCGCCACAATCCGTGCGTCGGACGAGCAGGTTCGAGGTCTGTACGGACGAGCCGTCGCCCTGTACCCGCCGGCAGGGCTTCACGGCGATCGGACCTTCTTCTCCCGTCCGGTGGAAAGCGGTGAAGGTCGTCTCTACGTCGGGCTGATGCCGCAGTCGGTCTCGCAGGTATCTGCGGTCGTCGCCGCGACAGCCCCACTGGTCGAGATACCAGAGGTGCTCGCCGCTGACTCGACCACGTCCACCGCGAGAGACTCGTACTGGACACTGGTGATGTACCACAACAGCCTCCGCGAACTCGGCCGCACCGGAACGCTTGTGGTCGACGACGTCAACGGTCGCCTCGAACCACGGTCGGAGCGGTTGGAGATACCGTTGCGACAGGTTCGCGCCGACCGGATCCTCGAGCTCACAAGTCGACGAGGGCCGGACGAACTTCCCAACGACCTTCGCGAGCTGGGACGAAGCATCGACGATTCATCAGAGGCGATCGATGTCGTTCTCTCGTCGAACATGCTCTCGGTCGGGATCGACATCCCCCGGCTGGCTCTGATGTTGATGGTGGGTCAACCCAAGACGACCGCCGAGTACATTCAGGCGACCAGCAGGGTGGGGCGTGGCCAGAACAATGGGATGGTCACCACGCTGTTCCGATCGAACCGGGCTCGCGATCGCTCCCATTTCGAGAGTTTCCGTTCGTATCACGAAGCTCTCTATCGCAACGTTGAACCGACAAGTGTAACCCCCTGGTCGTTGTCCTCGCGAACGCGTTCCTTGGCGGGCGCGTTGGTGGTCTTGTTGCGGCATTCATTTCCGATTCTCGCGGCGAACGACGCTGCGTCACGCCTGGATCTCGACGATGACCGTGTACGAAGCTCGATCGAAAAGCTCCTGACGCGCTTTCTTGATCTAGTGACCCGCTCAGATCGAGTCGAGGCAGAAGAGGCCGAGCAAGAGATGTGGCGGCTCATAAACGAATGGGATCGTCGCGCGAAGATCGCTCGCGAGGCAGGCACCACGCTGGTGTACGACCGTCAAAAGCAGGAGGACGATGCGCTGCTCAAGCGCTTCGGTCAGAGTGGTCAGGGGTGGCTCGTCGCAGATTCGATGAGATCGGTCGAGCCGAACGTCGCGATCCACATACGCGAACCGCTGGAAGGTGGCAACGGTGGAACCAATCGTGCATGATCTCCGTCTTTCGGAGACGATCACACCTTTCGGCGTGGGATCCATCGTCGACGTGCTTGGCGAATCCCTGATCGCGGCCGATACCTCCTGGTGGGATCGCAAGTACTCGGCCGAGATCAGCTGCGATCGGCTCCTCGCTCGGCTAGGACCGGGCGTCCTCCGACAGCCGCCCGCACACGCCGGGCGTGCTGCCAAGGAAACAGCACACCTGCTCTACTGGCGCTTTCCCGCGTGGCGGTTCTGCGAGCAATGCAGCCGGCTGTCCCAGATCACCGGCAGGAACAAGGGCCGTTGGGTCAACAGGTGCGAGTGCGGCGGAAAGCTCGTCCCGATGCGTTACGTCGCCGTCTGCGAGAAGGGTAGCCACATCCAGGACGTGCCCTGGTTCAAGTGGGCGCATCGTGGTAACAGCGGGGACGTCACCGACGCCGCGCGTTTTTGTCGATCTTACAAGCAACTCAAGTTCGTCAGAACTTCCCAGCGCGGGGAGGGCCTCGCATCGCTCAGCGTGCACTGCGCGGGGTGCCGGCGCAGTCGCCCGCTCTCCGAGCTCGTGGTTAAGGACTCACTACATCGCGACGGGATTCGTTGTGCCGGTTGTCAGCCTTGGCAGGAACCGACGAGTGACACTGTGTGCGATTACCGACTGAGCGCCGTTCAGCGGGGCGCCACCGGCAACTACATTGCCGAACATCTGTCAGCCCTCGACATTCCCGAAGAGGTTCCCCGGTCGGCCGAGCAAACGGAGAAAATCCGTAACCACGTGTACTTCGAGAAGGTAGTCGCCGATAACGGCGGGCCCCAGGCCGAGATGGTGGCCGGATGGATCGCGGATGAAGTCGGGGTCGCGACAACGGACGTACTCGCCCTAGCGGCTGGCGGAGACGATGCTGAGGAGGCTCCTCTCCTCGGCCTCAAAGACGGCGAGTGGGCTGCCTTCTGCAAGAAGCTCGACAGCGGTCGGGATCACGGCGAAGACGACTTCGTGGTCGACGGTTGGCAGGTGTCCGCCGAGAGCCACCGTCCGTCAGCGTTGACGAGCAGATTGACCGGGATCGGTCAGGTGCGCCGCGTCCGCGAGGTTCGGGCACTTCGTGGATTCCGGCGACACAAAGCAGACGCCGAGTTCGTCAAGGCGGGCTTGGGTATCGATAGCAAACGAAAGCCGATCTACCCGGCCGTCGAAATGTTCGGCGAAGGTATCTTCCTACGATTCAACGAAGACCAGTTGTCCGATTGGGAAAGTGCGCCGGAAGTCCGCGCACGTGCCGAGATCCTGGTGGCCCGACGGAACTCGAGCCCATGGGCTCACCGCCTTGCCGTGCCGGAGCCGCGTTTCATCGCGTTGCACACCATCGCTCATCTCCTCATCCGTCGGCTGGCCTTCGCTAGCGGCTACTCATCGGCATCACTGCAGGAGCGCATCTACGCGCACTCTGAACGTCCTGATCGCACCGCCGGCATTCTGATCTACACAGCAGGCGGCGACGCACAGGGAACACTCGGCGGCCTCGTCCGGCTCGGACATCCCGACAAGCTAATCCCTCTGCTGCTGGCCGCCTTGGGCGACGCGGACGTCTGTTCGAACGATCCGGTGTGCATCGAGAGCGATCGCCAAGGTTCTTCGCACCTCAACCTGTCCGCCTGCCACGGTTGCGCACTCGTCAGTGAAACCTCCTGCGAAACCGGAAATCGTCTCCTGGACCGCCAGCTTGTCCTCGGCGGTGGAACCGTGCCCGGCCTTCTGGACCATGTACTCGACGAGCTGCGACGGACGGACGGCAGATGACCTGAAACGAGGACACCCCGACGGGACTGGTTCGCAATGCTGTCTAGTCCACGGTTGGCTTGGGGATGTCGAAGTAGCTCGAGAACCGGACCGCCGGGGCGTACTCGCCCTTCACCTTGACCCGGCCCGTCACGAACATCGCCGCCACTGCGGCGTTGCCCGTGGCCATCCGGATGAAGTCGTCCACCGACAGCGTGATCGTGGTGTCCGGTGTGCGGGATAAGTCCGTTGAGGAAACGCACACCCCGTCCTCGATCACCGTCTGGAAACGGTCGTAGCCGTCCTCGCCCGTTCCCTCGGAAAAGCGCCACGAAACCACGAAATCCACGTGGCGCGCCCGCGCCGGGGAAAAGTGCTCCGACATTCTGCGGAAAATCTCGTCCAGAAACACTGCGCGCAGCTCCGGATGAGAAGCGATCGCCTTCAGTTGCTCGCGAGACGCCCGGCGGACCACGTCCACCAGGACGTCCGTCGACAACGAACTCAGCTCGATGCCCGCTCCCGCGGAGCCCAGCATGTGCAGGGTTTCCAGCACCTGGATGAACTGCGCGGGCGTCAAGTTGCCGATGACGAGCTTGTCCGCGAACGCGTTGACCGCGTGGCCGGCGCGTACTCCGCGGGGCCGGGAAAGGCGCCACTTCGCTTTTCGGGGCACAGCGACGGACTATACGGGGTGGGGGAGGTCGAAGTATCCGATCAGGCCCGCCGCGAACGCCAAATCGCCCTTGACCTTGATTCTTCCCGTGACGAACAACACCGCCGGCGTAGCCTGGTGGGTGATGAGCCGGAAGAAGTCGGCCGGGGCGATCGTGATGGTGACCCGCGGGGCGGAGTGCATCTCCCGGCTCACCGTGCACGCGCCGTGGGAGATCGTTGTCTCGTAGCGGTCGTAGCCTCCCTCGCCCACGCCGCCCGACAGGCGCCAGTGGACCACCGCGTGCAGGTCGCGGGCTCGATCAGGCCTGATGTGCGCGCCCATGCGGGCGAAGATCTCGTCCAGTACCCGCTCGCGCAGGGGCCTCTCCGCGACGACGCTCTCCAGCTGCGCGCGCGATGCCGAGGACACCAGGGAGGCGAACCGGGCCGGCTCGACCTTGCTCAAGTCGAACGCCGGGGCCTGGGCGGCCAGCCGCAGGAGCGCGTTCAAGAGTCTTCGGAAGTCGTCCTTGCCGAGGTCGCGCGGGTTGACCGCGTCGGCGAGGGCGTTGACGTCGAGGGCGTGCGCCTCGGGGCTCAGCGGGTCGAGCCGCTCCAGGGCGTCCAGCAGCGCCGCCCCACGGAGCACCGCGACCTGATCGGCGCTGGTCATCCCGGCGTTGTCGGCCATGGTCACTCCTCTGCAGTTACTCACGCGTAAGGCTACCCGCCAGTAGGTAGGCGGGCAAGCGTGCCGAAATCACCCTGACGGGGCAGCGCCCGGTACCGTCTCTCGGCAGCAACAGGGAGGTCCAGCGTGTCAGAGGATGATCAGCGTCCGCCCGAACGGGCCAGGCGGCTGCCGCGCGCGGTGCGCGAGCGGCAGATCCTGGACGCCGCCGTCCAGGTTTTCTCGCGCCACGGCTACCACGCGGCCTCGATGGACGAGATCTCCGACGTCGCCGGGGTCTCGAAGCCGATGATCTACACCTACCTCGGGTCCAAAGAGGACCTGTTCGGCGCGTGCATCCGCCGCGAGGCGACGCGGCTGCTCGAGGCCATCCAGGCCGGCGTGCAGCCCGACCTGCCGCCGGACATGCAGCTCTGGCACGGCCTGCGGTCGTTCTACCGCTTCGTCGCGGAGTACCGCGAGTCGTGGACGGTGCTGCACCGCCAGGCCCTCACCGTCGGCGGGGCGTTCGCCGCGGAGATCACCGACATGCGGGCGCGCGCGATCCAGCTCGTCGCGGCCCTCGTCGTGTCGGCGGGCACGCGCAAGGGTGTCGGCGAGCAGGCCGAGTTCTCCGGCGAAGGCCTCTCCGCGGCCTTGGTCGGGGCGGCCGAATCGCTGGCCGACTGGGCCCTCGACCACCCCGACATCTCCGACGGCGTCCTGGCGTCCTGGCTGATGAACCTCGTCTGGCTGGGCTTCAACGACCTCATCGAGGGCGAGGTCTGGAAGCCGTCAGAGTGAGGTGATCGAACCTTCCAGGTGCGGCTTCGACCCGCTCCACAGCTCGAACGCCCAGCCCTCAGGGGTGGCCCACGAGGTGAAGCCCGCCTTCGCCGGCAGCAGCACCGGCTGCTTGAACTTGACGTCGATCGTGAACGCCGGCGGCAGCCGGCCCTCGAACGCCGCCAGGGCGTGGGCCTTCGTCCACATCCCGTGGGCGATCGCGCGCGGGAAGCCGAACAGCTTGGCCGTCAGTGGGTGCAGGTGGATCGGGTTGCGGTCGCCCGAGACCTCCGCGTAGCGGCGGCCGATGTCGCCCGGGATCCGCCAGATCGCGTCCGGGGTCGGCGGCGCCAGCTGCTCTCGGCGAGCGGACGAAGAACCGCCTCCGCGACGCAGGTACGTGCTCACGTCGACCCAAACCAGGTCGTCCCCGGCCCAGGCTTCGCTGACGACGTCGAACTGACGCCCCTTCTCGTGCGGGCGCAGGTTCTCCGCGCGCACCCGGATCGTCAACGCCTCGCCCAGCCGCAGCGCGCGGTGCTGGGTGATCCGGTTCGCCACGTGCACCATGCCGAGCAGGGGAAACGGGAACCCCGGCTCGGTCATCAGCGCCATCTGCAGCGGGAACGCCAGCATGTGCGGGTACGTCGCCGGCAGCTCGTCGCTCAGCCGGAAGCCGCAGACCGTGTTGTACGCGGCCAGGTGCGCCGGGTCGACGACGACGCCCGTGCGGACCAGCTCGGTGTCGGGCAGCGACGAGCCCGTTTTGCGGAAACCGAGCAGCGCCTTCGGGTACAGCGTCGCCAGGCTCGGCGTGCTGTCGAGTTCGCGGATCGCCACGTCACGCCCCCAGCAGGGCCTGGCCGCAGACGCGGACTACGTTGCCGTTCACCGCGGCCGACGCCGGGTTCGCGTACCAGGCGATCGTCTCGGCGACGTCTACCGGCAAGCCGCCCTGGCCGAGGCTCGACAGCCGGCGGCCGGCCTCGCGGATGAACAGGGGGACCGCCGCCGTCATCTTCGTCTCGATGAACCCGGGCGCGACGGCGTTGATCGTGCCGCCGTACGCCGCGAGCTGCGGCGCGCCGACGTTCACCATGCCGATCACGCCCGCCTTCGACGTCGCGTAGTTCGTCTGGCCGACGTTGCCGGCGATGCCCGCGATCGACGAGACGCCGATGATCCGGCCGTTCTCGTTCAACACGCGATCGCCGAGCAGCTTGTCGTTCACCGCGAGCTGCGAAGCGAGGTTCACCGCGATGACCGAGTCCCACGCGCTCTCGCTCATGTTGCCCAGCGTCTTGTCGCGGGTAATACCCGCGTTGTGCACCACGATGTCGACGCCGCCGTGCCGCTCCTTCAGGTACTCCGCGAGCTTCGCGGGCGCGCTCGGCGAAGTGATGTCGAGCTGCAGCGACGACCCGCCGATCTTGTTGGCCACCTTCGACAGGTCGCCGCCCTGGGCGGGGATGTCGAGGGCGACGACGTGCGCGCCGTCGCGGGCCAGCACCTCGGCGATCGCCGCGCCGATGCCGCGGGACGCGCCCGTGACCAGCGCGACCTTGCCGTCGAGCGGCTTTTCCCAGTTCGCGGGGGCAGTGGCCATCTTGCCTTCGGTGCCGATCCGGATGACCTGCGCGTCGACGAACGCCGACTTCGCCGAGAGCAGGAAGCGCAGCGTCGACTCCGTCGCCTCTTCGGCGCCTTCGGCGACGTACACGAGCTGCGCCGTCGCGCCGCGCTTCAGCTCCTTACCCACCGAGCGCACGAAGCCCTCGAGAGCGCGCTGCGCGATCCGCTCGCGGCCTTCGACCTGCTCCGGCGGGGTGCCCAGGACGACGACCCGGCCGGACGGCCCGACGCTGCGGATCACCGGGTGGAAGAAGTCGTAGACCTCGCGCAGGCGCGATGGGTCGGTGACGCCGGTGGCGTCGAAGACGAGCGCCGCGTGCCGGTCGACTGCCGACGTGACGACCTCGATGCCCGCGTCGGCGAGCTGATCCTTGAGGGTCTTCTCCAGGCGACCGCCGGGCGCGGCGCCGAGAAGTGCGGGACCCTCGAGGGCGGGTTGCCCGGGCTTGTACCGGCGCAGCGTGGCGGGGTTGGGCAGGCCGAGCTTCGGCACCACGAACTTCCCCACCGGGGTTTTCGTGAACTGCTGGTACCTGTCAGCCATCGGTTGCCTCCCGTGCAGTCTGCGTCACGTCGCAGTCTAACCTACTGCCGAGTAGGTTACAGTGTGAGAGAGCCGACCAGAGAGGTGGAGTCATGCCGCCCAGGAAAACGCCCGCCGTGCGCAAGGTCGCGATCATCGGCGGCAACCGGATCCCCTTCGCGCGGTCCAACGGCCCGTACGCGAAGGCGTCGAACCAGGACATGTTCACCGCCGCGCTCGACGGCCTGGTCAGCCGCTTCTCGCTGCAGGGCGAGGTGATCGGCGAGGTCGCCGCCGGCGCCGTGCTCAAGCACTCGAAGGACTTCAACCTGGCCCGCGAGAGCGTGCTGGGCAGCAAGCTCTCGCCCGCGACGCCCGCGTCCGACGTGCAGATGGCGTGCGGCACCGGCCTGCAGGCCATCGTCAACGTCGCCAACAAGATCGCGCTCGGCCAGATCGACTCGGCCATCGCCGGCGGCGTCGACACCACGAGCGACGCGCCGCTGGCCGTCAACGAGGACCTCCGCCAGATCCTCATCCAGCTCAACGCCGCGAAGACGCTCGGCGACCGCCTCAAGCTCGTCGCGAAGATCCGGCCGGGCCACATCGTCCCGGCGATCCCGCGCAACGAGGAGCCGCGCACGGGCCTGTCGATGGGCGAGCACGCGGCGCTCACCGCGAGGATCTGGGAGATCACGCGCGAGGCGCAGGACGAGCTGGCCGCGAGCAGCCACCAGAAGCTCGCCGCCGCGTACGACCGCGGGTTCTTCGACGACCTCGTGACGCCGTTCCTCAAGCTCGCGCGCGACCAGAACCTGCGCCCGGACTCGACCGCGGAGAAGCTCGCCAAGCTCAAGCCGGCCTTCGGCGGCCCGGACGGCACGATGACCGCGGGCAACTCGACCCCGCTGACCGACGGCGCGTCGACGGTCCTGCTCGCCACCGACGAGTGGGCGAAGGCGCACAAGCTGCCGGTGCTGGCGTACCTGACGTTCTCGCAGACCGCCGCCGTCGACTACGTCCACGGTGAAGAGGGCCTGCTGATGGCGCCCGCGTACGCCGTGCCGCGGATGCTCGCCCGCGCCGGGCTTTCGTTGCAGGACTTCGACTTCTACGAGATCCACGAGGCGTTCGCGTCACAGGTGCTGGCCACGCTCAAGGCGTGGGAGGACCCGGCGTTCGCCAAGGAGAAGCTGGAGCTGGACGCGCCGCTGGGCGCGATCGACCGGGCGAAGCTGAACGTCAACGGCTCGTCGCTGGCGGCCGGGCACCCGTTCGCCGCGACCGGCGGCCGGATCGTCGCGACGCTGGCGAAGCTGCTGCACGAGAAGGGGTCGGGCCGCGGCCTGATCTCGATCTGCGCGGCCGGCGGCCAGGGCGCCACCGCGATCCTGGAGAAGTAACCGCACGAAAAGGGCCGCCCCTCGCTGGGGCGGCCCTTTTCGCGTTCTAGTTGGGAAGCGCCTTCTGGGCCCGCTTGGCGAGCTTGTTGGCGCGCTTCTGCCCCTTGCGGCTCAGCTTCCCGGCGGCAGCTGACACGTCCTTCGCGGCGTGACGCGCGCGCCAGGCCGCCGACGGCTTCCCGTGCGTGTCGCTGACCGCGAGCAGCAGGCCACCGGCCAGGCTCGCGTTCTTGAAGAACTGGATCTGCTGCTGCTGGCGCTCGCCCGGGTCCTTGATGGTCCAGAAGCTGTGCGTCGCGAGCGTCGTCGGCACCAGGCTGCCGAGCAGCAGCCCGGCCGCGAGCCGCGGCGCCTTGCCGGCCGCGAGCGCGAGGCCGGCGCCGATCTTCACGGCGGCGTCGATGCGGACGAGCGTCACCGGGTCGCGCGGAACCTGCTCCGGCACGACGTCGCCGACCTTCTCGAACGCGCTGTTGAGGAAGGGTTCCGCCGCCTTCGCGTGTCCTTCGGCCTGCCTCAGCGCATTGATTCCGCCCGTCACGAAGATCGTGGCGAGCAGGGGACGTGCCACTCGACGGAGTATCACGGTCGTTTGCCTTCCTCGTACGGGCCGCTGCCTGGTCGAACCTACTCCGTGGATGCCCGCTCGGCTCGGGCTCGAATCCTCATCGGGCTTTCTGGCTCTTTATAGTCTTGATACTAGAAAGCATTAGGAAGACTTAGCGGTTGACCTTGACGCTGCGTCAACTTCTATCGTCGTCGGCATGGAGTGGTCGATCCAGGACCTCGCCCGCTCGGCCGGGACCACGAGCCGGACGCTGCGCCACTACGGCGCGGTCGGCCTGCTCGAGCCCAGCCGCGTCGGCAGCAACGGCTACCGCTACTACGACGAGCACGCGCTCGTCCGGCTGCAGCGGATCCTGCTGCTGCGCGAACTGGGTCTCGGGCTCCCGGCGATCGCGGAGGTCCTCGACGGGCAACGCGACCGCGCCGCGGCGCTCGAGACCCACCTGGAGCTGCTCGAACAGGAGCGGCGGCGGATCGGACGGCAGATCGATTCGGTCCGGACCACGTTGCGGAAACTGAAGGGAGGTGAACGACTGATGGCGGAAGAAGTCTTCGACGGATTCGACCACACGCAGTACGAGGAAGAGGTCACGCGCCGCTGGGGCGCCGACGCTTACCGGCGCGGTGACCAGTGGTGGAGTTCGTTGTCCTCAGCGGAGAAGAAGGCCCACCAGCAGGAGCAGCTGGACATCGCGGCCGCGTTCGGTACGGCCCGGGAAGCCGGGCTCGCGCCGGATTCCGACGAGGTCCAGGCGATCACGCGGCGGCTGCACGAGTGGCTGCGGCCTGCGGTTTCGTCGGTGTCCGCGGGGTACTTCGCGGGGCTCGGGCAGCTGTACGTCGACGACCCGCGTTACGGGCTGGAAGGCGCGACGGCGGAGTTCGTGCGGGACGCGATGAAGATCTACGCGGAACGGAACCTCGGCGAGTAGTGCTACGTCGTAGTGCGCGCTGGGGGTAGGGACGAGCAGGGCTGCAGACCTGTTCGTCTCTATGTACGGCCATCCGGTCGAACTCCGGCGACACGCCCTAGCCGTCTATGGCGGAATATCGGGCTCGCGCTAGATACGTCGATAACTTGGCAGAGTGGACCCCATCCGCAACCCCTTCGCGCCGGGCGCCGGGCAACGGCCGCCCGAGCTGGCCGGGCGCGAGCGTGAGCTCAAGGCCTTCGAGGTCGTGCTCGAACGGGTTGCGCGGGGGAGACCCGAACGCAGTCTCGTCCTCACCGGCCTCCGCGGCGTCGGGAAGACCGTGCTGCTCGGGGAGCTGCGGGCGATGGCCGTGCGGCACAAGTGGGGTGCCGGGAAGATCGAAGCCCGGCCGGACGCCGAGTTGCGGCGGCCGCTGTCGGCCGCGCTGCACCGGGCCATCCGGGACCTCGCCGTGCGGCACCGCGCTCCGGACCGCGTCGAAGAGGTGCTTAGCGTACTCAAGGCCTTCGCGCTGCGGGCCAACAAGGCCGACGCCAAGCTGCGCGACCGCTGGCAGCCGGGCATCGACGTGCCCGCCGCGCAGGGGCGGGCCGACTCCGGGGACATCGAGATCGACCTCGTCGAGCTGTTCACCGACGTCGCCGAGCTGGCCGCGGACGTCGGGACCGGCGTCGCGCTGCTCATCGACGAAATGCAGGACCTGCAGCCGGACGACGTCTCCGCGTTGTGCGCCGCCTGTCACGAACTCTCGCAGTCCGGGGCGCCACTCGTGGTGGTCGGCGCCGGGCTGCCGCACCTGCCCGCCGTGCTGTCGGCGTCGAAGTCCTACTCCGAGCGGCTCTTCCGGTACTCGCGCATCGACCGGCTCGACCGCGAGGACGCCGACTACGCCGTGATGGCGCCGATCGAGCGCGAGGACGCCGGCATCGAGCCCGAAGCCCTCGACGCGCTCTTCGACGCGTCCGGCGGCTACCCGTACTTCATCCAGGCCTACGGCAAGGCGGCCTGGGACGCGGCGCCGTCCGACCCGATCACCGTCAAGGACGTGCAGGTCGCCGCGCCCGAAGCGGAGTCCGAGCTGGCGGTCGGCTTCTTCGGCTCGCGCTACGACCGGGCGACGCCGGCCGAGCGCGAGTACCTGCAGGCCATGGCCGAGCTGACCCAGGGGCGCGACGAGCCCGCCGGCACCGCCGACGTCGCCGTGTTCCTCGGGCGGAAGCCGTCTTCGCTGTCGCCGGCGCGCGACAGCCTGATGAAGAAGGGCCTGGTCTACTCCGCCGAGCGGGGCCAGATCGCCTTCACCGTGCCGCACTTCGGCCACTACCTGCTCGGTCGCGACTGACCCCCTATCCGCGTTCCTAAGGCTCTCTAGCTCATGAGCTAGAGAGCCTTATAGCTATGTAGCGGGTTGCTTTGTCGTGACCGCCGCCACCCCTGATCCTCCGGCTCTTACCCAGATTTGCCGATGATTCATCGGCACGTGCGCCACATCACCGGATATCCGTTGGCTTCCTTGTGAAAAAAGGCGCATACTAGAGGCACAAGCCACCCAGAACCCTCGAAGGGGATGCAGAAACCGATGAACAACATCGCCGCCAAGCTCCGTGCCCGTCGCGCCGAGGCTCGCACTCGCCGGGCGCTGAACCGGGCGATCGACACCGCCGCCACCGCGACGGTCCGTCAGGAACTCATCGCGATCGCGCAAGCTCGCTCGGGCTACATGCGCTGACCTCTGTTTCACCCCGTGGCGGTCGCCCATTCGAGTGACCTATGCCACAAAGTGCTGAAGGTGTAACGACACGCAAAGTGTCGTCGATACCCCCTACGACCCCGTGATGCTGGCGGACCCCCGACCTGGCAGCATCGCGGGGTTTCCCATTTCCCCGGTAAACCCCTTGCCCGGGCCGGCTTGCCGAGTAATCTTTGACTTCGTCAACGAACTTGTTGAGGTGGTCAATGAATGACGATCGGCTCGCCGACCGCGTGGCCGCGGTCCGCGCCTTCAACCGGCTCTACACCGGCGTCATCGGGGTGCTCGACGAAGGACCCGCCGACGCCGAGTACTCGCTGCCGGAAGCTCGTGTGCTCTTCGAGCTCGCGCACCAGGACCCGCTGCCGGTGACCGAGCTGCGCAAACGCCTCGACCTGGACGCCGGCTACGCCAGCAGGCTGCTCGCCCGGCTCGAGTCGCGCGGGCTGATCGCGCGTGAACGGTCCGGCGAGGACGCCCGGCGCCAGCTCGTGCGCCCGACGGCCGCGGGCCGGGACGCCTTCGCCGTGCTGAACGCCCGGTCCACCGAGCAGATCGGCGGGCTGCTGCGCCGGTTCGCCGACGAAGACCAGCAGCGGCTGCTGACCGCGATGCGCACGATCGGCGACCTCGTCGGCGACCGCCGTCGCGACCCGGCGCTGGTGCTCCGGCCGCCACGACCGGGTGACCTCGGCTGGGTGGTGGAACGCCACGGCGCGCTCTACGGCCGCGAGTACGGCTTCGGCCCTCGATTCGAGGGCTTGGTCGCCCGGATCGTCGCCGACTTCGCCGAGCGCGAAGACCCGCGGCAGGCCTTCTGGATCGCCGAGCTCGACGGCGAGCGCGTCGGCAGCATCGCGTGCACCCGAGGTCCGGACGACGACACCGCGAAGCTGCGGCTGCTGCTGCTTGAGCCGTCGGCCCGGGGTCACGGCGTCGGCAAGCGGCTGGTCACCGAATGCGTTTCCTTCGCGAGGGCGCACGGGTACAGCGCGATGGAACTGTCGACGGTCTCGATCTTGACCGCCGCGCGCTCGATCTACCGCGCGGCCGGCTTCGAGCTGGTCGAGGAGACGGACTTCGCCGACTGGGGTCCGAAGCTGACCGACGAGACCTGGCGCTTGAAGTTCTAACGCGGCACGCGGCCGAGCAGGTAGAACTCCGGGTTCGGGCGCAGCGCGGTCAGGTGGGCGAGGCGGTTGGACATCGCGAACAACGCCGTGATCGCGCCGACGTCCCAGATTTCGTCGTCGGACAGGCCCGCGTTGCGCGCGGCTTCGAGGTCGCCTTCGCCGAAGAGCGCCGAGTCCTGGGCGAGCGCCAAGGCGAGGTCGACGATCGCGCGGCCGCGCTCGTCCAGCTCCACCTGCCACGGGTTGCTCGAGACGCGGTCGGCCAGCTCGGGGTCCTTGGCGCGGATGCGCAGGATGGCCCCGTGCGCGACGACGCAGTAGGTGCAGTGGTTGGCACCGGACGTGGCGACGACGACCAGCTCGCGCTCGGCCTTGGTGAGTCCGTCGGCGCGTTCCATGAGCGCGTCGTGGTAGTCGAGGAAGGCGCGCAGCTCGGCGGGGCGGTGGCCGAGGGCGCGGAAGATGTTGGGGACGAACCCGGATTTCTCGGCGATCGCGCCGACGCGCTCGCGCAGGTCGTAGGGCAGGTCTTCGAGTTCCGTGATCGGGAACCGGCTCACCGCGTCGCTCATACCCCGCACGCTAGTCGTGGTTGGCTGTGTTCGTGACGGACTACGTCGACGGGTACTGCGAACGCGTCGGGCCCGGGCTCTGGGGTGAGCCGCTCAACGATCTCAGCAACCTCGCCTTCCTCGTGGCCGCCGTGCTCGTGTGGCGACTGGCCGCGGGGGACCGGATCGGGCGGTTGCTCGCCGCTCTGATCGGGCTGGTTTTCGTCGCCAGCGGCGTCTTCCACCTGGTTGCGACGCGCTGGGCCGGCGCCGCGGACTCGGGCGCCATCCTCGTCTTCGTGCTGGTGTACGCCGTGGTGTTCGTGCGCGAGTACTGGAGCCGGCGGTGGGCTTGGGTTGCCGTGCCGGGGTTTCTCGCGCTCACCGTCGGCACCGCGTTGCTGGGCGGCGGGCTTTACCTCGCCCCGCTGATCGGGCTGTTCGCCTTCGCCGCGGTGCTCGCCGTCCAGCGCGACACCGCCTGGACGCACTTCGCCGTCGCCGGCGCGGTTTTCGCGCTCTCGCTGAGCCTTCGCACGCTCGACCGGGACGTATGCGCATACGTCCCGGTCGGCACGCACTTCCTCTGGCACCTGCTCAACGGGCTGGTGCTCTACCTCGTATCCCGAGCGGTCATCCGTCCTCAGTGGACTTAGTGGACGCCGATCGGGCGCAGGTCCTTGTCGTGCTCGTCGGCGTGGTAGTCCTCGGCGTTGGTGTCGTCGGTGCCGTTGAACACCTTCAGCTGCCGGGCGATCACCGTGACGATCGCCGCGACCACCAGGTTGGCGACCAGCGCCACGAAGCCGACGTAGATCTGGACCTGGGAACCCGCGAACGGGTGCCAGCCGAAGATCGACATGTTGCCCAGCGCCAGCGCCGAACCGCCGAAGTGGAGCTTGCCGTTGGCCGGGTTGGGGATGCCGTACAGCATGATCAGGCCCCAGCCGATGCCGACGACCCAGCCCGCGATCAGGCCCCAGCGGTGGAACCAGCGCGTGTACAGCGCGAGCGCCACGGCCGGCAGCGTCTGCAGGATCAGCACGCCGCCGATGAGCTGGAGGTCGATCGAGAACTGCGGGTCGATCAGGATGATCACGGCCACCGCGCCGAGCTTCACGACCAGCGAAGCCAGCTTCGCCTGCTTCGCCTCTTCCGCCGGGGTCGCGTTCTTGCGGATGTACTCCTTGTAGATGTTGCGGGTCCACAGGTTGGCCGCGGCGATCGACATGATCGCGGCGGGCACCAGCGCGCCGATGCCGATCGCGGCGAACGCGATGCCGGCGAACCACGACGAGAACTGCGTGTCGAACAGCACCGGGACGATCGTGTTGCCGTCCGCCTTGCCGGTCGCCGCGTTCGTCAGCGGCTTGACACCCGCCGTGATCGCCACGTAGCCCAGCAGCGCCAGCAGGCCCAGCACCAGCGAGTACGCCGGCAGCGCGACCATGTTCCGCTTGATCACGTTGCGGCCGCGCGAAGCCAGCACGCTGGTCAGCGAGTGCGGGTACAGGAACAGCGCGAGCGCCGAACCCAGCGCCAGCGTCGCGTACTGCAGCTGGTTGTTGGCCGTCAGCAGGATCGACCCGGCCGGCTTGCCGGTGGCCGGGCTCGGGGTGCCGAGCTTCTTCGCCGCCGCGTCGAAGATGTGCGACCAGCCGCCCAGCTTCGAGGGCAGGTAGATGATCGCCACCAGGATCACGATGTAGATCAGGATGTCCTTGACGAACGCGATCAGCGCGGGCGCCCGCAGACCGGACTGGTAGGTGTAGAAGGCCAGGATCACGAACGCGACCAGCAGCGGCAGGTGCCCGACGATGCCGGAGCCGTTGATGCCCATCGTCCGCAGCACGGCTTCGAGGCCGACCAGCTGCAGCGCGATGTACGGCATGGTCGCGACGATGCCGGTGATCGCCACCAGCAGCGCGAGGATCGGCGAGCCGAAGCGGCCGCGCACGAAGTCGGCCGGGGTCACGTAACCGCGGACCCGCGAGACCGACCACATCCGCAGCGCCGGGAGCAGCACGATCGGGTAGACGACGATCGTGTACGGCAGCGCGTACAGGCCGAGCGCACCGGCGCTGAACACCAGCGCGGGCACCGCGACGAACGTGTACGCCGTGTAGAGGTCACCGCCGAGCAGGAACCACGTGATCCACGAGCCGAACTTGCGGCCGCCGAGGCCCCATTCGTCCAGGTGGTCCAGCGTGCTGCCGCGCTGCCAGCGCGACGCCATGAAGCCGAGGACGGTGACCAGGGCGAACAGGATCGTGAAGATGATCAGCTCGGGCCACTGCAGGTTGCTCATCGAGCGTCCCCCTCGTCCAGGTCCTCGACGCTCAGCTTGTCCGGTGCGTCAACGGTCGGCTTGTCCCGCGTCATCAGGTAGACGATCCAGGTGCTCAGCACCCCGACCGCCACCATGAGGAACTGGAACCAGTAGAAGAACGGCATCCCGAACAGCCGTGGACCGTCCATGTTGAACAGTGGCGTGACCAGGACCAGCAGCGGGACGATCAGGAGCAGGTTCCACGGGCTGAACCGCAACCCGCGCACCTTCCCGTCGTGCTTCACAGTCGACATCGGACCTCACCTAACACTCCCGTAACCGACCGCCTGACCTTAGAACCTGGGTGACAGGGAGTCACGTCTGTCCGATATCGATTTGATCGCCCCGGTCCGCGTTGCCCGACCAACGTCGGTTGCCCCGCCCCCACCCGGCCTATAGGAATAGCCGGACTCGCACGCGAAAACCCGATAAGGGGCAACCGTATGACACGACTCCGCTACGCGGTGGTGATCCCGGCGATCGCCGGCACCCTGCTGGCCGGGTTCACCCCTGCGTTCGCAGGCCAGGATGCCGCGGCCGGCAAGCAGCCGCTGAACTCCACGAACATCCCGCCGCAGTACGCGAACCAGACGCTGAGCTGGCACAAGTGCGCCGTGCCCGACGAACTGCCGACGGCCCCGCCCGCGGGCGCCGAGGACATGGAGTGCGCGACCTACAAGACGCCGCGCAACTGGTACCAGGCCAACGCCCAGATCGACCTGACCATCGCGGTCAGCCGGCTGAAGGCGACCAAGGACGCGACGGCCAGCGTCGTCACCAACCCGGGCGGCCCGGGGGCGCCCGGGCGCAACTTCCCGGCGCGCCTGCGCAACCAGCCCAAGCTGCGCGAGCACCAGGAGATCGTCGGGTTCGACCCGCGCGGCACCGGCAAGAGCACGAACATCACGTGCGGTGGCGCCATCGGCACCGGCTCGGACCTGGACCCGCGTGACCGCAGCAAGCAGAACCTGAACCTGATCATCCAGGCGACGAAGTACGCGGCGCTGTCCTGCCAGCAGAAGTCCGGCGAGCTGGGCCCGCTGATCAACACCGACCAGACGGTCAAGGACATCGACCTGCTGCGCGTGCTGCTCGGCCGCGACAAGATCAACTGGGTCGGCTACTCGGCGGGCACGTGGATGGGCGCGCACTACGCGCAGGCCTACCCGACGCGCACCGGCCGGTTCGTGCTCGACTCCGCGACGGAGTTCACCACGACCTGGCAGAAGTCGTTCGACTGGCAGCCGCTCGGCTTCGAGCGCCGCTGGCGGCAGGACTTCCTCCCGTGGATGGCGAAGTACGACAAGCTCTACCACTTCGGCACCACCGGCGAGGCCGCCCGCCAGACCTACGAGCAGGTCCGCTACGCCCTGACCCAGGGCGCGGTCACCCTGCCCGACGGCTCGACCGTGTCGGCCAACGGCCTGGACTCCTTCATCGCGTCTTCGATCTATTCGAAGCGTTCGTTCCCGGGCCTGGCCGACTACCTGGTCAGCGTCCGCACGCTGACCCAGGGCACCGCGTCCGCGCAGGCCAAGACGTCGGCCGCGCAGAAGGTCAAGGCCGCCGACAAGAGCACCGAGACCTCCGGCGCGCAGCCGCTGATGGTCCCGACCGACGGCGACGCCTACGACGCGTCGTTCTGGACGATCCCCTGCAACGAGGGTCCGTGGACCGGCTCGACCCAGAGCGCCATCAAGCAGTCGCAGAAGTTGATCGACCAGCAGCTGCCCCTGCTCGGCGCGGGCTGGTTCATCCAGCCGTGCCTGTTCTGGAAGAAGCCGCCGGCCCCGCTGCCGGTGCTCAACGGCAAGGGCGTCCCGCCGGTGCTGATCGTCGAGTCGGAGCACGACCCGGCGACGCCGATCGAGGGTGCGCGGCGCGCGCACAAGGCGTTCGACAACTCGCGGATGCTGACGATCACCGGTGAGGGTGACCACGGCATCTACGCCGGCGGCAACGCGGGTGTGGACAAGGTCGTGGAGGCCTACCTGGTCGACGGCGTCGTGCCGAACGACCAGAGCCTGCCCGGCATGCCACTTCCGGTGCCTCCGGGCGCCTGAAGGCACTAGATGTGGTGGGGCCCCGCCGATCTCCGGATCGGCGGGGCCTTTTCCACACCTGTGCACAGAGTTGTCCACCATCTGTGGACAACTCTGGTATTAGTATTGGCGCCATGGTGCGGGTACCGCTAACGGACGAAGAGCGCGAACGGGGCGAACGCCTCGGCCAAGCGCTGCGAGCGGCGCGGGCCGGCCGGAGCATGGTCGACGTCGCCGCGGAGGCCGGGATCTCGGTCGAGACGCTGCGGAAGATCGAGACCGGGCGGATCCCGACACCGGCGTTCTTCACGGTCACGGCCATCGCGGACGCCGTGGGCCTGCCGCTGGACGAGTTGCGCGCAACCGTCGCGGAGACGGCGTCCCCACCGCTTTCCCAGGCGAGCTGACCCCGGAACATGGGCTGGCACCTCACCGAGGACATCGACGACTTCCTGGCTCGGGCCGACGACTTCCTACGCTCGAAGCCCGCGCTGCACACCTCGCCGCTGACCCGGCTCGAGAAGCTGCGGAAGCAGGAGGAAGCGGGCACGCTCTTCGGCCGGCTGGAGCAGGACGGCGAGGTCCGCGCGATCTGCTACCGCCGTCCGTCGCAACGCCTGCTCCTCACCGCGGTCACCCCCGACCAGGCCGACGCCCTCGCCGCGGAACTGGCCGGCCGGCCGTTGTCCGGCGTGACCGCGGAGGACGACACCGCCACCGCGTTCGCCGAGGCGTGGCAACGGCGCACCGACGTGGTGCCGGTGCCCGGCGTGCGAGTCCGGCTGCACCGGCTAGGCACGCTCACCCCGCCGGAACCGATGCCCGAGGGCCACGCTGTGGACGCGCTGGACCGCGCGGAGATCATCCGCTGGTGCAGCGAGTTCGCCACCGCGGTCGGGCAGGCGCCCTTCGCCGACGAGCGGTCCTGGGCCGCGTCGAACTTCGCCGACAAGCGGTTCACGTTCTGGGCGGCCGACGGCCCCGTCGCCATGGCCGGCGCCACCGCGATGGTGGCCGGCATGGTCCGCGTCGACCCGGTCTACACCCCGGCCCGGTTCCGCGGCCGGGGTTACGCGGGCGCCGTGACGTTCGCCGTGAGCCAGGCCGCGCTGGCGGCGGGAGCGACGGACGTCGTCCTCTACACCGATCCCGCCAACGTCACCAGCAACGCCCTCTACCGGCGGCTCGGGTACGTCCCGATCGCCGCGTTCACCGGGTACGACTTCCGCTAGACCGGGCGGAGCTGGTTCAGGATGTGCTCGCGGTCGTTGAGGAACGCGCACGCCGGGACCGGCAGGTCGTAGCTGTTCAGCAGCCGCTCGAAGTCGGAGAACTCGTCCGTCGAGAAGCCGAAGCCGACCTTGACCGCGTGGGCCGCCAGGACGTCGGCCAGCTCCTCCCACTCGCCGGACCACAGCAGCGTCCGGTAGTGCGTGTAGTCCTCCGGGGACAGGCGGTCGGCCAGCTGGGTCAGGACGCTGTCGCCGAAGAAGCTGATCCGGTTCTCCTTGAGGTCGGCCACCGTCGGGTTCGCCGGGTCGCGGGCCGCGTCCGGGTTGCGGACCACGCCGGGGCCCGCCACCGGGTACGCCGTGTGGACGTGGCCGTTCTCCTCGACCAGCACGATCAGGTGCACGTTGTACCGCTCGCCCGCGCAGCGCCAGCGGCCGTTCGGCTGCCGCCGCCGGGCCTCGCTGGGGTCGTTCGCGACGTCCTTGACGACCGAGATGATGTGCTCGTCGCTCCAGCCGGGCGGGAACTCACTGGTCGACCGCCGCCCGACGCCCGGTGCGTGTCCGCCGCCCACCGCTGCTCCCTTCGACGGAACGAGCGTAGGTCAAACGGCGGCCGACAGCACCACGATGCCGAGCACGAGCAGGTCGAGACCGCGGAACAGCTGGCGGGTCAGGTTGGCGGGCATCGGCCCGACCGGGGTGTCCACGAAACCCGGATTCGCGTAGTCAACGGCGGTGCGCGTGACTGTGCGCAGGATCGAGAGCACCGCCAGCGGCACGGCCAGCCACGCGCCCACGCCGAACGACGTCCCACCCGCGAGGGTGACCACGGCGAGCACGCCCGCCCAGAGCAGGCCGGTGCCGGCGAGCACCACACCGTGCGCCAGGACGAGGTCGCGGTTCGACGACCCGAGCCAGCGGCGGCGGCCCGGGTTGCGCCACAGCTCGCCGAGCCCGGCGCCGAACGGCGTCAGCGCGACGTACGCGCCGATGCCGGCCAGGACCGCGCCCGGCAGGGTCGGCAACGCGATGTGCGCGACGACCACCGCGAAGCCGACCAGCACCGCCGCGCCCGCGTAGCGCGACCGGCCGAGCGTGCCCGCCACCGCCAGCCGCAGCGGGGTCGGCCGCCGGACCGAAAGGCCGATCGGCGCGGACGGCGGGAGCAGCATCATCGGGTCGAGGAAGGTGACGGCGACCGAGCGCAGCACCCGGCCGTCCCACCCGGCGAGCAGCGCGGACCGGCCCGCGCGCGAGACCGGTTCGCCGCCGAAGGCCAGCGGCAGCGCCGCGACCAGCACGCCCGCCGCGACGAACTCGACGGTCACCGGACCGAGGCCGAGAGCGGTGATCGCCAGCCCGAACACCGCCAGCACCAGCGGGCCGAACGCGTCGAACCCAGTGCCTTCTGGGGCCGAGCCCCAGACCCCAGCCGGGGGCCGAGCCCCCCTGGACCCCCCAAATGCGAGTGGCGTCCGCCGCGCGCTCACGAACGCGACCACCGCGGTCGCCGCGACGACGGCGATGCCCGCGCGCCACTGGTCCAGCCCGGCGCCGCCGACGGCCAGCATCAGCGCGGCCAGGTAGCCGGTCACCGCGACGACGCCCGTCCAGGCGCCGAGCAGCCGCAGCGTGACGACGCGGCCGCGGTCCACCGGCGCGAAGTCGAGCCAGGTCAGCTCGGCCGGTTCGACCCACGCGAACCCGCGGCGCAGCAGGCCGCGCCAGCCCACCGCGCAGCAGAGCGTGAGCAGGCCGAGCACGGCGGGGAAGTCCACGTGGGCCGAACCGTAGACGGCCTGGCGCCAGGCGTCGACGTGGAAGAACGCCGTGAACAGGAACCCGAAGGCGAACAGGAAGAGGAACGAAGCCGAGTCGCCGCTGAAGATCCCGCCGAACCGCTTGCGGCCCGGGATCCGCATCCGCCGCGGCGCCAGGGTCACCACAGCTCGAGCGTGCTGTCCGCGGCTTCGAGCAGCGGCGGGTGGTGCGTGGCCACCACGACCGCCGCCCCGGCCGCCGTCGACCGGGCGATCAGCTCGACCAGCCATTCCTTGCCCTCGACGTCCAGCGCGCGCTCCGGCTCGTCGAGGAGCAGTAGCTGGTGCGGCCGCGCGGTGACGCCGAGCAGGAGCAGCCGACGACGTTGCCCCGCGGAGAAGTGCCCGGACGTGACGCGCATGCGGTCGCCCAGCCCCGCGTCGCGCAGCAGTTCCTCGTGGTCGCCGAGGTCGGCGCCGAACGAGCCGGACAGCAGTTCGAGGTGCTGCATCGGCGTCAGCTCGGCGAAGAAGTCGGAGTCGTCGAACAGCACCGAGACCTTGCGGCGGAACTCGACGTCCCGCTCGTCCGGTGCCTTGCCGTCGACGAGCACGCGGCCCCGCTGCGGCTTCTGCATGCCGTAGAAGCAGCGCAGCAAGGTCGACTTGCCGACCCCGTTCGGCCCGACGATCGCGGCGCACTCGCCGGGGTCGACGGAGAAGTCCAGGTCGTCGAACAGCCACAGTTCGCCGGCCCGGACGCCGATGCCCCGCGCGTCGATCATCGGAGGTGCTCGAGCACCGGGGCGAACTCGTCGAGGAACATCTCGAGGATGGTGAAGTAGGTGAACCCCCACCGCTCCCGGTGCGCGCGGATCTGGTCGGCGATCTGGGCGGGCGTGCCGACGAGCGCGATCGGCAGCTCGCCGATCTCGTCGGCGGTCATCCCGCCCGGGACGAGCTGCTCGAGCTCGGCCAGGCCGGCCGCGCGGTCGTTCGTCACCTTCACGAACTGGCAGAGCAGGTTGAACTCCACTTCGGACGCTCGCTCGCCGAGCTTCGCCCGGACGAACGCCACCCGCTCGTCGACGTCCGCGGGGGTCCCCGCCGCGATGGGCGCGCCGTCCGGCGTCTTCGCCGTGCCGGTGAAGCCGATGATGTCGGCGTGCTCGACGGCCAGGCTCAGCACCCGGTCGCCACGGCCGCCGAGCAGCAGCGGCGGCCCTTGGGGACGGACCGGCGACGGCTTGTGCTCGGGGTCGGCGTACAGCCGCTTCAGCTCGAGGATCGTGCGTTCGAGGTGGTCGACGCGCTCGCCGGCGGACGGGAACGGCATCCCGGCCGCTTCGAACTCCGCCTTGACGTACCCGGCGCCGAGCCCCAGCTCCAGCCGGCCGTCGGTGAACTGGTCGGTGCCCGTGACGTCCCGCGCCAGCAGCACCGGGTTGTAGAAGGGCGCGTTGAGCACGAAGGTGTTCAACTTGACGCGGGAAGTGGCCTCGCCGGCGAGGACCAGCGACGGGAAGGGCGTGGCCATGCCGAGGTGGTCGGCGACGGACAGCACGTCGTAGCCGAGGTCCTCGACCTTGCGGCACTTCTCGACCCACGCGGCGCGGCTGTCCGGAACCACCATGTTGACGCCGAAGCGGAAATCCCCAGTCATGATCCCCAAAATACTCACCGGAGTTTTTCGATCACCGGCGCCAGCCGCGTGAGGTCCTCTTCGATCACCGTGAAGTAGCTGACGCCGAGCGTCTCCCGCGTGTGCAGCAGCTGCTCGGCCGCCGCCTCGGCCGACCCGATGACGACGGTGGGCAGCGCAGCGAGCTCGTCGGCACCGAGGTGCGGTACGAGCCGACGCGCTGTTTCGAGCGCCGACCGCCGGTCGTCGGTGACGCGGATGAAGTGGATCAGCAGGTTGAGCTCGGCGTCGCGGCCGCCGAGCGCCCGGTTCGCGAAGCCGATGCGCTCGGCGAGCGCGGCGGGACCGGCCAAGGCCAGCCGTCCTTCGGCCGCGCCGGGCGCGGTGCCGGTGAAGGCGATGGTGTCGGCGTGCTCCGCGGCGAACGTCAGCATCCGGTCGCCGCGGCCACCGAGCAGCAGCGGTGGGCGGGGGCGGCCTTCGTAGGCGCGCTCGAGTTCGGCGACCGCGCGGACGAGCCGCTCGAACCGCTGCCCGGCCGTGCCCCACTCGATGCCCGTGGCCTCGAACTCCGCGCGGGCGTACCCGGCGCCGATCCCGACTTCGAGCCGGCCACCGGTGAAGTCGTCGAGTCCGCTGAGGTCGCGCGCCAGCAGCACCGGGTTGTGGAAGCTCGCGTTGAGCACGTACGTGTTGAGCCGGACCCGTTCGGTGGCCTCCGCGGCGAGCAGCAGTGCGGGCACCGGAGCGACCCGCCCGAGGTGGTCGACCACGCCGACGACGTCGTACCCGAGGTCTTCGGCTTGCCGGCACTTCGCCACCCATTCAGCTCGTGAGCCGGGCGTCACGAGCGCCACCCCGAAGCGAAACGGTTTCATGACCGCGAAACTACCGGGAAAAGGTAGAAGGGGACGCCTCCCGGATGCGGCCGGGAGGCGTCCCCTTCTGTCTCAGGGAGCTCAGGCGAGGCGCTGGGCCAGCGCGTCGAGCTCGTCACGCAACGACGTCGGAACCTTGTCGCCGATCTTCTCGAACCACTCCTCGATCAGCGGCAGCTCCTCGCGCCACTCCTCGGGCTTGACGTCCAGGGCGGCCTGGATGTCCTCGATCGGCTCGGTCAGGCCCTCGGTGTCGAGGTCCTCGGCGCGCGGCACGAAGCCGACCGGCGTCTCGACCGCGTTGCCGCGACCCTCGACGCGCTCGACGACCCACTTGAGGATCCGCGAGTTCTCGCCGAAGCCCGGCCACAGGAAGCGGCCGTCGTCGCCGCGGCGGAACCAGTTGACGTAGAAGATCTTCGGCAGCTTGTTCGCGTCGGCGTTCTTGCCCAGGTTCAGCCAGTGCTTGAAGTAGTCACCGGCGTGGTAGCCGAGGAACGGCAGCATCGCCATCGGGTCGCGGCGCACGTTGCCCACCGCGCCGGCTGCCGCAGCAGTCGTTTCCGACGACATCGTGGCGCCCATGAAGACGCCGTGCTGCCAGTCGCGGGCCTCGTTCACCAGCGGGACCGTCGTCTTGCGGCGGCCGCCGAACAGGATCGCCGAGATCGGCACGCCCTTCGGGTCGTCCCACTCCGGCGCGAGGATCGGGCACTGCGACATCGGCGTGCAGTAGCGCGAGTTCGGGTGGGCGGCCTTCTCCTCGGAGTCGGGCGTCCAGTCCTGGTGCTTCCACGAGGTGGCGTGCTCGGGCTTGTTCTCCATGCCCTCCCACCAGATGTCGCCGTCGTCGGTCAGGGCGACGTTCGTGAAGACCGTGTTGCCCTTCTCGATCGTGCGCATGGCGTTCGGGTTGGTGTGCCAGTCGGTGCCCGGCGCGACGCCGAAGAAGCCGAACTCGGGGTTGACCGCGTACAGACGGCCGTCCTCGCCGAAGCGCATCCACGCGATGTCGTCACCGAGGGTCTCGGCGCGCCAGCCCGGGATGGTCGGCTGCAGCATGGCAAGGTTGGTCTTGCCGCAGGCGCTCGGGAACGCGGCCGCGACGTAGTGGACCTTGTCCTCGGGCGAGATCAGCTTGAGGATCAGCATGTGCTCGGCGAGCCAGCCCTCGTCGCGGGCCATCACCGAGGCGATGCGCAGCGAGTAGCACTTCTTGCCCAGCAAGGAGTTGCCGCCGTAACCCGAGCCGTAGCTCCAGATCGCGCGCTCCTCCGGGAAGTGCGAAATGTACTTCGTTTCGTTGCAGGGCCAGGAAACGTCCTGCTGACCCGGTTCGAGCGGCGCGCCCACGGAGTGGAGAGCGGGCACGAATTCACGCTCGGTGCCATCCGGCGCGACGAACTTCTCGAGGGCCGCCTTGCCGGCGCGCGTCATCACGCGCATGGAAGCGACAACGTAGGCGAAATCGGTGATTTCGATACCCAGCTTGGGGTTCTCGTCACCGAGCGGGCCCATGCAGAAGGGGATGACGTACATCGTGCGGCCGCGCATCGAGCCCCGGAACAGCTCGGTCATGGTGGCCTTCATCTCGGCCGGGTCCATCCAGTTGTTCGTCGGCCCGGCGTCCTCGGGGCGCTCCGAACAGATGAAGGTGCGGTCCTCGACGCGGGCGACGTCGTTCGGGTCGGAAGTGGCCCAGAAGGAGTTGGGCTTCGACTTGAGCTGCACGAACGTGCCGGCTTCGACCAGCTCCTGGTTGATCCGGGCGGCTTCTTCGTCGGACCCGTCGACCCACACCACGCGGTCCGGGGTGGTCAGCTCGGCGACCTCCCGGACGAAGGACAGCACGCCGGTGTGCGTCGTCGGCGCGGTGTCCAGTCCGGGGATGGCGACTGCGGTCATCTCTACTCCTGACTTCCGACGACAAACAAGCCCGCACCGGAACGACGTTGTCCCGGTGCGGGCGTCATTGCCGGCGACCGAATGGCTTCGCACACCGGCTGGCGAACCGGTGTGCGGATTTTGGGATTCTTCGAGAGTAACCGCATGACCGGCAGGTAACAGAGAGCTGACGTGTACGTTCTCTCACAAGACCGATAAGGGGATCGATTCAGAAGGCATCTTTCTTTTCATTGACGACATGAAAAAAGCCCGGGGCCGCAGCCCCGGGCTTTCAAACTATGACCTGAGTCACCCTCAGTTCGGCGAAATCCACTGTCCCGTGCCGGAGTCGATGCGCGCGACGCCTTCCAGCGTCTGCGTGCCGGCGCCGCCCCATTCGGCGTCGCCCGCCGGGTCGCCCTCGCCGCCGGAGTCCATCAGTCCACTGGAGACCTCGGTCCACTGGCCGGGTCCACTGTGCTCGAACGTCGTGGTCGTGCCGTCCGCGTCGGTCTGCACGGCGATGTCCGCTTCACCGTCGCCGTCCTTGTCGGTGAAGGCGATCGTGCCGCCGCTCTTCGTCTCGACGATGGCGGTGTCGTTGTGGCCGTCGTGGTCGGTGTCGATCGTCGCGGCACCCGCGTCGACCTCGCCGTCCGGCATGTCCGCGTGGATGTGGCCGCCGGAGCCGTCGTCGCGGCCGCCGGTGTCGGAGTCGTCGTGGCCGCCCCCGGAGGCCTCGACCCACTCGCCGCTGGCCTCGTCGTAGACGGCCTGCTCGACGACCTTGCCGTTCTCGTCCAGCACGGCGTACTGGTCGGCCTCACCGTCGTGGTTCGAGTCGATGAAGGCCTGGGCGGTGCCGTCGTCGTGCTCGACGATCGCGGTGTCGTTGACGCCGTCCTCGTTCACGTCGTAGTTGACCTCGGCCTGGTACTCCTGGCCGTCGACGTGGACGGTCATCGCCTCGGTGCCGCTGGCATCGGTGTCGCTGCCGCCGCTCTCGTCGACCCACATGGGAACTGCCCCCTTAGAACCGGGTAACGCCGTCTCTGACCTGCTGTCGGAGGGTATGACTCACCGTAGGCCCGTTCGGTTCCGCTCCACAACCGGGCGGCTGCTCAGGCCGTCTTGTCCCGCAGTGCCCGGATCCGGGTGAGGAAGGCTTCGGCGCGGTCGCGGCCTTCGGAAACCTCTTTGAGCCGCTTCGACACGATGGCGATCTTCTTGGCGCGTTCCTGGGCACCCATCTTGATCGTCTTGTCGACTTCCTTCAGCTCGGCCTCGATGGCGTCGATGCGCCGGCCGAGCGCCTCGTCCAGGGCCATCGACAGCTGCTGCTCGGCCTCGATGAGCTGCTCGGCGACGAGCTGGTCGAGTGTCGAGCGGGCGTCCGCGATGGCCTCGACCAGCCACTGTTTCATGTGCTGCTTGTCTGCCGCGTGCTTGCGCGTGCGGGCCATCCACCAGCCGGCGCCGAGGCCGATGATGATCGTCGCGGGCAGCACGACGGGGTTGAGGATCGCGACGCCGGCCAGCGGCAACGCGGCCACCTTGCCCGCGCCGACGCCGCCCGAGATGCCCATGAAGACGAGCAGCTTGTCCTCGGCCGTCGGCGGCTTCTTGTCCGGCGGGCGCAGCACCACCGGCGGGCCGCCGGCCCGGGCGAACTGCGCGCGGATGACGTCGAGCTCCTCGGGGGAGAACAGCTCCGAGAGCGAGACGTTGGTGACCTGGTTCAGCCGTTGCGAGAGCAGCATCGAAATGCGCTGCGACGTCGTCTGCAGCGCGATGTCGACCTGCTGCGGCAACGCGGCCAGCTCGTCGCGCTTGGCGGCGTCGATCAGCTGGCGGAAGTGGGTCTGGGCGTCCCGCATCTGCCGGGAGCTCTCGTGCCCCACCTCGACGCGGGTGCGCTGCACCTCACCACGCAGCTTCAGCTGCCAGCCGCGGGTCGACGTCCGGCGCTCGGCCTGCAGCTGGTCACGGCGTTCGCGCAGCTGCTCGGCCTCGGCCTCGCCCGCGGACAGCGCCCGGCTCTCGGCCTGCAGCTTCGCCTTCAGCTCGCCGAGCGCGCTGGACAGCGCACGCAGCGTGTTCGCCTCGCCCAGCATGGCCGAGCGGCCGACGAGGAGCTCCTGCAACGCCGTCTGCACCGCGGCGACGCCGGACTTCTCCCGCAGCATCGCGGCCATCTGCTCGTTCGGCGCCTTCGAGGCCGTCTCGAACATCCGCGCCGACACCGGGTGGAACACGGCGTCGGCGAAGCGGGGCGCGTGCTCGCGCAGCAGCTGCTTGTCGGCCTCCATGACCTCGCGCCAGCCGCGGAACATGTCCACCTTGGTCAGCGCGAACACCACGGTCTCGACGCGCTCGCCGACGTCGCGCAGGAACTGCAGCTCGGTCGACGTGAACGGCGCCGAGGCGTCGACGACGAACAGCAGCGCGGTCGCGCCCGCGGCGGCTTCCTTGGCGAGCTCGCCGTGCATCGAGTCGAGCCCGCCGACGCCCGGGGTGTCGACCAGCGAAAGGCGTTCGAGCAGCGGCACCGGCCCGGTGACCTCGACGTACCGCGGCGGGATCTGTCCCGGCGGCAGCTCGTGCGCGGCGGACACCCAGTTGATCAGCTGGCCGAGGTCGATCGGGACCGACGCCAGCTGGCCGGGGTAGCAGGCCTGCGCGCCCCACGCGTCGGCGTGGTCGAACACGAGGTAGGTGGCGGTGGCGACGTCGGCGTCCACAGGGGACAGTCCCGGCGTCGCGAGCAGCGCGTTGACCAGCGAGCTCTTCCCGCGGTTCGTCTCGCCGACGACCACCACGGCCGGCTTCTTCGGCCGGGCCTTGCGGACCTCGTCGACCCACTTCGCGGCGTCCGGGTCGGCGTCGCGGACGACGGTCAGCAGCTGGTCGCGGGCCGCCTGGACCTGCGCGGGCAGGCTCGGCGCGGTCGGTGCGCTCACGGGTTCTTCTTCGCGTAGACGGTGACGATCGGGGCACGCAGCAGCCGGTCGTGGTCGGCGAAGCCGGTGACCTCGGTTTCCGCGACGACGCCGTCGAGCGCGGGATCGTCGGTCGGGACCGCGCCGCCGGCCTCGTGACGGGCCGGGTCGAACCGTTCGCCGTCGGGCCGCAGGGCCTGGACGCCGATCGCGGCGAGTCCTTCTTCCAGGCGTTCGACGACGCCGCCGCTGCGGGCGCGGTCCAGGGCGTACAGGCACATCTGGATCAGTGCCTGGCGATCCGCGAGGGCACGTTCGAGATCGCTCACCTGCTGCAAGGGGTGCACATCGGTGTCCGACGCGGCGGATCCGCGGTCGGTTCCGTCCTTGCGAAACCACGCCATGCGGACAGTCTTGCGGATTCAGCCACCCGCCGGGGGCGAAACCGGGCGAAGGAACCGGATCAGGATCGTCCGGAGGATCGCTTGTTCGGCCGCGAGATCGAGGTCCGGGTCGAGACTCGCCCGGGAAATGATCGCGTCGAGCAGCCCGGCGACCCAGCCGGCCACCGCGCGCGAAGGCAGGCCGGGGTCGATCAGGCCGGCGTCGACGGCCCGGTCGACCAGGACGGCCAGGCCGTCACGCAGGGCGCTGTCGTTGCGGTGGATCAGCTCCGCGAACTCGTCGTCGCGGGCGGCCTGCGCGGCGGCCTCCAGGACCAGCCGGCCGACGGCGGGGTGGGCGAGCTGGCCGGCCAGTTCGGCGACGACGTCGAGCAGCGCGGCCCACGGGTCGTCCGCCTGCGCGGCGGTTTCGAGGCGCCCGGCCGTCTCGACGGCGTCGTCGGTGAAGATCGCCGTGAACACCGCGCGCTTGTTCGGGAAGTAGTGGAAGAGGCTGCCGGAGCTGATGCCCGCGGCCCGGCAGATGTCCGCCGTCGTCGTCCGCTCGAAGCCCTTCTCGGCGAAGCAGCCGGCGGCCGCGTCGACGATCGAGGCGCGCTTGGCCGCGTGCTTGGCCGGGTCGACCGTCCTCATCGCTCGACCGGCGGTTCGTCGCGCCAGGGGTAGCCGTGCTCGGCGAAGGCGGGCGCCAGCTCGTGGTTGCGCAGGTCGGTCTTCTCGCGGGCGATCTCGCGGCCGTCGGTCGTACGCAGGACGAGCTCCTTGCCGTCGAGGTAGACGGCTTCGAGGTCGGCCTCGATGCGCCGCGTCTTGTCGCCGCGCACCAGCGTGACGCGGGTCGGCGACACCGTGACGACCAGCCGGTCGGTCGCCCAGACCACGGCGAACACCAGGCCGAGCACGAGCCCGCCGGCGACCGCGGCGAGCGTCGCCCACGGCTGCGGCAGCTTCGTGAGCACCTTGAACACGCCCTGGAACGGGAAGGCGTCCAGGCCGCTGACCCACGCGGCGATGGCCCAGACGCCCACGCCGAGCGCCCCGCCGAGCAGCGGGCAGCCGATCCAGGACGCGGTGCGCAGCCACGACGGCTCGTCGACGGTCGTCTCCATGCCGCCTATTATTAGACCGCGTGCTCGGTTTATGAAAGCCGAGGCTCAGACGAGCTGGTCGATCACGTCGCGGAGCACGGCTTCGAGGCCGGGACCGTCCTCGGCGAGCCGGGAGCTGACGAGCAGCTGGTCCTCGGCCGTGCGCAGCCAGATCGACCCGGCGACGGAGATCTCGATGACGTTCAGCCGGAACGGGTACGCGCGTCGGCCCAGCCGGACCTCGGCCTCGCGCACGAGCTGGCCGAGCCGTTCGCCGGCCACGATCTGCCGCCGGTAGAAGCCGGGCGCCCACGGCGTGCCGCCGGTCGGCTCGCCCCCGCCGCGCAGGGCGGGCCCGCGCGCGTTGGCGAAGTGGCGGGCCGCGGCCGGGCCGAAGAACTCGAGCGCCTGGCGCATCGCCGAGCCCTGCGCGAGCGCGGGCCTGCCGTAGCGGGAGCGCGGGCTGCGCGGGTCCGGGTCCTCGCGGTTGCGCAGGAAGGCCAGCAGGTCGACCCACCAGTCGGCCCACTGCGCCTGGACGGCCGCGCGGTCGATCTCGCGGGGGACGTGCACCGGGACCTGCGGCTCCACGGGCGGCAGCACCTGTCCTTCGGAAACGGACAGCGCGAGGGCGTCACGGATGTACAGCGCGACGTCGATCTCGTTCTCGCTGCTCCAGCCCGCTCGCCACGATGTCGTGTTTTCTAGGCGCACGCCTCAACAGTACGCGGGAAAAGGGCGCTGACCGGCGAAGTCGGCAAGTAGGAACAAACTCAGGCTTCGCGGACCTGTTGCCAGATCAAGAAGTACGCCCGGTGCACGACGTGCGCGACGCGGCTCTGCGCGGGCGTCGCGCCGAAGGACGCGAAGGACCGCCACCAGCCGGCGCGTTCGAGCGCGTGCGCGGCGAGGTCCGGCCGGGGTGCGCCGGGCTTGCCGAGCTGGGCCCCGATGTCGGCGTTGCTGCCGACGCGCAGGACCTCCTCGGACAGGTCCTCCGGCATGTCGACCGCGCCGGACGCGACCAGCGTCAGCGCTTCGAGCAGCCGCAGCTGGTGGGCTTCGGGCTTGGCTAGCAGCACCTCGATGGCGTCGTGGACGCGCTGGCGTTCACCCGGATCGCCGGAGGCGTGCGCGAGCGCGGTGACCGACGCGAGCGCGGCGGCCGCCTTGATGCCGTCGGCGCGGGCGGCGAACACGATCGACAGCCGCTGCCGCACCGCTTCGAGGCCGGACGCGTCGAGCAGCGACCGCCGCAGCGCGCCCGCCGTGATCTCCGGTTCCTTGCGGATGGCCTCGACGGCGTGGGAGATGCCGAACAGGTCGAGCTTCTCCAGCAGCCGCAGCCGGGTGCCCGACGGGACGTCGCACTCCCAGGTCGTGAAGATGTCGGCCGAGATCAGCATGGTCTGCAGGATGTCGTCGTCGAGGCCGGCGAGCTGCCGCAGCGCCTCGGCGTCGGCGGAGGTGAACCCGCCCGACTCGGCGGACTCGGCGATCAGCCCGATCACCGGCAGCACGTCGGCCACGCGCGGCTTCAGCGTGCTCGCCTGTTTCTCGGCGAGGATCGTCGCGGCCTTCCAGACGTCGCCGTCCGCGCCGTCGACCGACTCCGGCGCGATGGTGTCGGCCTTGTTCAGCACGGCGATGGCGTTGACCGGGCCCGCCTCACGGCTCGCGGTGGCCGCGGTGAAGGCGGCGAGGGCCTGCTGGTCGTCGGCGCGGACGCCCTGGGTCACGACGTAGAGGACGGCTTCGGCGCCGGCGACCGCGTTGCGCGAGGTGTCGTCGAGCTCGTCCGAGCCTTCGTCGTCCTTGGCGTGCTTCGCGGCGCCCAGCAGCTGCTCGGTCCGTGACACCGAAGCGGCGTCGAGCGAGCCGAGGCCGGGGGTGTCGATCACCGTCATGCCCTGCAGGACGGCGTTGGTCAGGTAGGCCTCGATGTGCGACACCTTTTCGATGTCGACGCCCAGCTCGGCCGGGATCATCCCGTCGGCGGCGAAGGGGAGCACCTGCTTGCGGCCGTCGGTGAAGACGATCTCGACGCGGTCGACCGTGCCGTACTGGAACCGGGTCACCAGCCGCGTGCACTCGCCGATGTCGGTCGGCGCGACCCGGCGCCCGATCAGCGCGTTGACCAGCGTCGACTTGCCCGACTTGATCCGCCCGGCGACGGCCACCTGCAGCGGCGCGCCGAGCCGGCGCAGCACTTCGGCGAAGCCGGCCGCGGTGCGCGCGGAGACCTGCGACTGCAGCCGGTGGCACAGATTGGCCACCGACATCGACAGCGGTCCCGCGAGCCGGCCCTGCTCCGGTGACGTCACGGCCCCCAGCCCTCCCCGGTCGTACGGACAACCCCGTGAATCGTGCCATGCACGTCATCCGGAGGTCGCACCGAAGGTGGTACCGCCGACCGACGCGCTTCCGGCGGCCCGCGACCTAGTGTTGCCTGGTGCGACGGCTGAGTCTCTGGATGCGTGCCCACCCCATGGCGGGCGACACGGTGCTCGCCGTCCTGCTGGGCTTCATCGACCTGACGCTGTTCGTCGCCGACCAGTTCGCCGAGCTGCCGGAGCTGCCGCCCTGGTACGTCGCCGTGCCGATCAACCTCGCGATGGTCGCGCCGCTGGTGTTCCGCCGGAAGTCGCCGCTGTGGTCGGCCTACGTCGTGCTGGTCATCAGCATCGTGCACGCGACGCTGATGCTCGGCATCGGCAGCGCCGCCGGGCTGGCGATGAGCATCTACTCGGTCGTCGTCTACGCCGGGCGGCGGCAGGGGCTGGTCTTCGTCGGGGCGGTGATCGTCTCGTCGGCCGTGCAGCTGGCGCTGGAACCGCCGGACGACGAGCTCGTCATCGAGATCCTGTTCCTCGCGTTCGGCATCGCGCTGTGCTGGACGCTCGGCGAGTTCGTCGGCGCCCGGCGCGCCTACGACGTGGAAGTGGAGGCCAGGTTGCACCTGCTCGAGACCGAACGTGACCAGGCCACCCGGATCGCGGTGGCCGAGGAGCGCGGGCGGATCGCGCGCGAACTGCACGACGTCGTCGCGCACGCGGTGAGCGTCATGGTGGTGCAGGCCGACGGCGCGTCCTACGCGATCGAGAGCAGCCCCGAGCTCGCCCAACGGGCCCTGCAAACGATTTCCGAGACGGGCCGCGGCGCGCTCGGCGAGCTGCGGCGCTTGCTCGACGTGCTCCGCAGCGACGACGCCGACGGCGAACCGCGCGTCCCGCAGCCGGACGCGCACGCCATCGCCGACCTGGCCGACCGGATGCGCACGGCCGGCGTGCCGGTCGAGCTGGAGGCCGACGACCTCGGCGACCTGCCCGCCGGCGTCTCGCTCGGGATCTACCGGATCGTGCAGGAGTCGCTGACCAACACGCTCAAGCACGCCGGCCGCGGCGCGATGGCGTCGGTGCGCGTGCACCGGACCGGCGACCTGGTGGAGGTGCTGGTCTCCGACGACGGCGCCGGGCGCGTCCCGCAGCTGGCGGGTTCCGCGCAGCGCCTGCCGGGCGGCAACGGCTTGATCGGCATGCGCGAACGCGCGCACGTGTACGGCGGGACGCTCGACGTGGGCCCCGCTCCGGGTGGTGGGTGGCAGGTCCGCGCGGAGCTGCCGGTTAGGTTGGACAAGTGATCCGGGTGGTGGTCGTCGACGACCAGGAACTGATGCGCGTCGGGTTCCGGATGGTGCTGGGCGCGCAGGCCGACATCGACGTCGTCGGCGAGGCGGGCGACGGCGCGCAGGCGATCGAGCTGGCTTCGCAGCTGCGGCCCGACGTCGTGTTGATGGACGTCCGGATGCCGGTGCTCGACGGGGTGGAGGCGACCAAGCGGATCGTCGCGGCCGGCACGGCGCGCGTGCTCGTGATGACGACGTTCGACCTCGACGAGTACGTCTACGCGGCGCTGCAGGGCGGGGCGAGCGGGTTCCTGCTCAAGGACACCCAGCCCGGCCACCTCGTGTCGGCGCTGCGAGCGGTGGCTTCGGGCGACGCGGTGGTGTCGCCATCGGTGACCCGCCGGCTGCTCGACCGTTTCGTCGGCTCCGGCGGCGCGCCGATGCGGGACACCGCGGAGCTGGACGTGCTGACCGACCGCGAGCGCGAGGTGCTCGTGCTGATCGCCAAGGGCATGTCGAACCTGGAGATCGCGGAGGCGCTGTTCCTCTCGGAGGCGACGGTGAAGACGCACGTCGGGCGGATCCTGGCGAAGCTGGAGCTGCGGGACCGGGTGCAGGCCGTGGTGTTGGCCTACGAAACCGGCCTCGCCCGCCCCGGCCTCGCCTGACGGAAGCTGCACTTTCCCTAGGAAAGATGCGCGCAAAGCCCTCCGGACGCATCTTTCATAGGGAAAGTAACGACCGGACGGTCGCGACCACTCGCTTCGGATCTCCGTACAAGTCGGCCTTGGTGACGATCACGAAGCGCCATCCCTCGGCCTCGATCGAGGCGCGGCGCTGCGCGTCGAGGCGCGGCTGGATACCGTCGAGATGCCACTCGCCGTCATACTCGACAGCCAGCTTCTGCGCAGGAAATGCCAGGTCAAGGCGGCCGAGGAAGCCGCCTGACGCCGCTACGACGTCAACTTGGACCTCGGGCTTGAGCCCGGCGACGGTGAGCCAAACCCGCAGCTCGGACTCGGGCACGCTCTCCGAGCGCGCATTGACCAGCGCGATCGCTCTCCTGGCTCGCACCATTCCGTTGTCCCGGCGCGGTCCGAGATAGCGGCGCAGCTCGGCCAGGTCCACCAGCCCGCTGCCGAGGAAGGCGTCGAGGTAGCCGACGGTCCGAGGAAGCGAACGATGCAGCCTGGTGTTCGTGGCGACGTCCAACGCGAGCCGCAGAGGCGTGGCGAGCTGGATGTCACCCCACGGCTCGCTGTCGATCACCCGGCTGGTCCGCCGGATGTGCAATCCGGCCTGCCTGTCGAACTTCAAGTTCTCGGGCACGACGAATTCGACCAAGTCCTGCGGACCAACCAGGTCGAGACCCCAGACGGCCGCTGCCGAGCACCCGGTCAGGACGGCTCTGCTCGGTGCCAGCAGAGCTGCGGCCCGGCACCGCATCGCGTGCGTGACTTCGGTCGTCGAGGCGACGTAGACGTTGCGGAACAGGCGGGTGAACGACGGAGACCGCAAGTCGCACAACGTCAACACCTCTTCGGCCACGGCGTGGCTCCCGATGAAGGGCTCGGCGAAGTCGACCAGGTCACTGCTACGACGGCGGAACACCCTCCAAACCTTGCGTCATACGACTGACAACCAGCCCGGTTCAAGATCAACTACAGCTTAGTTGTCCACATCCCTCGAAATCCCTCCACAACCCCGCATCTTTCCTAGGGAAAGTGCCGTCTCAGAGCCCAGGGGCCGCACTTTCACAGGGAAAGTGGCGTTTGGTTAGCGGAAGGTGTCTGGTGGGGTTGTTGCCGGGTCCTTGCCTGCGTGGCGGACTTCGGTCAGCCAACGGCCGAAGTCCGGGCGGTCGCCGTCGATGTCCGTGTAGCCGTACTCCTTCATCAGCGTCCACGATGCCAGCGTTTGGCCGGCGAAGCGGGAGACCTGCGGGTCTTGGGCGAGGGCCGCGACGCCGCGGGCCAGCAGGTACGGTGTCTCGGAAATCTTGAAGTCGACCGGCGCCAGCTTGCCCACCGCGTCGCGCCAGTTTTCCTCCGTCACCTCGAAGTGGTCGAGCATCGACTCCGACCGCAGGAAGCCCGGCGTCACCGCGAGGCCGACGCAGTCGTTCTTCTTCAGCTCCACGCCCAGCGCCCGGCCGAGCGCGCGGATGCCGCACTTCGCCAGGTAATACGGCAGGCCCGCGCCGACGTAGTCGTCGTTGTCGCCGTCGGTCACCTCCAACACCAGGCCGCGACGCGCGACCACCAGCGGCAGCAGCTTGTGCAGCGCGATGAGGTGGGTGTCCAAAGCGTTGTGCGTCAAGTTGAGCGCGTCCTCCAACGGCGTCTCCCAGAACGGCGCGTCGAAGTGGAAGTACATGTCGCCGCCCCAGACGTCGTCGACCAGGAGGTCGATTCCGTCCACTTCGGACTCGATGCGCGCCTTCAGTGCGTCCACATCGGACTGCGACGTGAAGTCGCAGCGGACGACCACCGCGCGGCCGCCCGCCGCTTCGACCAGTTCGCCCGTCTCTTCGATCGTCTCCGGGCGTTGCATAGGCGACCTCGACGAACGCGTCGTGCGGCCGGTGACGTACACCGTCGCGCCCGCGCGGCCCAGCTCCACCGCGATCGCCCGCCCGCAGCCCCGGGTCGCCCCGGTGACCACCGCTACCTTGCCCTGCAAACTCATGAATCCTCCCGTCCCCGCCACGCGGTCAAAACCGCGTCGACGTCCTCCGCCAGCCGGTCGGCCAGCCGCCCGTGCGGCCGGATCGACCAGTCGATCGACACCCCGTTGATCACGTCCAGCACGACCCGGGCCGCCCGCGGCACGGTCGGCGCGTGCGGCAACGACGAAGCCGCCGCCCGCACGAGCCGCCGCAGTTCTTCTTCGACCGCCGTGAAGTGCTCGCCCAGCAGCGCCCGCAGCACCGGGTCGCCGATGTCCACGCCGAGCTGGCTCAGGTGGTTCGCCGCCTCTTCGGCGTCGCCGAGCACCGCGTAGACCGCGACTGCCGCGGCGCGCAGGCCGTCGACCGGGTCGTCCGCCCGCTCGGCGCACTCCCGCATCTGCTCGACCGCCCGCCGGGTCGCCCGCCGGCTCATCTCCTGCAGCAAACCGCTCTTCGAACCGAACCGCTGCGCGACCGTGCCGACCGAAACCCCGGCCTCCGCGGCGACCTGCGCGAGCGTGAAACCGGGGCCGCACCTGCCGATCACGGTCTCCGCCGCACCCAGCAGCCGCTCGTCGGTGATCCTCCTCGGCCGGGCCACCGCATTATTGAACCACAGTTCATTAATGCCGTCGAATCAGGGTCGTCTCAGGGTCATCACGGATCGCGCATCGGCCGAAGAGCCAGCAAGGTACTACTCAGGTAGGGGGAGCGGTTAGGCCCGCAGGGTGACGCGCGAACCGCCCCCGACCCGCGACGATGAACGCGTCGTAAGCGAGGGGCGGAAGAGGAGCAGTCATGATCGAGGCAACCGGCCTCACCAAGCGGTACGGGAAGACACTGGCGGTGAACAACCTGTCGTTCTCCGTGGCCGCGGGTCAGGTCACCGGCTTCCTCGGCCCGAACGGGGCGGGCAAGTCCACCACCATGCGGATGATCCTGGGCCTGGACAACCCGACGGGCGGCCAGGTCACCATCGGGGGCAAGAAGTACCACGAACTCAAGGAGCCGCTGCGCACCGTCGGCGCGCTGCTCGACGCGAAGTGGGTGCACCCGAACCGCTCGGCGCGCGCCCACCTGCTGTGGATGGCGAAGTCCAACCGCATCCCGGCGAGCCGGGTCGACGAGGTGCTCGACACGGTCGGCCTGACCAGCGTCGCGACCAAGCGCGCCGGCGGGTTCTCGCTCGGCATGTCGCAGCGGCTCGGCATCGCGGCCGCCCTGCTGGGCGACCCGGAAGTCCTGCTGTTCGACGAGCCGGTGAACGGCCTGGACCCGGAGGGCATCCTCTGGATCCGGAAGTTCATGCACCGCCTGGCCGAAGAGGGCCGCACGGTCTTCGTGTCGAGCCACCTGCTTTCGGAAATGGCGCTGACCGCGAGCAACCTCGTGGTGATCGGCCGGGGTCAGCTGATCTCGCAGTCCTCCACCGAGGACTTCGTCGCCCGCGCCGCGGAGAACACCGTCAAGGTCCGCTCGCCGCAGCTGGCCGAACTGCGCGACGCGTTGCAGCGCGCCAGCGCCGGGGTCGTCGAGGAAGCGAACGCGCTCGTGGTGTCCGGCATGGACAGCGACAAGATCGGCGAGATCGCCGCCGCCAACCGGATCGTGCTGCACGAGCTGAGCCCGCAGACCGGCTCGCTGGAGCAGGCCTTCATGCAGATCACCGGCGACTCCGTCGAATACCACACCGGTCTCGACGCCGAGGCGCAGCACGTGCTCGAGTCCGCCAAGTAACCGGGGAAACCAAGACCATGAACCTGCTCGCGGTAGAACGCATCAAGCTGTTCTCCACCCGATCGCCGTGGTGGTGCGCGCTCATCACCCTGGCCCTGACCATCGGCTTCGCCGCCATCATCGCCGGCGCGACGCCGTCCGACTCGCAGCTCACGCTGTCCGCCACCCAGTTCGGCGGCTCCCAGTTCGGGATCGCCGTCGTGATGGTGCTCGCCGCGCTCGCGGTGACCACCGAATACCGCTTCAACACCATCCGCACGACGTTCCAGGCCGTGCCGCACCGCTCGCCGGCGCTGGTCGCCAAGGCGATCGTCGTCGCGCTCGTGGCGCTGGTGATCGGGGAGATCGCCGCGTTCGGGGCGCTGGGCCTCGGCATGCTCATGCGGCCCAACGACGGCCTCGGCCTGCACACCTCGCAGGACTGGATGAACGTCGCGGGCCTCGGCCCGGTGTTCGCCCTCAGCGCGGTGCTCGCCGTCGCGCTCGGGATCCTCATCCGGCACAGCGCCGGTGCCATCGCACTGCTGCTCATCTACTACTTGGCCGTGGAAGAGCTGGTGCAGCTGATCCCGAAGATCGGGCACACCATCCACGAGTGGCTGCCGTTCAACGTGGCGAACAAGTTCCTGCGCGGCTCGGCGGTCGTCGACGGCCCCGCGCCGTCGGACTCGCCGCTGAGCCCGGGGTGGGCGCTGGCCTACTTCGCGGGTGTCGCCATCGTGTTCCTGCTCATCGCGCTCGGGGTCGCGAAGAAGCGGGACGCATAAGGGGGAACAGGGGATAAAGGGGAAAACGGGAATCCGGGTCGCGCTGTCGGGGGGCGACCCGGATTCCCGTTTCTCGGTAGTCTCCTCAGGTGATCGAAGCGAACGCACTGACCAAGCGGTACGGCGCCACCACCGCGGTCAACGAGCTGACGTTCACCGCGCGGTCGGGGCGCGTCACCGGCTTCCTCGGCCCCAACGGCGCCGGCAAGTCCACGACCATGCGCCTGGTCCTCGGCCTCGACACGCCCGACGCGGGCACGGTCCTCGTCGACGGCGTCCCGTACCGGCAGCTGAAAGATCCCCTCCGGACGGTCGGCGCGATGCTGGACGCCACTTGGCGCCACCCCGGCCGCAGCGGGCGCGACCACCTGCGCTGGCTGGCCGCGACCAACGGCCTGCCCGAGAAGCGCGTCGACGAAGTGCTCGCCCTGGTCGGGCTGACCAGCGCTGGGGGACGCCGCGCCGGGCAGTACTCGCTCGGCATGCTCCAGCGGCTCGGCATCGCCTGCACCCTGCTCGGCGACCCCCGCGTGCTCCTGTTCGACGAGCCGGTGAACGGCCTCGACCCCGAGGGCATGGCCTGGATCCGCCGGCTGCTGCACGCGCTGGCCGCCGAGGGCCGGACCGTCTTCGTCTCCAGCCACCTGCTGCCCGAGATGGCGCAGACGGCCCAGGACCTGGTCGTGATCGGCCGGGGCAGGCTCATCTACCAGGGCACCATGGACGACTTCGTCGCGCAGACGAGCCGGCACGGCGTGCGCGTGCGCACCCCGCACGCCGACGAGCTGCGCGCCGCGCTGACCGGGCAGGCGGAGTTCACCGAAGACGGCGGCGCGTTCGTGGTGTCCGGAATGGACAGTGACCGGATCGGGCAGCTCGCCTTCGACGCGGGAGCGACGCTGCACGAGCTGAGCCCGATCACCGGCTCGCTCGAACAGGCCTACCTCGACCTCACGCGCGAGGCCACCGAGTTCACCGCGGGAGCGGCCCGATGAGCACGACCGGCAACCTGCTGCGCGCCGAGCGCATCAAGTTCTTCAGCACCCGGGCGCCGTGGTGGTGCATGGCGCTCGCGTTGGCGGCGCCGCTCGGCTTCACCGCGCTGTTCTTCGCGCTGGCCGGCCCGGAGATCCCGCCGACGGTCGGCAACACCCAGCTCGCGAGCGGCAACGGCCGGACCGTGCTGGTCGTGCTCGCGATCCTCGCGACGGCGTCGGAGTTCAACTGGGGCACGATGCGGCTGACGTTCCAGGCCGTGCCGAGCCGGGTGCCCGCGCTGCTGGCGAAGGTGGCCGTCGTCGGCGCGGTCGGCGCCGGGCTCGGGCTGCTCGTCGGCTTCGGCTCGTGGGGGCTCGCGACGGTGGTGGCGCCGGACGCCGACCTCGCGCTGCACTCCGGCTCGGAGTGGCGCTCGGTGCTGGGGCAGAGCCTGGTCTTCCTGCTCGCCGCGGTGGCCGGCGTCGGCGTCGCCCTGCTGCTGCGCAGTGTCGCCTTCGCGCTGACGGTGGTGCTCGTGTGGACGCAGGTGCTCGAGGGCGTGGTGATCTTCATCCCGGGCGCCGGCAAGCACATCTACCAGTGGATGCCGTTCCACGCGGCCGACCAGTTCGTCGGCGCCGGCGGGCTCGGCGCGGGACCGGTGCAGCTACCGGCCGCTCCGCTCGGCCCGTGGGGCTACCTCGGTTACTTCGCGGCGATCTGCGTTGCACTGTTCGTGGCCGGGGTCATCACCACGGCACGCCGCGACGCCTGAGCGTGACGGCGCTCTCAATACCTCAAAAATTCGTGTTAACAAAAGATGAAGAGGCTGTGGCTTCTCTCACAGGCACCGGACATACTGCTATGACCAGGCAATATTCGTAAGTGAGCACCGGAACCGTCTGCGCTCCCCTGGAGGTGATCCTTGACGGTGAACACCGGTCAAGAATTGGGCAACACGATTCCCCGAGCCCGTGTCGAAGACGACGCTCCCCGGCTCGAACCGATGCTGGACCTCGAATGGTCGCGGGCGATCGAGCTCCCGCAGGCTGCCCTGACGGCGGCGACGCCGGCCGAACTCCGCCGGGCGTGGGTGCACCGCGCGCCCGAAGACACCGTCCTGGCGTTGTTCCGCGCCTCGGCCGGGATGGCGGGGCCGATCCCGGCGCCGTGGTGGCTCCGCGCGATCGCGGACGGGAAGCTGGATTCGCGGGAACAGGGTTTCCGCGTCGAAGACCGCATCGCGCAGCTGCTCGGCAGGCGGCCGGGCTGGGAATTCGTCCCCTGGGCCGCGGACGGCGAATCCGGCTACTGGGAGTTCATGCCGTCCGAACGCGGGAAATCGGGGCACGCGATTCCCACGACGGTGATGAACACCGACCGGCACCCGGGCTGGATCGACGTCCTGCCCGCGCACAGCGGCCGGACGCCGGACCCGATCGCGATCGCCGGACTGGCGGGGCTGCGGTCTCGTCTCGGGGAGCTCGAAGCCGTTCGTTAACCTCGGTGAGTGGAAAACGAGGACCAGCCCCGGCTGCGCAGCGTGGTCAGCTACGTCAAGCGCGGTGGCCGGATGACCGTCGGGCAGCAGCGAGCGTGGGACGAACTGTGGCCGAAGCTCGGCCGCACGGTCGGTGAGCTGCCCGAGGGAAAGCTGGACTTCACCGAGTGGTTCGGCCGCGAGGCGCCGGTCATGCTCGAGATCGGCTCCGGCATGGGCGAGACGACGTCGCAGCTGGCCGCCGCGGCGCCGGAGCTGAACTACGTCGCGGCCGAGGTCTACGACCCGGGCCTCGGCCAGCTGATGCTGCGCGCCGAAAAGCTGGGCGTCGAGAACCTGCGGCTGCTGCACGGCGACGCCGTCGTGTTCCTGACCGAGCACGTCGAGCCGGACACGCTGCACGGCGTGCGGCTGTTCTTCCCGGACCCGTGGCCGAAGAAGAAGCACCACAAGCGGCGGATCGTGTCGCCGTCGTTCGCCGCGCTCGTGGCGTCGCGGCTCGCGCCCGGCGGCACCTTCCACATGGCGACCGACTGGGAGAACTACGCCGAGCAGATGCTCGAGGTCTGCTCCGCCGAGCCCGCGCTGCGGAACCGGTACGACGGCTGGGCGCCGCGGCCGGAGTGGCGGCCGGTGACCAAGTTCGAGCAGCGGGCCGACGTCGAAGGCCGCGTCTCGCACGACCTGATCTTCGAAAAGCGGTAGGAGTTCGCCCCTCCCCCGACAGAGGGGCGAACATCCTCCCTATTCCTCGGCCAGCGGCTCGGCCTGGACCCGCTTGAGGGCGGGCGTGCAGACCGACGCGCCGAGCAGCGCCACGCCGACGCCGAGCACGACCGGCGCCAGCAGCCACGGGCTGAGCACGATGCCGCGCGGGTCGACCATGCTGTAGAGCCCAACACCGACCAGCACCCCGACGATTCCCGCGCCGACGGTGGCGACCAGCGCGGGCAGCGCGGCCTCCATCCGCAGCGCCCTCGCCAGCACCCGCACCGGTGTGCCGGCGGCCATCAGCGCCCCGAACGTCCGGCGGCGGTCCATCACCGAGCCCGCGGTCGCGACCGCGGCGCTGCAGCCGGCCAGGATCCCGGCGGCGATCAGCCCGATCACCGTGACGCGGCGCAGGTCGCCGAGCTCGGTCTGCTGGTTGAACAGGTACTGGTCGCGGCTGCCGATCTCCTCGCCCGCGGCCGGCGCGGCCAGCGCCGTCCGGACGATCTCGCGGTTGGCGTCGGTGGTCGGCGCGACGACGGTGACCCACTTCGGCGTGAGGCCGGCCGGCAACGCGGCCGGGTCGATGATCGACGTGCTCGACAGGTCCGAGTCCCGGGGCGGCACGGCTTCCGCCCGCGTCCCCGAGTTCACGGCCACCGCGGGGGCCTCCCACTCGGTGGCGATCTTGTACGTCGCCAGGTCCAGCTGCTTGTCCCCGAAGACGGCCGGACCGCCGGTGCAGTTCGCCGGCGTGAGGCCGTACCGGGTCAGCTTGACGGCGTCGGCGCAGGTCATCACCAGCGCCCGGTTACCGTTGCGCTCGCGGCCTTCGCCCTGCACCAGGTAGACCTCGCCGACCGCGACGGCCTTCTCGGCCTGCCCGTACTTCCGCAGGGACGCGTTGGCCTGGTCGACGATCGTGCCCGCGTGCTGGGCGTCGGTGTCGACGTAGAGCACGGAGTCCTGGAAGGACCGCCCGCCGCCGGCCATCGACTCGAACGTCGGCAGCAGCGTCAGGGCCATCGACCCGGCGAACACCGCGAGCACGATCCCGGCGGAGGCGCGGTAGGCACCCTTCGGGTCGTCACGCAGGCGGCGGCCGGCGAGCAGCGCCGACGGGCGCCGCCAGATCCGGACGAACGTGCCGCCCACCGCCGACGTCACCCACGGCCCGACGACCGCGGCCGAGCCGACCAGCAGGAACAGGCCCGCCATGACCATCGTGATGCCGCCGGAGTCCTTCGCGGTCGTCACCGCGACGAGGAAGAACAGCCCGGCCGCGGGCAGCGCCAGCAGGCGCCACCAGCGCAACGGCTTCTTCGTGTGGCCGCCCGTCGCGAACAGCGGATTCTTGAGCACGCGGCGCAGGCCGAGGACGCCGGCGAGCACCACGAGCACCGGGATCGCCAGGACGATGAACACCGTCAGGCCGACCGGCAGCGCGAAGTCGGACGCGAGCCACGTGCCGCCCGCCCACGGCACGAACGACGCGAGGCCGTGCAGCGCCGGGCTGATCAGCAGGCCCAGCAGCGCGCCGATGCCCGCGGACAACGTCGTCTCGGCGGCCACCATGTTCGTGACCTGCCCCGGGGTCGCCCCGGCCAGCCGGATCGCGGCCAGCCGCCGCTCCCGCCGGGCCGCGGTCAGCCGCGCCGAGGACGCGACCAGCACCAGGCTCGGCACCAGCAGCACGATGATCCCGACCCAGGACAGCAGCATGAGCAGCGGGTCCGGGCGCGCCTTCCCGCCCGGGAAGCCCGCGATCGGGTTGGCGTTCTCGGGCATCTGGTCGGGCGTGTGCCCGACGAGCGCGACGAGCTGCTCCGGGAAGCGGAGGGCGTCCTCGCCGAGCGCGCCGACGGGCTTGCCGAACCGGTCGCCGAGCTGGTCGGCCGGGTGGCCCTGGAGGAGCCGGCCGAGCGCCGGCGACACGACGGTCTCGCCCGGGCCCGGCAGCTGCGGCACCCCGGCCGGCAGCGGGACCTCGGCCGCCGTGGCGCCCGGGGTCAGCGCGACGTCGACGCGCATGATCTGCTGCCCGTCGAAGTAGTCCTTCGCCGAGTTGAAGACGATCTTGGCCGGGGCGTCGGAGCCGCGGCTGTAGAAGTCCTCACCCTGCCAGAGGGCGCGTTGCTCGCGGTTCTGCGTGGCGAACGGCAGCGTCGCCAGCAGCAGCACCAGCCCGGTCGCGACGGCCACCCCGATCGCGGTGAGGATCGCCGACGTCCGGGTCCGCCGGTCGACCTTCAGCACCCGCAGGGCGATCTGGAGCGAGTTCACGCCGCCAGCCTCGTCGCGATCAGGCCGTCCCGGATGGAGACGGTCTTGGGCATCGACTCGGCCAGCTCGCGGTCGTGGGTCACCACGATCACCGCGGCGCCGGTCTCGTGGGCGGCGCCGAGCAGGGCGTCCATCGTGTCGCGGCCGGTGCGCGTGTCGAGCGCGCCGGTCGGCTCGTCGGCGAAGATCACCTTCGGCCGGTGGGTCAGCGCACGGGCGATCGCGACGCGCTGGGCCTCGCCGCCGGACAGCTCGCCGGGGCGCCGCTTCTCCTTGCCGGCCAGGCCGAGGCGCGAAAGCCACTGGCGGCCGGCCTCGATGGCCTCCTTGCGGCCGAGCCCCGCCAGCAGCGACGGCAGCGCGACGTTCTCTTCGGCCGACAGCTCCGCGACCAGCATCCCCGACTGGAAGACGAAGCCGAACTCGGTGCGGCGCAGCTCGCTGCGCTTCTTCTCGCCGAGGTGGTCGATCCGCTGGCCGGCCAGGAAGATCTGCCCGTCGTCGGCGCGGAGGATCCCGGCCAGGACGTGCAGCAGCGACGTCTTGCCCGAGCCCGACGGCCCGACGATGGCGACGGCGTCCCGCGGCTGGATGTCGATGTCGATGCCGGCCAGGGCGTACTGCGCGCCGTAGCGCTTCACGAGCCCGCGGCCGGAGAGCACCGGCCCAATCGTCGCTTGTGGAGTGTTCGGGTCCACCACGTTCTCCTGTCGGTTCGGATCTTGACGCCGACGAGCTTCGCGGAGATCGGGGGTGGTCCACTTCGGGCAGACGGCCAGTCACGGCTGGTGCAGCCTCGGCCGATCGGCCGAGGGAGCGCGGGCCACTCGGCCAAGGTGCGGACGCGGGCGGATCCTCTAACGTCACGTTGTGACCGCCGCGCCCCCGCCGAAAACGCTGTACGCCCGCGCCGCCAACCTGGTGCGGCGCATCGGCGTGCCTTCGGCCGTCCTGTTCGCCGCCCTGCTCTTCGACGTCGTCTTCACGACGCAGGCGGCGCTCGACGATCACGGTCCCAAGTTCATCGACTTCGGGCTGCTGCCCGGCATGTTCGCGATGGTCGCCTGCGCGGTGTGGGCGCAGAAGCGCGCCGCCGTCGCCGGGGTGGCCGGTGGCGCGGTGCTGGTGTTCTCGACGCTGTGGATCTACGCGTTCCGCATCCCGGCGTACTCCAGCGTGCTACCGAAGATCACCATCACCGAGGTCGTGGCCGGGGTGCTGATGGTGTACTACGTCACCCGGCGGGCGCGGGCGGGCGTGGCGTTCTGCGTGGTCGGTTTCCTGGTCGTCGGCGGCCTGGTCGCGCTCTTCGGCCGGTACCGGGGCATCGACGACATCGACGGCGGCACGGCGACGCAGGGTCTGGTGTTCGGCCTGCTGCTGCTCGCCGGCGCGGTCGTGCCCGCGATCACGCTCCGGGACCGCCGGCCGAAGGCCGATCCGCGGACGCGGAAGCTGCAGCGGGTGAACGAGCTGGCCCTGGGGCAGTGGCCGTTGATCGGGCTGCTCGGGTTCGCGCTGATCTTCGAGTTCGGCTACACGTACTCGAGCAACGCCCGCGGGTTCCCGATCCTGTTCTGCTCGCTCGTCGCGGCCGCGATCGCGGTGCTGGCTCCGCGGCGGCCCGCCGACGCGCTCCTCGGCATCGCCGGGGTCCTGCTGGTGTCCGCGGTCGTCACCCCGTTCCTGCACCTGCGCTACGACTACCCGATGCCGGGCGGGGTGCCGTTCGTGCAGGTCATCGCCGCGATGGGCGTGATCGTCACGCTGACCCGCGCCCGCGGGCTGAGCCAGTCGTGGCCGCGGATCGGCGTCCTGTCGGCCGTCGTGGCGCTGGCCGCGATCGTCAACTCGGACAAGCCGTCCGGGCTGCAGACCGACCCGCAGACCCTGTCGATCCTGGCCTTCGCCGCCGCGCTGCTGCTCGGCATTTCGATCGCGGTCGGCCTGATGCTGCGGTCGCGGGACTCCGAGCGCACGACGGTCGTCCAGTCGGCGGTGGCCGACGCGCAGACCGCCGAGCGGATGGCGCTGGCCCGCGAACTGCACGACGTCGTCGCGCACCACGTCACCGGGATCGTCGTGCAGGCCCAGGCCGCGCGGATGATGGCCGAGCAGAAGCCGGAGGTCGCGGTCGAGGCGATGGCCCGGATCGAGAACGCCGGCGTCGAGGCGCTCGCCGCGATGCGGCGGCTGGTCCGCTCGATGCGCGGCGACGCGCCCGCCGGGTCGAGCGAGTTCAGCGAGCAGGCCACCACCGACCTGGGCGCCGACCTGCGGAAGCTGGTCGAGAGCGCCAACCACGGCGTGCCGACGTCGATGCACCTCGACCTGCCGCCGGACCTGCCGCACGAGGTCGGCCGCTCGGCGCTACGGCTGGTCCAGGAGTCGCTGACGAACGTCGGCAAGCACGCCTCGGACGCGACGGACGCGTTCGTCCTCGCCGAGGTGAGCGGCGACGAGCTCCACCTGCGGGTGACGGACAACGGCCACGAGACGACGCGGCGGCCCGCCGGCGGGTCGGGCGGATACGGTCTGGTCGGCATGCGCGAACGCGTCGCGCTGCTCAAGGGACGGCTGTCGGCCGGGCGCGGCCCGGACGGCGGCTGGCGCGTCGAAGCTTGGCTGCCGCTGGCGGCCGGAGAAGACACGGAAGGGGACGAGTGATCCGGGTACTGATCGCCGACGACCAGGAGATGGTGCGGATGGGCTTCCGCATGATCCTGGACGCGCAGGACGACATCGAGGTCGTCGCCGACGTCGCGGACGGCGTCTCGGCGGTGTCGAAGGCCCGCGAGCTGCGCCCGGACGTCTGCCTGCTCGACATCCGCATGCCGGGCCTCGACGGGCTCGAGGTCACCCGGCAGCTGGCCGGCCCGGACGTGAGCGATCCCTTGAAGGTCGTCGTGGTGACCACGTTCGACCTCGACGAGTACGTGCACACGGCGTTGCGCAACGGCGCCCACGGCTTCCTGCTCAAGGACGCGGGCCCGGCACTGCTGATCGAGGCGGTCCGCGCGGCCGACCGCGGCGACGCGCTGGTCTCGCCGCAGATCACCATCCGCCTGCTCAAGCACTTCGACGGCGGCTCGGCCCGGTCGCAGCCGGCCCCGCCGTCGGAGCCGCTGACCGCGCGGGAGATGGACGTCGTCAAGGCGGCGGCGCGCGGGCTGACGAACACCGAGATCGGCGCGGAGCTGTTCCTGTCGCTGTCGACGGTGAAGACGCACCTGGCGTCGGTGCAGGGCAAGATCGGCGCCCGCAACCGCGTGGAAATCGCGGCGTGGGCGTGGCGGAGTGGAGTCGTCTCGTAATCCAGGGTGCGTAGTATCCAGAGATGCAACGCCGTTTCCACGCCCCTGTCGTTCTCCCCGCCGACGCGTCTTGTTCGCTCCTGCGTGACGCGGTCGTCGATGTGGACGCCGACGGGCGCATTTCCCACTGCGGACCGGCGGCCACCGCCCCCGAGTCCGCCGCACCGGTCACCACCCTGACCGGCATCCTGCTCCCCGGCCTGGTCAACACGCACGCGCACAGCCCGATGACGCTGCTGCGCGGCATGGGCGGCGACCTGCCGCTGCTGCCCTGGCTCAACGAGATCATCTGGCCCGCCGAAGCGAAGCTGCGGCCCGAAGACGTCCGCACCGGCATGTTGCTGGGCTCGGTCGAGATGCTGCGCCACGGCGTCACGACCAGCGCCGAGATGTACTTCGAAGGCGAGCAGCTGGTCGACGCGGTCCTCACGACGGGCGGCCGCGTGCTGGTCGCGCCGCCGGTGATGGAGCTGCCGGGCCTCGACTGGAAGGCCCAGCTGACAGCGATCGAGCGCTGGATCGACACGGACGGCCTCCGCTTCGGTCACGGCGACCGCATCGAGCTGGGTTACGGCCCGCACTCGGCGTACATGCTGTCGTCGGAGGGGCTGCGCGCGACGGCGGAGTCGGCGGCTTCGCGTGGTGCGCTGGTGCAGATCCACGTCGCCGAGGCGGCCGCGGAGGACACGGCGGTCCGCGCCTCGCACGGTTCGGTGCCGGCGCTGCTTCGTGAGCTGGGCATGCTCGACGGCCGGGTGCTGGCGGCGCACGCGATCCACCTGTCGGACTCCGACATCGCGCTGTTCGCGGCGCACGGCGTCGGTATGGCGCACTGCCCGGGTTCGAACGCGAAGCTGGCTTCGGGGATCGCGCGGATCAAGGACCTGCGAGACGCGGGCGTGGCGGTCGGCCTCGGCACCGACGGCCCGGCGTCCAACGACGACATCGACCTGTGGGAAGAGCTGCAGCTCTCGGCGATGTTCGCGCGGCTGGCGACCGGCGATTCGACGGTGCTGACGGCCGCGGACGTGTTCCTGCTGGCGACCCGCGGTGGGGCTTCGGCGCTGGGGCGGTCCGACATCGGGGCGCTGGAGCCGGGCCGCTGGGCCGACCTGGTGCACATCGACCTGGACGACCCGGCGTTCGCGTGCGGCTTGGACGTGCCGGACGTGCAGTTGCTGTCGAACCTCGTGTGGGCGGCGGGGTCGCGGCGGGTCCGGGACGTGTGGGTCGCGGGTGAGCAGGTCGTGGCGGACGGCGAGTCGCTGAAGGTGGACCGGGCGAAGGTCCAGGCCGAGGTGGCCGAGACCGCCGCCCGGCTGCGGGCTTGATACCTGGCTGCGGCTTGATCCACAGGCTCGTGCGAATGGGGACAACTCCGGGCCGGCAGCGTCGGCGGGCCGGGTTTGTCGGCCCTCGCCGATAGAATGGACTTGGGGACGCCCCCAGGGCAGGGCGGGGGCCGTTCTTGGGGCGGGGGCGGGTTCCGGCATAGTCGCCCGACTCAACTGAACCGCCGGTGAAGCCCCGACCTGCGTCCGCCGAGTCCTGAGTGGCGCGATCCAGCCCTGGCAGCAGCCAGGACTTGAAGGTCGCGGCCTCCGGGCTGCCGAGGACGATCGCCGTTCCGGCTTGAAGCGCGAGCTGAAGGAGACCTTTCACCTTCCAGTGCGCCCTGAGCAGAGGCCGGAATGAGCACGCGCGACTTCGCCGGAACCCTGCCGGAGAGGGCGGGTTCCAGGTGCCTCACCGGCGTGAACGGCAAGCTGACGGCAGAACCGGCACCCCACCCAGACCTCCCCCCACCCCGATACGAAGCCAGAACACGGACGGTAGCGCCGGGTCAAGGCACGCTTTCCCGCCTTGACGCGGTGCTACCGGCCGTCGTCACAATCCGGCTTCGGGGTGGTGGGCCAGCGAGGGCCGGCCGGGACGTCATGAACGACCCTTTCCTGACATCAGACGCGGTGAACGACCCTTTCCTGACGTCACCCGCGGGAGAGGACGGGGCCGGGCTGGTCAGCGGGGGCGGAGGATGACTTCGGTCTGGTGGGCGTCCGGGGTGGCGGACACCGCCGTCACCACCGCGGTCGCCACCGAGTCCGGCTTCAGCAGGTGCGACGTGTCGTAGTCGCGGCCTTCGCCCTTGAAGATCTCCTGCTGCATCTCGGTGTCCGTGCGGCCGGGGTACACCGACGTCACGCGGATCTCCGGCTCCTCCTCGCGCAGGGCGTCGGCGAAGGCGCGGACCGCGAACTTGCTCGCCGCGTACGGGGACCAGCCCGGGCGCGCGTTGCGGCCGGCGCCGGAGTTGATCACGACCACGTGGCCGCGGGCCGTCCGCAACGCCGGCAGCAGGAGGCGGGTCAGCTCGACCACGGCCAGGGTGTTGACCTCGAAGTTGTCGCGCCACGCCTGAGCCGGCGCCTCCTCGACGCGGCCCAGCTTGGCGACCCCGGCCGAGTGGACCAGGACGTCCAACGACGGGATGTCCGCGACCGCCGACGCGAGTGAGTCCGGGTCGGTCAGCTCGACGGGCCACGGCTTCGCGCCCGGGAGCTCCTTCGCCAGCGCCTCAAGGGCCGCCGCGTCGCGGCCGCCGAGGAGGACGCGGTGGGTCGGGGCCAGCTGGTGGGCCACCGCCTTGCCGATGCCGCGGGAAGCGCCCGTCACGAGGGCGAGGGGAAGATCCGTCATGCCCTCCACCGTAGCTACGCGAAGCCGACGTCGACCGTGCGGTCTTCGCGCTTGTCGGGACCCAGCTGCCGCGGGTCCGCGCAGCCCGTCGCCGGGTCCGCGTCCGAGTCCTTCGCGTCGTCGCCCGCGTCCTTCGGCGCCGGCTGGTGCCCGTCCGCGGTGAAGCACACCTGGTAGCTGCCGTCCTCGAGACCGTCGAAGCCGTACGCGCCGTCCGGGCCCGTCACCACGCTCGCGACCTCCTTGTCGCCGCTCTTCAGCACCGCCTTCACCCCGCCCAGGCCCGGCTCGCCCGCGTCCTGCAGGCCGTTGCCGTTCGGGTCCGACCAGGCGAAGTCGCCGATGCGGTTCGTCGGCGTCACCAGGCCGAGGTCCACCGCGAAGTCCTCGCGCGACGGGCCGCCGACCGTGCGCGGCGCGGTGCAGCCGTCCGGGCCCGCGTCCGAATCGCGGTCGTCCGGCGCCGCGTCCTTGCTGGTCGCCGCGTAGCCCGGCGGCACCGCGAAGCAGACCTGGTACGTGCCGTCCTTCAGCTTCTCGAAGCCGTACTTGCCCTTGTCGTCCGTCGTCGCGGAGGCGACCGTGCCGCCCGCGCCGTCCTTCAGCGTCACCTTCACGCCCGCGACGCCGGGCTCGTCCGGGTCCTGGACGCCGTCGCGGTTGCGGTCCGCCCAGGCGAAGTCGCCGATCTTCGCGATCGCCGGCGGCGGCAGCACCGTGATCGTCGCCGACGCCGTCTTGTCGCCCAGCGTGCCGCCCGGGTACTTCACGCCGGTCACCTTCGCGGTGTTGACGTGCCCGGTGTCGGCCACCGTCAGGTTCGGGTGGTCACAGGTCAGCGCCTTGTTCGCGCCCGCCGCGAGCGCGAACGGCTCGAACCTCCCGGTGCACCACGGGTCCACGACGGTGATCCCGCTCAGGTCCTGCGTGCCGTCGTTCGTCACGGTGACGCGGTAGTGCGCGGTCTCGCCCGCGGTGACCGTCGCGAACGGGCCCCACGCGCCGGTCGCCGGGTTCTGCACTTCCTTCTTCACCGAGTACGCCGCGAGCTGCAGGTCGACGCAGTCCCAGCGCACCCGTTCGGCCCTCGTCGTCGCGAAGAACTTCACGGCCGCCGCCTTCGCCGGAGCTGTCACCTCCGGGAAGTCCTGCCGGACCAGCCGGCCGTCGCCGGCGAAGTGGTCGGCGACCAGCTTGGTCTCCTGGACCTGGGTGCCGTTCACGTCGAAGAAGCGCAGCCCGGTCCCCGGCCCGGTGTCCGGCGCGTACGAGCCGGTCGACACGCTCAGCGTGTAGACGCCGCCGGGGACGAACTTCTCGGTCGAATAAGCCGTGCTGGCCCGGCCGTCCGGCGTCTGGATCACCGCCGACCGCTGCCCGTCGACGGCGAACGCCCGCTCGGTCAGCAGCTTCGGCGCCTTCGCGGGCGGGGTCCCGGGCGGCACGGGCGCGGCCGGCGTGAAGACGTAAGCGTCCGGGGCGCCGTTGCGCGCCGTCTCCTCGACGCTCGGGTTGGCCGCGATCCCGCCGCACGCCGACGGCGGATCCGCGGCGGCCGCGGGTACGACCGTCCCCGAGAGCGCCACCACCGCCACTGCCACCACGCGCGCCGAACGGACCATGCCTCGACTATGGCGCGGCGCCGGGGCCCGCACCGGCCGAGAACCGTCCACTTAAGAGTGAACCTGCAGCCGGTGCGGGCCACGCGTCAGCGTTCGCCGATGCGGCCCGGCAGGCCGAAGCGGCCCTTCTTCCACACCGACACGATCGACGGCCGCGGCTGCGCGGTGCCGCCGTCGGGCCAGTGCGACGTCGGGTTCGCCGAGCTCGCCGCGTTCTCGCCCGGGTGCTGGACCGCGACGAGCACCAGGTTGTCCGTCACGACCGGGCCGCAGGTCTCCGCGCCGACCGGCACCGAGAGGAACTGCTTGACGTGCCCGCGCTCCGGCCCGCTGACCGGCACCGAGAACAGGCCGTCGTTCGCGCCGAGGGCGTTGCCGTCGGTGGAGATCCACAGGTTGCCGTGCCGGTCGAAGGCCACGTTGTCCGGGCACGAGATCGGGCTGACCTGGCTCTTGTCGAAGCCGCCGAAGTACGTGTCGGCCGCGGCCGGGTCACCGCAGACGAGCAGCAGCCGCCAGGTGAAGCGCGTCGACGCCGCGTCGCCGCGGTTCTCCTCCCACTCCAGAACGTGGCCGTTCTTGTTGCCGTTGCGCGGGTTCACCTCGTCGACGCCGGCCTTGCCCGCCGCGCCGCGGTCGGTGTTGTTGGTCAGCGCCGCGTAGATCCGGCCGTTGACCGGGTTCGGCTCGATGTCCTCCGGCCGGTCCATCTTCGTCGCGGCGACCTTGTCGGCGGCCTGGCGGGTGAAGACGTAGACCTCCTCGGCGGTGAATCCGTCCACAAAGGACTTGTCGCCGCTGGCCAGCGGGAGCCACTCGCCGGTGCCGTCGAACTCGTGGTCCGCCGGAAGCTTGCCGGTGCCGTCGATCTCGCCGGGGCTGTCGCCGGTGAAGCGGGCGACGTACAGGGTGCCTTCGTCGAGCAACGCCGAGTTGTGCCGCCGCGCGTGCGCGCTGTTGCCCGGCTTGTACTTGCCCTTCGAGACGAACTTGTAGATGTACTCGAACCGGCTGTCGTCCCCGGAGTAGACGGCGACGCGGCCGTCCGTGGTGATCTTGATGTTCGCGGCCTCGTGCTTGAACCGGCCGAGCGCGGTGTGCTTGACCGGCGTCGAGTTCGGGTCGTTGGGGTCGATCTCGACGACCCAGCCGAAGCGGTTCGGCTCGTTGGGCTCCCGCGAGACGTCCCAGCGCTTGTCGAAGCGCTCCCACTTGCGGGTGCTCGTGCCGGTGCCGACGGTGTAGCGCTTGAGCCGCGCGGCCTCGACCGGGTCGGTGACCTTGTCGGAGTTCGCGAAGTACTGGTCGAAGTTCTCCTCGCCGGAGAGCACCGTGCCCCACGGCGTCACGCCACCGGAGCAGTTGTTCTGCGTGCCGCGGACCTTGCGCCCGCTCGGGTCGGCCGACGTCTTCAGGTACTTCGAGCCGGCGGCCGGGCCGCGGACCTCGAAGACCGTGTCGAGCGTGATCCGGCGGCCGTACCGGCTCGGGACGACCGAGAGGCCGCCGTGCACCGGGTCGCGGCGGGTCAGCAGCACCGACAGGCCGTGCGCCGCCCAGGCGATCTTGACCTGCTCCTCGGTCGGGTTGGCCGGGTCGTACTGGTCGGCCGGGAACATGTGGACCTCGGTCGTGTACTCGTGGTTGACCACGAGCAGGTTCGACAGCCCCAGCGGGTCCTGCGGGATCAGGCCGACGAAGTCGTTGTTGTAGCCGAACTGCTTCGCCTGCGCGGCCGCCGTCTGCTTGGTGTAGTCGAACTTCGGGGCGCCGGCGACGACCGGGTCGCCCCAGCGGACGACGACGCGCTGGTCGTAGGCCGCGGGGATGCTGACCTGGTCGAGCTTGTTCGGCGGGACGGGGTCGAAGTCCGTGCCCGGGACGGGCCGCGACGGCTTCGGAGCGTGGCCGGCGGGTGCGGCGGCCGCCGTGCCGGACAGGGCGGCGAACCCGCCCGCGGCGGCGGCCATCACGGCGCCCGCCTTGAAGACCCGGCGGCGCGAGATGTCCTTGACGACGTCGCCGAAGTACTCGTTCCCGGAATCGTTGGCTTCCGGGTGGGCGCACGCGTTGCCGCAGCGGTATTCACAGGTGATCGGTGAGCGGCCGCCCGGATGGGCGGGCAGCAGCGGGAGCAGGCGGTCGAGCACTTCGCCTCCATGGTGGGGGTTCGGGAACGATCCGAACCTAAGCTCCCAAAACCAGCCATTCCCGACATCCAGGTGAACGGCGGATGTACTGCTGCCCCCAACGGACCATCAGAACTCTTCGCCGACGAGCACCGCTTCCCGCGGCACGGCGTGCGGGTCCGCCTTCTTCTCCCGCAGCGAGAGCAGCCCGCCCGCGACGACGCACAGCACGGCGGAGGCGATGAACGGCGCCTGCGGCGAGCCGAACCACTCGGCGACGTGCCCGACGAGCGTCGCGGCGACGGCGCCCCCGAGCCAGCGGCAGAAGTTGTAGCCCGCGCTGGCGACCGGGCGCGGCGCGTCGCTGATCGACATCGCGGTGCCGGTGAACAGCGTGTTCAGCAGGCCGGACACCAGCCCCGAGACGACGATCCCGGCGACCAGGACCGGCTTGCTCGGCACGGCGAGGACCAGCATCAGCACGGCGTACCCGAACACGGCGGCCGCGGCGGCGTGCCGCTCGCCGAGCTTGGCGGCCAGGCGCGGCGCGAGGGCGACCCCGGCGACGGCGACGCACAGGCCCCAGCCGCAGAACACCAGCCCGACGGCGATGGCGCTCCAGCCGAGGACGAACGGCGACCAGGCCAGCACGGCGAAGAACGCGGCCGTGTACAGCGCCGACGCGACCGAAGTGCGCAGCAGGCCGGTGTGCTTCAGCGCGCGCAGCGGGTCGAGCAGCTTGATCGGAGCGCGTTGCTCGCCCTTGTCGCTCTTGAGGAAGACCGCGCACAGCACGAGCGCGCCGGCCATCAGGATCGCGGTGCCGAGGAACGGGCCGCGCCACGAGATGCTGCCGAGCAGCGCGCCCAGCAGCGGGCCGACCGACAGGCCGACCCCGAGGGCGGCCTCGTAGAGCAGGATCGCGCCGGCCTGGCCGCCGGTCGCGGCGCCGACGATCACCGAAAGCGCGGTCGCGATGAAGAACGCGTTGCCGAGGCCCCAGACCGCGCGCAGCCCGACGAGCTGCTCGATCGAGCCGGCGGCCGAACACAGCGCGGTGGCGGCGACGATCAGCGTCAGCCCGACCAGCACGGTCTTCTTCGGGCCGAACCTGGCGCTCGCCGCGCCGGTGACCAGCATCGCGATGACCTGGACGCCGAGGTAGGACGAGAAGAGCAGCGTGACCTGCGACGGCGTCGCGTCCAGGCCCTTGGCGATGGACAGCAGGATCGGGTCGACCAGCCCGATCCCCATGAAGGCGATGACCGCGGCGAACGCGGTGATCCACACCTGCTTGGGCTGGCCCTTGACGGCGTCCAGCAGGCTCGAGTGGTGCTCAGCGCTCATCGCTGATCAGTTCCTCCTTCTTGGTGTCTACGAGCAACTGTGTCTTCTGGGGCCGAGCCCCAGACCCCAGCCGGGGGGCAGGCCCCTCTGGCCCCCCCAAAAGCAACTTGGCGAGAGCCGGGAGGGCGGCTTCGATCGCGGCGCGGTCGGTGTCGTCCATGGCGATGAGCCGTTCGCGAAGGAACTCCTCGCGGGCAGCCACCGTCTCGGCGTAGAAGCGGCGGCCCTCGTCGGTGACGTCCACGAGCACCGCCCGCCGGTCGGCGGGGTCCGGCGTGCGGGTGGCGAGGCCGAGGCGTTCGAGCCGGCTGACGACGTCGGTCATCGACGGCAGCTTCACCTGCTCGAACTCGGCCAGCGCGCTCATCCGCCGCGGCCCGCCGTTGACCAGCTCGCTCAGCACCGAGCCCTGCGTGAGGGTCAGCGTCAGCTGCGGGGTCTGGCGGCGCACCTGGTGGTACAACCGGAAGACCAGCGGCCGCAGCCGGTGGGCGAGGTCGGCGATCGGGGAAGTCACTTAGCTAGGCTAACAAAATATAGTAAGGGTAGCTAAGTAATTCGGCTCACAGGCTAGGCTCGGGGTATGGAAGCGGTGATCTTCGACCTCGACGGCGTCCTGGTGGACTCGGAGCGCATCTGGGACGAGGTGCGCCGCGCGGTGGTCGCCGAGCACGGCGGCACGTGGCTGCCGGAGGCGACGCGGGCCCAGCAGGGGATGAGCACGCCGGAGTGGGCCCGGTACCTGGTGGAGGAGCTGGGCGCCCGGCTGTCGCCACCGGAGATCGCGACCTTGGTGGTCAAGCGGATGGCGGCGCGGTACGCGGCCGAGCCGCCGTTGATCCCGGGTGCGGTGGAGGTCGTGCGGCAGGTTTCGGGGCGGTGGCCGGTGGCCATCGCGAGCTCGTCGCCGGTGATCCTGATCAAGGGGTTCTTGGACGTGACGGGGTTGCCGGTGGGGGCGGCGGTGTCGTCCGAGCAGGTGGGGGCCGGGAAGCCGGCGCCGGATGTGTACCTGCGGGCGGCCGAGCTGCTGGGGGTGGCGCCGTCGGACTGTGCGGCGGTCGAGGACACGACCAACGGGCTGCGGTCGGCGATGGCGGCGGGGATGGCGGTTTATGCGGTGCCGAACCCGCACTTTCCGCCGGATGAAGAGGTGCTGACGCAGGCCACGGCGGTGGTGGAGAAGATCACCGACCTGCCGGGGGCCCTAGGGCTCAGCTGACCTCGGCGCGCACGGGCGGCGAGCCGGGAACGACATCGGCCAGGAACACCTGGTACGAGGAAGCCACCCGGTCGACCAGCTTGCCTTGGCTCAGGTCACCCTTCGCGTTGTACAGCCGCAGATGCTCCATCGTCGAAGAGAGCAGGTAAACCGCCTTGCCGGGCGGCAGCGGCCCACCGATCTCGCCGACGTATCCGGCCAAGACGGTTTTCCCGCCGTCCGGTAGCAGTGCCATGCACTGCGGAGATTTCGTCCCGTACTGCGGAGCAGCCGAGGTGAGGTCCGCGCCCACGGGGATGGCCGCGACACAGAACAACTCCTGGCCGGTGCTGTTCGGCGGCGTGCCGACGTAGGCCCACGCCCGCCACCTGTCGGTCTGTCCCGCGAACTCGATGAGTATCGCTTTGTCACCGAAGGTGAGCATGCGGTCGAACGGCTGGTGCTCCGGCTTGGCGAGCACCAGCTCCTGGCCCGGGTTCGCCGGCGGGGCCGGGGCGGGGTCGGTGTTCACCCGGGTCGCCAGCAGCACGCTGGTCAGCACCACCAGCACCGCCGCCAGCGGCGCGACCACCACCGTCAACCGGCGGCGCCGCGGCCGGCGCTGCCTCCGCTGCTGCTCCGCCCACGCCGCGTCGAGGTTGGGCGTGACTTCCTCGGCCTGTCCGCGCAGTGCTTCGGCCAGTTTGCGTTCGAGGTCGGTCATCGCTCACCTCCCGGCTCTTCCCCCAGGTGCTTGCGCAGGTTCTCCATCGCGTGGTGGGTCGTCGCCTTGACCGTGCCCGGGGAGATGCCCAGGATCTCCGCGATGCCCGCCGTACTGAGGTCCAGCCAATAGCGAAGCACCAGCACCTCGCGTTGACGACGGGACAATTTCCCCAGCACCGTGCGCAACTGCTCGTGCTCCCAGTTGGCCACCGCCCGGACCTCGGCCGACAGCTCGTCCGGCGGCCGGTCCTGCGGGGTCCGCCGGACCACGCGCAGGTGCCGCGTGCGCGACCGCGACATGTTGACCACGGTCGTGCGGAGGTAGCCGGCCACCCGCGTGTGGTCGGACAGCGTGTCCCAGCGCTGGTGGAGCTTGACGAAGGCCTCCTGGGCGACGTTCTCCGCGTCGTCCGCGCCGAGCAGGTGGGCAAGCCGGGTCATCTGGGCGAAGTACTCCCGGAACAGGTCGTGGAACGTCGGCGCGCCCAGGTCCCCCGGCGCGCTCTCGCCCACGCTCGCACTCACACCCCGCCAACGCGCACCCCGCCCCACCGGTTTATCCATCCGGCCGAAAAGTAGGCCGTCCCCCGCATGACACGTGACCTCCACTCCCAAGCCATCGGCCGTGACTGTGGTCGGATGGGTAAAGACTGGCACAGCGTCCACCACGCGAAGAAGGCCGCCACCAGCGGTGACGGCCTTCTCCCGGGAGTCTGCGTTTACCGCTCGACCTCGCCGCGGATGAACTTCTCGACGGCATCGCGCGCGGTCGCGTCGTCGTACTGCTCCGGCGGCGACTTCATGAAGTAGGACGACGCCGACAGGATCGGGCCGCCGATGCCGCGGTCGAGCGCGATCTTCGCGGCGCGCACGGCGTCGATGATGATGCCGGCCGAGTTCGGCGAGTCCCACACCTCGAGCTTGTACTCCAGGTTCAGCGGCACGTCGCCGAACGCGCGGCCCTCGAGCCGGACGTAGGCCCACTTGCGGTCGTCGAGCCACTGCACGTAGTCCGACGGTCCGATGTGGACGTTGCCCTTGCCGAGCTCGCGGTCGACCTGCGACGTCACGGACTGGGTCTTGGAGATCTTCTTCGACTCGAGCCGCTCGAGCTCCTTCATGTTCAGGAAGTCCATGTTCCCGCCCACGTTGAGCTGCATCGTCCGGTCGAGCTGGACGCCGCGGTCCTCGAACAGCTTCGCCAGCACGCGGTGCGTGATGGTGGCGCCGACCTGGGACTTGATGTCGTCGCCGACGATCGGGACGCCGGCGTCGGTGAACTTCTGGGCCCACTCGGGGTCGGAGGCGATGAACACCGGCAGCGCGTTGACGAACGCCACGCCGGCGTCGATCGCGGCCTGGGCGTAGAACTTGTCGGCCACCTCGGAGCCCACCGGCAGGTACGACACGAGCACGTCGGCCTGCGCTTCGCGCAGCGCGGCGACGATGTCGACCGGGGTCTCGTCGGACTCCTCGATCGTCTCGCGGTAGAAGCGGCCGAGCCCGTCGTGGGTGTGGCCGCGCTGGACGGTGACGCCGAGCGGCGGCACGTCGGCGATCTTGATGGTGTTGTTCTCGGAGGCGAAGATCGCCTCGGACAGGTCGCGGCTGACCTTCTTGGCGTCCACGTCGAACGCGGCGACGAACTCGATGTCGCGGACGTGGTAGCCGCCGAAGTCGACGTGCATCAGACCGGGAACGCGGGTGGCCGGGTCCGCGTCGCGGTAGTACTGGACACCCTGGACCAGCGACGCCGCGCAGTTGCCGACGCCCACGATGGCCACCCGTACGCGGCGGTTCTCGCCCATGGGGGTTTCTCCTTCAATCCGTCTGTTCAGTAGGTCTGGTGCCGCGACGCTGCGGCCCGGCCGCGCGGCTCAGGTCTCGGGACCCTGCCGTTCGGCTTGTTCGTGCGCGATCAGCTCGTTGAGCCAGCGCACCTCCCGCTCGCTGGTCTCCAGCCCCAGCCGGTGCAGCTCGCGGGTGTAGCGATCGATCTTCTCCTCGGCCCTGGCCAGCGCCGCCCGCATGCCCTCACGGCGTTCTTCGACGCGGCGGCGACGGCCTTCGAGGATCCGCATCCGCACGTCGGCCGGGGTCCGCGAGAAGAAGGCCAGGTGGACGCCGAAGCCTTCGTCGTCCCAGGTCTGCGGCCCGGCGTCGCCGAGCAGCTCACCGAAGCGCTCCTTGCCCTCCGCGGTGAGCTTGTAGACCCGCCGTCCGCGCCGCGACCACGCCCGGTCGTCGGCCTCGTCCAGCTCTTCGACCAGGTACCCGGCCCGCAGCAGCTTCCGCAGGGTCGGGTACAGCGAGCCGTACGAGAACGTCCGGAACGTGCCGAGCGTCTCGTGCAGCCGCTTGCGCAGCACGTACCCGTGCATGGGCGCTTCGTGCAGAAGACCGAGGATCGCGAACTCCAGCACACCGCACCCCCTTTCGGGAACAAACCGAGCCGACCGGCGTTGCTCCGAACGATCGCCTCGATCAAACCTACTCAGCCACTATATCGCGCCGATACATCGAAGTGGCGAAGCTAACGAGGCCACTCACTCTGGAGCGGGGGAAATTCACCGGAGAGTTATCGAACGTCCGGCGTGTCCGTCCCGGTTGCGGGGCCGGTGACGCTAGGGGGCGTGGACGACACAGGAAGAGCCCGTACTCTGTCCTGGTGATTAACCAGCGGCAGGTCGTGGACTACGCGCTGCAGCGCCGTGCGCTGCTGGCCGAAGTCCGCTCCGGGCGCGTCGGCAGCTACGAAGCCTGTGACGCGAGCCCGTACCTGCTGCGGGCGGCGAAGTTCCACGGCCGGGCCGGTGACCAGCCCTGCCCGATCTGCCGCCAGGAGCCGCTGACCCTGGTGTCCTGGGTCTACGGTGACGAACTCAAGCACGTCGCGGGCTCGGCGAGGACCCCCGAAGAGCTGGCCAGGATGGCCGGCCGGTTCGCCGAGTTCACCGTGTACGACGTCGAAGTCTGCCGGGCGTGCCACTGGAACCACCTGGTCCGGTCATACGTCCTCGGCACGGGGGAGCCGGCCGACGGTCCGCGAAGGACCGCAGGCCGGTGAGCTGGAACACAACCGCTGAAGAGCGCAGAACGGCGCACTACCGGGTGCCGGTCTGGGAGGCCCATTCGTGAACGACGACCGCAACCGCTCCTGGCCCGGCCAGGAGCCTGATGCACCTCGCCGTGCCCAGTCAGGCCCGTGGCCGGGGGAAGACCCCGGACCGGCGTGGCCCGGCGAAGAAGCCCCCCGCCGTCCTCAACGTGGCACCCCGCCCCGCGGCAATCCGCGCGGCGGGTCGCCCGAGTGGCCGTCCGGCGACGAAGGCGGCCCGCAGTGGCCCGGCGAAGAGCCGCCACGGCGGCCGCAGCGCCCGCGTGAGCAGGGCCAGCAGGGCATGCCGCCGCGCCGCGCCGTGCCCCCGACCGGGCAGCAGCGCGACCGGCAGGGTCCGCCCGGGTCGCCGCCGCAGGGCTTCCGCCAGCCACCGGGTGGCCGGCGCCCCGCGCCGCCGCCCGAGCGCGAGCCGGACCTGATCACCCACCACGCGCACAACGGCACCGACGACTTCGGCCGCGACCCGTACGACGACGGCTACGACGACGCCGCCTTCAACGAGTTCGCCGACGACGTCGAGCCCCAGGACGAGCTCGACGAAAACGGCAAGAAGGTCCTCACGCCGGCGCAGCGCAAGAAGCGCCGGTGGAAGATCATCCGGCGGGTGGCGTACGCCTGCGTCGGGCTGTTCTTCGTCGTCCCCGCGATCGCGTTCGTCATCACGTACTTCCTGGTCGACGTGCCGACGCCGGAGAACATCAAGTCGCTGCAGAACCAGCCGATCACCTACTACGACGCCAGCGGCCAGGTGATGGGCCGGGAGCTGCCACCGGGCGGCGACCGCCAGCTGCTCAAGCCGGGCGAGGTGCCCGAGGTCGTCAAGCACGCGGTGTACTCGGCGGAGGACGCGACGTTCGAGACCAACTCCGGCTTCGACGTCACCGGCATCCTGCGCGCGGTCTGGAACCAGGTCTCCGGCGGCCAGGGCGGTGGTTCGACCATCTCCCAGCAGTACATCAAGCAGGCGACGCAGAACGACGCCCCGACGCTGACCCGCAAGTGGACCGAGCTGGCCAAGTCGTTCAAGATGAACAACCAGCAGTCCAAGGAAGAGATCATCACTTCCTACCTGAACATCGTCTACTTCGGACGCGGGGCGAACGGCATCCAGGCGGCCGCGAAGGCGTACTTCAACAAGGACGCGAAGGACCTCAACGCGTCCGAAGCCTCGCTGCTGGCCGGCCTGATCCAGGGCCCCGGCAAGTCGGAGAACCAGGCGTACGCGCAGAAGCGCTGGACGTACGTGATGGACCAGATGGTCGCCAACAAGTGGCTGCGCGCGGACGAGCGGGCGACCTTCCAGTACCCGACGCCGATCCCGAAGAACGCCAACAAGGAGCAGAACTCCGGCAAGCTGACCTACCAGGTCCAGCAGCGGATCAAGGACGAGCTCGCGGCGAAGGGCTACGACGAGAACAAGCTGTTCTCCAGCGGCGCCAAGATCTACACGACGATCGACCCGGCGGCGCAGGAAGCCGCGGAGAAGGCCACCGCCGACGGGATGAAGGGCCAGACCGACGAGAACCTGCTGAACGCGCTCGTCGCGGTCGACCCGAAGACCGGCGGGGTGCTCGCCTACTACGGCGGCCCGGAGCTGGTGAAGGACGCCAACGGCAAGGACCAGATCGGGCAGGACCGGGCCAACCAGGCGCGCAACCCCGGTTCGTCGGTGAAGGCGTTCGACCTCACGGCGTTCCTCAAGATGGGCAAGGGCCTCGGCGAGACGTTCGACGGCTCGAACAACCGGGTGCTCGGCGGCCGCACGGTCCGGAACGCGGGTGACAGCGCGAGCTGCGGCAAGGAGTGCACCGTCGCCAAGGCGATGGAGATCTCGGCGAACACCGTGTTCTACGACATGGTCCTGAATGTGACGAAGCCGTCCCGGGTCGCGGAAGCGGCCAAGGAGGCCGGGGTCAAGGTCGCGCCGGACGGCAAGAGCGTCCTCTACACCGACGACAACAACATCTCGCTCGGTGGTGGTGGCACGGCCGTGACGCCGGAGGACATGGCGGCCGCGTACGCGTCCTTCGCCAGCGGTGGCACCTACCACGAGCAGCACTTCGTCGCGAAGCTCACGAACAACCAGGACGAGGTGGAGTTCGACCAGAACAACATCAAGACCAACCCGGCGTTCGACGACGACGCGTCGAAGAGCCAGCAGATCGCGGGCAACGTCACCGAGGCGCTGAAGCCCGTCATCGAGCACTCGAAGCTGAAGTGCCCGACCGGCCACGAATGCGCGGGCAAGACCGGTACGCAGCAGTACACGGCCAAGGACGGCGACCCGGCGTCGTACAACGACCGCAACGCGCAGACCTGGATGGTGGGCTACACGCCGTCGGTGTCGGCCGCGGTCTGGGTCGGCGGCGACGGCAACAAGCCGCTGCACGACCCGAAGAACAAGCCGATCTTCGGTGCCACCATCGCCGGTCCGACGTGGCAGAACTTCATGAACCTCTACCTCAAGGGCAAGCCGGCGGAGAAGTTCGACAAGGTCCAGCCGATCGGCAAGGACGTCAACGACGTGACGACGACGCAGCAGAAGCCGTCGGACACGCCGACCACGACGACCCCGCCGACCAGCACGGAAAGCTCGCCGAGCACCGAGCCGTCGGACACCGAGACGAGTACGTCCCGGACGACCCGGACCCGGCCCGGGCCGCCCATCTCGAGCATCAACCCCGGTGACGGCAACACCTTCGGAGGTGGTGGCGGGCTCGCCTCGCCACCGGGCGCCGGGCCCGGGTAGCAGCGTCCTCCTTCAGGGCCCTCCGCGAACGCGCGGAGGGCCCTGAAGCGTTTCAGGAAGACCGTTCCGGCAACCAATCCGGCCCACGCGCGTCCTTTCCCAGAGGGGGTGGCGGCCGTCGCTGCCCGCGTACTCACTGGAGGACTGCCCCGTGCCCGACGATCGATCCCGCTCCTGGCCCGGCCAGGGACCCGATCCGCGCCGTCGCGCACCCCAGGGTCCACCCGGCCAAGGGCCGCGCCGCCCGCAGCAACCGTGGCAGCAGCAGCCGCCACAACAGCCGCCGCGGACGCCGCCGCGTGGGTACCGGCCCGAGCCACCGCCGATGAGCGGTGGCCCCGAGCTGATGACGCACCACGCGTACGAAGAGCCGGTCGACGACGTCCGGCCCGACGAAGACGGCAAGCCGGTCCTCACGCCGGAACAGCGCAAGAAGCGCCGCTGGAAGATCATCCGGCGGGTCGCCTACGCGTTCGTCGGCGTGTTCTTCGTGCTCCCCGCGATCGCGTTCGTCATCACGTACTTCCTGGTCGACGTGCCGTCGCCGACCGAGGTCGCGCAGAGCCAGAGCCAGGCGGTGACCTACCTCTACGCCGACGGCTCGCCGATGGGCAAGGACGTCCCGCGCGGCGGCAACCGAGTGCTGCTGACGCCGGAGCAGATCCCCGACGTCATGAAGCACGCGGCGATCGCGACCGAGGACGACTCGTTCGAGACCAACTCCGGCTTCGACGTCGGCGGCCTGATGCGCGCGGTCTACAACCAGGCCACCGGCGGCACGGGCGGTGGTTCGACGATTTCGCAGCAGTACATCAAGAAGGCCACCGACAACGACGCCCCGACGTTGACGCGCAAGTGGACCGAGCTGGCGAAGTCCTTCAAGATGAACCAGACGTACGAGAAGAAGGACATCATCACCGCGTACCTGAACATCATCTACTTCGGGCGCGGGGCGTACGGGGTCGGCGCGGCGTCGCAGGCCTTCTTCCACAAGGACGCCAAGGACCTCACCTTCTCGGAAGCCGCGCTGCTGGCCGGGCTGATCCAGCAGCCGGGCCGGTCGGAGAACCCCAAGGTCGCGAACGACCGCTGGAACACCGCGCTCGACCGGATGGTGAAGAACAACTACATCACCGCGGCCGACCGCGCGGCGGCGCAGTTCCCGACGCCGATCCCGCTGGAAGACAGCAAGCAGCAGGCCGGCGCGCCGCCCGCGTTCGTCGTCCAGCAGGTGAAGGACGAGCTGGCCGCGCACGACATCCCGGAGGACCGCTACTACTCCGGCGGCTTCGTCGTCCAGACGACGATCGACCCGAAGGCGCAGGAAGCCGCGGAAAAGGCCGCCACCGAGGCGCTCGAGAACCAGGTCGACGACAACCTGCTCGACGCGCTGGTCGCCGTCGACCCGAAGACCGGCGGCGTGCTCGCCTACTACGGCGGCAAGCCGATCGTGCAGGTCAACGGGCAGGACCAGGCCGGGCGCGACTGGGCGAACACGCCGCAGAACCCGGGTTCGTCGATGAAGCCGTTCGACCTCACGGCGCTGCTGAAGATGGGCAAGGGCCTCGACACGACGTACGACGGCTCCAACAACCGCACCTTCGACGGCCGCGTCGTCCGCAACGCGGGTCCGGGCAGCACCTGCTCGCAGCAGTGCACGGTCTCGGAAGCGATGATGCGGTCGGCGAACACCGTGTTCTACGACATGGTCCTGAACGACACCAAGCAGGGCCCGGTCAAGGAAGCCGCGAAGGAGGCCGGCGTCAAGGTCAAGGAGGACGGCGGCCAGTCGATCATCTCCACCAAGGACAACAACATCTCCCTCGGCGGCGGCGAAACCCAGATCACGCCGCTGGACATGGCTTCGGCCTACGCGACGTTCGCCGCGAACGGCGAGCAGCGGCAGCGGCACTTCGTGCTCAAGGTGACCAACGGCCAGAACGAAGTCGCGTACGAAGCATCGACAGACGCGAAGGCGGCCTTCGACAGCGACTCGGACAAGAGCCGCCAGATCGCCGGGAACGTCACCGAGGCGCTGAAGCCGGTCGTCGACTTCTCGCACCTGAAGTGCCCGAACGGCCACGAGTGCGCCGGCAAGACCGGGACGCAGCAGCACACGAAGGTCGCGGGTGAGCCGTCGTGGGCGGCGAACGCGAACTCGCAGACGTGGATGGTCGGGTACACGCCGTCGGTCTCGGTGGCGGCGTGGGTCGGCGGCGACGGCAACAAGCCGCTGCACGGCAAGAACAACTCGCCGATCTACGGCTCGACCATCGCCGGCCCGATGTGGCAGAAGTTCCTCTCGCTGTACCTGACCGGCAAGCCGGGCGAGCGGTTCGACAAGGTCGACCGCATCGGCGGCGAGGTCCCGCCGCCGGCGACGTCCGACGTCGCCACGACGACGGACGCGACCCCGACGGGCGAGAACCAGGACAACGGCGGCGACCAGGGCGACAACGGTGGCAACAACGACGACAACGGCCACAACCAGTCGTCGTCGAAGGAGAGCACGTCCAAGCACACGAAGACGCCGACGTCGAAGGAGACACCGACGAACTCCGACGAGCCGGACAACTAGCCGGCTGAACCACGGTGGGCCGCGGTCCGTGTTCCTCCCGAGAGGACTGCGTCCGCAGCCCACCGTGGAGGACGGCCCGTGAACCACGACCGCACGTCACCCGGCCGGCAGCACGTCCCGCGTCGACGTACCCGGCGGCCGGTGCCGCGCTCCGGCCTGCTGGGCGCCGAGCCGGAGCTGATCACCCACCACGCGCACAACGGCACCGAGGACGAGCCGCCGACCGTGCCGATCCTGCGGCCGCGGCCCGGTCAGCCGCCGCGGCGGCCACGGCCGCTCACCGACCACGACCTGCGGCGCCGGCGGTGGCGGCGGGTCCGGCGGATCGCCTACGTCGCCGCCGGGCTGTTCTTCGCCGTGCCCGCGATCGCGTTCCTGATCACCTACCTCGCCGTCGACGTCCCGTCGCCGGAGACGGTCGCGCAGGCGCAGGGCCAGGCCGTGACCTACCTGTTCAGCGACGGCACCGAGATGGGCAAGGACGTGCCCAGCGGCGGCAACCGGCAGATCCTCGCGGCGAACCAGATCCCGGACGTCGTCAAGAAAGCCGTGATCGCGACCGAGGACGCGTCCTTCGAAACCAACTCCGGCTTCGACGTCGGCGGCATCCTGCGCGCGGCGTACAACCAGGTCACCGGCGGGTCCGGCGGCGGGTCGACGATTTCGCAGCAGTACATCAAGAACGCCTCCGGCGACGACGACCCGACCCTGAGCCGCAAGTGGGTCGAGCTCGCGAAGTCGTTCAAGATGAACCAGACCTACGAGAAGGCGGACATCATCACCGCCTACCTCAACATCATCTACTTCGGCCGCGGCGCCTACGGGATCCAGGCCGCCGCGCAGGCCTACTTCGGCAAGGACGTCGGGCAGCTCGACTACTCGCAGGCCGCGCTGCTGGCCGGGCTGATCCAGCAGCCGGGCCGGTCGGAAAACACCGCCGTCGCGACGAGCCGGTGGAACACCGCGCTGGACCGGATGCAGAAGAACGGCTACCTGACACCGGCCCAGCGCGCGGGCGCGAAGTTCCCCGCGCCGATCCCGCTGAAGGAGAGCCGGGAAGCCGGCGCGCTGAACCCGTTCATCAAGAAGCAGGTCAAGGCCGAGCTGGCCGCGCAGGGCATCGACGAGAAGCAGTACTACGCCGGCGGGTTCCAGGTGTTCACCACCATCGACCCGCAAGCCCAGCAGTCGGCGGAAAAAGCCGTCGCCGAGGGCATGGCCGACCAGACCGACGACCGGATCCTCAACGCGCTCGTCGCCGTCGACCCGAAGACCGGCGGCGTGCTCGCCTACTACGGCGGGGAAGCGATCGTGAAGGGCCCGAACGGCGAGGACCAGGCCGGCCGCGACTGGGCCGACGAGCCGCACAACCCGGGTTCGTCGATGAAACCGTTCGACCTGGCCGCGTTCCTCAAGCTCGGCCGCGGCCTCGACGCGCGCTTCGACGGCACGTCACCGCGGACGTTCCCCGGTGTCGACCTGCCGATCCGCAACGCGGGCGACAGCAGCAGCTGCTCGCAGCAGTGCACGGTCGCCGAAGCCATGCAGCGGTCCACCAACACCGTCTTCTACGACATGGTCCTCAACGTCACCAAGCCGTCGGGGGTGGCGGAAGCGGCGCAGGAAGCCGGGATCCGGACGTCGGAAAACGGCGGCCGCAGCAAGCTCTTCACCGGTGACAACAACATCTCCATCGGCGGTGGCGGCACCCAGGTGACGGCGGCCGACATGGCGTCGGGGTACGCGACCTTCGCCGCGGGCGGCGTCCAGCGCGACCGGCACTTCGTGCAGAAGGTGACCAACGCGAACGGCGAAACCGCTTACCAGGCCAAGGATCGCTCGGCCGACGCCTTCGCGGACAACGACCCGCAGAAGAGCGCGCAGATCGCCGGGAACGTGACGGCGGCACTGGCGCCGGTGATCCAGTTCTCGCGGCTCAGCTGCCCTGCCGGCCACGAATGCGCCGGGAAAACCGGTACGCAGCAACACACCCCGCAGAACGACGAACCCGCGTCGGCGGCGAATGCGAACTCGCAGACGTGGATGGTGGGCTACACGCCTTCGGTGTCGGCGGCGGTCTGGGTGGGCAGCGACGGCGACAAGGCGTTGCGCGGCCCGAACGGCGCACCGCTGTTCGGCTCGACGCTGGCCGGGCCGATCTGGGACCGGTTCATGCAGCTGTACCTGTCGGGCCGGCCGGGCGAGCGCTTCGACCGCGTGGCGGCGATCAGCTCGCCGCAGGACCGGGTGCAGGTCCAGCAGCCGCCGCAACAGCAACAGCCGGACCAGCGCGACCAGCGGATCCAGGTGGGACCCGGCAACCAGCAGCAGCTGGACCAGTTCCGCCAGTTCCAGCAGCGGCTGCAGGAACTCCAGGATCGGCAGCGCGGAAGGAAGAGGCCGTGACGTCGGCGCTGGGGGACACCGGCGTCACGGCCAGACCGGGGGTCAGAGCTTGATGACCGTTCCCTCGACGCCCGAGCGGTGCGCCGCCTCGATCACGCGGAGGGCTTCGACCGACGACTCCGGGTCGACGGGGAAGCTGCCTTCGCCACGCAGGGCGTCGCGTACTTCGGCGTAGAACTGCTCGTAGCGGCCCGTCTCGGTGGGGACCGTCTTGACGTCGTTGCCGACGCCGATGCGGCCCGCGTCCGACGCGGGTTCGACGGCCCAGCCGTCGTCGCCGGGGCGCATGCCCGCCTTGATCTGGGGTTCCTGCACGTCGAGGCCGTACTTGGTGAACGTCGCCTGGTCGCCGAGCACCCGGAACCGGGGGTTCAGCGTGCCGGCGAGCGCGGACGCCCACAGGTGCGACCGGACGCCGTTGGCGTGCTTGAGCGCGACGAAGACGTCGTCGTCGACCTGGACACCGGCGCGGCGGCGGTCGGTCTCCGCGTAGACCTGCGTGACCGGGCCGAACAGCTGCAGCGCCTGGTCGACGATGTGCGCGCCCAGGTCGTAGAGCAGGCCGCCGGCCTCGGCCGGGTCGCCGAACTCGCGCCAGTTGTCCTTGGGCTTGGGCACCCAGCGGTCGTAGCGGGACTCGAAGCGGAAGACCTCGCCGAGCTTGCCGGACTCGAGGACCTTCCGGACGGTGAGGAAGTCGGAGTCGAGCCGCCGGTTCTGGAAGACCGTCAGGCCGACGCCCGCCGCCTTCGCCGCGGCGACGACCTGCTCGGCCTCGAGGGCGGTCGGCGCGAACGGCTTGTCGACGACCACCGGCAGACCGGCCTCGATCGCCCGCAGCGCGAGCGGCACGTGGGTGCGGTTGGGTGTGCTGACCACGACGAGGTCGAGGTCGCCGGCCCGCTCGAACAGCGCGTCGGCGTTCGGGACGACCTCGGCGCCGGGGTGGTCGGTGCGCGCCTGGAGGGCGTTGCTCGACGTCGTGATCACCGCGGGGGTGAGCCCGGGCGTCGCCGCCACCAGCGGCGCGTGGAAGACGCGTCCGCCGATGCCGTACCCGAGGATGCCCACGCGCAAGTCAGCCATGAGCCCCATTAAACAACAGTGTTGCTTAATTGACCAGCCGTGGGAAGATCCTGTCCATGGCGGACACCGGGGTGAACCTGCGCAACGTGCGCGAGCACAACCGCGCCCTGCTGCTCACGCACATCCTGCGCGCCGGCGGCCTCAGCCGCGTCGAGCTCGCCGAACGCACCGGGCTCACCCAGCAGGCCGTCTCCAAGATCGTGCCGGAACTCCTCGACGCGGGCCTGCTGGACGAGGAACGCCAGGCGTCGACCGGCGTCGGCAAGCCCCGCACGCAGCTGACCATCCGGGCCGGCGCCCGCCACGCGCTCGGCGCGCGCCTGGACCGCGACGAGTACCGCGTGCTGCGCACCAACCTCATCGGCGAGGTCGAGGAGGCGGCGGGCGGCCCGCTCCCGGCCGGCTTCACGCCCGAGCAGGCCGTCGAAGCCATCGGGGCGACCGCGCTCGAACTCGCCGACGGCTTCGACGTGCTGGGCCTCGGCCTCGGCGCGGTCGGCCCGCTGGACCACCTCGCCGGCCTGGTCCGCGACGCGACGAACATGCCGGGCTGGCACGACGTCCCCCTGCGCGACCTGCTCGAGAAGCGCACCGGGCTGCCGGTGACGCTCGACAAGAACACCAACGCCGCGGCGTTCGCCCAGCTCTGGCCACACGGCGAGCCGACGGCGACCGCGGTGGTGCTCGTCGGCACCGGCATCGGCGTCGGCCTGCTGATCGACGGGCGGCTCTACCGCGGCCCGCGGACCAACGCGGGTGAGTTCGGGCACACCACGATCGCCTTCGACGGGCCCGTCTGCGCCTGCGGGCGACGCGGCTGCGTCGAGATCATGGCCAAGCGGGCACCCGGTACCCGGACCGCGGCGGGCTTCCTCGGGATCGGCCTCGCCGACCTCGTCCAGGTGCTCGACCTGGAGCGGATCGTGCTGGCCGGGCGCGCCGTGCGGGACGAACCGGGCACGTACCGCGACGCCGTTTCGGAACGGCTGGCGGAGCTGCTGCCGCTGCCGCAGTGGCAGCGCATCGAGGTCGTCGAAGACGCCTTCGGCGAGGAGATCGTCACGCGCGGAGCCGCCGCCGAGGTCCTGGCCTCGTACTACGCGAATCCGGCATGATCACCGGCTTCACCTCGGTGGCGGGCGCCGACCGCTAACATCCGCACTCGTGCCAGAGGAGACCACGCGCGAGCCGGAGCCCGGCCCCGTGACGCTTACCCGGGCGGAACGGGTCGTCCCGAGCTGGAACGAGCCCCTCGCGGCGGCGGTCACCAGACCCCTCGGCGGTCCGCTCGGCGAGCACGCGGCGGTCGGCAGGCACTGGTTCTGGTCACCACAGCGCGTCGGCCTGCTGCTGGCCACGCTCGCCCTGATGCTCTGCTGGCTCGGCAAGGGCTCCTGCATCCAGCAGTACCAGGACTCCAGCGGCGCCACCCAGCTCGACTGGCGGGCGGGCCGCCCGTTCGTCGCGATGTGCTACTCCGACATCGTGCCGCTCTACAGCTCCGAGCGGCTCGACCGGCCGGGCACCTTCCCGTACTACACGTCGTGGAAGGAAAGCTCGCAGACCGCGGAGAACGACACCCGGTACATGGAGTACCCGGTGTTCACCGGCCTCTTCCAGTGGGCGAACGCGAAGCTCGCGGCGGGCTGGCTGAACGTCGCCGAGAGCGGCTGGCTGCCCGGCGCGCTGCCGGTCGCCGTCTACTTCGACCTGACGGCGTTGTTCCTGGCGCTGGCCTGGCTGGTCACCGTGTGGGCGACCGGCCGCACGGTGAAACGCCGGCCGTGGGACATGGTGCTGGTGGCGGTCTCGCCGCTGGTGCTGGTGCACGCGTTCACGAACTTCGACGCGATCGCGACCGCGTTCACCGCGACCGGCCTGCTCGCCTGGGCGCGCAAGAAACCGCTGCTCGCCGGGCTCCTGCTCGGCCTGGGCGCGACAGCCAAGCTCTACCCGCTGTTCCTGCTCGGCGTGCTGTTCTTCCTGTGCCTGCGTGCCGGGAAGCTCACGCCGTTCTGGAAGACCGCGGCCGCCACCGTCGTGACGTGGCTGGCGGTGAACGCGCCGTTCATCCTGACCGCGACCCGCGGCTGGTGGGAGTTCTTCCGGCTCAACGCGCTGCGGCCGATGGACCCGGACTCGCTCTACAACGTCATCTCGTACACGACGGGCTGGGCCGGCTTCGACGGCGTGCTGCAGAAGAACCAGACTCCGACGTACCTCAACCTGACGGTCGCCGTGCTGTTCCTGGCCTGCTGCGCGGGCATCGCGTACCTCGCGCTCGCCGCGCCCAGGCGGCCGCGCGTCGGCCAGCTCGCGTTCCTCGTCGTGGCCGCGTTCCTGCTGACGAACAAGGTGTGGAGCCCGCAGTACTCGCTGTGGCTGGTGCCGCTGGCCGTGCTGGCGATCCCGCGCTGGCGGCTGCTGCTCGGCTGGATGCTGCTCGACGCCCTGGTCTGGGTGCCGCGGATGTTCTACTACCTCGGCGTCGACCACAAGGGCCTGCCCGAGGGCTGGTTCCTCGGCACGGTCGTGCTCCGCGACCTCGCCGTCGCCGCGCTGTGCGTGCTGGTCGTGCGCGAGATCTACCGGCCGGGCACCGACCTGGTCCGGGCCGCGGGCGACGACGACCCGGCGGGCGGCTTCCTCGACGGCGCCCGGGACGCGGTCGTCCCGAACGCCGTCCGGCGCCGCCGCAAGGCCGTGGCGGCCTAACCCAGCTGTTCGCGCAGGTAGGCGATGTCGGTCGCCTGGCCGTCGGCCGGGGTTTCGACGACGACCGGCGCGCCGGCGGCCCTGGCCACGCCGACCAGCACCTCGGGGTCGATCGTGCCTTCGCCCTCGACGACGTTGGCGTGCCGGTCGCGGGTCGAGCCGAACTCGTCGCGGGAGTTGTTCAGGTGCACCAGGTCGATCCGGCCGGTGATGGCCTTGACCTTCTCGACGGCGGTCGCGAGGTCCCAGCCCGCGGCGTACGCGTGGCAGGTGTCCAGGCAGAACCCGGCGCCGAACTCGCCGACCTTGTCCCAGAGCCGGGCGATGACGTCGAGGTCGCGGGTGATCGCGTTCTCGCCGCCGGCGGTGTTCTCGATCAGGATCGGGACCTTGAAGCCGCCCTTCTCCTGCTCGCGCTCGAAGAGCTTGCGCCAGTTGTCCAGCCCGGTCTCGACGTCGTCGTTCGCACCGACGTGGCCGCCGTGCACGATCAGGCCCTTCGCGCCGATCGCCGCCGCGCCGTCCGCGTGCTGCGTGACGTTCTTACGGGATGGGATCCGGATCTTGTTGTTCAGCGAAGCCACGTTGATGAGGTAGGGAGAGTGGATGAACACTTCGACGGGGTCGGCCGCGATGGCCTCGCCGTGGGGGTGTGGCTTCGGGGCCTTCCAGCCCTGCGGGTCGGAGAGGAAGAACTGGACGACGTCGGCTTTGCGCTCGGCGACCGCGGTCAACGGGTCGTCGTCACGGACATGGGCACCGATCAGCATGCCGAGCACGCTACTCCGGGTACTTCTTTCCCCTGTGGGACCGGTTGGTGACGCTCGTGGAGTACCGTGAGCGCGTTCCGTGATCCAGATTGGTCCGACTGCCGGAGGGCATCGATGGGGAAGCAGTTCACCCGGATCACCGCACTGGGATTCACCCTCGCCGCTTCGGCCGCGCTGTTCGCGCCGGGGGTCGCGAGCGCGGACACCAGCCCGACTCTCGGCGGCGACTGCCCGGCCACCCTGCAGAACGGCGAGGCCCGCGACGCGAAGACCGGCCTCCTGCTGGACGCCGGCGCCCCGCTGAACGCCCCCGACCGGCTGACCGTCGGGCTCGACTCGACGTCCCGGAACACGAACGGCTCTACCCCGCTGCTCACCCTGCCCGTGGGCGACACCGTGCGGGCGCTCGGCATCGGCGACGTGCCGGTGGTCGGCGACGCGGCCGCCAAGGTCGTCTGCCCGACCGCGCAGACCGTCGTGAACACCGTCGGCGGCGTGACGCAGGGCGTCGCCGACGAGCTGCCCCCGCTGCCGCTCCCGCCGGGCCCGAACCCGCCCGCGCCGCCCGCACCCCCGGCCCCGCCCGGCCCGACACCGCCGGGGCAGAACCCGCCCGGCGACAGCACCGGCCCGGTGACCACCGGCCCCGGCAACGCGGGCCTGCCCGGCGACGCGATCTCGGGCATCTTCAGCAACGCCTCGCTGCTGCCCGGCAGCCTGGTGCAGGCGCCGGTGATCGCGCAGATCATCCCCGGCCAGCAGGTCCCGACGGTCGACGAGCAGAAGTCCGGCACGGCCGAGGCGCTGCCCGGCGTCACGCCGCCGGCGAAGCTGCCGATGTTGCTCGCCGTGCTGGCCCTGGCGATCGTCGCCGCGGCCCTCGTCCGGGCGTGGATCCGCCGCAAGCCCGCCTGAATTCACCGACGGTGACGTCCGCTACCACTCGAATGCCGGACATTTCTGAGCGAGCGGGCGTCACCGTGCTGCCTTAACGTCGTTGTTCCGGGGAGAAGCGACGAGGTAAGGGGCGGCGAGCATGCAGGATCGGACACGGAGGGCAACGGCGGTCGGAGCGACGGCGTTCGTGCTCGCGGGTTCGGCCGTGCTCGGCATGCCCGGCACCGCCTCCGCCGAGACGATCACGGCCAAGTGCGGCGACACGGTCACCGCGAAGCCCGGTGACGTCATTTCCACACCGTTCGGCTTGAAGACGGTCACCGACGGGTTGACCAGCCTGGTCGGCGGGCTGCTCGGCGGACTTTGCAAGGTCACCGTGAACATCGTGGACACGGTCGTCGCTCCCGTTCCCGTCGTGGGCGCGCCCGCGGCGAGCGCCGTGAACGGCGCGGTCGCCGGCACCACCAACGGCATCACCAAGGCGACCGGCGATGTCGGCGGCGCGCTGAGCGGCGGCCAGCCCGCACCCCAGCAGCCCGGCGGCAACCCGCAGCAACCGCCGTCCGGTGGGACCGGCGGCGCACCGCAGGGCGGGACCCCGCAGGGCTCCGGCGGCATCCCGGAAGCGAACAGCCCCCTGCTCCCCGGCTTCTCCGGCGGCGGCGCGAGCCCGGCGTTCGGCGGCTTCCCGTTCGCCATCGGCACCGGCTACGCGCCGATGCGGGACTACAGTGGCATCCCGTTCGCGACGGCCGGGCTCTTCACGCCGTCGCCCGCCCTCCGGTACGGCAGCCAGATCCCGGGTTACGCGCCGCAGTACGGGCTCAACGGGCCCGACCAGGCCGCGGCGGGCAACTCCGGCGTCCAGACGGCGGGTCAGGCCGAAGCGCTACCGTCGGTGTCCGACGGTTTCACGGACGGGTCGAATCTGCCCCTGTTGATCGCGGTGCTGGCACTCTCCGGAGTCAGCGCGGGCCTCGTGCGGACCTGGGTGCTCCGCCGAATGGCCGCTGCGAATTGACCCGACTGCCGAGTATCTTTCGCGTATCTCCTTCGTTGATCCTGTTGCCTGGAACGACGCCCCCGTAAAGCTCTGGAGGACATGCACGTGCGGAAGATCCTGACCGCCACCGCCCTCGCCGCGTTTCTGGCCGGCGGCGCATTCCTCGCCACAGGCACCGCTTCCGCCGCGACGACGCTCGCGGGCACCTGTTCGGGTGCGGTCAACGGCAGCATGGGCGACACCGTCGCGATCCAGGGCTCCTCGGTGAAGGAACTGGTCCGCAAGGGCGCGCAGGACTACGTGAACAGCCACCTGTGGACCGCGCTCTCGGTGTGGCCGAACTCCCTCGCCGACACGATCGCCGCCAAGGGCGCGCTGCCGGTCGGCCAGGTGCCGAACGCGGCGGGCGGCACGATCGCCGGCTCGGCGATCGGCGGCGTCGTCGCGACCGCGCTCAAGGGCGCCAACGGCCTCGGCGTGCTGGACAGCACCAAGAACGAGGTCCTCAGCTCGATCTCCGCGCACGTCGCCCAGGGCTGCGGCCTGACGACGGTCGCCACGAACTACGTCGCGCCGGGCCAGCCGGGCGCCGGCACCGCGCCGGGCGGCACCGCGACCACCCCGGGCGGCACGACCGGCAACCTCTCCAACCTCAACCCCGGCACCGCGGGCGGCACGGGCGGCAGCGCGCCGATGCGCGACTACAGCGGCATCCCCACGGCGACCGCCGGCACGGCCGTCGCCCCGGGCGTGCGGTACCCCGCGAACGGGACGCTCCCCGGTGACGCGTCCGCCCCGCAGGCGGGTCAGGGCGACCAGAGCGGCCAGAGCGCCGGCATCCGGGACGCGGGCAACGCGCAGTCGCTCGCTTCGAACGGCGCGTCGAACGACGTTCAGCTGCCGATGCTGCTCGCGGTGATCGTGCTGGCCGGCGTCACGGCCGGGCTCGTCCGCACGTGGGTCCTGCGCCGCGCGAGCTGACCCCGGCGTCCGGCCCCGAAGGCACCCCCAGGTAGCCTTACCTGGACAAACCCTCCTGCCACGGACAGTCCGTGGCCGCGAGCCCATAGGAGGTGAGTGGTTGTGTCACGCCATTACGAGGTAATGGTCATCCTGGACCCCACGCTCGACGAGCGTACGGTCGCCCCGACCCTCGACACGTTCCTCAACGTCATCCGCACTTCGGGCGGAAGCGTCGAGAAGGTCGACGTCTGGGGCCGCCGTCGCCTCTCGTACGAGATCAAGAAGCACGCCGAGGGCATCTACGCGCTGCTCGACCTGAACTCCTCGGCCGACGCGGTCAAGGAGCTCGACCGGCAGCTGTCGCTGCAGGAGACCGTGCTCCGCACCAAGGTCATGCGTCGCGAGGTCAAGCGCGCCGCGGCCAAGCCCGCTGCCGCCAAGGCCTGAGCCCGAGGGGAACCCCGATGGCTGGAGACACCGTCATCACGGTGGTCGGCAACCTGACGTCCGACCCGGAACTGCGCTTCACCCCGTCCGGTGCGGCGGTCGCGAACTTCACCGTCGCGTCCACCCCGCGCACGCTCGACCGGCAGTCCGGCGAGTGGAAGGACGGCGAGGCGCTGTTCCTGCGCTGCAACATCTGGCGCCAGGCGGCGGAGAACGTCGCCGAGTCCCTGACCCGCGGCGCCCGCGTCGTCGTGCAGGGCCGCCTGAAGCAGCGGTCGTTCGAGACGAAGGAAGGCGAGAAGCGCACCGTCGTCGAGCTCGAGGTCGACGAGATCGGGCCCTCGCTGCGCTACGCCACGGCCAAGGTCAACAAGGTCAGCCGCGGTGGCGGCGGCGGTGACTTCGGCGGCGGCGGTGGCGGCGGCAACCGCGGTGGCGGTGGCGGCGCGCCCGCCGACGACCCGTGGGGTTCGGCCCCGCCGGCCGGTGGCGGCGGCGGTGGCGGCTTCTCGGACGAGCCCCCGTTCTGATCTCGTACACATCCACAAAGATTTGAATTACCAGGAGTAGACAGTGGCCAAGCCACCCATCCGCAAGCCCAAGAAGAAGGTCTGCGTGTTCTGCAAGGCCGAGAAGAAGGGCCGCCCGGAACTGATCGACTACAAGGACACCAACCTGCTGCGGAAGTACATCTCCGACCGCGGCAAGATCCGTGCCCGTCGCGTCACCGGCAACTGCAGCCAGCACCAGCGTGACATCGCCATCGCGGTCAAGAACTCCCGCGAGATGGCGCTGCTGCCCTACACCTCGACCGCGCGCTAAGGGAGGGCACTGAAATGGCGAAGATCATCCTCACCACGGACGTGGCCAACCTGGGCGGCCCCGGCGACATCGTCGAGGTCAAGGACGGCTACGCGCGCAACTACCTGCTCCCGCGGGGCTACGCGATCGTGGCCTCCAAGGGCGCGGAGAAGAACGTCCGCACGATCCAGCGCGCGCAGGAGAGCCGTCGCATCCGCGACCTCGACCACGCCAAGGAGATCAAGGCGACGCTGGAGGGCCTCGGCGCCATCCAGCTCACCGGCAAGGCGGCCGAGGGCTCGAAGAAGCTCTTCGGTTCGATCACCGCCGGCGAGATCGTCGACGCGATCAAGGCGGCCGGTGGCCCGCTGCTCGACAAGCGCGTCATCGAGCTGCGCGACCACATCAAGACCGTCGGCAAGCACTCGGTCGGCGCCCGGCTGCACCCGGACGTCAAGGTCGACGTGCGCCTCGAGGTCAAGGCCTCGCAGTAAGGCAGTACGCCGTGCGGAAGGCGGGTCGCTCCCTGGTGGGCGGCCCGCCTTCACGCGTTTCGGGGGAACCCCGGACAGGCGGCCGCCGTCGTAGGACAATGGAGCGGGACGCGAAGGGAGCGCACTCGGATGGGTAACGAGGTCAACATGTCCGCGCCGTCCGGCGGAGGGGGTTTCACGTTCGACGCCGACAAGATCGACGGCGTGATCAAGAAGTGGCAGGACCTCCAGGCCGACCTCAAGCGCGACTACGACGACGCCAACCTGATGGCGAACGTCAAGGCGCCCGGCAAGGAGTTCGCCAGCGGCGACTGGGAGAAGCTCGCGAACCCGTCCGGCAAGGCCTTCCTCGAGCAGAACTCCAAGATGCAGGAGTACGTCAAGAACTACATCGACGCGCTCACGGCCGCGAAGCAGAAGATCACCACCAAGGAGTCGGAGACGCAGGCCGACCTCTCGAAGACGGGGAACCAGGCCACGTGAACCGACGACTCCTCGCCGCCGGCGCCCTGGTCTTCGCCGTGCTCGCCGTCGCGGGCTGCTCGGGCAAGACGCGCGGCACCGCCAACCCCGCGCCGACCGAGGACGCCACCTCCAGCGAGACCTCCCGCTCGGCCGCCGACTCGGCGCCGCGGGTGCCGGAGCCGCTGAACACCGCGAACATCACCGCGGACGCGTGCAGCACCATCAACGCGGCCGGCCGCGCCACGCTGGGCCTCGGCGACGGCACCCCGCGCAGCACGGGCAACGGTCCGAGCTGCACGTTCCAGGAAGCCGCCGACCCGGGCAACCAGATCGACGTGACCACGGTGACGGCGAACAAGAACGGGCTCCAGGACGTCTATGACACGAAGGGGAACGACGCCTACTTCGGCGAGTCGCAGGCCTACGGCTACCCGGCCGTCTACGCCGCCGCGCTGGACGACCGCAAGAACGGCAAGTGCGGCCTGTTCGTCGGGGTGACCAACGAGCTGGCGGTCAACATCCTGGTCCAGTACGACCACGGCGCGGGCGCGTCGGACCCGTGCACGGTCGCGGGGAAGTTCGGCGAAGCGATGATCCAGACCTTGATGGGGGGCTGAGATGCTGGAACTGGTCCTGCTCGGCGGTTTCGCCGCGTACAACATGGCCACCACGCACTCGGACGACCACACGTCGGTGCAGGGTGACCGCAAGATCGACTGCTACGACATCTGGCACCAGATCACCACCGGCCCGGGCACCGGCTCGATCCAGAACGGGCAGGCGGCGGCGAGCCGGCTCAAGGGCGCGTACGCGGACCGGCTCACGACCATCGACGCCCTGGCCAAGGAGATGGACGCGGCCTGGACCGGCGGTGGTTCGGAAGCGGCGCAGAACGCCGGCGCGCACCCGCTGCGGGTGTGGATGGAGGACTCGGGCACCAAGCTCACCGACTCCGACAAGTACCTCGGCGAGCAGAACAACGCCTTCACCACCGTGCACGCGCAGGTGCAGGAGGTCCCGAAGGACCCGCCGAAGAACAACCTGCTCAACGCGGTGACGCCGTGGACGACCGACACCGACCGGGCGATCCGCGACTACAACGCCAAGGGCCAGGCCAACGTCGACGCCTTCAACACCTACTACAAGGCGAGCAACGACAACGGCCAGAACATGCCGACGTACTCCGCGCTGAAGGGGCAGCAGGAGAACGTCAACGTCGACAACGGCAAGGACGGCAAGAAGAAGCCGGGTGACGACGGGACCGGCACCGGGGACGGCGAGCGCGGAGGTGCTCCGGGCACCGGTCCCGGCGGCGTGAACATGCCCGGTCCGGGCGGCGTCCCGTCGTTCAACGGCCAGCCGCCGAACACCCCCGGCGGCAGCTTCGACCCGTCGAAGGTGCCCGGCGGGAACTTCGACCCGTCCAAGGTGCCGGGCTTCGACCCCTCGAAGGTCCCGAGCGGGAGCTACGACCCGTCGAAGCTGCCCGGTGGCGGCAACTACACGCCGCCGAACTTCAACGACGGCACGCACTCGTCCGGCTTCTCGCCGTCGGCCGTGCCGGGGATGCCGGGCTTCGGGCCCGGCGGCGGCACGCCGAGCTTCTCCGGTGGCGGCGGCAGCGGGTTCGGCCCCGGCGGGTCGGGCGGGGTCGGCGACCCGACGGCGGGCTTCGGCCCGGGCGGCGGCGCGGGCTTCGGGCCCGGCGGCTCGAGCGGCGCGGCCCTGCCGGGTGGCGCGGGCGCGGCCGGCGCGGGCCGGGGCGGCATGGGAGCCGGTGGCGCGATGGGCGCGGGCGGCGCGGCGGCCGGGCGCGGGGGTGCCACCGGGATGGGTGGCATGGGCGGCATGGGCCACGGCGCCAAGGGCCAGGGCGGCGGCGACGAAGAACGCACGTCGAAGTACCTGCTCGGCGACGACCCGAACGACATCTTCGGGACCGACGAGCTGACGGCCCCGCCGGTCATCGGCGAGTAGCGCACGCGGGACGGCCGGGCGCGTGCCAAGATGGGCGCGCCCGGCTCGTCGAGCTGCACCGGGTTCGGATTCCTACTGGGGGAAAGCGTGCTGGACAGGCAGGTCACGATCACGACCGGCACCCTGGTCAACCTGATCAGGCGCCGCGGCGGCGAGCCGCACACGGTGCTGTCCGAGACGCCGACCTGGTACAGCGACGAGGCCCAGCGCGCTGAGGACGAGCGGGTCAACGCCGAGCTCGCCAAGGCCGGGCTGTTCGGCCCGCGCGGCATGCACCCCGGGTTCGTCGCGACGGTCGAAGCGATCGCGCGGCCGCAGCTGGAGTACTACGCCTGGGTCGACGGCGGGTTCCAGGGCAAGCCGGTCAGCTACCGGCTGCTGGCCGGCAGCGCCGGCGGGGAGGCGTTCGTGCTGGCCAAGCACGAAGAGCTGGACGTCGTGGTGCTGGAGTCGACCCGGCCGGGTGAGCTGCTCGACGACTTCCTCGGGCAGATCCCGAAGCTGGCACCGGGCCGCGGCACGCCGCTCGCGGTGCCGAAGAGCCAGCTCGAGGGAACCGCCCGCGGTGACGACGGCGGGTACGCGGTGCTCCGCAACGACCGCCCGGCCGAGGGCTCGCAGGAGGTCCAAGAGCTCCGGCGGATCCTGGCGCTGCGCCGAATGGGGAGTGGCAGCCTGTACGTGGCGGCCCGCAGCCGCACCGGCGCCTGGCGCCGGATCGAACGCCCGGTGAACTACATCGATACCTCGGAAGGCCGATGGCTGACCGAAGAGGTTCCGGGGCGCGGGGAGAACCGGATCGCCTTCACCCCGGCCGACCAGCGCGTTCTCGCCGACCGGTTACGCAGCGCACAGGGCAGGCTCACCGCGGCCTGACCCATCGGCCGTTCAGCCCTCCGGGTTACCGCTCTACCCTCCGTGATATTCATCCACAGGGCGCGCGGCCCAATGGGCTCCGGCTGGTCCACGACACGCCGAACAACGGGTTTCACGCGACACGCCGGACGAGTTTCCAGGAAGTTCTCCACACCTTGTTCACAGGGTTTGACCTGCGGATTCGCCGAAGCCGATCAACCTTGTCCCCAACTTGTCCACAGCTCTCGCGCCACCTGTGACTGGTTACCCCTATTCATCCCCAGGTTGTCCACAGAAGGGTCCCCATCCTGAATTGCCATCCGCCTTCCGGGGGATCTAGCGTGCCCGCTCGGGCCTGTACTCACGGTGGCGCTCCGCGTGTCTAAGACGACTGGCGGACGTTGTCCCCGATCATCGGTGAGGGGCCCGGGGACGGGTGACGCGGATCGAGCCGCGTGCTTCGAGAGCGAAGATCCGGCATACTCGAACGGGTGTTCGACACGATGAGGAGGTGTCCGGGGCGGTGGCGCTGACCGACGACCGCAGTCCGATGTACGCGGAGTCCGACCCGGGGCCGAGCGACCCCGGTCCGGGGGGTGGCGGTGGCGGGTTCGACCGCCAGCCGCCGCAGGACATCGCGGCCGAGCAGTCCGTGCTCGGCGGCATGCTGCTGTCCAAGGACGCGGTCGCCGACGTCATCGAGGCGCTCGGCCCCGACGACTTCTACCGGCCCGCGCACCAGGCGATCTACGACTGCATCCTCGACCTCTACGGCCGCGGCGAGCCCGCCGACCCGATCACCATCTCGGCGGAGCTGGAGCGGCGCGGGGAGCTGGGCCGCGTCGGCGGCGCGCCGTACCTGCACACGCTGATCGCGACGGTGCCGACGGCGGCGAACGCGGGCTACTACGCGGAGATCGTCGCCGAGAAGGCGGTGCTGCGCCGGCTGGTCGAGGCGGGCACCCGGATCGTGCAGTACGGCTACGGCGCGGCCGCGGCCGACGGCGCGAACATCGACGAGGTCGTCGACCGCGCGCAGGCCGCGATCTACGACGTCACCGAGCGCCGGACCAGCGAGGACTACGTCGCGCTGGAAGAGCTGCTGCAGCCGACGATGGACGAGATCGACGCCATCGCCTCGCGCGGCGGCCAGTCCCAGGGCATCCCGACCGGCTTCACCGACTTCGACGAGCTGACCAACGGGCTGCACCCGGGTCAGATGATCATCGTCGCGGCCCGTCCCGGTGTCGGCAAGTCGACACTGGGCCTCGACTTCGCGCGGTCGGCGTCGATCCGGCACGGCCTGACCAGCGTCATCTTCTCGCTGGAAATGAGCCGGACCGAGATCGTCATGCGCATGCTCTCGGCCGAAGCCAAGATCCGCCTCGCCGACATGCGCGGCGGCAAGATGTCCGACGACGACTGGACGCGGCTGGCCCGCCGGATGAGCGAGGTGTCCGAGGCGCCGCTGTTCGTCGACGACTCGCCGAACATGACGATGATGGAGATCCGCGCGAAGGCCCGGCGGCTGAAGCAGCGCAACGACCTGAAGCTCGTCGTCCTCGACTACCTCCAGCTGATGACGTCCGGCAAGCGCGTCGAGTCGCGGCAGCAGGAGGTCTCGGAGTTCTCGCGGCAGATGAAGCTGCTGGCGAAGGAGATCGAGGTTCCGGTGATCGCGATCAGCCAGCTGAACCGTGGTCCCGAGCAGCGCACGGACAAGCGCCCGATGCTGTCCGACCTGCGTGAGTCCGGCTCACTGGAGCAGGACGCCGACCTCGTCATCCTGGTCAACCGCCCGGACGCCTGGGAGCGCGACGACCCGCGCGCGGGCGAAGCGGACCTGATCATCGCGAAGCACCGTGCCGGCCCGACGGCGACGATCACCGTCGCGCACCAGCTGCACTACAGCCGGTTCGTCGACCTTTCCCACGACTAACCGAGCGCGCTGTACCCGCGGACGAACGCCGTGAGGAGCCGGCCGAAGTTCTCGCGGTCCTCCTCCGGCCAGTCCGCCATGACCTCGGCGAACACCGAGCGCCGGAACGCGTGCAGTTCGTCGAGGTGCGCTTGGCCGGCCTCGGTCGGCACGAGCACCGCGCGCCGTCCGTCGCGCTGATCGGCTTCGCGGCGGAGCAGCCCCTGCTCGACCGCGCGCGCGACCAACCGGCTCGCGCGCGGCTGGTCGACGCCCATCGCCGCGCTCAACGCGGTCACCGTGCCGGCTTCGCCGCGTTCGGTGAGCTCTTCGACGACGTCCAGCAGTTCGTGCACCGGGTCGTGCGCGCCCTGGCCGCGGGCCTTGCCGATCCGGCTCAGCGCCCGCCGCTGCTGGCTGCGGCGGATCGCGATCATGGCGCGCTCGACCTCGGCCACCGCGTCCGTCATGGTTGCTCCACCTCCGAACTGCATGTACTTTTACATGTAGTTGTTCATCGACATTGTCGGAATACCCATGAAACCCCTCGGGTGGCACCTGCGCCACGTCCACGAGCTCCTCGAGTCCTCCATGGCCCAGGCCCTCGACGCGGAGTCGCTGAGCCGCCGGCACTGGCAGGTACTCAACACGATCGCCCTCGGCGCCCGCACGCCGGAGGAGGTCGGCGCGGCACTGGCCCCGTTCGGTGCGACCGGCGACCACCTGGCCGACCTCCGGACCCGGGGCTGGGTCGCCGGAAACGGTGAGCTCACCGACGCCGGCCGCGAGGCCCACGCCCGGGTCGAAGCGCGCGTCCAGGCGTTCCGCACCGCCGTGACCGACGGCATCAGCGATGACGACTACCGCACGACGATCCGCACTCTGGAGCGCTGCGCGGCGAACCTAGAAAGCCACTAGAGGAATATCCCGGACAACGACGGCGTCGGGTATCCTAGTAGTTGAACTTTCAAGCACTGGAGCCGTCGATGACCCGCACCCCGGTCCTCTACCTCAGCCACGGAGCGCCGCCGCTCGCCGACGACACCACGTGGACCCGCCAGCTCGCCGACTGGTCGGCCGACCTGCCGAAGCCTCGCGCGATCCTGGTCGTGTCGGCGCACTGGGAGGAGGCCCCGCTGACCATCGCGGCCACCACGACCGTGCCGCTCGTGTACGACTTCTGGGGCTTCCCCGAGCGCTACTACCAGGTGAAGTACGCGGCGCCGGGCGCGCCGGAGCTGGCGGAGAAGGTGCGGAAGCTGCTCCGCTCGACAGACACTCCGGTGCACGACGCGCCCGAGCGCGGCCTCGACCACGGCGCCTACGTGCCGCTGGTCGAGATGTACCCGGACGCCGACGTGCCGGTGCTGCAGGTGTCGATGCCCTCGCTCGACCCGCGGGAGCTGTTCGACCTCGGCCGCAAGCTCGCGCCACTGCGCGACGAAGGCGTGCTGATCATCGGCAGCGGCTTCTTCACCCACAACCTGAGCGGCATGGCCCGCGCCACCGACGGGACGCCGCCCGCGTGGTCGGCCGAGTTCGACCACTGGGGCGACGAGGTCGTGCGCGGCGGTGACATCGACGCGCTGCTCGACTTCCGGCACAAGGCGCCGGCCGCGGCGCTGGCGCACCCGCGGATCGAGCACTTCGCGCCGCTGTTCGTCTCCCTCGGCGCGACCGCGGAGGAGAAGTCCGGCCGCACGGTGATCGACGGCTTCTGGCACGGGCTGGCGAAGCGGTCCCTGCAGTTCTCCTGACCTTCCCCCGAACACGAACGAGCCCCAGGAACCTGATCGGTTCCTGGGGCTCGCCGTCTCCAGGGAAGGAGCGTTCCATCGATCGTCAGGCGCTCCGTGCGAGGAGACCTCGCGGCGCGGTGGAGCGCCTGCCGGGGTTCGGGGGCCGGGCGGGTCCTGGCCGGACCCGCCCGGCGTCACCGGACTACTTGCGCTTCACCAGGCCCAGCAGCTTCGCGAGGAAGCCGGTGGAGTCCAGGCCCGGCATCGCCGGGACCTGCGCGGCCGGGGCGGCGCTGTCCAGCACCGGCAGCTTGGCGTTCACCGGCAGGGCCGGGGCGGCCGGCAGGGCCGGGGCCGCGGGCAGCGCCGGGGTCACCGGGAGGGCGACCGGCAGGGTCGGCACGGCCGGCAGGCCGGCGGTCGGCAGGTCCGCACGCTCGGTGTGGCCGGGCAGGCCGTTCACCACGGGCAGCGCCGCGGGGGTCGGCAGGCCCGCCTTCGGCAGCGCCGGGGCACCGGCGAGGCCGCCCGCGGCCGGCAGCTGCGCCAGCTTGGTCAGCCCGGCCAGCGGGTTGCCGCCACCGGTCGGCAGGTCGGCCCGCTCGGTGCCGAGGGGCGCGGCGACCGGCAGCGCGGGCAGGCCCTGGGTGGGCAGCCCCGCGGTCGGCAGCTTGCTGGTCAGCCCGTCCACCGAGGGCAGGCCCTGGGTGGGCAGCTTGCCGGTGAGGCCTTCCAGCGAGGGGAGACCCTGCGTCGGCAGCCCGGCGATCGGCAGCTTGCCGGTCAGCCCGTCCAGCGACGGCAGGCCCTGGGTGGGCAGCCCCGCGGTCGGCAGCTTGCCGGTCAGCCCGTCCACCGAGGGCAGGCCCTGGGTGGGCAGCCCCGCGGTCGGCAGGCCACTGCGCAGCGCGGCCAGCGAGGGCAGCTCGTCGGCGGCCAGCTCGGAGCCCTCGACCGGGAACGCGATGGCGTCCTCGGCCTCGTCGATGCTCGTCATGTCCGTCGCGTCCGCGGTCGCGACCCCGAGCAGCTCGAGGGGCACCCCGAAGATCTGCACCGGCAGCGCGAACGCGTGGTAGAAGTTGTAGCCCGACAGGCTGGACCCGTCGCCTTCGGTGATGGCCTCGCCACCGTTCTGCGTGGTCAGCGAGTTGTCGCCGATGGCGTGCGCCACGCCGCCCACGGCCACCGCGTCGCCGAACAGCTGCACGATCGCCGTCGCCGGGATGTCGAGGATGTTGCCGGAGATGGCGCCCTCGACACCCGAGGTGGTGTCGTCGCCCGCGTTCTCCACGGACGTCGTGTTGATCCCGGTGCCGCTGGCGACACCCGCCGCGCTGACGGCGTCCCCGAAGACCTGCGCGACCGGCAGCGCGTCCGCGCCGACGATGTTGCCGGCCACGGCGCCACCGTCACCGTTGGTGGTGGCGTCGCCGCCCGCCTCCGACGTGGTGTCGCTGGTGCCCAGGCCGTGACCCAGGGCCGCACCCGCGACACCGTCGCTGAAGACCTGCGCGACACCCGCGACCGGGGCCTTCACGATGTTGCCGGCCAGCGCACCGTCCTGGCCGTCGGTGAGGGCGTCGCCGCCCGCCGAGGAGTCGGTGATGTTGTCGTTCTCACCGGTGCCGATGCCCGCGAGGGCGGCACCGCTGCCGGCGGCCAGCACCGGGAGCGAGACCGGGGCCTCGATGATGTTGCCGGCGCCGGCGCCGGCGGGGCCGTTCGCCGTGACGTCGCCGCCCGCGTTGGACGTCGTGTCGGTCGAGCCCGTGCCGTGGCCCTGGCCGACGAACGCGCCGCCGATGTTGGCGACCTGCACCGGCAGCGACGCCGGCACGGTGCCCAGGTTCGAGCTCAGGAAGCCGTTGTCGTCGTGCGTGCTGCCACCGCCGCCGCCGGAGACGACCTTTGTCTCGTCGGCCGAGCCGGAGCCCTGGCCGATGAACGAGCCGCCCACGCCGAAGACCTCGGCGGGCAGGCCGACCGGCACCTGGACGACGTTGCCCGAGCCGGACGAGTCGTTGCCCTGCGTGCCGTCGTACGCGCCGGCGGTGACCGTCTTGTCCTCGGTCGCCGAGCCGGAGGCGTTGCCGATGTGGCTGCCGCCGATGCCGAAGACCTCGGGCGCGCCCGCGGCCTGGGTGTTGACGATGTTGCCGCCGAGGACGGAGCCGTTGCCCTTGGTGTAGCTGCCGTTGCCCGCGTTGGCGTCGGTCGTGTTGTCGTGCGCCGCGTTCGCCTGGCCGATGTAGGTGCCACCGATGCCGAAGGCCTCGACCGGCAGCGCGACCGACGGGTTCAGGACGTTGCCCGAGCCGCTGGCGTCGTCGCCGGCGGTCTTGACGAAGCCACCCGAGTCGACCGTGCTGGAGGAACTGCCGGTGTCGGGGATGCCCGCCGAGGCGTTGCCGATCCACGAGCCCGCGACACCCGCGACGTTCGCGATCGGGGACAGCGAGGCCGCCCCGCCGTTGCCGGACAGGAACGAGTCGTTGCCGGACGTCTCGAGGTAGGTCGGGATGCCCAGGCTGCCTTCGCGGGTGTCCCCGGCGGTGGCGTCGGCCGAGGTGTTGCAGCCGTCGGAGTTCGACAGCGAGCCCCACACGGCGCCCGAGTTGCAGTTGAACTTGACCGGCAGGGCGATCGGCGCGCCGACCACGTTGCCGGAGCCGCTGGCCTGGTCGCCGGAGCTGAGCAGCGAGCCGCCGGAGGTCGCGACGGTGTCGGCCGTGTAGCCGTGGCTCTGGCCGTTGCCGAGCAGGTACGAGGCGGCGTTGCCGGTCACCTGCACCGGGGTGGCGAACTGGCCGGCCACGATGTTGCCGGAGAGGGACGAGCCGTCGCCGTTCGTGTCGACGTCGCCGGTCTCGGTCGCGCTCTGGCTGGCCGAGCCACCGGTCACGCGGCCGGTGCCGCCGGCGACGCCGCCGCCGTTCCCGGCGATCTGGACGGGGAGCGCCCAGTCGAGGGCGACCGCGTTGCCCGCGAGGCTCGAGTCCTTGCCGGTCGTCGCGATGTCCTGGTTGTGGTCCCAGGTCTGGGTGTGGTTGCCACCCTGGACGGTCGCGTCGCCGAGCACGCCGACCGCGTTGTCCACGATCTGGATCGGGACGACGACGTCGCCCGTGACCTTGTTGCCCTTGAGGTTGTTGTGGCTCGGGGTGAACGCGCCCGCGCCGTCGGCCTTCGTGGCACCGCCGAGGGTGCTCTGGCTGATCGGGCTGGCTTCGTCGAGCTGCTGGGCAGCCTGGTTCGCCGCCTGGGTGACCGGCTTGGCGCTCAGCTCCGTCTGCCCGGCGGGCAGGTCCAGCTGGCCGAAGGGGGTGCCGACCGCGTTGTTGGCTTCCTGGATCGGAACCGTGACGTTCAGGTCGAGCGGCGAGGCAGGGGTGTCGGGGTTGACGTTCTCGTCAGCCGAGGCGATGCCGGTGCCCAGCATCAGCAACCCACCCGTGACAAGTGCGGTCTGGAGTCCGCGCTTTGCCCACGTCTGCATGGGGTTTTTCTCCTTTATTTCGGGTTCCCTTGCGGGCTTGTGGAGGTGCGCTCGTCGAAAAGGGGATGGCGTCCGAGCCGCACCAGAGGGGGAAGGACCAGCTGCGGGCGCGCAAAGGCGCACCGCCGTGTCACGGGAAATCCGCGGACGCAGGAGCCGTCGTCAGAAGACGGACTTGGGCGCGTCAGCGACCCGTGAAGGGAGGTGTTCAGTCAGGAGTGACACCGGGCTGCTCGCCCGGGGTGCGCATCGTGGTGCGCAGGCCGGCGCGGCTCATCGCCGCGACGGCGGACTCGACGGCTTCGGTCGTCCAGAACGGGACGCCGAAGTTGGGGCCGTCGAGGTGACCACCGGGGGCAGAGCTGCCACCCGGGGCGGTGGGGACGGACGGCGCGACCGGAAGCTGCGCCGGGGTCAGCGGGGACGGCAGGTCACGGTGCCCGTCGCGGGACGAGCCCACGGCACCGGTGCCGTCGTGGTGCGCGGCGGCCTTCGCCAACGCGAGGGCGGCACGCACGGATTCGGGAAGTTCGACGGTCGTGACGGCGGCCGGCTGGGCCACCTGACCGGCGCCGGAGGTCACCGGCTGCGGCTCGACCGGGGCGAGGCCCGGGAGCTCGGGGAGCAGGACGTCGCGGCCGGCCGGGTCGAGCAGCTGCCACACGCGGTGGCCGAAGTCCTGCGCCGGCGCCGGGGCGACGGTCTCCTCGAGGACCTGGCGGGTGTCCTCCGGCTGGCGGGCGATGTGCTCGGCCGCGCCGAGGGTGCGCTCCACCGGGCTCAGCACCGCGTCGTCGGCGAGGTCGGACACCGAGTCGCTGACGCGCTCGGAGACCTCGTGCTGGAGGGTGCGGGCGTCGGTGTGGCAGGAGCGCTGCGGCTCGCTCCACGTCGTCGCGTCCTGGTGGCAGTTCGCCGCTTCGGCGAGGCCGCCGGCGGTGTCACCCGCGAGCTTCGCCGTGCCGTGGTTGACGTCGCCGAGGCTGCCGGCCGTGGCGTCGGTGAACGGGGTGACGGAGGCGGTGCCGACCTCGACGGTGTCCGCGGAGGCGGTCGCACCGGAGACGAGCCACGCGGCGGCGGTGCCGGCCACGGCGCCACCGAGCACGAGCAGCGCACGCGACACGAGCCGGCCGGCGCGCTTGGCGCCCTGCCCCTCGTTCGTCGCGTGGTCCACCACTTGGTGCGTCTCCTTCGAAACCGGGTGATCGTTCGGCGATTGCCGTTGCGGAAGCGACCTAACCAAATCCGCGACGCGGCTCGCACCCTCGACACGACTTGATGCCCCCATCGTGTGAAGAACACAGCGTGCAACCGGGCCTGACACCGGGTGATCCCCCCTGGCAGCCGAGCGTGTCGGACTCGGCCCGCGGAAAGCGGCCGAATCGGGCGGTGTTGCCAGTACGGTGATCCGGTGAGCCACGCGCGACGCGAAGACCCGTTCCTGCCGGAGCACGAGGACATCACCGGGCTGATCCCCCGGGGCCTGCGCATCAGCGCGGCGCTGGCGTGGCGGTTCATCGTCGTGATCGCCGCGCTGTACGCGGTGGTCTGGGTGATCGGCTACCTGTCCGTCGTCATCATCCCGCTGTCGATCGCCCTGCTGCTGTCGGCGCTGCTCGCGCCCGCGGTGCAGAAGCTGGTGGCGGTGAAGTTCCCGCGCGGGCTGGCGACGGCGATCGTGCTGGTCGCCGGGCTGGCGGTGCTGGGCGGGCTGCTGACGTTCGTCATCACGCAGTTCTCCTCCGGCCTGCCGCAGCTGCAGCAGCAGCTCAACGACAGCCTCAACCAGATCAAGGAGTGGCTGCTCAACGGCCCACCGCACCTGCGCCAGGAGCAGATCCAGGACTTCATCAACCAGGCGATCGGCTTCATCCAGAACAACCAGGCGTCCATCACGACGACCGCGCTGACGACGGCGAGCACCGTCGGCGAGATCCTCACCGGCTTCCTGCTGACGCTGTTCATCACGATCTTCTTCCTCAGCGGCGGCGACGGCATCTGGACGTTCCTCGTCCGCGCCGTGCCCCGCCGGGTCCGCAACCGCGTCGACGTCGCCGGGCGCCGCGGGTTCGCGTCGCTGGTCAGCTACGTGCGGGCGACGGCCGCGGTGGCCGTGGTCGACGCGGTCGGCATCGGCGTCGGGCTGTGGATCATGGGCGTGCCGCTGGTGATCCCGCTGGCGACGCTGGTGTTCATCGGCGCGTTCATCCCGATCATCGGCGCGGTCATCACCGGCGGTGTCGCGGTGCTGATCGCGCTGGTGACGAACGGGTTCATCGGCGCGGTGATCGTGCTGGCCATCGTGATCGGCGTGATGCAGCTGGAGAGTCATATCCTGCAGCCGCTGCTGCTCGGACGCGCGGTGAAGCTGCACCCGCTGGCCGTGGTGCTCGCCATCACCGCCGGCCTGGTCGCGGGCGGGATCGCCGGCGCGCTGCTGGCCGTGCCGCTGCTGGCGGTGCTCAACGCCGGCGTCCGGTCGCTGCTGCACGAGACCAACCCGGACCCGGCCGAGGTGGACGTCCTGAAGGACCAGGCCGCGCAGCCGAACGACGCCGAGCCGGGCAGCCCCAAGGCGGAAGTGCCGACGCGCGGCGACGAAGACGAATGACCACCACGCGGACGCCCGACCCGATCACGCCGATGTGGCGTGGCGTGCTCGCGTTCCGCGTGCTCACCTGGGCGTTCGCCTGCGGCACCGTGATCGTCCAGAGCGGGCACTACCAGCGCGAGTGGCTGGCCTGGACGATCCTCGGCGTGATGGCCGTCTGGTCGGTGCTCAGCAGCTTCCTCTACCTGCGCGAGCGGACGCGGCCGCCGGCGCTGGTCGTCTTCGACCTGGTGCTGACGACCGCGTTGCTGCTGACTTCGCCGTGGGTGCTCAGCGACGCGCAGTTCGCGCTGAACGTCCCGCTGATCACGACGGTGTGGGCGGCCGTGCCGCCGGTCGCGGCGGGCGCGCGCTTCGGCGCGGGCGGCGGGGTGCTGGCCGGGCTGGTCGTCGGCGTGGCGACCGGGCTGGCGCGGGAGAAGTTCGACCTCGACGTCGCCCGCGACGGCGTCCTGCTCGCCGCGGCCGGGCTGCTGGTCGGCATGGCCGCGACGATGGGCCGCCGGTCCGCGGCGCGGCTCGAGCAGGCGCTGCGGAAGGAAGCGGCGACGGCCGAGCGGGAACGGCTGGCGCGGTCGATCCACGACAGCGTGCTGCAGGTGCTGGCCCGCGTCCGCAAGCGCGGCAACGAAGTCGGCGGCGAAGCGGCCGAACTGGCGAGGCTCGCCGGCGAGCAGGAGATCGCGCTGCGGTCGCTCGTGACGACCGAACCGCTGACGCCGAACGACCGCGGCACGGCGAGCCTGCGTGCCGCGCTGCAGCTGCTCGCGACGTCGTCGGTGCAGGTCTCGACCCCGGCGGACGACGTCGAGCTGCCGGCCCACGTCACCGACGAACTGGTGGCCATCACCCGCGAAGCGCTCTCGAACGTCGAGAAGCACGCGGGCCCCGAGGCGCGGGCGTGGGTGCTGCTGGAGGACCTCGGCGGCGAGGTCGTGGTCAGCGTCCGCGACGACGGACCGGGCATTCCGGACGGCGTTCTCGAGCGAGCGGCCGCGGACGGGCACCTCGGCGTGGTGGAATCCATCCGGGGGAGGGTCCGCGACCTCGGCGGGAGCGCGACCCTCGACACCGGGCCCGGCCGGGGCACGGAGTGGGAGGTCAGGGTGCCGAGCACGAGGGGTGCGAGATGAGCGACGAGCCGCGGATCTCCGTGATGGTGGTCGACGACCACCCGATCTGGCGCGACGGGGTCGCCCGCGACCTGACCGAGCACGGCTTCGACGTCCGCGCGACGGCGCCGGACGCCGACGCGGCGCTGCGCATCGCGCGGACCGTCCAGCCGGACGTCGTGCTGATGGACCTGAACCTGGGCAGCACGTCCGGGGTGGACGCGACCCGCGAGATCACGTCGGCGCTGCCGTCGACGAAGGTGCTGGTGCTGTCGGCGAGCGGCGAGCACAAGGACGTCCTCGAGGCGGTGAAGGCCGGCGCGTCCGGCTACCTGGTGAAGTCGGCGTCCGCGGCGGAGCTGGTGGACGCCGTGCACCGGACCGCGGCCGGCGACCCGGTGTTCACCGCGGGCTTGGCCGGGCTGGTGCTCGGCGAGTACCGCCGGATGGCCGACGCGCCGGCGGAAGGCGCCGAGCCGCCACGGCTGACCGAGCGCGAGACCGACGTCCTGCGCCTGGTCGCGAAGGGGCTGACCGCGCGGCAGATCGCCGAGCGGCTCGTGCTGTCGCACCGGACGGTGGAGAACCACGTGCAGTCGACGCTGCGGAAGCTGCAGCTGCACAACCGCGTCGAGCTGGCCCGGTACGCGATCGAGCACGGCCTCGACGAGGAATAGTCAGGGCAGCACCGCCAGGCCCGACCAAGTGTCCCTCGGCAGCTTGGCCTGACCCAGCCGCCACTGCGGTTCGCCGGGGTGCCAGGCGGCCAGGACGTCGTCGGCGAGCACGAGGTCACCGGCGTCCGACCAGTCGAAGCCGCGTTGGAGGTGCTCGGTGACGAACGGCATGCCGGGAGCGTGGTCCCAGGTGGGCCCGTCCGGGCGGAGCAGCCAGATGTCCCGCGTCTGCGTGCTGGTGGCGCGGTAGGCGTGGTTGGCGAAGTCGACCGCCCAGATGGCTCCTTCACGCGAGGGCACCACGGTGGGTGCCGGGCCGATCGAGGGCCGGTTGAGCTTCTTGCTGCTGTTCTCCCGCAGGTCGACCAGGGTCAGGTCGGTCAGGCCGTCGAGCAGCAGCCAGTCGCCGGCGGCGCCGAGGATGCGCGGCGCCTGCCGGACCGTGCGGCCGGTCGCCGGTTCGATCAGGGCGTCGGTCGATTCGGCGGCGCCGGCGTTGATGGTGATCAGCAGGCCGTGCCGGGTCTCGGCCCGCACCCCGGTGCGGCAGCTGGCGGGCCGGCCGCGGCCGAGCTCGCCGTTCGTGAACGAGACGTGCTGGAGGCGGCAGTCGTCCGGCGCGTCCTGCCGGATCAGCCAGACGCCCTCGCCGTCGGCGTCCGGACCCGCCGACCGGGCGCGGCCGAGGGAGCGCGGCGGGCTCGCCGGCCCGGTGTACTCGAGGATCTCGAAGGGTTCGACGCCTTTCGGGTACTGCGGGCGGACCGTCAGGACGAGGTGTTTCCCGACCCGCACGACGTCGAACCGGACGTCACCGCCGGGGTAGCCGGGCAGGGTGGCCGCCGGGCCGCGGTCGGCGTCGAACAGGGTGGGTGCGACGGTCGGCAGCAGCGCGGTGACGCCGATGCCGCCGGTCGCCTGGACACCGGAGAGTTCCGCCAGCGGACCCGGCGGCGCCGGCGGCGGCGGCGGCGGGAGTTTGTTCGTGCACGCGGACAGCAGGACAGCGGCCGCGACGGCGGCAGCGGCGCGGAATACGGGTCCGTTCAGGGTTTTCCCCCGATCTCCCTGGTGAAATCCGGTTCTACCATCATGGGCATGGGCGAGGAAGAGACCGCGGCGGCGGAACCGGTGACCGAAACCAAGCCGTTGAGCGAGCGCGATCTCCGGGTGTCCGACGACGAGCGCGAGCACGTCGTCGGGGTCCTGCAGAAGGCGATCGGCCGCGGGATGATCGACCTGGACGAGTTCACCGAGCGCACCGACCGCGCGCTGGCGTCGCGGACCCGCGGCGAGCTGAACGCCGTGCTGGCCGACCTCGCCGGGCTCTACCACCCGGCGGCCGCGATGGCCGCCGCGCCGTCGTACGCGGCGCCTGCGCCGGCGCCGGGCTTCTCGCCCGGCCGGCGGTTCGAGCTGAACGCGAAGTACTCGTCGCTGGTCCGCAGCGGGCCGTGGGTGGTGCCGCCGGAGATGGTCGTGCGGAACAAGTACGGCTCGACGAAGCTCGACTTCACCGAGGCCCAGGTCCAGTCGCCGGTGGTGCACATCGAGCTGGACGCCAAGTGGGGTTCGGTCGAGGTCATCATCCCGGAGCACGCGGCGGTCGACGTCAACTCGATCACCGACGTCAAGTTCGGTTCGCTGGAGGACAAGACGCGCAGCAACGGGCACATGGGGAACCCGCGGTTCGTGCTGAGCGGCCGGGTCCACGGCGGCTCGCTGGTCATCCGGCACCCGCGGCGCGGGTTGTTCGGCTAGCCGGGGCCCCTCTGCCCCCGGCGTCAAGAAGGCCTCCCCACCCAGGCATCGGGTGGGGAGGCCTTCGCTTACGCGACCCGGAGGTTCTTCGCGACGAAGCCGACGAGGACGGCGAACGCGACGGCGGCGAGCCCGGCGACGACGTGCAGGCCGGCGGCGAACCCGTGCGCGTGGACGACGGCGTTGCCCAGCGTCCCGACGGTCGCGATGCCGAGGGCGTAGCCGAACTCGTTGACGGTCTGGGCCAGCGAAGCGGCGGCGCCGGCCTTGCGCTCCGGAACCGAGCCGACGACGAGATCGGTCCCGAGCGCGACCATCGGCCCGACGCCCAGCGACGTCACGGCGAACCCGAGCGCGGGCCACGCCGGCCCGGCCGCGGGGTCGGCGAACGCGAGGATCGCCATCCCGGCGGCGGCGAGGGCGACCCCGCCGGCGATGAGGACGTTCGTCTTTACCCGGCGCGCGAGGTGCGGCGCGGCGAGGAAGCTGACGGTCGAGGAAGCCATCCCGGGCAGCAGCCCGAGCGCGGCCCCGACCGGCGAGAGGTGCTGCGCGACCTGCAGGAACTGCGCGGTGGACAGCATCGTGGTGCCGCCGAGCATGCTGAACAGGAGCATCCCGCCGAGCGTGGTGCGGAAGGCCTTCGCGGCGAAGAGGCTGAAGTCGACGAGCGGGTCCTTCAGGGCGCGTTGCCGCTTGTAGAAGACGTATCCGACGGCCAGGCCGATGATCAGGGAGGCCGCGGGGACCGGGTGGAAGCCGTCGCGGGCGAGCTCCTTGACGCCGTAGACGGCGGGCAGGATGGCGGCGAGCGAGAGGAAGACGCTGGGGAGGTCGAGCCGGCCGGCCTGCTCGTCGCGGTACTCCGGCAGCAGCTTCGGGCCGATGATCAGGAGCAGGACCATGGCGGGGACGCCGAGCAGGAAGACCGAGCCCCACCAGAAGTGTTCGAGCAGCAGGCCGCCGACCATCGGCCCGATGATGGCGCCGACGGTGAAGCAGCCGGCCCAGATCCCGATCGCCTGCGCCCGCTGCTGCGGGTTCTTGAAAAGCGTCCCGATCAGGGAAAGCGTCGAGGGCGCGAGGGTGGCACCGGAAATCCCGAGCACGGCCCGCGCGGCGATGAGCATCCCCGCGCTGGTGGCGAAGGCGGCGCCGATGGAGGCGAGCCCGAAGGCGGCGGCCCCGATGAGCAGCAGCTTCCGCCGCCCGATCCGGTCACCGAGGGTCCCCATGGTGACCATGAACCCGGCGACCATGAAGCCGTAGGTGTCCATGATCCACAGCTGCTGGGTGCCATCGGCGTGCAGCCCGGCGGCGATCTTCGGCAGTGCGAGGACGAGTACGAAGACGTCGAGCGAGACGAGCAGGGTGGGCAGGGCCAGCACGGCCAGCCCGATCCACTCCCGGCGCCCGGCCTTCGCCGTCTCGGCCGGCGCTCCGCTCGGGGCTCCCGGCGCTTCGGCGGTGATGGTCATGGCTGCGTCCTCTCGGCTCGGTGGTGCTCTCACCACTTCGTCGAGCGGGCGCGGCCGAAATCGACAGCTCTTGGTTTTCGGCTGGAAAGCCGTGAAGGCCACCTCGCGGTCGAGGCGGCCTTCACGACGGTTGTGTCAGGTTGTCCACACCCCTCGTGCATTGGGGACAACTCGGCGCATCCAGGTTCGCACAGTCCGGCACTGTCGGTCACGATCGATAGACTGAAAGTGGGGGGGCGCCCCCCGGGACAGTGGCGGGTCGAGTCGAAATCCGCCGGTCGCGCAGTCGTCGGTGCAGCTGTCGGGAGGCCGCCTTGGTCAGGGGCGAGCCGCCGCGCGCGCCGCCGCCGGGTCCGAGGTCGCCAGTGCCGCTTCCGCCAGCGCCTCGCATTCCGCAAGGGTCGCCGACGCCAAGCTGGCGCCCACCGCACGGACCGCCGGCGCGTTCATCGACAGGCTCGTCAGGCCCAGACCCGCCAGGACCAGCGCGAGCCGCGGGTCCGCCGCCGCTTCGCCGCACACGCCCGCCGGCTTGCCCGTGGCCTTGGCCGCGTCGCCGATCAGCTTCAGCAGGCGCAGCAGCCCCGGCTGCCACGGGTCGTTGAGCTTCGCGACCGCGCCCAGCTGGCGGTCCGCCGCGAACGTGTACTGCGCCAGGTCGTTCGTGCCGACCGAGACGAAGTCGACGACGTCGAGGATCTCGCGGGCGCTCAGCGCCGCCGCCGGGATCTCGATCATCACGCCGGCCCGGGCGACGCCCGCCGCGCGGACGCGCTCGGCGAACCAGGCGGCTTCCTCGACCGTCGCGACCATCGGGGCCATCACCGAGACCTCGGCACCCGAGTCCTCGGCCGCGCCGGCGATCGCCACGAGCTGCCGGTCCAGCACCTCGGGGCGGTCGAACGCCACGCGCAGCCCGCGGACGCCGAGCGCCGGGTTCGGCTCGGCTTCCGGCGAGAGGAACGCCAGCGGCTTGTCGGCGCCCGCGTCCAGCGTCCGCACGATCACCGGCTTGCCGCGGAACGGCGAGAGCACCGCCGTGTACGCGGCGCGCTGCTCGGCGACCGACGGCTCGTCCGAGGCGTCCAGGTAGCAGAACTCGGTGCGGAAGAGGCCGACGCCCTCGGCGCCCGCGTCGGCCGCGGCCTGCGCGTCAGCCGGGGAACCGACGTTGCCGTAGACCTTCACGCGGTGGCCGTCGGCCGTCGCGCCGGTGCCGTTCCAGTCGGCGAGCTGCGCGACCGTCGCCGTGACGACCGGCGCGGACGGGTCGGCGACCTCGACCGTGCCCGCGTCACCGTCGACCGCAAGCGCTTGCGCGTCCAGGGCCAGCAGGCCGCGCACCGCGACGACGGCCGGGATGCCCAGCGCCCGCGCGAGGATCGCGGTGTGGCTCGTCGGGCCGCCCTCTTCGGTGACCAGGGCGAGCACCTTGGCCGGGTCGAGGCCCGCGGTGTCGGCCGGGGCGAGGTCGCGCGCGACCAGCACGCTCGGCGACGCCAGCTCGGGCACCCCCGGCGGCGCGATGCCGAGCAGCTCGGCGATCAGCCGGTCGCGCACGTCGCGCACGTCGCGGACGCGCTCGGCCATGTACCCGCCCGCGGCGGCCAGCGCTTCGGCGAAGCCTTCCGCGGCCTGGTAGACGGCACGCGCGGCGGGCAGCCCCTGCGTCTTGACCAGCGTTTCGGCCTGGGCCGCGAGCGCCGGGTCGGCCGCCATCGCGGCGGTGGTGATGAGGATCGTCGCGGCCTCGCCGGTGGCCGTCTCGGCCTGCTTCTCGAGCCGCCCCGCGACGACCGCGGCGGCGGGCGTGATCCGGGCGGCTTCGGCGGCGGGATCGGCCGGGGCCGGGGTGGCGGCGGGCTCACCGAGCGGCTCCGCGACGCGGACGACGGGACCACTGGCACGGCCGGGGCTGACGGCGACCCCGGACAGAGAGTCAGACATGGTCTAGACCATAGCTCAGATACGTCTGGATATCTCGTGGCGGCAGGCACAAGCCTCGCTGACGCACCTGTTCGAGCACCGGCCGGACCTCCTCGTGCCACCAGGCTTCGGCCAGTTCGCCGCGGCTGCGCACCGGCCGTCCGGCCAGCATACGGCGGAAACCCCAGGCCTCGGCCGAGTCGGCGAGCCGGAACCAGTCGGCCGGGTCGTCGAGCCAGAGCCCGAGCCGGACGTCGTCGGGGAGCGGGACGCGCTCGAGGAACATCCGCTCGGCGGTCTTCGACGGCAGGTCGGCGAGCGTCAGGCAGCGCAGCGCGCAGGCGACCGTGCTGATCCAGCGGACCCGCGCGCGGATCGTCGTGGCGCCGCGGGCCCGGGCGATGGCGACGCGGTGGTGGCCGTCGTCGACGAAGAACATGTCGGAGAGGCGCACGAGCCGCACCGGCGGGAGGTCGGCGGTCGTCCGCGTCAGCCGGTCCCAGCGGTCGCGCAGGGCGCGGTTGCGCGGCCGGAACTCGCGGTCGAAGTCGCCGGCGCGGGCGACCGTGCCGACGATGCCCTCCAGCGGGACGTCGTACACGCCTTCGTCGACCTCGGTCTGCTTGCCGAGCGCCTTGAGCGTTTCGTCGAGCGGCATGATCGCGAGCCGGTCGGGGCGGCGTGCGTCCGCGATCGCCCTCAGCTGTGCGGCGTAGCCGCGCCACCAGGCCGAACCGAACGAATCGCCCATGTGATGGGCAACACAAGCCGTCGGACGATCATTCCCCCAGGTCGGCGGCGGTCGGGTAGGACGGCTGCGCGCCGGCCCGCGTGACGCTGAAGGCCGCGACGCGCACCGCGCGCTTCGCCGCGTCGACGAGGTCCGCGCCGTCGGCGAGCGACGCGGCGAGCGCGCCCGCGAAGGCGTCCCCGGCGCCGGTGGTGTCGACGGCCTCGACCGCCGGCGATTTCAACTCGGTCGTGGCGTCCTTTTCCACCACGACGGCACCGGCCGCCCCGAGCGTGACGACGGCGGCCCGCGGCCCGAGCCCGAGGAGCTTCCGGAAGTCGGCGCCGGGCCCGGTCAGCCAGGCGGCTTCGTGCTCGTTGACCAGCAGGACGTCGAGCTTGGCGAGCGTCTCGGGGGAGAGCTCGGCCGCCGGCGACAGGTTCAGCAGGACTTTGACGCCCTTTTCGGCGGCCCGCGCGACGGCGTGTTCGACGGTCGGCAGCGGTACTTCAAGCGACGCGACCATGATCTCGACCCCGTCGAAGACGGCGTCGACGTCAGCGGGCTCCAGGCTCGAGTTGGCGCCGGGCGAGACGAGGATGGCGTTCTCGCCGTCGGGAGTGACGGTGATGTAGGCGATGCCGGTCGGCCGATCGCTCGTCCGGACGAGCCCGGTGTCGACGCCGGCGGCACGCAGCGAGTCGAGCAGCAGCCGCCCGTAGGGATCGTCCCCGACGGCCCCGAGGAGCGCGACGTCCGCCCCGAGCCGCCCGGCCGCGACCGCCGTGTTGGCTCCCTTGCCACCCGGCGAGAGGACGGTGTCCCCACCCAGTACGGTTTCGCCACCCGCCGGCCGCCGGTCCACGGCGACGACGAGGTCGGCGTTGGCGGATCCCACAACGAGTACGTCCGAGTTCATACCGCACTGTCCCACGAAAGCCGTCCGACCAGGTCGGGAAGGGTGCGCAAGAGGAAAGTGAAGGTTTTTGTAACTTATCCGGCGTTGAGTGCGACAATCATGCGAGCAGCGGATACCCGTCACTCGATCGGGGGATGTCCGTCCCCCGGCCGTCACTTCCCGGACCGGTCCCGCTCTCCAGGTGCGTCATCACGCGAGACGTGGTGACGGTGCCCCAGCCGGCGAGAGCCGGAGAGGGCATCAGGTCGCCGGCGCCGATCACGTAGCCCCCCGAGTGATCGGCGTCGGCGGCGCCCCCACCTCGCGAACGAGGGCCGCGGCGGCGCCCGGCGACAGCTTCGGAACCACCGTCCGTTCCTCGCCATCCGGCGAAATGACGTGGAGAGCGACGTACAGCCGCCGGTGAAACGCGCGGACGGTCGGTCATGCGGTCACCGTCGCCTCGTCCAGTTCGGCGGTGAACACGCGGAACCGGTTCGGCTGGTGGACCGCCATCGCTTCTCGCACCTGACGGGCAGCGGCATCGCTGAACGCCTCCGGCAACCGGTACGCGCCCTTCTCGCCGGGCAGCCGATGCGTTCCCAGCTCGGCCCCGAGCTGCCAGAGGCCGCGCAGTTCACCGCGCCGTCCAGGAGCCGCGTCCGTGAGAAACAGGTCGATCACGCGGAGCACGAGGCCGTCGTGGTCGATCGTGGTCAGCCTGATCTCCGCGATCTCGGTCCAGTCGAGCATGAACGTGGTCTGGCCGCGGCGGTACCAGCCGAATCCGTCGGCCGAGATCGTCACCGCCGTCGCGTAGTCACTCGTGCGGTACCACCGCGGGGTGAAGGCCACCAGCCAGATCGGAGCCGCGAGGCACATCAGTCCAAGGGTGGTCAGGATTTCCCGCGCGTCAGCGGATTCGGCCAGCGCTCCGACGATGGCGAAAACCGCACCGGGAACCATGAGCGAACCGGCGAGCCGCCAGTACTTCGGCCCCGACCACTCGGTGGGCGCTATCTTCCGGCTTCCCCGCCCGCCACCCGGCCCGGCGCCGGCGGCGAGCACGCAAGTCGCCGCCGTGAGCCGAACGGTCGCCTGCCACGGCTCGGTGCGATGCCGCAGCCGCTTCCGCCGGTGCAGTTCGGCCCAGGCGCCGAGCCCGAGAAAGAAGGCGATCCCCGGCGCGACGGACCACCACACGACTGGTTTTTCGGCGGCGCGCCGGAACGTCCGCGAGCCTTCGACCGGCACCGGCTTGCCGATGTCCGCCGGCGTGAGCTCGTTCAGCTGGAACCGCGCCGATCGGGTGTCGCCGTCTTCGGTAGTGACATCGGCGGTGCAGAACCAGTAGAAGCCAACGCCGCCCCGGCTGATCGGGCCGACGCGTTCGCAGGACGTCACCCGGGCGAACCCATCCGCGTCGCCGATCCGGTCCGTACTGGACCATGCCGCGGGCCGTGATGGTCCACAGCGTGAGGACCACGACGAGGACGACCAGCGCCTGGAGGACGAACTTTCCCCACCCCGGCCGACGAGCGCTGGGAACCGATTCGAAGCCGGTCATCTTGATCGACTCAACTCACCCAAGCGACGCCGCCAGGGAGCACCTCGCGGATGTGCGCTTCGAACTCCTTCATCGCAGTCGCGCTCAGCGCGGTGGGCAGCCGGTACCAGCCGTCGGTCTGCCGGAGTTCGTCCAGCTCGGGGCGGCGGAGCGGGAAGTCGTCGCTCGCCGGGCGGAACTCGAGGAGCCGCATCGGCGTCCGCAGCTCGGCGATTTCCGGCCAGGAAACCACAATCTGCCGGTAGTAGGACTTCCAGCGGAGGCCGGCGGCCGACAGCTCCAATGTGATCCGGACCTTCCGCGAACGGTTCTGCTGCCAAGCGATTTCCCGCCAGGACACGCCGACCAAGATCGCGGCGAACACCACCTTGCAGGCGGTGCGGAACCCGTTGTGTGGCCCGAACTCGATCACGGCACCGAGTCCCAGTTCGATCGCGAGGACGAAGAACCGGAGCCACCACTGCGCTGCCCGATCCCAGCCGTTCACGTGGATCTCGACCACCGCCTGGGACGGCCGCACCGGCGGCGGCATCCACTCGGGCACCGCGGCCGCGACCGGTGGTGGCGCGAGGACCGGAGCGACCCGTTCTACCCGGACGCCGACGTGCTTCGCCAGCGCCTCGCGCACTCGCGGAACTTCTCGCTCGTACAGCCCGATCCCGGCCACCAGGAAGTCACCGCCGCCGATGCGGACCAAGCCCCGGTGGTGACTCTCGAAATCGGCCCGAGCCGGGCTGAGCACGACCTGAAAACGCTCGTGCTTCTGCCCGCTCTCGACGACCGACGCGGCGGCGAGTTCGTCCCACCGCAGGGCCCAGACGACGCCGCCGATCACCCGCGAAACGCCGGTCGCATCGACGATCAGCTCATCCCGAACCGGCTTGCGCACCGAACGCCGGACCAGGTTCAGCCCGAGCAGCCCGAAGGCGCCGCCGAAAACCCAGCCCATGACGTCCGGGCCCCGCTGCGTCGAAGCCAGCGCCATCCAGACGAATCCGCCGGAGATGAGGAGCAGTACCGCCGCGAGGATCCAGTACCGGCCCTCAGTCCGCGAGACGACGACGCGGCCGTTGTCCGGCTCGGTCACTCGATCGAGCCGGAGATGCGTTGAGAGCCAGGCTGTTCGAACACCGGCGGCTGGGCGGTCGTCTGCTTTTCCGTCGACTCGTCGTCTTCGCCGCTCCTCCAGTCGTCGATCCCCTCGGCCTTCTTCTTCCGCGACTCCTTGCCCCACTCCTCCTTGGCGTCGTCCCAGAGGTCCTTGCGGAAGTTCTCCCCGAACTTCTCGCCGAACTCCTTCCGGGCGTCGTTCCCGAACTCCTTCCCGACGTCCTTGAGGTTCTCGCCGATCGACTTGTCCGACGAGACGATGTCCTTCCACTTCTTCCGATCAGGGCGTTCCTCGCGAACCTTGTCCAGGAACGTCCGGGTGTCACGCGGTTCGTTCTTGATCAGGCCGCCGACCTTCTTCAGCGGACCCGGCAGGTTTTCCGCGCCGCGCTTCAGGACGCCTTTGACCCGCCGGAAGATGTCGCTGATGCGGTGGAACAGCTCCTGCGCCTTCTTGAAGGCCTTCAGCAGCTTCTTGATCCACTCCATGCACTTGCTGCCGGTCTTGACGGCTTCCGCCGTGCCTTCAGTGGCCATGCCCGCCGGCAGGGCGGGACCCGGGTAGCGACAAGCGATGCTGATCAGCTTGCCGACGCATTCCGAGATCAGGTCACGCACGATCGAGCGCACGACGCTCAAGATCGTCTTGCAGATGTCGACCAGTTTCGAAATTGCGTTGGCCCCGGTCGCGACGCCCGCGTACGTCGCCGCGCGGTCTTCGGCGAAGGCGCGATAGGCATCCGCTGAAGCGCCTTCCCAAGCCGCGCTGTCCTTCTTGACGGTGTCCTGGAGATCGGTGCTGATCTTCTCCAGTTCCTTGCCGACGTTCTCCCAGGTCCCCACCATGTTCTCCAGGGCGACCTGGTCACCGGTCAGCCAGTCGAGCGGTTCCCGCAGCCACGGGAAGAACTCCATCGCCCAGCCGACGGCGGCCGAGGCGAGCGTTCCGATCGGGTCCGCGACGAGTTCCGCGAGGCCGCCGGCGCCGAACGCGGCGTTCACGAGGCCCTCGGTCCAGTTGCCGTCGGCGACGGCGGTGCCCGCGTCCCAGAAGTCCTGGAAGAGGCCGGCGCCTTCGAGCGCGCTGCGGTCGTCCGCGGCGTCCGTTTTGATCAACGGGTTGTCGGCCACGGCTCAGTCCTCCACCTTGAACAGGTCCTTGAACTCCGCTTCGTCGGCTTCCTTCATCTGCTGCCAGAGCTGGATGCGGGTCGCATGGTCGTATGACGACGTCGACGCGGATTCGATCGCGATCTCCGCCACCTGCTGAGCGATCGCGCAGATCGCCGCGAGCGGGATGCCGAGCAGGCCGAACGCTTCGGGGTGCTCGGTCGCGCGGGCGGCTTCCTTGCACTTGTCGATCCGGTCGGTGATCGCTTCGATGTTTTCGCGGTGCTTCTGCAGCTCCAGCGGGTCGACCGCGAAGCCCGGGCCGCCTGGTCCGGCCATGGTTCCCCTCCCTCGCCCGCGCTTCAGCGCAGGTAGTCGCCGTCGCTGAAGTAGTCGTCGTCGTGGCCGTCGTCGGACGACGGGCGCGGCGCGCGCGGCGGCTCCGGCGGTTTGGGCGCCGTGGGCAGCTGCCGCTCCGCTTCCGGCACGAACCGGTCGCCTTCGTCGCGAGGCGCACCCGGCGGCGGGGCGAAGCCCTCCGGTTCGGGTGCCGGGAACGCCTGCTCGAGGCGGCTGACCAGCTGGTTCATCACTTCGGGCCCGACCGGATCGGTGACCCCCGCCTGCATCGCCCCGGCAAGCTTGCTCTGGGCGGACTTGACGGTGCGGAGGATCTCCTCGGCGAGGTCCGGCTTGTCACGCACGCTCATGCCGATCTCCAGGCCGACGAGGTTGCCGGCGTGATCGACCTTGACGCCGATCTGGCCGTCCTTGCTGCGCTCGGAAACCGAGACCGCTTCGATCTCGCTGACCATCCGATCAGCTTTCCGCTGGGACTCCGCCATCCGGGTTTCGAAGTCCGCGATCAGCTGCTCAGGGTTCGTCACGCGAACCTCCCCTGTTCACGTCAGTAGCCGTACGGCGACCGAGTGTGGCACACCGGCCCGACAGTTTCGGGGGAGTTCCGGTTTTCCCCACCCTTCCGTGCGGTAAGCCCCGTGTTCACGCTGGTCAGCGGCTCGTAGCGTGCTTTTCCATGAACATCTCCGACTGGAAACGGACGATCTACGCGGCCCTCGCCCTGCCCACGTACCTGGCGGGTCCGAACGCGCGGACGCGGCTCGCGCGGCGGTGGCTCGGCGCCGAGCCGAAACCGGGTGGCTTCGGCGCCGCCGTCGCGGCCTTTCCGGTCGCCCTGCTGGTCTGGTACCTCGTCGGGCGGATCGGGACCTTCGGGTTCTTCTGGACCGAGGCCGGGGCCGCCGGGTCGTGGGGCGGGCCCTCGCTGGCCGGGGCGTGGGTCGTGCACTTCTTCGCCGCGCTCGGCATGGCAGTGGTGTGCATGTGGGTGCTGCGGCCGCTGACGCGGTGGCAGGTGTGCTCGCCTGACCTGGTCGATTCTTCGCACAGCCGGTAACCGGTGGGGTATTGTCCGTGACGCAAGAGGGGAGATCGAACGCGAGGGGAGCGCGGTTCGGTGGGGTTGTTCGGCGACATGCTCGACGCTGCCAAGCACGTCGGGTCGGAGATCGCGCACGCCGTCCAGTCGGGTGGTGAGCGGCTGGGCAACGTCTTGACCGGCGCGGGCGTCGGCCTGCTCGCGGGCGGGATTCCCGGCGCGGTCGCGGGGGCCTACGTCGGCTCGCAGACCGGGACCGGGGCGGCGAACCCGCAGGCTTCCGGGCTGTCACCCGGCCAGCTGGTCCAGGCCGTGATGACGGGCCCCGGCACCGAGTCGCTGCAGAAGGTGCACCAGGCGGGCGTCGACCAGTCGGCTTACCAGCGGCAGCTCGAGCAGGGCACGCGTGAGCTGACTTCCGGTCTCGAATCCGCGTGGACGGGCGGCGCTTCGGACGCGGCCCGGGAGCGGCTCCAGCCGTTGACGGCGTCGGCGACCTCGGCGTCCACGACGCTGGACCGCAACTCGACGCTGGCCCAGACGCAGATCGACCAGTTCCACCAGATGAAGAACTCGCTGCACCCGGACGTCACCGACCAGCCGCCGACGCGCAGCGCCTGGGACGTCGCGACGCCGTGGGACACCGACACCGAAGACAAGATCAACCAGTACAACCAGAAGGCGCAGGAGAACGTCGAGCGGTACAACGCGTACTCGCAGCAGTCCAGCTCGAACACCGCGGCCCGGACGATCGACTACGGCCAGCTCCGCGAGTACACCGGCGGCGACTTCACGGTGCAGGACCCGAAGAAGCCCGTCGAACCGCCGCCTCGGAAGCGGACGCCGACCGGGGGCGACGACGACCGGTCGATCGGGGCCCAGGTGCAACCCCCGCCGGCGGTCCACCCACCGGTCGTCCAGCCTCCGCCGCCAGGTCAAGTCGCGCCCCCGGGGCAGGTCACACCGCCGACCTCCGGCGTGGACGACGGCGTTCGCGCGCAGAGTTACGTGCCGCCGTCGACGCAGTACCCGCCGGGCTACCAGCCACCGGGGACAGGGTTCGGCCCCGGCTCGGGTCCCGGCGGTGGGTCCGGTCCCGGCTTCGGGCCTGGTTTCGGCCCAGGCGGCGGCTTCGGCCCCGGCGGCGGCTTCGGGCCGGGCTCGTCGTCCGGTGCGAGCGGCGGCACCGGCGCGGGCGCTCGCGGTCCGGGCGCGGCGACGGGAGCCGGCGTCCCGGGCGAAGGACGTCCCGGCGCGGCCGGCGGGGTCCGCGGCGGCGCGTCGGGCAAGCCGGGCTCACCGGGGATGGGCGGCATGGGCCACGGAGTCAAGGGTGGCAAAGGTGAGGAGGACGCGGAGCACCAGCGCGCGTCGTACCTGGTGGAGGCGGATCCGGAGAGCATCTTCGGCGGCTCCGACGAGCGGACAGTGCCCCCGGTGATCGGGCTGTGATCTTCCTGCCCAAGGCCGCGCTGCTCACCGCGTGGGAGTGGGAACGCCACGGCCCACCGCCCGCGGTCCTCGGCGCCGACAACCTCTGGCTCGGTGACGAGACCCGCAAGCGGCTCGAGGAGCAGGTCCTCGACGTCCTGGCATCGCTCCGGCTCGCGGCGGGCGGCACGTTGACGCGGGAGTTCCGCGACGTCTTGCGGGTCCTGGCGAAGGGGGCCCACCAGTTCACGGCGTGGCTGGGCGACATCGAAGCGGACGAGTCGGGCGCGGTGCTCGTGTCCGCCTCCGGGCCCGACGCGCTCCGGCTGATCCGGAAGGACGACACGGTCCGGATCGACGTCGTGGAGCCGTCGCGGCTGGCGGAGTCGCTGGTGGACGTGCTACCGCCGGTGCCGCCGGCGCGGATTTCGGCGGTGTCGATTCCGGAGGCGCGGTTCACGGGCCGCGCGGTGGAGGAGTCGTACGACCTCGACGACCCGACTCTTGATCGCGGCCGCGACCCGCTGCCGTGGGCGCGTCGGCTGATGGCCGCGCGGCGGACTGGGTTGCACCAGTGCTACGCCGTCAACCGGGGTTCTCGCAGCGCGCCGATCACGGCGGTGGACGTGGCTGGGACCGGGCGGGTGCTGACGTACGTGTATCCGGGGCGCGAGCGGATGGTCAGCTTCCAGCCGGGGACCCGGGGTGCGCTGACCGAGGTGCTGTACGCGACCCTGAACGGGTTAGGGGGAGGACGATGACCAGCTCCATCTTCAACGGGATCGGCTTTTGGGCGACGGACCTGGCGGGCGCGGCGCCGCCGCCTGCCGGTGGGCAGGGGTTCGCGATGAGCTCCGACGAGATGCGGGCGATGCTCAAGAAGGCCGAGGACCAGCGGCAGACGATCGAGCAGCAACGCAACAACGCGGAAATCCTTTCGAAGGCCATTCCGCCGGCTGATGAACCGGTCAGCGCTGCTGCGGTCAAAGGACCGAACGGCGTCAATGAGGCGGGCAACTACTACCTGGGCCACCTGATATACCAGTACAACTACCTCACCGAGTTGATCAATCGCCTACGCGCAGCCCTCGGCATCACCGAGGCTGCGGACGACCAGGCGGCCGATTCGCTGAAGAAACGCGGGATTGCCGAATGAACAGGCGAGCAACCATCACGATCGCGGCGATCGCCACGTGCGGGCTGCTGCTCACGGGCTGCACCGAGAAACGGGGATCGGCCAGCCCGGCACCCTCGAGCGCGGAGGCTTCGACCTCGGCCCTTCCGCACGACGGGGCGCCGAAGGTCGACTCGCCCCTGCCGGCAACGGCCCTTGCCGGCAATCCGTGCGACTCGGCGCTCACCCCTGACCAGGTGAGCACATTCCTCGGCGACGCCACCTCGGGCAAGCCGAGTGACAGCGCACTCGGGCCGCTGTGTAACTGGAGCAGCAATTCAGGGAGCGGAGCGGGCTTCGCGATCAGCTACGAGACCAAGTCCGACCAGGGCATCAGCCTGACGTATCAGAACATCCAGCCCAAGGCCGCGCGTTGGAAGCCGCTGGACCCGATCCAAGGCTTTCCGGCGGTCGCCTACGCGAACTTCGATGACAAGCGCTCTTGCGTCGTCGTAGTGGGTGTGAGCGACACGCTCGCGTTTTCGGTCGGGCTGACTCTGGGTGACAAAGCCGCGAGCGAAGGCAAGGACTCGTTCGACATCGCGCCGCAGGTGGCCGACACGGTGCTGACCAACCTCAAGGCGCGCGCCTGAGCTGCACCTTTTCGTTACGGCCGGGATCGCGTTAATGCAAGACTTGTCGTAGTAAGCACCTAGACTGTTCGGATGAGCCACCCCACCCGCAGGGGTCGCGCGCGTGCGGCTACCGAACAGGACATCCGGCGGACCGCCCGGAAGCTGCTCGTCGAGCAGGGGCCGGAGGCGGTCACCCTGCGCGCCATCGCGCGGGAGCTGGGGATCACCGCGCCCGCGCTCTACCGGTACTACGAGTCGCGGGATGACCTCGTCGAGAACCTGCGGCTGGACGTCTGCGCCGACCTCGCTGACGAGCTCGCCGAAGAGATCGCCGAGCTGCCCGACGACGGCATGCTGCAGCTGTTCGCCATCTGCAAGGGTTTCCGGCGGTGGGCGCTCACCCACACGAAGGAATTCACGCTCGTCTTCGCGTCCCCGACCGGGGGTGTGGGCTCGGCGGCCGGGAGCGCGCTGAGCCGGGTCGACGAGCCGTTCGGGCGGATCTTCCTCGCCGCCGCCGGGCGGGTGCTCGCGCGGACCGACATCGTGCTGCCGTCCGCCAGTGGGGTGCCCGACGAGCTGCGGGACGACTTCCAGACCTTCCAGGAGTCGCTGAGCGCCGTGCTCGCCGAGGCCGACCACGACGTTCCGGTGGAGAAGCTCGACCTCGGCGTGACGTACCTGATGATCCAGTTCTGGGCCCGGCTCTACGGGCACGTCACGCTCGAGGTCTTCGGCAACTACCCGATCCCGATGTCCAAGCCGGACGTCCTGTTCGAGGCGATGCTCATCGACCTCGCCCGGGAGATCGGGCTCTACTCCGGCTAGGCCGCGTGGCCGCCGTCCACCGACAGCACCGCCGCCGTCACGTATCCGCTGCCGGGTGAGGCCAGGTACGCGACCGCCGCCGCCACCTCGGACGGCGATCCGTAGCGGTCGAACGCCGTCAACGCGCGCTGGTCCGCCGCATAAGGGCCGTCGGCCGGGTTCATGTCCGTGTCCGTCGGGCCCGGGTGGACCAGGTTGACCGTGATGCCGCGCGGCCCCAGCTCGCGCGCCAGCGCCTTGGTCAAGCCCACCATCGCCGCCTTGCTCGTCGCGTACAGCGCCATGCCCGGGCCGGGCACGCGGTCCGTGACGCAGCTGCCGATCGTGATCACGCGGCCGCCGTCGCCCAGGACGCCGGCCGCGGCCTGAGTCGCCGCGAACACGCCGCGGACGTTCACCGCCAGCACGCGGTCGACGTCCTCCAGCGAAGTTTCGTCGAACGCGCCCACGAAGCCGACGCCCGCGTTGTTCACCAGCACGTCCAGCCGGCCGAACTCGGCCACCGCAGCCGAAACGGCGGCCGAAACCGCGGCGGCGTCCGCCGAATCGGCCTGGACCGCCAGCGCGCGACGGCCGAGGTTCTTGATCTGCTCGACCACCTCGGCCGCCCGCGCGGCGTTGTGCTGGTACGTCAGCGCGACGTCCGCGCCGTCCTCGGCGAGCCGCAGTGCCGTGGCCGCGCCGATGCCCCGGCTGCCGCCCGTCACCAGCGCCACCTTGCCGTCGAGCGTCATCCCCGGTTCTCCTTCGATCGAACGGATTTCCTTGACCGTTCAATCAAATCGAGAACCGGAGCCGAGCACCGGCGGCTTTCCGACAGTGCGCTACAGGACGATGTTGACCAGCCGCCCCGGGACCACGATCACCTTGCGGGGCGAGCCGCCGCCGACCATCGCCGCGACCTTCTCGTCCGCCAGCGCCGCCGCCTGGACCTCGTCCTGCGACGCGGAAGCCGCGACCGTCACCCGGGAGCGGACCTTGCCGTTGACCTGGATCGGGTACTCGACCGAGTCCTCGACCAGGTACTTCTCGTCCACCACCGGGAACGGGCCCTGCACCAGCGAGTCCGCGTGGCCCAGCCGGTGCCACAGCTCCTCGGCCATGTGCGGGGCCAGCGGCGCCAGCATCAGCACCAGCGGCTCGGCCAGCTCGCGCGGCGTCGACGCGGCCGCGCCGTACACCTTGGTGACGTGGTTGTTCAGCTCGATCAGCTTCGCGCCGGCCGTGTTGAACCGCATCTCCGCGTAGTCCTCGCGGACGCCGGCAATAGTGCGGTGCAGTGCCTTGCGGTCCGCCTCCGAAGCGTCCTCAGTGGACACTCGCAGCTCGCCGGTCGTCTCGTCGACGACCAGGCGCCACAGCCGCTGCAGGAACCGGTGCGCACCGACGACGTCCTTGGTCGCCCACGGGCGCGACATGGCCAGCGGGCCCATCGCCATCTCGTAGAACCGGAACGTGTCGGCGCCGTAGTTCTCGGCCATCTCGTCCGGCGTGACGACGTTCTTCAGGCTCTTGCCCATCTTGCCGTACTCCTGGGTGACCTCTTCGCCGTTGAAGAAGTACTTCCCGTCGCGCTCCTCGACCTGCTCGGCCGGGACGTAGACGCCGCGCGCGTCCGTGTACGCGTACGCCTCGATGTAGCCCTGGTTGAACAGCTTCCGGTACGGCTCCTTGGACGTCACGTGCCCCAGGTCGAACAGCACCTTGTGCCAGAACCGCGAGTACAGCAGGTGCAGCACCGCGTGCTCGACGCCGCCGACGTACAGGTCGACGCCGCCGGTGTCGTCCGCGCCGTACTCGCCCGGGCGCGGGCCCATCCAGTACTGCTCGTTTTCCGGCGCGCAGAACGTCTCGGCGTTCGTCGGGTCCAGGTAGCGCAGCTGGTACCAGCAGGAACCCGCCCAGTTCGGCATCGTGTTGATGTCGCGGCGGTACTTCTTCGGGCCGTCGCCCAGGTCCAGCTCGACCTCGACCCAGTCCGTCGCGCGCGCCAGCGGCGACGACGGCATCGAGTCGCGGTCCTCCGGGTCGAACGTCACCGGCGAGTAGTCGGCGACCTCGGGCAGCTCGATCGGCAGCATCGACTCGGGGACGGCGTGGACTTCGCCGGCCTCGTCGTAGACCACCGGGAACGGCTCTCCCCAGTAGCGCTGGCGCGAGAACAGCCAGTCGCGCAGCTTGTACTGGACGGTCCCGGTGCCGGCGCCCTTCTCGGCCAGCCAGTCGATGATCGTCTTCTTGGCCTCGGCGACGTCCATGCCGTCCAGGAAGCCGGAGTTGATCGCGGGGCCGTCACCCGTGAACGCCTTGCCGTCGAAGCCCTCCGACGGCTGCACGGTCCGGATGATGTCCAGCCCGAACTTCTCGGCGAACTCCCAGTCGCGGACGTCCTGGCCGGGGACGGCCATGATCGCGCCGGTGCCGTAGCCCATCAGCACGTAGTCGGCGACGAAGATCGGGATCTGCTTGTCGTTGACCGGGTTCGTCGCGTACGCGCCGGTGAAGACGCCGGTCTTCTCCTTGTTCTCCTGCCGGTCCAGCTCGGACTTCCGCGACGCGGCGACGCGGTACTCCTTGATCGCCTCGGCGGGCGTCGCGGCGCCACCGGTCCAGCGCTCGTCGACCTCCGCGGGCCACGCCGACGTGACCAGCTTGTCGACCAGCGGGTGTTCGGGCGCCAGCACCATGTAGGTGGCGCCGAACAGGGTGTCCGGGCGGGTCGTGAAGACCTCGATCGCGTCTTCGCCGGTCTTGAACGTGACGCGGGCGCCGTGCGAGCGGCCGATCCAGTTCCGCTGCATGGACTTGACCTTCTCCGGCCAGTCCAGCAGGTCCAGGTCGTCGACCAGGCGGTCGGCGTACGCGGTGATCCGCATCATCCACTGCCGCAGGTTGCGGCGGAAGACGGGGAAGTTGCCGCGCTCGCTGCGGCCGTCGGCGGTGACCTCTTCGTTCGACAGCACGGTGCCCAGGCCCGGGCACCAGTTGACCGGCGCTTCGGAGATGTACACCAGCCGGTGGTCGTCGATCACCTTCTTCCGCTCGGACGCGCTCAGCGCCGCCCAGTCACGGCCGTCCGGCGTCGGACGCGAGCCGTCGGCGAAGGCGGCCTCCAGCTCGGCGATCGGGCGCGCCTTGCCCGCCTCGCTGTCGTACCAGCTGTTGAAGATCTGCAGGAAGATCCACTGCGTCCAGCGGTAGTACTCCGGGTCGATCGTGGAGATGCGACGGCGTTCGTCGTGGCCCAGGCCCAGGCGCCGGATCTGGCGCAGGTAGGTCCGGATGTTCTCCTCGGTCGTCTTGCGCGGGTGCTGCCCGGTCTGGACCGCGTACTGCTCGGCCGGCAGGCCGAACGCGTCGAAGCCCATCGTGTGCAGCACGTTGCGCCCGATCATCCGGTGGTACCGGGCGAAGACGTCGGTGCTGATGAAGCCCAGCGGGTGCCCGACGTGCAGGCCGGAGCCCGACGGGTACGGGAACATGTCCTGGACGAACAGCTTGTCGCTGGGCACCGGCTGCCCCTCGACGGCGAGCGGCCCGACGGGGTTCGGCGCGTGGAAGGTCCCCTGGTCGGCCCAGTGGTCCTGCCAGCGCTGCTCGATCTGCCCCGCCAGCGCGGCCGTGTAGCGGTGCGCCGGGACGTCGGTCCCTGTCGCCTCAGTCATGACGTCATCCTTCGTCGCAGCTCCAGAAACAACTCGACCCCTCAGCCACCAGGGCATGAGGGGTCGCCGCGCCGGCCGGGCCGGGCCCGGTCAGCGCGGCAGGCTAAGGAGCAGCCGAGCCGTGTTCATGTGCACATCGTAACTTGCTGGTCAAAGCCGTTCGGAGGGGACCGCCAGTGCGACGAACTGGGTGACCTGGGTCGCGGAGAAGTTGTTGTCGCTGACCAAGATCAAACTGCGCTCACCGCTCGGCAGCTTCGGCCCCCACGTCATGCCCTCGATGTTGTCTACCGTGGACAAGCCGAGGTCGGCCGCGTCGAAGAGGAACCGCTTCTTCACCGGCTTCACGTTCTTGGCGTCGGCCAGGGATTTGACGTTCAGGACGTTCGTCGCGCCCTTCGTGTCGATCTCGTAGACGCGCACCTTGTTGCCGACGCCGGTGACGAACGAGCGTTCCATCATCAGGAACTTCGTCGGGTCGGCCTGGTCGACGGCCAGCATCGACGAGACGCCGGTGGTCGCGAACGCGCCAGCGGGCACCGGTGACGCGAAAATCGGCTCCTGCGGGTAGGCGTACTGCGCCAGCACCGGGCCGAACCGCGACTGGAGGGTGATCCGCGAAAGCGCGCCGGACGTCGTGGTCGGCTCCAGGCCGTCCTGCAGCAGCGGGCCCTCGACCTCGCTGGCCAGCAGGGAGCCGAAGCCGGTGAAGGTGATGCCCTCGAGGACCAGGTTCTGCCGCGGCCCGGCCGTCGGCGTCATCTTTTCGTTCGCGGGGATCGGCAGGTCGCGGACGTATTTTCCGTCGCGGCGCGCCTCGCGGATCGACGGGTCGATCAACGTCGTCGCGGTCCGCTCGCCCTCCTGCGACCAGTAGTAGTCGCCGGTCCACGGGTCGACGCGCAGCTCTTCGGGGTCGATCGTCTGCTCGTTCTGCGGCTTCGAGGGGTCGTTCTGCGCGAGCGGCGGGTACGGCGTGCCGTCCGGGCGCAGCAGTGGCTTCGTGCCGGTGAAGGTGACCGGGCCGACGCCGTTCGCGGACACCGGGAAGGTCGCCGTGTAGAAGCGGGCCGGGTTGATCGCCGACCGGTCGTCGCAGATGAGCGCGTAGCCGCCGGTCCGGGGGTCGTAGTCGATGCTGGACAGGCCGCCGACCGTCGTGCCTTGGAACTGCAGGGAGTTCGGGACGATCCGCTCGCCGAGCAGCCGGATGGGCCGCTGGTGACTCTCGGTGGCACTCGCCGGTGTCGCAGCGAGGATTCCCCCGATCAGGGCAGCGGTCAGGACGGTGGGCAGTACACGCGGTGACATGGCCTGTAGCACAGTCGATCAGGGTATCCGGCAGGTTGCCGGGACGTCACGCTTATCCTTGACCCGTGTTCGCTATCGCGCTGGTTCCGGTCGTGCTGGGTCTGCTCGTCGGTTTTGGTGGGTTCCTCGGGTTCCGCGAGCGCTTGACGCGCGAGGGCGGCACCGGGGTGCGCACGGAAGCGGCGTTGCGCAGCGAAGAAGCCTTCAAGCTGGCCAACCGCGTCGCGGGCCTGCCGACCATGGCCGGGGGCGCGATCGCCGTGCTCACCGGGCTGGCCGGGCTGGCCATGCCGACGACCGGTGGTCTCGTCTCGGCCGCGCTCGCGGGCGTGCTCGCGATGCTGGTGCTGGTCATGGGCGGCGGGGTGCTCGGCAACCGCGCCGCGCTGACCGTGCCCGCACCGGCTCCGGCGGCGCCGGCCGGCTGCAGCGGCTGCGCGTGCGGCGCCGGCGGCTGCGGCGTCTTCAAGAAGGAAGAGGCCTAGTTCCGCTGGAGGTCGCCCGGATGGGTGGCCAGTAGCGCGAGCGGGATGCCCTGGCGGCGCAGCACCTGGCTCCACAGGTCGCCGTTGGGCGAGGCCAGGATGTCGCTCGGCAGCGCGGGCACGATGACCCAGTCGTCGCGTTCGATCTCGCCGGCCAGCTGACCGGAGTCCCAGCCCGCGTACCCGGCGAAGACGCGCACGCCGCGGACCTTCGGCACCAGCGCCTCCGGGTCGGTGTCCAGGTCGACCAGCGCGACCGGACCGCGGACCGCGATCACGCCCGGCACGCTCGCCGCCGTCTCGCCGGTGCGCAGCGCGGCCAGGCACAGCGCCGTCTTCTTCTCGACCGGCCCGCCGACGAACACCGCCTGCGGCTCGGCGACATGCCCGCCCCAGTTCGGCAGCACGTCGTGCACGGCGACGTCGCTCGGGCGGTTCAGGACGACGCCGAGGGTGCCCTCGTCGCGGTGATCGATGACGAACACGACGGTCCGCTTGAAGTTGGGGTCGACCATCGTGGGGGCGGCGACCAGGAGCGTTCCCGGTTCAACCTCGGCGTCCGCTGGCACGCGACCCATGATCCCACCCCTGGCCCGGCGAATTACTTCGGCTCGGGAACAATCGCCCCAGCAGCCTCGTTTGAAACATGTGGCCGGCGCACTCCGTGTCCCCCGGGCTCACTGAAGAACCGCCTTTGTGGAATACCGTCCGGCTGGAGCCACACTGCGCATAGCCGCCGAGAGGCGACCTTAGTGCGTCGGCCACCCTTTACCCTTGGCTTCGTGACGATCAGCGCTCGGACGGCGACAACGCGAAGAGGGCCGCGCGAGCTGCTCAAGGACCCTGACTTCCGCCGTCTGCTCTTCACCCGCTTCGCGGCGAGCTGGGGCGACGGCGTCTTCCGGGCGGGCCTCGCCGGAGCCGTTCTGTTCAACCCCGAGCGCGCCGCCGATCCGCTGGCCATCGCCGGTGGCTTCGCCGCGCTGCTGCTGCCGTACTCGGTCGTCGGGCCGTTCGCCGGCGCCCTGCTGGACCGCTGGGACCGGCGTCGCGTGCTGATCTTCGCGAACCTCCTGCGCGGGCTGGCGATCGTCGCCGCGGCCGCCGCCGTCGGTTTCGGGCTGGGCGGGCTCGGCCTGTTCGCGCTGGCCCTGGCCGCGGAAGGGATCTCGCGCTTCATCGGTTCCGGGCTTTCGGCGTCGCTGCCGCACGTCGTCGAAGAAGAGAGCGTCGTGACGGCGAACGCGTTCGCGACGACGCTCGGGTCGGCGGTCGCCGTCGTCGGCGGCGGCTGCGCGATCGGCCTTCGCGCGCTCTTCGGCAGCAACGACCTCGGGTCGGCCGAGACCACGGTGTTCGCCGTGCTCGGCACGCTGGTGTCGGCCTTCATCGCGCGGGGTTTCGCGCGCGGCGTCCTCGGGCCGTCGGTGGTCGACGAGCCGCCGAACCCCGTGCTGGCCGTCGCGCGCGGACTGGCGGACGGCGCCCGGCACGCGTGGCGCGCCCCCAGCGTCACGGCCGGGTTCATCGCGTTGTTCGCGCACCGGGCGTCGTTCGGCGCGTCGCTGCTGGTCACCGTGCTGCTGATGCGGAACTACTTCACCGACCACGGCGTGTTCCGCGCCGGCCTGCCCGGGCTCGGGCAGATGGCCGCGCTCGCCGGGGCCGGCATCCTGATCGCCGGGCTGCTGACCGCGCGGCTGCTCCGGAAGTTCGGCCGGCTGCGGGCGGTGCTCGGTTCGCTGCTGCTCGCCGCGATCGCGCAGTCCGCGCTGGGCCTGCCGATGCTGCTGCCGCTGGCGCTGCTCGCGTCGTTCGTCATCACCGGCGCGGGCCAGGTCCTGAAGCTCTGCGTCGACTCGTCGATCCAGCTCGACGTCGCCGACGAAGCCCGCGGCCGCGTCTTCGCGCTGTACGACACGCTGTTCAACATCACCCAGGTGGCGGCGGTATCGCTGGGCGCGCTCGTCGTGCCGGACGACGGCCGCTCGCCGGGCCTGTTGATCGCGGCGACCGTCTGCTACCTGGTCGGCGGAGCCGGGTACGTGCTGGCGCGGCGCCGCGCGATTCGCTGAGGCAAACACCCGAACCGGTCACGGTGACTGCTCCATTGGCATTAGGGTGACGGCAAGTCATTAGTAGGTTCGAGGGACACCGGGGGCACCTGTGACCACCGCGGGCGACGACCGTGCACGGCTCGAAGCACGCAATGCCGCGATGAGGGACCAGATGGACACCCTCCTGGAGAACTTCGAGCGGCAGACGGCGCAGCTGCGGGACGCCCAGTCCGCGGCGGCCCAGACCACCGCCCAGGTGAGTTCCCCCGACGGCCTGGTCCGCGCCACGATCGACGCCGGCGGCAACCTCGCGAAGCTCGAGATCGCGCCGAACGCGTTCGAGCGCACGACGCCCGCGCAGCTCGCGAACACCGTCCAGACGGTGGTGCGCCAGGGAACGCTGCAGGTCAAGCAGAAGATCGCCGACCTGATGGCGCCGATCACCGAAGGCCTGCCCGACCTCGCGGACCTCGTCGAGGGCGCACCGTCGCTGGCCGGGCTGGTGCCGCAGATCCCCGAGTTCGTCGAGGAGCCGGCGCCGCAGCCTGCGCCGTTCGAAGAGGGCGGCTCGATCCTGCGCAACGAAGCCGCGCCGATGCCCGCGCCCAAACCCGCTCCCAAGCGCGTCCGCCCGCCGCGTGACGAGGACGAGGAGCCGCCGTCGTCCTGGATGACGAGGGGCGACTGATGCCCGACGGGGGCTCCGGGTTCACCGCGGAACCCGACGCCGTCCTGCGCGCGTCGAACGGTTTCACCACGGCGGCGGACGCGCTGGAGAGCGCGCTGAAGACGTTGCAAGGAGCGCTCGACGCGCAGGGCGAGTGCTGGGGCGGCGACGACTCGGGCAAGGAGTTCGCGAAGGACTACGTGCCCGGTTCGCAGGGGGCCGTCGAGGGATTCACCAACCTCGTGCAGGGGTTGCGGGGCATGCAGCAGAACGTCGCCAAGTCGATGAAGGCGCTGTCGGGCGCCGACGAAGACGTGACTTCGCAGCTCGGCAAGGGGCAATGACCCGTGGGTATGGAGATGCCCGACGCGGTCAAGTGGCTGCTGCCGATAGTCGTCGGCGAGAGCTGGCCGGAAGGCGACGAGACCAAGCTGCGGGCGCTGCGCGACGCGTGGCACGCGGCGTCGGCGGCGGTCGGGCCGGTTTCGGAGACGGGTAACCAGGCGGCGTCGGGAGTCCGCGACAACTGGACCGGCGACGGCGCCGACGCGTTCGTGGCGCAGTGGAAGAAGTTCGTCGAGGGTGATGAGGCGTACTTCAAGCAGCTGGCGGACGCGGCGAAGGCACTGGGCGATTCGTGTGATCAGACGGCATTGGACGTCGAGTACACGAAGTACATGATCATCATTTCGCTGATCGTGCTGGCGGCCCAGATCGCGGCGATGATCGCGGCGGCGGCGGTGACGTTCGGCGGCTCGACGGCGGGCATCGCGCCGGCCCAGATCGCGACGCGGATGACCGTGCAGATGCTGTTCCGGCAACTGCTCGAGAAGCTGGCGCAGCAGGGGTTCAAGCAGGTCGCGAAGGAGCTGCTGGAGAAGCTGCTCAAGCAGGGTCTCAAGAAGATCGGCATGGAGATCCTCAAGAACGAGGCCATCAACCTGGGGATGGACGCGGGGATCCAGGGTTTGCAGATGGCGAAGGGGGATCGCCAGAGCTGGGACTGGTCGAAGACCTCGGACGCGGCGATTTCCGGTGCGGTCGGTGGGGTTGTCGGGGCGGCTTCGGGGTCGATCGGGCGGGGGGCCACCGAGGGGCTTTCGCATTCTGCTGGGGGGCAGGTCGCGGACGCGGCTTTGCGGGCGGGGGCTCGGGGGGCGGTCGAGGGGGTTGCGCAGACCGTTGGGCAGGCGGCGGTTACCGGGGATCTGGGGTCTTTGACGCCGGAGCAGTTGCTGACCGGGGCTTCCAGTGGGGCTGTGGGTGGGGCCGTCGGGGGCGCCAAGGAGCAGATGCACGCCGTTCACGAGGCGAACATTCCGCGGGATGCCGGTGGGTCGGGGTCGGGGTCGGGGGAGTCGCGGTCCGGGGATGACGGGGGTTCGTCCTCGGGATCGGAGCCGCGGTCGTCGGAGCCGGAGTCGCGCGGGGAACAGCCGCGGGCTGAGGCTTCGTCGGAGCCTCAGCCGCGAAGCGAGACTTCGCCGGAATCCCAGTCGCGGAGCGAAGCGTCTTCCGAGCCGGAGTCGCGGAGCGAAGCGTCTTCCGAACCGGAGTCGCGGCGGGAGGCGTCGTCGGAGCCCGGATCACCGGGCGAGGAACCTCGGCGGGAGGCGTCCTCAGAACCGGAATCGCGGGGCGAAGAGCCGCGGCGGGAGGCGTTCGCTGAGCCGGAGTCCCGAGGGGAAGAGTCCCGGCGGGAGGCCTCAGCCGAGCCGGAGTCGCGCGGTGAGGAGCCCCGGCGGGAGGCGTCGGAGCCTGAGTCACGGAGTGAGGCTCCGCGGCGCGAGGCTTCGTCCGAACCGGAGTCGCGGGTGGAGAGCGCGCCGAGCCGGGAGCCGGAACGTCCGGTCGCTGAGCCTCCGCAGGCCGCGGGCCCGCGGCCGAGTTCCGACCACGTTCCGCAGCAGCCGGAGATCACGACGGCACCCGGCAACCCCGCACCCGCGCAGCAGGCTGAGGCGAGGGCCGCCGAAGCGCCAGCACCCCAGCAACAGGCACCGAGCCAGCCGACGGCCGGATCCGCACCTTCGATGGGCGGATCGTCCGGCAGCGTGCCGTCGCACGTGTCTTCCGCGGGCGGTCCGGCGAACGGCGGCTACGGGATGGCCCCGCCGGGTTTCGGCGTGGAACCGGGACGTCAGGTGGGCGGGCGTCCTCAGGACAACGTCGGAGCGGCGGGCTTCACCGGCGGTACGAACCAGCCGTTCGCGGCGGATGGGGGGCCGGCGCCGTTCCAGCACGGACCGTCGGCGCAGCAGGCACCACCTCCCGGTGGCTTCGCCCCGCCGCCCCCGCCCGGCATGCCAGGGGGACCGGGACCACGCGCGGGCGGACCAGCACCGCAGGGCCCGTTGCCCCCGCGCGGCGGGCAGCCACCGCACGAACAGCCTCGACGGATGCCCCCGCAGGACCCGCGCCGAATGCCGCCGGGCCGGCCGATGGGTGGGCAGCCGCCGCAACAGCCCCGGGGACACCAAGTTCCGAACGGCCGGCCGCAGGAAGCCGGCCCCGCACCGCACAGCGGCCACCCCTTCCGCGGCGGGCCACCGCAAGGTGGACTGGCACCTCAGGGTGGGCAACCGCCCCACGGTGGGCAGGCACCGCACGGTGGGCAGCCGCCCCACGGTCCGCAGGCACCACACGGTGGACATTTGCCCCACGGTCCGCAGGCACCACACGGTGGACATTTGCCGCAGGGCCCGCAGCCGCCATGGAGCGGGCAACCGCAGCACGGTCCGGAGGCACCACACGGTGGGCAGCCGCCGCACGCTCCGCAGGCACCGCACGGTGGTGGTCCGCTGCGGGGTGAGCAGCCGCAAGTCGGCCAGGCACCGCACGGTGGACAACCTCCGCACAGCCCGCAACCTCCGCACAGCCCGCAGCCGCCACACAGTCCGCAGCCGCCCGGTGGGCAGCCGTCGCCGGGTGGGCAGCCTCCGCGGGGTCAGTTTCCGTCGCACGGGGGGCCGCCGCCGCAGGGTGGGGCGCACCCGGTTGATCCGCGGCGCATGCCGCCGCAGCGTCGGCCGGTTGGTGGGCCGCCGCATCCGGGGATGCCTGGTGGGCAGCGACCGGCCGGGTATCCGAGTCAGCCTCGGGGGCCGCAGGGGCCTGGTCCGGGTAATCGCCCGCCCACGCCGCCGCCGGATCCGCGGTTGGGTTGGGCTCGTCCGGCTGGGCCGCCGCAGGTTCCGCCGCCTCGGTTCGGCCCGCCTGCCGAGCAGCCGGGGCGGGGAGTGCAGAGTCCCTTCGATCCGCCGCGGCCTGCGCCTGTTCACGACCAGCCGAACGTGCCCGCGACCGAGCACGCTCCGGCCCAGGAACGACCGGCTGATCAGCCGACCGCCCACGACCAGCCCGCGGAACCGCGGCCCGAAGCCGAGCCGACGACCGACGCACACACTGAGCAGCACGAACCCGGGCACGAAGCTAACGACGACCAGTACGGCCAGCCCGACCAAGCCCCCCACGAGCCCTATCTCGACGACCCCGACTTCCACACCGACGACCCCGCCGGCGTGCGGCGGATCGAGGACACCTTCCTGGACTCCGGGCGGCAAAGCCCGGAAACCGGCGAGTTCCGCCACGAGCAGGTCCGTCGCGAAGCGCTCGCCAAGCGGGACGAATTCCACCCCGGCATGTCCGACGACGGCGCCTTCGCCGTGCACGCCTACACGCGCCACGAGATGGTCGGGCCGCTCAACCGGGCTCTGCGGCTCGGTGGTCCCGAGCTGCTCGACCTCGCTCCTCAGGCCGCCGCGCTCGTCTCCGGGCTGAACGAGCTTCCTCCGCACGTCGGAACCGTTTCCAGGCGCGTCGACTTCCACGGTGATCCCTCGCGGCTGCAAGCCTTCCTCGGGCGCTTCCACGAAGGCGCGCACATCACCGAGCCCTCCTTCCTCAGCTCGTCGAAGGTCGACGCGGAGCACCCGCGCAGTACCTTCGCCGGCGAGGTCGAGATGCGGATCGAGTCCAAGACCGGGCGGGACGTCGAGTCCATGGCCAGCATCGGACGCGAGCGCGAGGTCCTCTTCAAGGCGGGATCGCAGTTCGAAATCACCCGCGTCGAGATGGGGCCGGGGCATCCCGAGCACCCCGACTTCACGAACGCGCCCGGGGCCCGGGACAAGCCGCAGTGGATCGTGCACGCCGAAGAAATCGCACCCGGCGATCCGCGGTACCGCGGCGACTCGCACGAGGCGATCGAGGAACGCCGGGCCCAGGAACGCGCCGACGAGGAACGGTTCCAGCGCGAGGCCGACGCCGAGCTCGAGCAGTTCTACGCCGAACACCCGCACCTCAAGCCGACCAACGACCTCTTCAAGCTGCTCGGCGGGGACGAAGACGCGCCGCCGCCGGCCGTCAAACCCGCGCCGGCCACGAACGCGCCCGAAGGCGGCTGGTCGCAGCTCGCCGAACCGCTCACTCCGGGTGGGACGCCCGTGCTGCACGCCGGGTCCGTCGAGACTCCGCAGCAGCACGCACGCCTGATCCGCGACGCCGTTCCCGAACTCGCCGCCGTCAACACCCGCAACCACTACAGCCCGGGCGAGCACGGCTTCCGCACCAACGCCGCCGAGTCGATGACGGCCTTCGACCGGCGGATGAACGGCGAGGACGTCGTCGCCGGCCCGGCTCGCGGCGAAAGTCTGAGCGGCCCGTGGAGCGACCGGGGCAGCTTCGCCGAGGTCGCGAACGACCTCCACGAACGTCCCGTCGGCGCGCGGTCCGCCGTCGCCTTCGAGCACGGTGGCCAGGAACACCTGGTCGCCGCCGTGCACACCGAGCACGGGGTGCTCTTCGCCGATCCCGTCACCGGGCGGCTCGCCGAGCTGCCGCACGACGCCACCACGATCCGCGAGCTCCCCCTCGGCCACCAGGAAACGCCGACCATCGCCGACCGCCTGAGCCCGGCGACCGAACGGCCGCCGCACGACGAGGGCTACCTCTTCGACGGCGAGCACCGCGGGACCCCGGCCGACCACGAGAGCATCCGCCGCGCGGTCGGCGACGAGCGCATCTACCAGGACATCCACGACCGCGCACTCGCCCGCCGAGACGCCGCCGGGCTGCCGCTGACCGACGACGGCGCCGTCGCGGTCCACGGCTACACCCGCGGCGAGTACGCCTACGACCTCAACGAGGCCCTCCGCCGCGGCCCCGGCCATCCCGGCTTCGACCTGGCGCAGGCGAACGCCCGCGCCGTCATCGACGGCCTCAACCAGGTGCCGCGCACGTCCGGCGAGACCATCCGCGCGTACGACGTCGGCGGCGACCCGCGGCTCGCCGAGCTCGTCGCCGGGCCGTACAACCCGGGAGACGTGGTCGTCGAGCCGGCGTTCTCCAGCGCCTCGATCAAGACCGACGAATTCTCCACCAGCAAGTTCGGCGACGACGTCGAGCTGCACGTCCGGTCGGACAACCTCCGCGACATCTCGAAGCTCGCCGAAAACCCGTCCGAGCGCGAATCGCTGTCGCCGCCCGGCACGCAGCTGCTGGTGCACGAACGGCGGCTCGAGATCACGCCCGAGGGCCGCCGCAAGTGGGTCATCGAGGCCGAGGAGATCGGCCCCGGCCACCCGCGCTACCTCGATCCCGAGGCCGCGCAGCGGAAGATGGCCGAGCGCCGCGCGGAGAACGACCACAACGCGGCGGAGTTCGAACGGCGCCGGCAGGCCTCGCTCATGGAACGCCTCGGCGGCCTGACCGAGCCCGATCACGTCTCGCCGCCACCGGAGCACCCAACGGTCCACGATGCCGTCGACACCCCGGCCGAACCGCTGCCCGTCCCCCAACCGGGGCCGGACTACTCACGGCTGGCGCGCTCGACGAACCCGCCCGCAGAGCCGGCCATCCACGCCGGCGGGACGACGCCGAGCGAGCGCGCGGCCTACGTCCAGGACCGGCACCCGCACCTGCGCGAGGTCAACCCGGGCTTCCACGAGCCGGGCGCCCTCGAGAACGGCTACCTGTCCAACTGCACCCGCGGCCCCGGCGCGTACTGGGACCGGCTGCACGGCGGCAGCGCGACGGCCGAGCCGATCCTCTTCCACGAGATGGGCACGCGCGGCACGCTCGAGCACATCGAGGGCCGGTTCGGCGAGACGTTCTCCGCGCGCGGCAGCTACGACGACGTCATCCGCGAGATGCGGGACATGCCGCTGGACCACCACGCCGTGGTCGCGGTGAAGTACGAGGGCCCGAACGGCGCCGAGTACGGGCACGTCGCGATGGTCGTGCACACCCGCGAGGGCGTCGCGTTCATCGACCCGCAGTCCGGCGACCTCATGCACCTGCCGCAGCCGCCGAAGGACATCAAGCTGCTGCACGTCGGCACGCCCGGCACCGAGCACGTCCAAAGCGAGCACATCGAAACCGCAGAACACGGCGGCTACGGCCACGCCCCGCAAAGCCGGCTCGACGAGCTCCTCGCCCAGCCGCGCGTCGCCGAAGCGCTCGACGGCGCCACCACCGACCTCGTCGTCAAGGACCACGAGGGGAACCCGCAGAACCTCGGGCCGGTCGGCGAGTTCGTCCGGACGCGGCTGGCCGAGCACCCGGAGCTGGTCGAACTCCTCCACGACCCGGCCAACGAGTTCCTGACGCGGTCGCTGCTGCGCAAGCCGGAGACGATCGCGAGCCTGCTGGTGCACGACGAGGCCATCCCGATCCTGGCCGACGCCGTGCACGAGGTGCACCACCCGGACCCGGACGCCGAACCGGTGGCGCCGCACCCGGACCCGACGCCGCTCACGCCGGAGCAGGCCGAGACCTCGCGGGACGTGCTCGACGAGGCGAAGGACCACCCCAACGCGCACCGCAAGCAGACACCGTTCGACCAGGGCCGCCTCGGAGACGAGGCGTACACGCGGGAGTACCTCGCCGAGCGCTACCGGGAAGCGGCTCGGGTCGACCTCAAGCTGAAGGAGATCCTGCCGCCGCTGGCGGAGGAGACCGGCGGCCACGCCGGGTTCCGGCCCGGACCGAAGTCCGAAGGCCGGGCGATGGACAAGATCAACACCAACTACGACGGCGACGCATCGCGCTTGGTCGACCTCGCGGGCGCGATGATCCAGTTCGAACGGGTGCAGGACGCCTACGCCGCGTTGGCGCGGATCGCGGGGCACCCGGACCTGGAAATCGTCGCCTTCGACGACCGCTTCGCCAACCCCGCTCCGGCGGGTTACCGCGACCTGCAGATGAGCGTGCGCATCGACGGGCACGTCGCCGAACTGCGCCTGCACCTGAAGTCGCTGGACGACGTGTCGGCGTACGAACACTCGCTGTACGAGGTGCGACGTGACCTCAAAGCGCTCAAAAAAGCCGAAGACAGACCACACACCGACGAGGAACAGGCCCTGATCGACGGGCTGATCAAGCGCGAACGGGCGCTGTTCTGGGACGCGCTGCAGGGGAGTCTCTAGATGGTCCAGACGCCGTCCTACTTCGAGTACTACGCCCATCCGTTCGTGGTCGACAGCACGCCCGACGGCGGGCTCACGGGCCGGATCCTCAACTGGAAGACCGGCCGGTTCGACGAGGACAACGAGCACGTCATCGACGTGCTGTTCGACCACGGGCCGGACATCCGGAGCCTCGACCGCGAGCGGTTCGTGCGCCGGACCGAGGAGGAAAGGCACAACTACCTCCGCGGGGACGGGCCGATTTTCGCGCTCTATCAGACGATCGACGCGATCTGGGCCGGCGTCGAAGAGGAGAACCGCAAGATCACCAAGGAGGAACGCGCCTTGATCGAATCGCTGTACCGGCGCACCTTCAAGATGTGGGAGGACGAGTTCGCCCGCCGCGACGCCGGCGAAGCCCCGACCTTCCACTTCACCTCGGTGTTCGAACGATGATTCACGTGGAACATCGACTTTCGCCCGAAGACCAGCGCACCCTCTTGGTGCAGCTGGGAAAGCTCGTCCGCGACCTCCGGACCGACGCCACGGGACCGGCCGCCGTCGACTTCCGGCAGGTCGGGACGCACCGCGAACTCGAGGGCCACAACGCGACGACGTCCGACGCCGTCGCCGAGCTGTTCTCCGAGCTGCGCGAGGGGATGGCCGCCGAGGGCCGCGGCACCTGGCTGCAGGCGCGGTTCACGCTGAACCCGGACGGCACCTTCGACTTCGACTTCGCGCTCGACGACGATCCGGTGTGGACGGACCCGCCGCCCGCGGCCGCCTACCCGGACGAGCTCGCCGCGTTCCCGCGCGCCGACGAGCACATCCCGGACTGGTGGCGGCTGCGGGCGCAGCTGCCGCTGGGCCTGGTGTTCCGGCACGCGGACGTCGGCGGCCCGGACGTCGAACGCCCGCCGCTGACCGACACCGAGGTGCCGCTCGTGCTGCAGTACCTCGAGCGCGAAGCCGTCGTGCACGAAGACGGCGACGTCCGCTTCCAGACCGACGGCACCTGGGTCTGGCCGTCGTCGGTGGCCGATCTGCTGGCCGAAGAGGGCATTCCGCCCGAGCCGGACCTGGTCGCGCACATCCGGCGGCACCACTTCCAGCCGCCGTACGTCGAGCCGCTGGTGCGCCGGACCGCCGCGGCCGACCTGCGGGGCGAGCCGCGGCCGAAGCCGAGCCGCGCCGACGTCAAGAAGACCAGCGGGGACGTCGTCGCGGAGCTGGAGACCACGCCGGACCCGCGGCTCGGCGACCAGGAACTGCTGATCGTGCTGGTGCAACGGCTCGGCGAGCACGGCGTCTGGCCGGAGGCGTACCGCGTCGGCGAGCGGGCCGACGGCACGTGGTGCCTCAACTTCACCGCCGACGGCTGGGAAGTCGCCGCGTACGCCGGCGGGAAGCCGCGCGCGCCGAAGTACTTCGACCGGCTCGAAGACGCCGCCCAGCAGCTGCTCGGCGCGTTGCTGCTGCACCCCGCCCGGATGACCGCCGGCCACGAAACCCCGCTGGAGACGGCGAAGGAGCTCGACGACTGGCCGGTCCACCCGGCGCCGGGTGAGCCTCCCCTCACCCTGCTCCGCAACAAGCGCATCACGCGACTGGTGGCGGGTACGGTCGTCCTGCGCTTCGGCGAGGAACCCGGCAATCTCGTCCACCACGGCGAGGTACGGTTCGCCACGACGTCGCTGCCGCTCGAACGGGAGCGGGTGCGGCGGAGCTACCGGCTCAGACGCCCTCTGCACGTGATCACCGGCATCACGGTTCCGTGGGCGAACCTGCCGGGTGGCGCGGTGGCCTTCGTGCTGCCGAAGACGATCGCCGAGCACGAGTCCGACGGAAGCCTGGAGAGGATCGAGTAGGTGGAAGCGGCGGAAGCGATTGCCAAGGTCGGCCAGTGGCTGCGCGCGGTGCACGGTCCGGACGTCTCCGGTCCCGCCGGGCTCCGGGTGGACACCGAGAAGGTGCTGCGCATCCCCGAGGGCTGGTCGGTGCCCTACAACACCATCGCGTTCCTCGACGAGGGACGGCCGGAGAAGGAGATCTTCCCGCCGCCGTCGGTCGTCGTCCGCGAGCCGGACGGCGAGCTGCGCCAGGCGCACCCGCACCCCGGCGGGCTGTCGGTGCCGGTGGCGTTCCCCGGCCAGGAGAACTGGCGCGAGGTCGTCGACCCCGAATACGTGAAGGCCGGGCTCGGCGAGCTGGGCGTGCCGCTGCAGGCGGTCGCGGGCTGGGTGAAGGTCGACGCCGACGGCAACCAGACCGGTGAAGAGCGCGAGAACCCCGAGTACAAGGCGGGGCCGATCCGCCGCGGCTACCCGAAGCCGGAGAACACCCTGGAGACGCTGCTGTCGTTCGGCAGCGTCGGCTGGCTGACCCGGGAGCTGCTGCTCATCGGGCTGATCCGGTGCGAGGTGTTCGTCCCGCTCGACCTGGAGACCGGCAAGACGGACCGGTTCTACTTCGCCGAGGAGCGCAACGAGCTCAAGGTGTTCAGCTCGACCCGGCACCTGCCCTCGCGCGAGCACGGCTGGTGGAAGGTCGACGTCGCGACGCTCGCCGAGTTCGAGCACCCGCCGAACCTGGTGATCAACGGCGGCCCGACGACCATCGAGGACGTCTCCAGCGGCGAGCTCGCCGAGATCGTCCAGCGCTTCCCGCGGCACGAGCCGCGCATCGACGTCCACGGCCGCTGCCCGGAGGCCGAGGAGGACCTGATCCGCGTCGCCGCCGACACCGCGGCGCGGATGGGCCTGCCGGACCCGGTCAAGCCGCCGCTGCTCGCGGCCGAGAAGGCGCGGCGGCGCGGCTTCGAGCTGACCGCCGAGGAGTGCGCGAAGACCGTGCTCGGCGAGTCGTGGCTGAAGCGGCTGCAGATGCCGGAGCCACCGCGCAGCAAGCCGAACGACCTGCGCGCGAACGGCCTGGCCCCGACGTACGACAACGCCGGCCGTGCGACTCCGCGGCTGGACACGTTCGGCAAGTACTTCGAGCGCGACCTCGACGGCTTCCGCTACGGCTGGCAGCGCGTCACGGGCGCGTACGTCGGCTTCGCGCTCGGGGAGGCCCTCGGCGCGGCCGTCGACCGGATGATGCTGCACGACATCCACGCGAAGTACGGCATCGAAGGCGTCACCGACTTGGTGCCGGCGTTCGACCAGCCGGGCCGGATCGGCTCGCTGACGCAGCGGCTGCTCTTCTACACCGAGGCCGCGATCCGCAGCCCGCACCGCGAGCAGCCGGAGTCGCGCGAGGCCGAGCAGCTCTTCCCCGGCGTCGTCCGCGGGGCGCTGCAGCGCTGGCTGCGCACGCAGGGCGCGCCGATGGAGAACGCGGACGGCTGGCTCGTCCAGGTCGCGGACCTGCACGCCCGCCGCGACGCCGACGACGTCGAGCTCAACGCCTACCACCAGCTCGCGACGGAGGCCGCGGGCGCGCCGCCGATGACCGGTCCGGCCGCGCTGATCCCGGCGCTGCCCGCCGCGCTGACCATGGCCGGTCCGGGCAGTGGCCTCTCCGGGGGCGCGCGCCAGGCGGTGCGCGACCTGGCCGGCGTCACCCACCCGACCGAGCCCGACCTGGCCGCCGCGACCTACCTGACCTGGCTGTTCGAGCACGCGCTGACCAAGGACGCGTTCAGCTTCCCGATCTGGAACACCAGCCGCGAGGTGCTCAACCCGGACAACCAGTTCCAGCAGGGCCCGGAGTGGACGGCGATCGCGGAGATGGTCGCCGAGTCGGTGCCGTTCTTCGGCGAGCACGGGCTGCCCGACCTGCGGATGCCCGAGCTGATCGGCGATGGCAAGACGACGCTCTCGGTACTCGGACGCGCCTTCGCCGCGTTGTCCGGCTTCGAGAACTACCCGGAGCAGGCGCTGCTTCGCGCGGTCAACCACTCCGGCCGCAGCGCGCTCACCGGCGCGATCGCCGGCGCCCTGCTCGGCGCGCGCACCGGGATCCCGGGGCTGCCGCAGAAGTGGGTCGACCAGCTGGAGCTGCGGTACCTGGTGGAGAACGTCGCTTCGGACGCCTACTGGCACTTCGACCGCCACTCGGCGCTGAGCGCGCTCGGCGACCAGTGGATCGAGCGGTACCCGCGGCATTAGCCCGAGGATGGGGAGCATGGCAGAAAGCGACGACGGCTTCGTCGAGTGGCGGCCCGACGTCGACCCGGAGTTCGACGAGAAGGCGTTTCCCGACCTCGGCATCCCGGTCCGCGCCATCCGCGGCTGGGCGCAGTACACGCTGTTCGGGGAACCGACCGGCCCACGTCGCGCCAACGAGCAGTACACCCCGGGCCCGGTCTGGCGCGGCTTCCCGGTGCCGTCGACCGACGCCGGGAAGCTGCTGAACTACCTGGGCGCGAACTGGATCAGCCGCGCCGAGTTCGCCCGCGCGCTCTTGGACTGCGAAGTCCTCGTGCCGGTCCAGGACGGCGAACCGCTGGTCCGTCCGGTGTCCGGCGGCCGGGAGGTCATCGCCTACAGCTCGTCGGCGAAGGTGCCCGGCCGGTACCCGCACCGCTGGCGGGTGACCGTGCGCGACCTGCTGGCGGACCTGCCGTCGACCGGCCTGACGCTCGACCCCGGCACCGGCATGGTCCGCAGCCTGACCGCGGCCGAGCTGGCCGCCGGTCCCGCCGAACGGCGGCCCAAGGTCGACGAGCCCGCGCCGGAAGCCGGCCCCGAGGTCGCCGACGCGCTGCCCGGGCTGGTCGCGGAGTTCGGCGTCGAGCCCCCTGACCTGCTGGAACGGCACCTGCGGTACGCCGTCGACCACGCCCGCGACCACCACTTCGAGCTGACGCCGGAGGAGTGCGTCCGGTACCTGCGCGGGTTCGCCTGGCAGTACCGCAACGGCGTCCGGCGGCGGGCGGGCCAGGCCCCGGAATGGCCCGCCGACCTGGGCGCGAACGGCCTGATCGCGCACGTCGGCGAGGACGCGCAGCCGCGTCCGGTGCCGTGGACGTTCGGCAAGTTCTCCGCCTTCGGGACGCCGGCCGCGCGCTTCGCGTGGCACCGGATCGTCGGCGCGTACGTCGGCTTCGCCATCGGAGACGCGCTGGGCGGCGGCGCCACCGGTCCGCTGCCGATGGGCGGGCTGACCCGGCACCTGCTGTTCCACACCGGCATCGTGCTGCGCGGCCTGCCGCCGGTGCCGACCGGCGAAGTGCCGTCTCCGCTGCCCGATCCGGACCCGGTGGGCTGGCTCGCGGTCGCGACGCGGCACGCCGGGTTCGCCCCCGACGACTCGTCGGCGTTGCTCGCCACGGCGCTGGCGGCGACCCCGGCCGGCGCGGTCGCCATCGACGGTGTCGACAGCGACCAGTACGCGAAGGACGTCGCCCGCGAACTGGCCGGTGGTGAAGCGACCGAGGGCGTCGACCTGCTGATCGCGCTGTTCCAGGCCCTGCTCACCCGGGACGCGTTCGCCGTGCCGGTGCACCTGCGGCTGCGGGAGATCGGCGGTGACCTCGCGACGCAGGTGCTCGCCTTGCGCGAGGACCGCGACGCCGACGACGTGACGCAGCTCGAATCACTCGGCGACGGCCGGGGCGTCCGGTCGGTGCTGAGCCGCGCGCTGTTCGCCGCGGCCAAGCGCGGCCACGACCCCGAAGCGGCCATCACGCTCGCCGCGCGGTCCGGCCCGGTCGCCGGCGCCGTCGCGGGCGCGCTCGTCGGCGCCCGGGTCGGCGTGCCCGGCCTGCCCCGGGTCACGGCGCTGCCCGACCTCGGGCTCCTCGAGGACGTCGCCAGCGACGTCTTCTGGTACTTCAACCGCAACGGCCTCCAGACGGAGACCGCGGAACACGCACGCTGGGAACGCCGGTACCCGAGCGGCCGGTTCACCCCGAAACCGAAGGGACCCGACTTGCGATCGCGACTGCGCGGAAGCCTGCTGGCCGGGGCGATCGGCGACGCGCTGGGCGCGAAGACCGAGTTCGACTCGATCGACCGGATCCGCGAAATCGCGGGACCGGCCGGGATCACCGACTTCATCCCCGCGTACGGCGGCGTCGGCCGGATCACCGACGACACGCAGATGACGCTCTTCACGCTCGAAGCGCTGATCCGGGCGCACGCCCAGCAGCGGAAGACCGGGTCCGCGGACGTCGTCCACTCGTTGCAGATGGCGTACCAGCGCTGGCTGCACACGCAGGGCGTCGCGTGGGACCGGGCGCGTGGGCCGCAGTCGGCGGTCGAGGCGCCGGACGGCTGGCTGATCACGCACCAGGAGCTGTTCAGCCGCCGCGCGCCGGGGCTGACCTGCTTCGGCGAGCTGGAGGCGTACGGCCGCGCGGGCGTCCGGGGCAGCATCGAGCGGCCGGTGAACAACTCGAAGGGCTGCGGTGGTGTGATGCGCGCGGCGCCGATCGCGCTCTGGTCGGACGACCTCGCCGAGGTCTTCAGGCTCGGCGCCGAGAGCGCGGCGCTGACCCACGGTCACCCGTCCGGGTATTTGTCCTCGGGCTGCTTCGCGGTGCTCGTCCACGGGCTGCTGCACGGGAAACCGCTGCCCGGCGCCCTCGCGGCCGCGCGGGACGAGCTCGTCAAGCACCCGGGCCACGAAGAGCAGAGCGCCGCGCTCGACGCCGCCTTGGCGCTGGCGGAGCAGGGCCCGCCGACGCCGGAGAAGCTGGAGACGCTCGGGCAGGGCAACGTCGGCGAGACGGCGTTGTCGATGTCCGTGTACGTCGCGCTGACCACCACGGACGCCGACACGGCGTTGCTCGCGGCGGTCAACCACAGCGGGGACAGCGACTCGACCGGCTCGGTCTGCGGCAACCTCGTCGGCGCGATGTACGGCGAAGAAGCCCTGCGGCGCAGCTGGCTGGCGCAGCTGGAGCTCCGCGACGTCATCGTCGGCCTGGCGGACGACGCGCTCACCGAGTTCGGCCCGGACGCACCGGGTGACGACCGGTGGTTCGCGCGGTACCCGGTCGACTAAGTTTCGGTTGTCACTGGGGTCAGGGGAGGACGAAACGTGCGTTACCGGGTTGAAGTGGCCGAACGCCCGGACGGCCTGTACGCGACGTGGGGCGAGGGGACGTTCCGCGCGCAGCGTTCGACGACCGACGGCACGGTGCTGCTGTCGGTGCTGCCGGAGGAAGAGGCGCCGGAGGGCTTCGACAAGGAGTTCGAGGGCCGTCCCGCCAAGGTCGTCCCGGCGAGCGAGGTGCCGTCGACGTTCACGCTGCGCACCTTCGCCGCGTACGACGACGAGGTCTTCGAGGTCGCGCCGGGCGCGCGGCCGGAGCTGACGCTGCGCTGGGTCCGCGACGACGCCGCCCGCGCGGCGCAGCTGGGCCTGACCGACTTCTCGGTCACGGTGTCGGCCAAGCAGGTCACCGCGTTGTGGCAGACGCGGCTGGACTTCACCGAGACGCCGGAGGCGCGGCCGCAGCCGGGCACCGGCGACCAGAACGCGCTGCTGCGCGCGATCGGCCGGACGCTGCTGCACACGGTTCCGGGCGGCTGGGCCCGCGTCGGCGCGCAGTTCCGGCAGGTCGGGGACTACTCGGAGATCGAGGTCCGCGCGGTCGGCGACGAGGACGGCCCGGTGTCGGTCTCGCTGCCGGCGGTGCCGCGGCTGGGCGGGCTCTTCGCGCGGCTGCGGGCCGCGATGTTCCAGCCCGAGACCGGCACGTGGTTCCAGGGCACGTTCACGCTCGACGCGGAATCGCAGTTCGACTTCGACTTCGACGCCGACCGCGAGCCGGACTGGCGGGTGCCGCCCAACGACGGCGGCCGCCCGTCGACCGCGGCCTACGAGCTGGAGCTGGCGACCTTCCCGCGGACGCCGAAGCACGTGCCGGCGTGGTTGACCGCGAAGGCCGGCCTGCCGCTGGACGTCACGTTCCGGCTGGCCCGGGCCGCCGACTCGCACGCCGAGGGCGAGCGCCCGGTGGTCAACCGGCCGCCGGTGCCGCCGGACCAGGTCCGCGGCCTGCTCGACTACCTGTTCCGGGCGCCGGTCGCGCTGCACCGGCCCGCGCCGCTGCCGGACATCTTCGGCGTGCCGGGCGCGAAGCCGGACGTGCCGAACGCGTTCCACACCGACGGCACCTGGATCTGGCCCGCCGCCGTACCGCACTACCTGCGCAAGTACGGGGTGCCGCCGGAGCCGGAGCTGGTCGAGCACGCGCGCGCGATGGGCTTCCGGCCGCCGTTCGTCGGCGAGCTCGTCCGGGCGACGGCGGAGGCGGAGGTCCTCGGCCAGCCGCGGCCGCCGCAGACGGACGCGGACCTGCCGGACGAGCGCGCGCTCACCCGCGTCGCGCGCGGCGAGCAGGTGCGGACGCTGAAGGGGGCGGAGACGCTGGAACTGCTCCAGCAGCGGCTCCACGAGCACGGCGTTCCGTCCTCGGCCTATCGGATCGGCGCCAACGAGGTCCCCGCCGACGACGTCTGGACGCTGCGGCGCGCGGAGAACGGCTGGGAGGTCTCGCGGCCGCCGTCCGACGAGCCGGTGGCGTTCGGCTCGCTCGCCGACGCGGCCCGGTTCCTGCTCGGCGTGCTGCTGATGCAGCCGCCGCGGCCGGCGGAGGAGTCCGACCAGCCCGCCGACTGGCCGATCCTGCCGATGCGCGGCGAACCGCCGTTGAACTTCTACCGCGGCAAGCGCCTGATCGTGCTCGCGCCGGGCACGACGGTCGTCCGGTTCGGCAACGAGACCGGCAACCTGGTGCACGCCGACGGCTCGCGGTTCGTCGAGACGTCGCTGGCGTTCGAACGCGAACGCGAGAAGCGGCTCTACCGCGTGCAGCGCTCGCTGCGGGTGCTGACCGGCGTGACGGCGCCGTGGAGCGGGATGCCGGGCGGCGCGGTCGCCTACCTGCTGCCGCGGCCGCTCGCCCAGCACCTCGAGACGGGCGCGCTCAGCAGGCAGTGATCACGACGGCGGGCGACCACCAGTAGTCGGCGAGCGGTTCGACGTCGACGTCGGTGAAGCCCGCCGTCCGCAGCTGCTCGGCCCAGCCCGCGGCCGGGTGCTCCCAGTTCGTCCGCTCGTCCCCGGAGACGATCCCGAGCAGGACGGGCAGCAGGAACCCCTGCGCGACCAGCGAGGCGTCCGCGCCGTACTCGGCGACGCCACGCTCGTAGCGCGCGACGAGCGAGCGCAGGTGTTCCGGCGAGCCTTCGACGTACTCGGGGACGTCGAACTCGGCGAGCACCAGCGTCCCGGTGCGCGGCTGCAGCGCGCGCAGCACCTCGGCGCGCAGCTCCGGCTCGATCGATTGCAGGGCGAACGTCGACTGCGTGAAGTCCCAGCCCAGGTCGTCGCGGGCGAGGAACTCCTGCGCGGTGGCCTGCCAGCAGCTCGCCGACGGCACCCGATCGCGGACGCCGTCGAGCAGCGCGGCCGACGGCTCGACGAGGTCGATCCGGCTCGGCACGTGCGTGGCCTGTTCCAGCGCGGGCACGACCGCCAGGCCGTCCCCGCAGCCCAGGTCGAGCAGCGACTCCGGCTTCGCGCGGTCGTAGCGCACAGCCAGTTCTTCGCTCAGCCGCCGATAGAGCTCGACGTTGCCGCCGCCGCGGATGAACGCCGTGAACGCCTCGGGCTGGTCGTACACCGCCGCCGCGCCGTCGCCGGCCAGGTGGATCCGCAGTTCGCCGGCCAGCGGGGAACCGGCCCGGCGGGCGAGTTCGGCGGCGCGCTCGCGGTCACCGGAGCGGTAGGCGGCGAGGGCGTCGGCGAGCAGCTCGATCGAGGTCATGGTCCGGGGATATCAGAACGGCACCCACAACGTCACCCGCGTGCCGCCCCCGGCGAGTCCCGACTCGACCCGCGCGGTCCCGCCGACCTCCGCCAGCCGCGCGGTGATCGACTCGCTGATCCCGAACCCGGCCGGGTGGTCGGCCGCGCTGAAACCGCTGCCGTGATCGCGGGTGATCACCGCGATGCCGCCGTCGCGCTCCTCGACGCGCACCACGACCCGGTCGGTGCCGGAGTGCTTCATCGTGTTCCGCATCGCCTCGCGCACGGCGTCACGGATGGCGATCTGGCGGACCTCCGACAGCGTGTCGTCGTCGAGTTCGGCCACCACGAGCTGGGCGCGCAGCCCGTCCCGCGCCATCTCGGCGGCGAGCGCGGCGAGCTTCTCGCCCAGCGGCCGGGCGCCGGCCTCGGCCTGCTCCGACTTCGCCGACTCGATCATGTGGCGGATCTCCATCGCCTGCGCGCGGGCGAGCCGCTGGATCTCGACCAGCCGCTCTTCGGCGTTCGACGTGTCGGACAGCGCCATGGCTTCGAGGGTCTGCAGGACGGTGTCGTGCAGCATCCGGTGCTGTTGGGCGCGCTCGGCGAGCCGGCCGTTGCGGGTGCCGTAGGCCAGCGCCAGCCGGGTGCCGAGGCCGGTCAGCACCAGCGCGGCGGTGGCCAGGAACAACTCGGCGAGCAGCGCGGAGTACGTCGAGAACGCGGCACCGACGTGGAACTGGCCGGTGTTGAGCCAGTTGGCCAGCATCCGCAGCGGGAAGCTGAGCAGCCCGAACACCAGCCCGCTGGGCACGCCGAGGGCGAGCGTCAGCAGCCCGGCCTCGCCGAAGAGGTGGACGCTGCTGACCGCCAGCGCGTCGAAGTACGCCTCGGCCGGCACGGTCAGCGCGAGGACCAGCGGCGAGAGCACGGTGAACACGAGGTCGGCGGCCAGCAGCTTCCCCGCGTCCCGGCCGCGGTAGGGCGCCGAGCGGAACATCCAGCGGAAGCCGATCAGGTTCACCGCGACCGAGAGCAGGGTGAACAACCCGACCGGCAGCAGGCCGGTCGAGCCGTGGCGGAAGGCGTAGACGCCGAACTGGCCGGGCACCGCGAGCAGCCGGAAGGCCAGCGGGATGAGCACGACGTACCGGGTGGCGCGCAGCAGCAGGCCGTCGCGCCGGGTCGGGTCGATCGGCCCGGCCATCTTCGAGATCCGCTTCAGCGCGTGGATCGGGGTGGGGTCGCCGATCTCGTCCGAGAGCTCGCTGGTGGCCGTCGCGATCGCGGGCGCGCCCTGCCGCAGGAGCGCCACGAAGAAGCTGCCCGGTTTGGGCGGGCCGGGCGCTTCCGTGGACATCGGCCGGACAACCCCCTGGTCACGTCGGTGAACCGAGGTTAGGGAGTATCACCGATCCGCGATGGTCAGGTCCAGCGTTCCACGGAATTCAAAGAAATCCGGTCAGTAATTTCCGATTCCCTGCTCGGCGGCCCACTTCTTCAGCTCCGCCACGGCGTCGTCGTGGTCCAGCGGGCCGCGGTCGAGGCGCAGCTCCTTGAGGAACTTCCACGCCTTGCCGACGTCCGGCCCCGGCCTGATGCCCAGCAGCTCCATGATCTGCTCGCCGTTGAGGTCCGGCCGCACGCGGTCGAGGTCCTCCTTGGCCTTGAGCGCGGCGATCCGGGCCTCGAGGTCGTCGTAGGTCGCCTGCAGCGCGGCCGCCTTCCGGCGGTTGCGCGTGGTGCAGTCGGCGCGGACCAGCTTGTGCAGCCGGGTCAGCAGGGGGCCGGCGTCGGTGACGTACCGGCGGACCGCCGAGTCCGTCCACTCGCCCTTGCCGTAGCCGTGGAACCGCAGGTGGAGGAACACGAGCTGGGAGACGTCGTCGACGATCTCCTTGGAGAACTTCAACGCCCGCAAACGCTTGCGGGCCATCCGCGCCCCGACCACCTCGTGGTGGTGGAAGCTCACCCCGCCGCCCGGCTGGAACTCCCGCGTCGCCGGCTTCCCGGCGTCGTGCAGCAGCGCCGCCAGCCGCAGGATCAGGTCCGGCTCCGACGTCGGCTCGTGCGTCTTCTCCAGCTCGATCGCCTGGGCGAGCACGGTCAGCGAGTGCTGGTAGACGTCCTTGTGCTGGTGGTGCTCGTCGATCGCCAGCCGCATGCCGGGCACCTCGGGCAGCACCCGGTCGGCCAGCCCGGTGTCCACGAGCAGCTCCAGCCCCGGCCGCGGGTCGTCCGCGAGCAGCAGCTTCGACAGCTCGGCCTGGACGCGCTCGGCGGTGATCCGGTCGATCTCACCCGCCATCGACGCCATCGCGTCGACCACGCGCGGCGCGGCGGTGAAGCCGAGCTGGGCGGCGAACCGGGCGGCTCGCAGCATCCGCAGCGGGTCGTCGGCGAACGACTCCTGCGGCGTCGCCGGCGTGTCGAGCACCTTCTCCCGCAGCGCGCCCAGCCCGTCGTGCGGGTCGATGAACGTCTTGGACGCCAGCTCGACGGCCATCGCGTTGACCGTGAAGTCGCGCCGCAGCAGGTCGCCCTCGATGCTGTCGCCGAAGGTGACCTCGGGGTTGCGGCCGACGCGGTCGTAGCTGTCCGCGCGGAACGTCGTGATCTCGAGCTGCATGCCCTTCTTCGTCACGCCGACCGTGCCGAACGCGATCCCGACGTCCCAGACCGCGTCGCCCCAGTCGCTGACGATCTTCAGCACCCGGTCCGGCCGGGCGTCCGTGGTGAAGTCGAGGTCACCGGAGCGCCGGCCGAGCAGCGCGTCGCGCACGCTCCCGCCGACGAGGTACAGGCGGTGCCCGGCCCGGGCGAACCGCTCGGCCAGCTCGTCCGCCAGGGGGGAGAGCCGCATCAGCTCCACCACCGCGTTCTCCTTGGCGACCACGTCGTTCACGAAAATCCCACTGGGTTCGGGTGCGGCTACTACAGGCACCACCGGACAGGACACGGAGAGCCAGCCTACCGGGGCAACCGTTTGCTCTAGCATCGCAGCATGTCTGGATCAGCCGGCCGCCCCGGCGCCTCGAAGCCGCGGAGGCGGCGCAGGCGTCAGCGCGGCAGGCGCCTGACCACGGTCGACGAGACGTCGGCCGGCGGTCTCGTGGTGGACGCCGAGCGCGAACAGGCGGTGCTGATCGGCCGGCTCGACCGGCACGGCAGACTGCTGTGGTCGCTGCCCAAGGGCCACATCGAGGACGGTGAGACGGTGGAACAGACGGCCGTGCGCGAGGTCAAGGAGGAAACCGGCATCTCCGCGCGCGTGCTGCGGCCACTGGGCACCATCGACTACTGGTTCGTGGCCGAGCGGCGGCGCATCCACAAGACCGTCCACCACTTCCTGCTCGAAGCGCTCGGCGGCGAGCTGTCCGACGAGGACGTCGAGGTCACCGAGGTGGCCTGGGTCCCGCTGGCCGAGCTGGAGACCAGGCTGGCCTACTCCGACGAGCGCAAGCTCGTCCGGAAGGCCGGTCCGATGCTCAAGGAACTTTTCGCGCGCCCGGACGTCCACGGACGAGACGAGCACGCCCCTGAGGGAGCCCCCGAGTGAAGCGGTTCGCCGCAGCCTTCCTTTCCGTCCTCTTCCTGGCCGTCCCCGCCCTCACCGGAGCCACGGTGGCCCAGGCGGAGGAGGGCGCCCGCCTGCGGGTCGACCTGACCCAGCTGAACCCGCGCGTGATCACCAGCTCGTCGACGACGCTGACCGTCGCCGGCACGGTGACCAACACCGGCGACCGCAGGGTCACCCGGCCGCAGGTCCGGCTGCAGGTCGGGGAGCGGGCGACGACGTCGCGCGGGATCAACGACGTGCTGTCCGGCGCCGTCATCAAGGACACCCCGCTGACCGAGTTCACCTCGGTCGCGGACGTCCTGGAGCCGGGGCAGAGCGCGCCGCTGAACATCACGGTGAGCCTGACCGGCACGAAGGCCGCGCAGTTCGGCGGCCCCGGCGTCTACCCGCTGCTGGTGAACGTCAACGGCACCCCGGAGTTCGGCGGACCGGCCCGGCTGGGCGCGGTCAGCATGCTGATGCCGGTGCTGGCCAGGCCGGGCAAGGCGGCCGGCCACTCGTCGGCGGGCGCGCCGAGCATGACCCTGCTGTGGCCGCTGACCAGCAGCGTCCCGCAGGTCTACGCGGCGCCGTACGGCCAGCCGCTGGTGCTGCGCGACGACCGGCTGGCCGACGAGATCGGCCCCGACGGCCGGCTGAACGCGCTGGTCACCGCCGCGTCGACGGCCGTGCACGGCGACCCGGACCTCGCCAAGTCGATGTGCTTCGCGCTCGACCCGGACCTGCTGACGACGGTCGACTCGATGACCCGCGGCTACCAGGTGCACACCGACGGCGGGAACGTCGACGGCAAGGGCGTCCAGACGGCGAAGACGTGGCTCGCCTCGCTGCGCACCCTGCTGACCGGCCGGTGCGTGGTGGCGCTGCCCTTCGCCGACGCCGACCTGAACACCGTCTCCCGGATCCGCCCCGGCGACCCGATCCTGGTCGCGCAGGCGGCCGCGGCGGCGTCGGCGATCCAGCAGGTGGCGGGCGTCACGCCGCAGACCGGCGTGCTCTGGCCGGACGGCACGCTCAACGAGTCCGTGCTCGCCGCGCTGACCCAGGCCGGCGTCAAGACCGTGCTGACCGACGCGGCGAAGCTGGCTCCGGCCGGCTCCGGCGGCGGTGTCACCGTGCAGGGCAGCACCGTGCGGGCCCAGCCGACCGACTCGCTGATCTCCGCCGCCATGTCCGGCGTGCCGAGCGTGCCCGGCTCCGTCACCGTGGCCGTGAACACCGAGCGCGCGATCTCGAGCCAGAACGGGCTCGGCGCGCTTGCCTTCCGCGCGGGCCTCGGCGTCCCGTCCGGGCAGGAGCGCCCGGACCACCTGCTGGTCGCCCCGCCGCGGCGGTGGGACGCCCCGGCCGCCGAGCTCACGGCGTACCTGCAGCAGGTCGGCGACTTCCTCAACGCGGGCATCGTCACGGCGTCGTCGCTCCCGTCGCTGCTCGACGCCGATCCGCAGACCACCGGCGCGGTCGGCGACGGCGGCCAGGACCCCGGCTCGGTCCCCGACCCCGCGCTCGTCTCGACGCTGTCGAAGCTCGACGAGCAGGCCACCGGGATGGCCTCGGCGATGCAGCTGGACCCCACCAAACGGGTGAAACCGGACGACGTCGTCGCGCCGGTCCGGCTGGCCGAGCTGCGCGGCGCCTCGACCGGCTGGCGGGGCCTGCCCGCCGACGCGGCGACCGCGAACGCGCGGGCCGAGATCGGGGCCATCAGCGACCGGGTCAGCGTCCAGCAGCCGCGGCAGACGATCGCGCTCGCGTCCGGCAACTCCCCGCTCCCGGTGTACGTGGTGAACGACCTGCCGGTCGGGATCAACGCCCGGTTCACCCTGAACAACACCATCGGCCTGCGCGCGGACGACCGCAAGGAAGTGTCGTTCCCCGCGGGCGGCGGCCGGCAGTACTTCCTCCCCGTGGAGGCGCTGCGGGCCGGCCGGTTCAGCGTCGATGTGTCGTTGAGCACGCCCACCGGTACCCCGCTCGGGTCATCCGCGCGCTTCGAGCTGACGTCCACGGAGTACGGCGCGATCACCATCATCGCGACCGTCGCCGCAGGTGTGGCCCTGCTTCTGCTCGCCTCCCGGCGCATCTACCGGCGGGTCAAGGACGCCCGGACGGGTCGCGACGTCGTGGACTGATCCGTCGGCCTTCGAGTGTTCCGGGCGGTTCCCGATTACCCTTGGTCCGCACGTGCGCGGCACCGGGCCGCGGCACCGGGGAACAGCACCGAGGATTGGGCACGCGTTGGAGAGAGAGCCGGGCTTACCACCCGAGCGTGCGGGCCGTCCTCGGCGCGAAGGCGCTCAGCCCCCGCAACGGGGTGACGGGCCCCCGCGTCCGGTCCGCCGCCAGCAGCCGCCTCCGCCACCGCCGGAGCGCGGCCGCAGGCAGCCGCCCCGCAACGGGCAGACGCGCCAGATGCCCCCGCCGGACGACGCGACGGTCCGCGACCGGCGCCCGGTCCGCGAAGACGGCCCACCACGCCCGGCCCGTGACGACGGGGGCCCGCGGCGGCCCGCTCGCGACGACGCCCCGCCCCGGCGGCCGTCCCGCGAGGACGGCCCGCCGCCCCGCCGCCCGGCCCGCGACAACGCACCCCCGCGCGACGGCCGTCCGGTCGATGGCGCCCCGCGCGACGGCCGTCCCGTCGACGCACTTCCGCGGGACGGCCGTCCCGTCCGCGACGACGGCGTGGTCCGCGACCAGCGGCCACCTCGTGACGGCCAGCCGGTCCGCGACGACGTACCCCCCAGCGACGCCTGGCCGGTCCACGACGAGGCCCCGCCCCGTGAGCCGCAGCGCCCGCGGCGCGTCCCGCCGCCGGGCCCCCCGCCTTCACCAGGCCCGCCGCCGCAGCGCGGCGGGCAGCCTCCGCGAGCCGGCGGCCCGGCGCCCACGCGCGTCCAGCCGGTGCCGCCGCCTCCGGGACCGCCCGGCCCGCCGTCGGCCCAGGGCCGGCTGCCGCAGCCCGCCCCGCCGGTGACCCCGCCGCCGGGCACCCCGGCCCCCGGCACCCCGCCGCCCGGCATCCCGGTGCCCCCGCGCGGCCGCGGCTCCCGGCGTCCCGCGCCGGTCCGGCCGTGGCAGGAGGAGGCCCAGCGCCCGCCCGACCCGGAGGCGACGCGGTTCATCCCGCGCACCGCCGGCGTCCCGATGAACTCGCGCTGGCCGGTCGCCGACCCGGACGTCATGCGCCCGTACGACGCGCTGGCCACCCAGGTCATGCCGGCGCTCAAGGGCCCGCTGGTCAAGCCGAGGCCGGGCGAAGAGGTCGAAGCGCCGGCCAAGGCGCCGTCGCTGGCGAAGGCGTCCGGCCGGATGGCGATCGCGTCGCTGATCAGCCGGATCACCGGCTTCCTGTGGAAGCTGCTGCTGGTCGCCGCGATCGGCCAGGGCATCGCGAACGACTCGTTCAACGTCGCCAACACGATGCCGAACATCATCTTCGAGCTGCTCATGGGTGGCGTGCTCGCCAGCGTCGTCGTGCCGCTGCTGGTGCGTTCCCAGGACGACCCCGACGGCGGCGCGGCCTACACCCAGCGGCTCATCACGGTCGCGTTCTCGCTGCTGCTGGTCGGCACGGTGGTCGCGGTGCTCGCGGCACCGGCGTTCACGAGCCTCTATGTCGACTCTTCCGGCAAGGCGAGCGCGGACCTCACCACGGCGTTCGCCTACCTGCTGCTGCCCGAGATCTTCTTCTACGGCGTCTTCGCGCTGCTCTCGGCGGTGCTGAACGCCAAGCAGATCTTCGGCCCCACCGCGTGGGCGCCGGTGATCAACAACCTGGTCGTCATCTTCACGATCCTCGTCGTCTGGGTCATGCCCGGCGACATCGACACCGCGAACGTGTCGATCACCGACCCGAAGGTCCTGACCCTCGGCATCGGCGTGACCGGCGGCATCGTCGCCCAGGCCCTGCTGCTGGTGCCGCCGCTGCTGCGGTCCGGCTTCCGGTTCAAGTGGCGCTGGGGCATCGACAAGCAGATGAAGGAGTTCGGCGGCCTCGCGCTCTGGATCCTCGGCTACGTCGCCGTCAGCCAGATCGGGTACACGATCAACACGCGCGTGCTGACCACCGGTTCACCCGGTGGTGTGACCGCGTACAGCAACGCCTGGCTGCTCTTCCAGCTGCCGTACGGCGTCATCGGCGTCTCGCTGCTGACGGCGATCATGCCGCGGATGAGCCGCGCGGCCGCCGACGGCGACCACAAGAAGCTGATCGGCGACCTGTCGTACGCGTCCCGGATCTCGACGGTGATGCTCGTCCCGATCTCCGCGGTGATGACCGTGGTCGGCGGCTCGATCGGCATCGCGCTGTTCACCTTCGGCAAGGGCACTATCGACACCGCCGAACGGCTCGGCGACGCCCTCGCCATCTCGGCGTTCGCGCTGCTGCCGTACGCGCTGGTCATGCTCCAGATGCGCGTCTTCTACGCGATGAAGGACGCCCGCACGCCGACGCTGATCATGATCGTGATGACGCTGGTCAAGGTGCCGCTGCTGTACCTGTGCCCGGTGCTGCTGTCGCCGGACAACGTCGTGCTCGGCGTCATGATGGTCAACGCGCTGACGTTCGTCGTCGGCGCGATCCTCGGCCAGGTCTGGCTCTGGGTGACGCTGGGCAACCTGCGCAGCAAGCGGGTGATCGGCGTGATCCTCTTCACGGTCGTCGCGAGCGCACTCGGCGTCGGCGCGGCGTGGCTGGTGGGCCAGGTCGTGCCGGACTCCTTCGGGCCGAAGCTGGGCGCCTGGGTCAAACTCTTCCTGCAGGGCATCGTCGGCATCGTCGTGTCGTTCGGCGTGCTGATGGCGCTGAAGGTGGAGGAGCTGAAACCGGCCACGTCGAGGTTCACCCGGTTGATCAAGCGAGGGTAACGATTCCGGTACGGAAGGCGACGACTCGTGCGTCGTATTCTGGGTACCCTCGACAGCGGGGATCGAGCGGGAGCGAGTGAGGGTGGACACGAGGCGGAGCGAACAGGCGGGGGGTGCGAACCACGTGGGCAAGGCCCAGGTCGGATCGCTGGCCCCCGGGCGTGTGGTCGGCGACGGCCGCTACCGCCTCCTCGCGCAGTTCGGCGTGGACGAGCGGGGCGACGCGCACCTCTGGCGTGCCCGGGACGGGCAGCTGAAGCGGGACGTCGCGCTGACCCTGCTGGTCGGCGACCCGGCCGACCCCGAAGCCGCCCGGCTGGCCCGGCGGACCCTCGAACGCGCCACGCACGCGTCCAAGTTCGGCCACGGCGGCGTCGCCCGCGTGCTCGACGTGCTCGCGCTCGGCAGCGGCATCACCTCCAGCGAAGGCCTGCTCGGCGTCGTCGTCGCCGAGTGGACCAAGGGCAGCGACCTGGTCGACCTCGTCGCGCAGCGGCCGGTGGCCCCCGCCGCGGCCGCGCGGATGGTGCAGGCGCTGGCCGAAGCCGTCGAACAGGCCCACCAGAACGGGCTCGTGCTCGGGCTCGACCACCCGCAGCGGCTGCGGCTGACGCCGAACGGCGCGCTGAAGCTCGCGTTCCCCGGCCCGCTGCCGGAGGCGACGCTGCGCGACGACGTCAAGGCGCTCGGCGCGGTCCTGTACCTGCTCCTGACCGGCCGCTGGGCGCTGCCCGGCGGCCCGCCCGCGATCCAGCCGGCGCCGCTGTCGCCGCAGGGGCGGATCGTCCCGCCGCGCCAGCTGGTGCCGACGGTCCCGGCCGACCTCTCGTCGCTGGCCGTCCGCACGATCGAGGACGGCGGCAACGGCGGCATCCGCACCAGCGCGGCCATCCTCCGCATGCTCGACCAGGTGGCCGAGGAGGAAGAGCGCACCCAGCTGATCAAGGCCGTCGGCGGGGACCCGGCCGAGGGCGAAGGCACCGTCTGGACGACGAAGAAGCCGGTCAAGGACGTCGCCCGGCGGCGCAAGCTGGCGCTCGGCGTCACGGTGCTGGTGGTCGCGACGGTCGTCATCCTCGCCTGGGGCGGGCTGATGCTGATCAACGTCTTCCAGGGCGACTCGAAGGCGAGCGGGCCGACGATCAACGTCGCCGCGCCGCCGGCGTCGAGCCAGCCCGCCGGGCAGCCGCCCGCGTCGTCGTCGCCGGCCCCGCCGCCGTCGCCGGCCGTGGGCGCCGCGGTGAAGCCGCAGGCCGTCGCGGTCTACAACCCCGATGGCAAGGGCGACAACACCGCGCGGGCGAAGTACGCGACCGACGGCAACCCCGAGACCCAGTGGCGCACCGAGCAGTACAAGCAGCAGTTCCCCGTCATCAAGCCGGGCGTCGGGCTGGTCGTCACCTTCAAGGACCCGATCAACCTCAGCCAGGTGAAGGTCGAAGGCGGCACGCCGGGCACCAAGGTCGAGATCCGCTCGGCGACCGAGAAGAACCCGGACTTCGACGACACGAAGGTCGTCGGCAACGGTGACCTGAAGGACGGCGAGACGACGATCCCGCTGGCCCAGCCGGCGCAGGGCGAGTACTTCATCGTCTGGATCACCCAGCTGGGCGGCGAGGACGGGAAGTTCCAGACGGAAATCGCCGACCTGACGTTCCTGCCTGCGGGGTGACGCACCCGACAGGGTCAGTAGGCTCTTGCGGGTGACAGCTGCAGCTCCCACGGATGCGGATCTGATAGCGGCTCACGCCGCGGGGGACCCCCATGCGTTCAGCGAACTCGTCCAGCGACATCGCGACCGCATGTGGGCAGTCGCCCTGCGCACGGTCCGCGATCCGGAAGAGGCCGCCGACGCGTTGCAGGACGCGTTCATCTCGGCGTTCCGGGCCGCCGACAAGTTCCGGGCGGAGTCGCAGGTCACGACGTGGCTGCACCGGATCGTGGTGAACGCCTGCCTCGACCGGATCCGCCGCCGCCAGGCCCGGCCGACCGTGCCGCTGCCGGAGACCGGCTTCAACGAGCCGGCCACCCCGCGCGACTCGATGGCCGAGCGCGAGACGAGCCTGCTCGTGCGCGAGGCCCTCGACCAGCTGCCGGAGGACCAGCGCGCGCCGATCGTGCTCGTCGACGTCGAGGGCTACTCCGTCGCCGAGACGGCGAAGATGCTGGGCATCGCCGAAGGCACCGTGAAGAGCCGATGCGCGCGGGGCCGCGGAAAACTCGCGAAGGTTCTCGGGCACCTGCGGAACCCCGATGCGATTGCGAACGTCCCAACTCACGAAAGCAAACGGGCCGGGCGCCAGCCGGGTAGCGGGGAGGGACGATGACGGACGAAAGCCGGGGGATCGGGGGGACCGTCGGTCCGCCCTGGTCTGTCGACGTGCTCGCCGACCTCCACGCCGGTGTGCTGGAGGACGCTCAGGCGGCCGAGCTGTGGCCGCTGGTCAACGCCGACCCGGAGGCCCGGGAGATCCTGGCCGCCCTCGACGCGACGCAGACCGATCTGGCCTCGCTCGCCGACGCGCCGGCCCCGCCGATGCCCGCCGAGTTCGCGGCCCGGCTGGACGCGGCGCTGGCCGCCGAAGCAGCCGCCAAGTTTCCGAACGCCGGGCAGGCAGGTCCGGCACCGCGGGACGCCCAGGTGGTGGACCTCGCGGCGGCCCGGAGGCGGCGGAACAAGCGGCTCGGCTGGGCCGCCGGCGTCCTGACCGCGGCCGCCGCGGCGGTCGTCGCCGTGACCGTCGCGATCCCGAACACCACCCAGCAGAGCGGCACGCCGAACGTGGCCGCTCCGGCACCGACCGGCCCATCCGTCGGCAGCGACGGCAGCGGCGCGCAGGCCCTGATCGGCAAGGCGGTCGGCGTCCGCGACTTCGGCCCGCTGCAGAACGAAGACCGGCTGGACGCGTGCATCGCGGCGGCCGGGCTCGATCCGAAGGTGCGGCCGGAGGGCATCCGCCCGGTGAACGTCGGCGGCAAGGCCGGGGTGATGATCATCCTGACCACCGGCAAGCTCGCCCAGTTCCGGCTCGTGGCCTTCGGCGCGGACTGCGGGCCGGGCAATCCGGCGGTGCTGTTCGACAAGGTCGTCGGGGAGAAGTAGCGCCTGTCACCCTGGGAACACCGGCCCCTACGATCGTGTTGAGCCTGGTACACGGGTCACTACGAGCGGAGGTCACGGGTGGCTGCCGAGGAAATCAGGAACCTGATCGTCGTCGGGTCGGGTCCTGCCGGATACACCGCTGCCGTCTACGCGGCACGGGCCCAGCTGGAACCGCTGGTGTTCGAGGGCACGCAGTTCGGCGGCGCGCTGATGACGACGACCGAGGTCGAGAACTTCCCCGGGTTCCGCGACGGCATCATGGGTCCGGACCTGATGGAGGAGATGCGCAAGCAGGCCGAGCGCTTCGGCGCCGAGCTGCGCGCGGAGGACGTCGAGTCGCTGGAGCTGACCGGAGACGTCAAGTACGTCGTCGCGAACGGCAAGCGCTACGCCGCCCGCGCGGTCATCCTCGCGATGGGTGCCGCGGCGCGGTACCTCAACGTGCCGGGCGAGCAGGAGCTGCTCGGCCGCGGTGTCTCGGCCTGTGCGACCTGTGACGGCTTCTTCTTCCGCGACCACGACATCGTGGTCGCCGGCGGTGGCGACTCGGCGATGGAGGAGGCGACCTTCCTGACGAAGTTCGCGAAGTCCGTCACGGTCGTCCACCGGCGCGACGAGTTCCGCGCGTCCAAGATCATGCTCGAGCGCGCCCGCGCGAACGAGAAGATCAAGTGGAAGCTGAACTCGCAGATCACCGGGGTGCTCGGCGACGGCAAGGTCGAGGCCTTGAAGCTGAAGGACACCAAGGACGGCACGGAGTCGACACTGGACGTGTCGGGCTTCTTCGTCGCGATCGGCCACGACCCCCGCAGCCAGCTGGTGAAGGGGCAGGTCGACCTGGACGAGGACGGCTACGTCGTGACGAAGGGCAAGACCTCCTTCACGAACCTCGACGGCGTCTTCGCGGCCGGCGACCTGGTCGACCGCACCTACCGGCAGGCGATCACCGCCGCCGGCTCCGGGTGCAGTGCCGCGATCGACGCGGAACGATGGCTCGCGGAGCACGGCGAATCGGACGCGCACGAGGCGCCCGAACTCGTCGGCGGCGGCTACGGCGCGGGCACCAACTGACTTTCCGGCGTTCAACCACCCTTGGAGGAGAAACCATGGCCAACACCGTCAAGGTGACCGACGCGACGTTCGTCGACGAGGTCCTGACCAGCGAGAAGCCCGTCCTGGTCGACTTCTGGGCCACCTGGTGCGGCCCGTGCAAGATGGTCGCCCCGGTGCTCGAGGAGATCGCGGCCGAGAACGGCGAGAAGCTGACCATCGCCAAGATCGACATCGACGAGAACCCGAACACGCCGCGTGACTACCAGGTGATGTCGATCCCGACGCTGATCCTGTTCCAGGGCGGCAAGCCGGTGAAGCAGATCGTCGGCGCCAAGCCGAAGGCCGCGCTGCTGTCGGACCTCGCCGACGTTCTCTGAGCCGAACCACTCCCGGCGGACCCGGGGCCTGCGAGAACCCTCTCGTGGACCCCGGGTCCTTCGCCGTTCGGGGGAATGTGACCGGTGTGGGTGAATCGAGCGTGACGGCAGCCACCGCGGGTACTCCACGATCGGGCTCTTGACCTACCTACCGGGCCTGCGCTGTCACCGAGAGTTGGCAAGGCACAATAGAGGACCTGGGCCCGTCCCAGCGAAGGTTTTCTTGCCACGCACCGAGCCCCCGAATCGGTGCCCTAGGAAGAGCGAGGAGTGCATGCGGGTACTCCGCCGCGGTGACGCCGGTCCGGACGTCGCCGAGATCAGGTCCATCCTGGCCGGGATGGACCTGCTCCCGCCGGTCACCGGTACCGACGACTACGACACGTTCGACGTCGCCGTCGAGCACGCCGTCCGTGCCTTCCAGCAGCGCCGTGGGCTGATGACCGACGGCATCGTGGGTCCGGCGACCTTCCAGGCGCTCAAGGGCGCCAGCTACCACCTGGGCAGCCGTCCGCTGTCCTACATGATCGCGTCGCCCGTGCACGGCGACGACGTCTTCACACTCCAGGAGCGGCTCACGGAGCTCGGCTTCGACGCCGGCCGCCCCGACGGCTACTTCGGCCCGGCCACCGAGCGCGCCCTCAAGACGTTCCAGCGCGACATGCGCCTGACGCCGGACGGCATGTGCGGCCCGGCGACCATCCGCGAGCTGCACCGCCTGTCCTCGCCGCGGGCGAGGGGCGGGCGCCCGGTGTTCCTGCGCGAGCAGGAGCAGGTGCGCCAGGCCGGTCCGCGCCTGCGCGGCAAGCGCATCGTGATCGACCCGGGCCACGGCGGCGACGACCTCGGCGTGGTCGCCGGCGGTCTCCGCGAAGCCGACATCGCCTGGGACCTCGCACGTCGGCTCGAAGGCCGGATGAAGGCCACCGGCATGGAGGCGCTGATCTCCCGCGGCCCGAACCACAGCCCGACCGAGCTGGAGCGCGCCAAGTTCGCCAACGACGCGGGCGCGGACCTGTTCCTGTCGCTGCACAGCGACAAGAACCCGTCGCCGCGCGCGCAGGGCGTCGCGAGCTTCCACTTCGGCAACGGCAACGGCACGACGTCCACGGTGGGCGAGCTGCTGGCCGGCTTCATCCAGCGCGAGGTCGCGGCCCGCACGGGCCTGCAGGACAACCGCACGCACTACAAGTCGTGGGACATCTTCACCCGCACGCGCTGCCCGGCGGTCCGGATCGAGATCGGCTACCTGACGAACCCGGACGACGCCCGCAAGCTCGGCGACCCGGCGTTCCGCGACATCGTCGCGGAGGGCATCCTGATCGCCGTCAAGCGCCTGTACCTGCTCGGCGAGGGCGACCAGCCGACGGGAACGTTCACGTTCGCCGACGTCCTGGCGCACGAGCTCGCCAAGGCCGAATAGGGCCGACCACAACCCCTAGCGGCTCGCCTTCCCCTGCCCCACCACCCCTGGGGACGCACGCGCTGCGTCCCCAGGTTTCCGGGCAGTCATCCACAGCTTGTCCACCGCGCCTAGCAGCGCTCTGTGGATAACTCGACACTTCATCCACATGTGTGCACACGCGCGTTTCAGCCGTGGTCGAGCACAGGCGCAAACGTTTGCGGAGGGTCAGGCGCGGCCGAGACTCGGCTCGGCCGTCGTGATCGTCACCTGGCCGAGCAGCCGCTCCAGCGCCGCCTCGACGTCTTCCTTCCAGGTGATCGCCGACCGCAGTTCCAGGCGCAGCCGCGGCCACTTCTGGTGCGGGCGGACCGTCTTGAAGCCGACGCTCTGCAGGAACGCGGCCGGCAGCACGCAGCTGTGGCCGCCGTCCGGGTCGGTCTCGTCGGGGCGCGCGTCGCCGAACGCCTCGATCGCGCGGACGCCGCGCTTGGTCAGGTCCTTGGCGACCGCCTGGACCAGCATCCGGCCGAGGCCGCCGCCGCGGAACTCCGGGAGGACCTGGAACGCCGTCAGCAGGACCGCGTCCGCGCTTGGCGGGGACGTCGGGAAGGCCAGCGCACGGGGGACGGCGTTCGGCGGGGCGTACAGCACGAACCCGACCGGCAGCGTGTCGCTGTAGACGATGCGGCCGCAGGAACCCCACTCGAGCAGGACGCTGGAGACCCAGGCTTCCTTCTCGACCTCGGTGGCGCCGAACTCCTCGGCCTGGTTCTTCAGGTGCGGGGCCAGCTCCCAGTACACGCACCTGCGGCAGCTCTTCGGCAGGTGCTCGAGGTTGTCCAGTGTGACGCCCACGACGCGACGCGACACCCGCGACCTCCCCTGACCTGCTGCTCCCGACCGGCCGCCCGGCCGTCAAGCCGCGTTGGACCGCGGGCACGACACAGGAGCCACGGTCGAGGATAGGCCGATGTGACGAGCGCCGAAAGGCCAGGGGTACCGGATGGGTGCCCGGTTACACTCGACAGGATCTCTATCCATCGAACCCCGGGTGAATCGTCGATGACCGAGAACCGCCCCAGCAAGCCGCACAGCGGCCGCCAGAACCTCGACCCGCACCTCGAGCGGTACGCCGCGCGCACCGCCGGGATGACCGCTTCCGAGATCCGGGCGCTGTTCGCGGTCGCCAGCCGGCCCGAGGTGGTTTCGCTGGCCGGCGGCATGCCGAACCTGGCGGCGCTCCCGCTCGACACGCTGTCGGCGCAGGTGGCGGAGATCATCGCCGAAGACGGCCTCGTCGCGCTGCAGTACGGCTCGGCGCACGGCGTCCCGGTGCTGCGCGAGCAGATCTGCGAAATCATGGCGCTGGAAGGCATCAAGGCCCACCCGGACGACGTCGTGGTGACCGTCGGCTCCCAGATGGGCCTGGACATGGTCACGCGGCTGTTCTGCGACCCGGGTGACGTCGTCATCGCCGAAGGCCCCTCGTACGTCGGCGCGCTGGGCTCGTTCGCCGCGTACCAGGCGCAGGTCGTGCACGTCGCGATGGACGACCAGGGCCTGGTGCCGTCGTTGCTGCGCGAGGCGCTCGACCGGACGGAGAAGGCCGGCCGCCGGGTCAAGTTCCTCTACACGATCCCGAACTTCCACAACCCCGCCGGCGTCACGCTGGCCGTCGAGCGCCGCGCGGAGATCCTGGAAATCTGCCGCGAGCACAACGTCCTCGTCGTCGAAGACAACCCGTACGGGTTGCTCGGCTTCGACGGTCAGACGTACCCGGCGCTGCGCTCGACCGACCCCGACAACGTCGTGTACCTCGGCTCGTTCTCCAAGACGTTCGCCTCGGGCCTGCGCGTCGGCTGGGTGCTCGCGCCGCACGCCGTGCGCGAGAAGCTCGTGCTGGCCGCGGAGTCGGCGACGCTGTGCCCGCCGACGTTCAACCAGATGATCGTGTCGCGCTACCTGGCCACGCACGACTGGAAGGGCCAGATCAAGAAGTTCCGCGAGAACTACCGCGAGCGGCGCGACGCGATCCTGTCCGCGCTCGACCAGTACCTGCCCCCGGGCTGCTCGTGGACCAAGCCGGACGGTGGGTTCTACGTCTGGGTGACGGTGCCGGAAGGCGTCGACACGAAGGCGATGCTGCCGCGCGCGGTGACCGCGCGGGTGGCGTACGCGTCCGGAACCGGCTTCTACGCCGACGGGTTCGGCAGCCGTCAGATGCGGCTGTCCTACTGCTACCCGACGCCGGAGCGGATCCGCGAAGGCGTGCGGCGGCTGGCCGCGGTGCTCGAGTCCGAAATGGACCTCGCGCGCACCTTCGGTAACGTGAGCGCGCGCCAGATCCAGGGACCGCAGAACCCGTCCCCGGACACGGTCTAGATCTTTTTCGAAGGAGTTTCCACGGTGGTCGACCGTACCGTTGCCGTGCTCGCCGGCGGGCTTTCGCACGAACGCGACGTCTCGCTGAGGTCCGGGCGACGGCTCTCCGCGGCGCTCAAGTCCGAAGGCCTCGGCATCGAGGAGTGGGACACCGACGCGGGCCTGCTGGAGCGCCTGCGCACCCAGCGGCCGGACGCGGTGGTCGTCGCGCTGCACGGCGGTGAGGGCGAGAACGGCTCGGTGCAGACGGTGCTGGAGATGCTGGACGTGCCGTTCGTCGGCACCGGCTCCCAGGGCTGCCGCCGCGCGTGGGACAAGCCGACCGCGAAGGCGCTCATCGAGAACGCCGGGTTCACGACGCCGGGCTGGGTGGTGCTGCCGCACAGCACGTTCCGCGAGCTCGGCGCCCAGGCGGTGCTCGACGCGATGGTGGAGCGCCTCGGCCTGCCGCTGATCCTCAAGCCCGACCAGGGCGGCTCGGCGCTCGGCACCCAGGTGGTCCGCGAGGCGGCGGAACTGCCGGCCGCGATGGTCGGCTGCTTCGCGTACGGCGACACGGTGCTCGCGGAGCGGTTCGTGGACGGCGTCGAGGTGGCCGTGACGGTCATCGAGGGCGAGAACGGGCCCGAGGCCCTGCCCGCGGTCGAGATCGTCCCGGAGAGCGGCGTGTACGACTACACGGCCCGCTACACGGCCGGCCTGACGGACTTCTTCACCCCGGCCCGTCTCGACGACGCCGCGGCCAAGGCGGTGGCCGAGCTGGCCGTCGCCGCGCACCGCGTGCTCGGGCTGCGCGACATCTCCCGCACCGACGCGGTCGTCGCGTCCGACGGCACGGTGTACTTCCTCGAAGTGAACCCGTCGCCGGGTCTCACCGAGACGTCGACGGTGCCGATGGCGATCGAGGCCGCGGGCAAGTCGCTCGGCACGGTGTTCGGCGAACTCATCGGGCGCGCGATCTCCCGCTGATTCAGAGGTACGGACTGAAGTGGTCGGCCACCTGGCCGGCCACTTCTTCCGCGTTCAGGGAGCCGTCGACCTCCAGCACCCGGACGCCGTGTTCGCGTGCGCTGCGGACGGCGTCTTCGGCGAGCAGCCGATCTCGCGCGATCCGGTTCTGCTGCGCGCGCACGGGATCGCTGACCTTGGTCGTGACCGCGCCGGCCCGCGGGAGGGAGTTCAGCTGGTGCTGCCGGAACTCCTCGGTCGGCACCATCACCACCATCCGGCGGGGCGAGTCGAGCAGCGGCGCCACGAACTCCGGGCGCAGCCCCCACCCCTCGGCGAGCAACGGCCGGCCGGACACGAGTGCGCGCAGATCGTCGAGCGCCCACTCGAACCGCAAAGCGAAAACCTCGCGCGTCGCGGCCGCCATCTCCTCCGGCGTCGAGCGCACCCACGTCCGTTCGGGATCGCGCGCGGGTGCGCCGGTGGCGAGCAAGCGATCGTTGTGGCCGCGCGCGTCGTGGTAGTCGTAGTGGTAGGCCGTCAGCCCGTGCCGGACGGCGAGCAGCCGGGCGACGGTCGACTTCCCCGCCCACTGCGCGCCGCCGATCCAGAGCGCGCCGCCGATCGAACCGGTCGGATCCCACACGTTTCCCCCCGTTGCTCAGCGTCGCGGCGGAGTGATCCCTCCGCAATCATCACCGTGACGAAACACCCCGGGGTGATCCCTAATCGGTTTTCGGTGTCTGATTCGTCCCGTTCGCATCGATGATCGCGACGATCCGCTCGAGGTCGTCGACGGACCCGAACTCGAGCGTGATGCGACCCTTGCGGCGACCGAGGTCGACCTTCACCCGGGTGTCGAACCGATCCGAAAGCCGGTTCGCGAGCTCCTGCAACCCCGGCGCCTGGATCGGCTTGCGCGGCGCGGGCTTCGGCTTGGCCGGCTTCTCGCTCTTCTTGAGCGTGACGGCTTCCTCGGTCGCCCGGACCGACATGCCCTCCGCGATGATGCGGGCGGCGAGCTCTTCCTGGCTGTCGGCGTCCTCCAGCGAGAGCAGCGCGCGGGCGTGGCCGGCGGACAGGACGCCCGCGGCCACCCGGCGCTGCACCGGCAGGGGGAGCTTCAGGAGCCGGATCGTGTTGGTGATGACGGGCCGGCTGCGGCCGATCCGGCTCGCCAGCTCCTCGTGCGTGACCGCGAACTCGTCGAGCAGCTGCTGGTACGCCGCCGCCTCTTCGAGCGGGTTCAGCTGGACGCGGTGGATGTTCTCCAGGAGCGCGTCGCGCAGCATGGACTCGTCGGCGGTCTGCCGGACGATCGCCGGGATCGCTTCGAGCTCCGCCTGTTGCGACGCGCGCAGCCGGCGCTCGCCCATGACCAGCTCGTACTCGTCGTTCCCGAGCTCGCGGACGACGATGGGCTGCATGAGCCCGAACTCGCGGATCGAGTGCTCGAGCTCGGCGAGCGCGTCTTCGTCGAAGACCTGACGCGGCTGCTTCGGGTTCGGCTTGATCGAGCTGACGGGGATCTCGCGGTAGACGGCGCCGGCGACCTCGCCGCCGTGCGTCTTCGCCTGGCCGTTGGCCGCGAACCAGCCCTTGTCCTCGGCCGCCTTCTTGTCCGCCGCCGCGTCCGCGGGCGCGGGCAGCGGACCGCCCGTGGCGGGTCCGGTCGGGATCAGGGCGGCGAGGCCGCGCCCCAGCCCTCCTCGGCGCTCGGTCATGTCGAACTACCCTTCTCCAGCTGTGCGCCGCGCTCGGCGATCTCCTTGGCCGCGTCGACGTAGCTCATCGCACCGCGCGAACCAGGATCGTAAGCGAGGACGGTCTGGCCGTACCCGGGTGCCTCCGAGACCTTCACGCTGCGCGGGATGACGGTCTTGAGGACCGTGTCGCCGAAGTGGTTGCGCACCTCGTTCGTCACCTGGTCGGCCAGCTTGGTCCGGCCGTCGTACATGGTGAGGAGGATGGTCGAGACGTGCAGCTCGCGGTTGAGGTGCTGCTGCACGAGCTCGATGTTGCTCAGCAGCTGCCCGAGCCCTTCGAGCGCGTAGTACTCGCACTGGATCGGGATGAGCACCTCCTGCGCGGCGACCATCGCGTTGACCGTCAGCAGGCCGAGCGAGGGCGGGCAGTCGATGAAGACGTAGTCGACGCCGATCTCGTCGAGGATCTCCGAGGAGATGGCCTCCTTGAGCCGGGACTCGCGGGACGCCATCGAGACGAGCTCGATCTCGGCGCCGGCGAGGTCGATCGTCGCGGGGACGCAGAAGAGGTTGGGGGACTGCTCGGTGGGCTGCGCGGCGTCCGCGAGCGTCACCTCGCCGATGAGCACCTCGTAGATCGACGGCGTCCCGGACCGGTGGTCGACGTCGAGCGCGGTGCTCGCGTTGCCCTGTGGGTCGAGGTCGACGACGAGCGTCTTGAGCCCGTGGACGGCGAGCGCGGCGGCGAGGTTGACCGTGCTCGTGGTCTTGCCGACGCCGCCCTTCTGGTTGGCGACGGTCAGCACCCGACGACGGCCGGGACGCGGAAGCGTCCTCTCGGGGTTCAGCAGGCGAGCGGCGCGGGCGGCTTCTTCGGCGATCGGGGTCCAGCCCACGTCGGGGGTGGTCTCCGTGGAGTCGGACGGCGGGGGATTCACCGGTCTCGACACCTCCTCCATGTTGACGTCTGGTCGGTGGTCGAGTCGCGTCGTTTCACGTGGAACATCGCGGCCCGTTAACGCTTCTTGCTCCGCGCCTTCGGCTTGCTTGCTGCTGGGAGGCGACGGATCTTCACGACCGTGCTGGGGACCTCTAGTACGGCGCCACCGCATTCGACGATCAGGGGAGCGGCCCCGCCGGCCTTGCGGATGGCGGCGCCGTCCCGCTCGATCTCGTCCGCCGCGCTGGCGCCCTTGAGAGCGACCAGGAAGCCATCGGGACGAACGAGCGGCAGGCACCAGTCCGCGAGCCGGGCGAGCGGGGCGACCGCGCGAGCGGTGACGATGTCGGCGCCACCGAGCTGCTCACGCACAGGCCGCTCCTCCGCGCGTCCACGGACGATGGTGATCGGGAGTTCCAGCTTCTCGGCCACCTCGGCCAGCCAGTCCACCCGGCGGGCCATCGGTTCGAGCAAGACGATATCGAGGTCCGGTCGCGCGATCGCGAGCGGTACTCCCGGAAGCCCAGCGCCCGACCCGACATCGACGACGCGCGCGCCCTCGGGCATCTGCTCACCGATGACGGCGGAGTTGAGGACGTGCCGCTCCCACAGCCGCTCGACCTCCCGCGGCCCGATCAACCCGCGCTCCACGCCGTGCAGCTCGAGGAGTTCGACGTACCCAGCGGCTTGGTCCACACGCGCACCGAACACCCGCTCCGCCGCGGCCCGCACCGCCACCGCGGCCTGTTCCAAGCTCACTCCGTCTGCTCCTCGTCCGCCGGTTTCACGTGAAACCGCGCTCCGTCGATTGTCCCCGATGCCGAGCCGAAAACGAGCCGACAGTCCGCAGATGTGCAGAACTCCACTCACCCGGCGGCGCAGTGGAGGTGGTTCCACGTGAAACGACGGCACTCGGCGGGCATCACGACCCGGCGCGCGCTCGCCAGTTCCACGTGAAACATCACCGCTGTAATTCGCTCGGCCGCGGCTGAGCGTTCCGCAACCGGATGCCGCTGAACCCGAGCGAACTGCCCGCGGCGGCGTCCACGAACGCCCACAGGTTCGGCAGCACCCGAAGCGGGCCCCAGCGGAGACACCGCCGAGGACGCCACCATCGCGTGCGCGTGCTCGCCGAGGGGCTCGAACGCCGAAGCCGCGAACCGATACGCGTACAACCGGACCCGTCCGCATCACCGAGAGCCACCCGCACTCGATCACTTGCACCCGATCCAGCCCGAGCCACTCCCGATCAACCGAAGCCGTCGACGGCATCACCCACGCCATCGCGCGCGGGCACTGCCGCGGGAATCAATAGTCCGGCGTCCGCTCCGCACCGACCGCCCACATACGTCTCCGGCAGCCGACCCGCCGCGGCCACGTGCGGGCTCGAAGCGCGAGACCTCACCGGGTGCCGGGCGCATGCCACAAAAGAAGCGGCCCCACCTGACTCGGTCAGGTGGGGCCGCTCCGGTGGAACCGAGTCTCAGGACTCCGGGAAGATCACCACACGGCGCTTCGGGTCCTCGCCCTCGCTCTCGCTCGTGACGCCCGCGACCGCCGCCACGGCGTCGTGGACGACCTTGCGCTCGAACGGGCTCATCGGCTGCAGCCGCACCCGCTCGCCGCTCTGCAGGACCGACTCCGCCGTCGAACGGCCGAGCTCGCGCAGCTCCTCGCGGCGGTCCGCGCGCCAGCCCGCGATGTCCAGCATCAGGCGGCTGCGGGAGCCCGTCTCCTGCTGGACCGCCAGGCGGGTCAGCTCCTGCAGCGCCTCGAGCACCGTGCCGCGCGGGCCGACGAGCTTCTCGAGGTCCTCGCCGCCGTCGATGCTCACGATCGCGCGGCCGGCTTCGACGTCCAGGTCGATGTCACCGTCGTAGTCGAGCAGGTCGAGCAGGCGCTCGAGGTAGTCGCCGGCGATGTCGCCCTCCTGGACGAGGATGTCGTCACCGCCCGCCTTCTCCTCGCCCGCCGCGTCCGCTGTCGCGGCCGGGGTCACGTCGTCCTTATCGGCTTCGATCGTGTCGATCGTCTCCGACATCATTCGTCTCCTCTCCGAACCGGTCGCGCCTCAGCGGCGCTTCCGGCCCGACTTCCTGGTCGAGTCTTTGAGAAGGCCCGGCACCCCGGTGCCGTTGTCCTTCGAACCGTTCTGGCCGTTCGTGTCGGCCGGGGTCTGGTCGCCGTCGGCAGAGGCGGCAGAGGCGGAAGAAGCAGCCGAGGCGGTCTGCGCGAAGCCGTGGGCCGAGCCCGCCTTCGTGACCTTCTTCTGCGAGCCACCCTGAGCCGGCTGGTTCTTCTTCTGCTGAACCGGCTTCTGGCCGACCTTCGGCGCGGTCGGCTTCTGACCCGGCTTCGGGCCGAGCGACGCACGCTTCTCCGCGGCCTCCGCCTTGCGGGCCGCCTCTTCCTTGTCGATCTTCGTGTAGACGAGGCGCTGCTGCATCAGGGTCCAGCCGTTGTTCGCCAGCCAGTAGAAGAGGAGGCCGAGCGGGAACAGCGCACCGAAGACGAGGACACCGAGCGGGAAGATGTACATCGTCAGCTTGTTCATGATCGCGGTCTGCGGGGTGGCCGACGCGGCGTTCTGGCGGGCCACCGAGTGCCGCGCGGTGAGGTGCGTGGCGATGGACGCGACGATCATCAGGGGCAGCGCGACCGGGAGCACGTTCCAGTGGAAGCCGACGTTCGTGGCGCCACCGCTGACGACCCCGACGCCGTTGTAGACGGCCTCACCGAGGTTGACGCCGAACAGCTTCGCGTTGACGTAGGACTCGACGTCGTGCTGGGTGAAGAAGTAGTTCTCGGTCTTCGGGCCGCCACCGGGCGGTGGCATCGTGAACGCGCGCAGGACGTGGTTCAGGCCGATGAAGACCGGGATCTGGAGCAGCATCGGCAGGCAGCTGCCCAGCGGGTTGACGCCGTGCTCGCGCTGGAGCTTCTGCATCTCCTGCGCCTGGCGCTGCTTGTCGTTCGCGTACTTCTTCTGAAGCTTCTTCATCTCCGGCGCGAAGTCCTGCATCTTCTTCATCGACCGGACCTGGTTCACGAACGGCTTGAACATGATGCCGCGGACCGTGAACGTCAGGAAGATGATGCCGAGGATCCAGGAGATCGCCGCGGCTTCCCCGAAGACGAACCCGAAGACCTTGTGCCAACACCAGAGGATGAAGGACACGGGGTAGTAGATGAAATCGAGCACTGCTGCTACTCCTCGATCGGTGTTTCAGGTCGTCGGTGGCGCCACGAGAACTCCTCGGGCACGGGGTCGTGGCCGGGCGGTGTCCACGGGCCGCAGCGCAACAGCCGGCGCAGCGCGAGGTAGGAGCCCCGGCCGGCACCGTGCCGGGTGAGGGCTTCGACCGCGTACGCGCTGCAGCTCGGGTAGAACCGGCAAGCCGGCGGGAGGAAGGGCGAGATCGCCTTGCGGTAGAGCTTGATGGGGAGCAACAGGACCCAGGCGACGGGACCGGGCCGCCGAGGCGGGGTCTCCACGTCGTGGTGGTCGTGCTCGGGGGTGGCTCGCATGCCGGTCACACCGCTGATCCGTGGTCGGGGGCCGCGTCGGCGGGACCCGCCGGGCGGGGGACATCCCCGGCCGGACGACGCGACGGTGAAAGACCCAGTCGACCCGGCACCAGCCCCAGACGACGCAGCGCGGCGTCGAGATCGGCTCCGAGCTCGGCGCTGGACGCGGTCGCGGACGGCGGCAATGCCCTTACGACCAACGCACTGCCGGGCGGCAGGGTTCCGAGCCGCGCCGAAACGAGGTGACGCAGCCGCCGGGTGACGCGGTGGCGGACCACCGAGTTGCCGACGGCCTTGCTCACCACAAAACCCGCCCTGGCCGCCGACGGCACAGCGTCGGCGGCCCCGGACGGGTCCGTGGTCAGCGCGTGGACGACGAGGCGGCGCTTGCCTGCCCGGGACCCGCGACGGAGAACCACGCGGAAATCCTCGCTCCGCCGCAAACGTGCGGCAGCCGGCAGCACGGCGCGCCCCGACGTGCCGGATCAGGCGGACAGCGCGGCGCGGCCCTTGCGACGGCGGCCCGCCAGGATGGCCCGGCCGGCACGCGTCCGCATGCGCAGGCGGAAGCCGTGCGTCTTCGCGCGGCGGCGGTTGTTCGGCTGGAAGGTGCGCTTACCCTTGCTCACTGCTTCTCCTGTGTGTCGCGTCGGGCGGAAGAATCTCTTCCCCCACCTGGCGTGTCGTGCGGGCGCACGGCAGTCTCTGGTGTCTCCTACCAACGAGTGGCCTCGTCACGACGAGCGACGACAACGTGGGCACGCGAATAGCACCCGTCGCATACGGGAGACCTTACGAGGGTACGCACCCCCGTCCGGCGCTCGGTAAGCACCCCCTCGGCCACGGTGCGCGACCGGCTCGCGAACGCGAGATCGTCAACGCCGGGGCACCGAATGGCAACACGCCGTACACCGTGAAATGCTTGCCGCCCAGGATGCCTTGTGGCAGCGGGCGGGGCTTGTTAGCGTGCCTCTCTCGGGTCACCGGTCGAGGTGCACGAGTATCCGGGTGGTGGAGTGCCCACCGGCGTACGACGAGCCCGCAGGTGGCGTCGCCGCGGGTCGCCGTACATTAGTGCACAGCTGTGGACAACTATGTGGATATTCGCTGTGCCGGTGCACACGCGGGTCCGCTGATGCCTACCGGACCGCGTGACCAGGGGCGTTCGGCCGTCCACGCCGACGAGGGGAGGGGAGCCAGACCGGTGTCGGAGCACCAGCACAATCTGGGCGTCATCTGGGAACAGGTGGTACGCGAACTGTCCGACGGGACCCTGTCCCCCCAGCAGCGCGCGTGGATGCGCGTGACCCGCCCGATCGGCCTGCTCGACGGCACCGCCCTGCTGGCGGCCCCCAGCGACTTCGCGAAGGAAGCGATCGAACGCGGCCTGCGCGGCGCGATCACCGACGCGCTCTCCCGGCGGCTCGGCCGCGCCATCTCGCTCGCGGTGAAGGTGGACAGCGCCGAGACCGTCGCGCCGTCGCCCTCGCCCCGGTACGTGCCGTCACCCGGCCGGGTGGAAAACGGCGTGAGCCCCGAGCCCGCTCCCGCGGTGCCGGGCAACGGCGCGCCGATGATGCCGCCGCCGCGTCCCGAACCCGCGCCCCCGATGCCGCCGCACCCCTCCGTGGCGGCGAAGGCCGACGACGGCGACGACACCGATGAAGAGGTGGACGAAGAAGGCGAGGCGCTCGCCGCCGTCCACGAGATCTGGCCGACGTTCTCCGGCCAGCCGATCGCCGGCCAGCCCTACACCGCGCCGGCGCAGCCGCAGACGTCGAAGACGAAGCTGAACGAGAAGTACACCTTCGACACGTTCGTCATCGGCGCGTCCAACCGCTTCGCGCACGCGGCCGCGGTCGCCGTCGCCGAAGCGCCGGCCCGCGCGTACAACCCGCTCTTCATCTGGGGCGAGTCCGGGCTCGGCAAGACGCACCTGCTGCACGCGGTCGGCCACTACGCGCAACGGCTCTTCCCCGGCATGCGCGTCCGGTACGTCTCGACCGAAGAGTTCACGAACGACTTCATCAACTCGCTGCGCGACGACCGCAAGGTCGCGTTCCAGCGCCGCTACCGCGACATCGACATCCTGCTCGTCGACGACATCCAGTTCCTGGAGGGCAAAGAAGGTACGCAGGAAGAGTTCTTCCACACCTTCAACACCCTCCACAACGCGAACAAGCAGATCGTCGTCAGCTCCGACCGCCCGCCCAAGCGCCTCGAGACGCTGGAAGACCGGCTGCGGACGCGGTTCGAGTGGGGCCTCATCACCGACATCCAGCCGCCCGAGCTGGAGACGCGCATCGCGATCCTCCGGAAGAAGGCCGCGCAGGACAGGCTGGCGGTGCCGGGCGAGGTCCTGGAGTTCATCGCCTCGCGCGTCGAGGCGAACATCCGGGAGCTCGAAGGCGCGCTCATCCGCGTCACGGCGTTCGCGTCGCTGAACCAGCAGCCGGTCGACAGCGCGCTCGCCGAAATCGTGCTCCGCGACCTGATCCCCGACTCGCACGCGCCGGAGATCACCGCGCCGACCATCATGGGCGTCACGTCCGAGTTCTTCGACGTGACGCTCGACGACCTGTGCGGCCCCGGCAAGACGAAGGCGCTCGCCACCGCCCGCCAGATCGCGATGTACCTCTGCCGCGAGCTGACCGACATGTCGCTGCCGAAGATCGGCCAGACGTTCGGCGGCCGCGACCACACGACCGTCATGCACGCGGACAAGAAGATCCGCAAGGAGATGGCCGAGCGCCGGCGCATCTACGACCAGGTGCAGGAGCTGACGTCGCGCATCAAGCAGCGCGCCCGCCAGTAGCACATCCCTTATCTCCCAACGACTTCGGGGCGTCCGCTCAATGTGGACGCCCCTTAGTCGTCTTTGGAGTGTCCGACGCGCGCGAAGCAGCGAAGGCGCGTACGCGTGCTTCGCCAAAGTCGCGAAAATTGTTTGTACACAAGGACTTTTCCCCACCGTGTGGGCGGATTGCCCACAGTGCCAACGGATCTCCCATCAGCGACGACGTGGATTCCGTCCACACCCCGCCCACAGGTGATCCACAGCGCATCCACACCCTTGTCCACGCTGATTCCACAGGTTGCCCACATTCTGTGCACAGGTCGGCCCGATCACTCGGTAGGGCGAACCGGACGCCTCCGCGCACCCCCAGACCCTGGGGACGGAAGGCCCCACACCTGGGGACAACCGTGGGGACAACTGGGCCCGGCTGTGGACGAATCGGGGGTCACCCGAAACCATCCACGGACGGCCCGATCTACCCACAGGACTGCCACCACGGTTCTCCACATGCCCGCGACCGCTCCGACCTGCGCGAACGAGCTCGATCCACACAATCCACACCGCTTACTACTGCTACTGCCTTTAGATCTCTTCTAAGAGAGAACAAAACAAAAACAGGCGAAGGACGAAGTTGGGGACAGCCGCGAGAACGTGTCGGCAAGTCGACAAAGTCAAGGGGAGGCCGAGGTGACGGCGGGGCCCGCGACGGCCTAACGTGGACGCCTGCACCTGGTCCGCGCTCCGGCCGCTCAAGCGGGAGGACGGACCGGCCGGAGGGGGCAGCCGGTCACTGCCCCGCGAGAACGAGGCCTGGCCCGAGCCACGAGCGCTCGGTCGTCGAAAGGATGCGCGCATGAAGATCCGCGTCGAGCGTGACGGGCTCGCCGACGCCGTCGCGTGGGTGGCCAGAAGCCTCCCCTCCCGGCCTCCCGTGCCGGTTCTGGGCGGTGTCCTGCTCGACGCCGGTTCCGACGGCGACTCCGACGCCCTGACCGTCTCGGGCTTCGACTACGAGGTCTCCGCCACGGTCGGCGTCCCGGCGACGATCGCCGACGGCGGTCGCCTCCTGGTCTCCGGGCGTCTCCTCGCCGACATCACCAAGGCGCTGCCCGCGCAGCCGGTCGAGATCTCCGTCGACGGCGCGCGCGCCACCATCACGTGCGGCACCGCGCGGTTCTCCCTGCCGACCATGCCGGTCGAGGACTACCCGCAGCTGCCGTCCCAGCCCGCCTTCGCGGGCGAGCTCGCGGGCGACGCGTTCGGCCAGGCCGTCACCCAGGTCGTCGTCGCCGCGGGCAAGGACGACACGCTGCCGATGCTCACCGGCATGCGGCTCGAGATCTCCGGCAGCTCCCTGACCCTCGTGGCGACCGACCGCTTCCGGCTCGCCATGCGCGAGTTCACCTGGCAACCGGCCGAGGGGCTGGCCGACGCCGCGGTGCTCGTCCCGGCGCGCACCCTCGCCGAGGCCGCCAAGACGCTCGGCGCGAGCGGCGCCACGATCCGCCTGGCGCTCGCCAGCGGCGAGGGCCTGCTCGGCCTGTCCGGGTCCGGGCGGTACACGACGACCCGCCTGCTCGACGCGGAGTTCCCGCCGTACCGCCAGCTGCTGCCCGCGTCGCACACCTCGCGCGCGGTCATCGACGTGTCCGCTCTCACCGAGTCCATCAAGCGCGTTTCGCTGGTGGCGGAGCGGGGGACTCAGGTACGACTGGAGTTCGGGGACAACTCGCTGCGGTTGTCCGCGGGCGGCGACGACGAGGGAAGCGCCGAAGAGGAGCTTCAGGTCGAGTACGAAGGTGAGCCGGTGACCATCGCGTTCAACCCGGGTTACCTCGTCGACGGCCTCGGCGCGCTCCACAGCGACCGGGCGGAGCTGACGTTCACCACGCCGAACCGGCCGGCGCTGATCAAGCCCGCCGACCCCGAGGGCAACGTCGTCCCCGGCTACCTCTACCTCCTGATGCCGGTCCGCCTCCCGGGCTGACCCGCCTACCTGCTTTAGGGGGTCCGGGTGGCGGAGCCCCCGGCCGGGGCGAAGCCCCGCAAGACACTGTTAGCACGTAAGGGGATCTCGATGGTTCAGCTCGGTCTGATCGGCCTGGGCAAGATGGGCTTCAACATGCGTGAGCGGCTGCGCGCGGCCGGTCACGAGGTGGTCGGCTACGACCGCAACCCGGACGTCTCCGACACGACGTCGCTCGAAGACCTGGTGTCCAAACTGGACGGCCCGCGGATCGTCTGGATCATGGTCCCGGCCGGCGACCCGACGCGCCAGACCGTCACCGAGCTGAGCAACCTGCTCGCCGCCGGCGACATGGTGATCGACGGCGGCAACTCGAAGTACACCGACGACAAGCTGAACGCCGATCTGCTGGCGGCGAAGAACATCGGCTACGTCGACTGCGGTGTTTCCGGTGGCGTGTGGGGCAAGGAGAACGGCTACGGCCTGATGGTCGGCGGTACCGCGGCCGACGTCGAGAAGGCGATGCCGATCTTCGACGCCCTGCGTCCCGAAGGCCCGCGCGAAGAAGGTTTCTCGCACGCCGGCGACGTCGGCGCGGGGCACTACGCGAAGATGATCCACAACGGCATCGAGTACGGCATGATGCAGGCCTTCGCGGAAGGCTTCGAGCTGCTCGAGGCCGCGAAGGTCGTCAAGGACGTGCCCGCCGTGATCAAGGGCTGGCAGCGCGGCACGGTCGTCCGGTCCTGGCTGCTCGACCTGCTCGTGCGCGCGCTCGACGAGGACCCGGAGCTGGACGACCTCGAGGGCTACGTCGAGGATTCCGGCGAAGGCCGGTGGACGCTGGAAGAGGCGATCAACAACGCGGTGCCGGCGCCGGTCATCTCGGCCGCGCTGTTCGCGCGGTTCGCCTCGCGCCAGGAGCACTCGGCCGCGATGCGCGCGGTGGCCGCGCTGCGCAACCAGTTCGGCGGGCACGCCGTGAAGAAGGTCGGCGGGTAAGGAGCAGCTGGTGTATCTGCGTCACCTGCAGGTCACCGACTTCCGCTCCTGGCCGCAGGCCGATCTCGCGCTCGAACCGGGCCCGACCGTGCTGGTCGGCCAGAACGGTCGAGGCAAGACCAACCTGCTGGAGGCGATCGGGTACGTCGCGACGCTGGGCTCGCACCGCGTCGCGACGGACGCGCCGCTGATCCGGCACGGCTGCGAGCGCGCGCTGGTGCGGGTCGCGGTGGTCAACGACGACCGCGAGCTGACGGTCGAGCTCGAGATCACCAACGGCCGCGCGAACCGCGCCCGGGTCAACCGCGGCGCGGTCGGCCGGCCGCGCGACGTGCTCGGGATCCTGCGCACGGTGCTGTTCTCGCCGGAGGACCTGGCGCTGGTCCGGGGCGACCCGAGCGAGCGAAGACGGTTCCTCGACGAGCTCCTCGTGCTGCGCGCGCCGCGGTACGCGGGGGTCCGGGCCGACTACGAGAAGGTGCTGAAGCAGCGCAACGCCCTGCTCAAGACGGCGGGGAAACGACGTACGGGCCGCGAAGACCCGTACGCGCTTTCGACGCTGGAAGTCTGGGACGACCACCTCTCGGTGGCGGGCGCGGAGCTGCTGGCCGCACGCCTGAACCTCGTCGCGGACCTCGGGCCGTACGCGGCCGCGGCGTACATGGGCGTGGCGCCGGACTCGCGGCCGGCGAAGATCTCGTACAAGTCGTCGCTGGGTGACGCCCTGCCGGAGACGTACGGCGTACCGGATGGCGAACGGGCGCAACCCGAAGTCCTCAAGGACGTCCTACTCAAGGCGCTCGGTGAAACTCGGAAAGCCGAGCTCGAGCGCGGGATCAGCCTGGTCGGCCCGCACCGGGACGAGCTGGAGCTGATCCTGGGCGAGGCGCCGGCCAAGGGGTACGCGAGCCACGGCGAGTCGTGGTCGTTCGCGCTCGCCCTCCGGCTCGGCAGCTACGAGCTGCTGCGCGGGGAGGCGGGCGAACCGGTGCTGCTGCTCGACGACGTGTTCGCCGAGCTGGACCGCAAGCGCCGGGCCCGGCTGGCCGAGGTGGCCGCGAGCGCCGAACAGGTGCTGGTGACCGCCGCGGTCGACGAAGACGTGCCCAGCGAGCTGGCCGGCGGCCGGTTCGTGGTGGCGGATGGTGAGATCACACGTGGCTGAGCAGGGCGAACCGGCGTCGGCAAGATCGACTCGCACACCCCGTGTGATCGCCGACACAGCAGTTACCCACCGATCTGGGGACAAACCTGTGGACAGTGTGGATAAACCCGTGCCCGAGTTATCGCCGCGCGTGACCAAAACCCCGGAACAGCCGCTTGACGCCCCCCGCACGGGGGTTAACCCACGTGGGCAGGTCCCTTCGGGTACGCAGAGTGAAGGCGGCACTGCTCCGAACGGGCAGACGGGCCGGGACCTGGCCCACGCCGCGCTCGAAGCGGCGAAGGCGAAGGCCAAGGAACGCGGGACGTCGCCGGGGTACCGGCGCCGCGCGGCCGGCGGTGGCGGGGGCCAGAACCCCCGGCGTCGCCGCTGGTCGGGGCCGGGAGCGGACCCCCGCGACCCGCAACCGCTGGGCCGGCTCGTCTCGCGGCTGGTCACCGACCGCGGCTGGAACGAGAGCGTCACGACCGCCCGCGTCTTCGCGCAGTGGGCCCGGCTGGTCGGCGAGGACGTCGCCGAACACGCCCAGCCGGTCGCGCTCAAGGACGGCGAGCTGACCGTCCGCGCCAGCTCCACGGCGTGGGCGACGCAGCTGCGGTTGCTGCAGGGGAAGCTGCTGCACAAGATCGCGGCGGGGGTCGGGAACGGCGTCGTCAAGCGCATGCGGATCCAGGGTCCGACCGCCCCGAGCTGGCGGAAAGGGCCCCGGCACGTGCCGGGTCGCGGCCCGCGTGACACGTACGGCTGACCCGGGTTGCGCGATGCTCGGTTGAATGCCCCGAGAACGCATCCAGACCTCCCGAAATACGTCAAGACTCGGCTCGGACCGATTTCGTCCGTCTGCGACGCGCTCAGGGGTGTCCTTGCCGCATGCCAGCGGACGCGGCCAAGTACACTGGGAGGGAGCGAGCGTCCGCTCGGGCGAGACGAGGAGAAACAACGCCGGTGACCGAGAACAAGCACGAGTACAACGCGTCGTCGATCACGGTGCTCGAAGGCCTCGAAGCGGTCCGCAAGCGCCCCGGCATGTACATCGGTTCCACCGGTGAACGCGGCCTGCACCACCTCGTCCAGGAGGTCGTGGACAACTCCGTCGACGAGGCGATGGCCGGCCACGCAACCAAGGTCGAGGTTACCCTGCTCGCCGACGGCGGGGTGCGCGTCGTCGACGACGGCCGCGGCATCCCCGTCGACATGCACCCCAAGGAGCAGAAGCCGACCCTCGAGGTCGTGCTGACCGTGCTCCACGCGGGCGGCAAGTTCGACAGCGACTCCTACGCGGTGTCCGGCGGCCTGCACGGCGTCGGCGTCTCGGTGGTGAACGCGCTGTCGACGAAGCTGCTCGCCGAGGTCAAGTACGGCGGCCGCAGCTGGCGCCAGGAGTACACCGACCAGATCCCCGGTCCGCTCGAGGACCTGGGCCCGGCGTCGGAGACCGGCACCACGATCACCTTCTGGGCCGACAAGAACATCTTCGAGACCACGACGTACAACTTCGAGACCATCTCGCGCCGGCTGCAGGAGATGGCGTTCCTGAACAAGGGGCTGACGCTGTCCCTGCGCGACGAGCGCGTCGCCGACGAGGAGACCGAAGCCGACGCCGAGGGCAAGGTCGCGCGGGTCAAGGAGAAGACCTACTGCTACCCGGGCGGGCTCGAGGACTTCGTCAAGCACATCAACGGCAGCAAGGACCCGATCCACCCCAGCGTGATCTCCTTCGACGCGAAGGGCACCGGCCTCGAGGTCGAGGTCGCGATGCAGTGGAACACCGGCTTCACGCCGTCGGTCTACACGTTCGCCAACACGATCAACACCCACGAGGGCGGCACCCACGAAGAGGGCTTCCGCGCGGCGCTGACCCGCGTCGTCAACTCCTACGCGCGCGACAAGAAGCTGCTCAAGGAGAAGGACGCCAACCTGACCGGTGACGACGTGCGCGAGGGCCTCGCCGCGATCGTCTCGATCAAGCTGGCCGAGCCGCAGTTCGAGGGCCAGACCAAGACCAAGCTGGGCAACAGCGAGGCCAAGACGTTCGTGCAGCAGACGTCGAACGAGTGGCTGGCGGACTGGTTCGAGCGCAACCCCACCGAGGCGAAGACGATCATCAACAAGTCGATCTCCTCGGCGCAGGCCCGGATGGCCGCGCGCAAGGCGCGTGACCTGGTCCGCCGCAAGGGCGCGCTGGAGATCGGCGGCCTGCCCGGCAAGCTCAAGGACTGCCGCTCGACCAACCCGTCGGAGTGCGAGCTCTACATCGTCGAGGGTGACTCGGCCGGCGGCTCGGCCAAGGAGGGCCGGGACTCGATGTACCAGGCGATCCTGCCGATCCGCGGCAAGATCATCAACGTCGAGAAGGCCCGCATCGACCGCGTCCTGAAGAACACCGAGGTCCAGTCGCTGATCACCGCGCTGGGCACCGGCATCCACGACGAGTTCGACATCTCGAAGCTGCGCTACCACAAGATCGTGCTGATGGCGGACGCCGACGTCGACGGCCAGCACATCACCACGCTGCTGCTCACCCTGCTGTTCCGGTTCATGGCGCCGCTGATCGAGCACGGTCACGTCTTCCTGTCGCGGCCGCCGCTGTACAAGATCAAGTGGCCGCGGGCCGAGCCGGAGTACGCGTACTCCGACCGCGAGCGCGACGCCGTCATCCAGGCGGGCGTCGAGGCCGGCAAGCGGCTGCCGAAGGACGACGCGATCCAGCGCTACAAGGGTCTCGGCGAGATGAACGCCGAAGAGCTGTGGGAGACCACGATGGACCCGGCCAACCGGCTGCTGGGCCAGGTCACCATGGACGACGCCGCCCAGGCGGACGAGCTGTTCTCGGTCCTGATGGGCGAGGACGTCGAGGCTCGCCGGTCGTTCATCACGCGCAACGCCAAGGACGTGCGCTTCCTGGACGTGTAGGCGTCCCCCGTTCTTCGTCCCGCTAGGCCCCCGCACCCGAGAAGGACCTCATGACGGAAACCTTGCCGCCGGCTCCGGAACACGACCGGATCGAGCCGGTCGACATCCAGCAGGAGATGCAGCGCTCCTACATCGACTACGCGATGAGCGTCATCGTGTCGCGGGCGCTGCCGGACGTGCGTGACGGCCTCAAGCCCGTCGCCCGCCGGATCCTGTACTCGATGTTCGACTCCGGTTTCCGGCCGGATCGCGGGTACAACAAGTGCTCCCGCGTCGTCGGCGACGTCATGGGCAACTACCACCCGCACGGTGACTCGGCGATCTACGACGCGCTGGTCCGGCTGGCCCAGCCGTGGTCGCTGCGCTACCCGCTGATCGACGGCCAGGGCAACTTCGGCTCGTCGGGCAACGACCCCGCGGCCGCCATGCGGTACACCGAGTCCCGGCTCGCGCCGCTGGCCATGCAGATGCTGGCGGACATCGAAGAAGACACCGTCGACTTCTCCGACAACTACGACGGCCGCACGCAGGAGCCCGACGTCCTGCCGTCGCGGTTCCCGAACCTGCTGGTCAACGGCGGTTCCGGGATCGCGGTCGGGATGGCGACGAACATCCCGCCGCACAACCTGCGCGAGGTCTCCGAGGGCGTCGCCTGGGCGTTGGAGAACCCGGAGGCGACCGACGACGAGCTGCTGGCCGCGCTGCTGGTGCGGATCAAGGGCCCGGACTTCCCGACCAAGGCGATGATCCTCGGGACGTCCGGCATCGAGGACGCCTACCGCACCGGCCGCGGCTCGATCCGGATGCGCGCGGTCGTCGAGGTCGAAGAGGACGCGAAGGGCCGCACGATCCTGGTCGTGTCCGAGCTGCCGTACCAGGTCAACCCGGACAACCTGGTCGAGAACATCGCGAACCTCGTCCGCGACGGCAAGCTCACCGGCATCGCCGACATCGCCGACGAGTCCAACAGCCGCTCGGGCATGCGGATCGTCGTCACGATCAAGCGCGACGCGGTCGCGAAGGTCGTGCTGAACAACCTCTACAAGCACACCCAGCTGCAGCAGAACTTCGGCGTCAACATGCTGGCCCTGGTCGACGGCGTGCCGCGCACGCTGCGGCTCGACCAGATCATCCGGCACTACGTGAAGCACCAGGTCGAGGTCATCGTCCGGCGGACCAAGTTCCGCCTGAAGAAGGCCGAGGAGCGGGCCCACATCCTGCGTGGGTACGTCAAGGCGCTGGACATGCTCGACGAGGTCATCGCACTGATCCGGCGGTCGCCGTCCGCGGACGAGGCCCGGCCGGCCCTGATGGAGCTGCTGGACGTCGACGAGATCCAGGCGACCGCGATCCTCGACATGCAGCTGCGGCGCCTCGCTGCCCTGGAGCGCCAGCGGATCATCGACCAGCTGGCCGAGATCGAGCTCGAGATCGCCGACCTCAAGGACATCCTCGAGAAGCCCGAGCGGCAGCGCGCGATCATCCGCGACGAGCTGATGGCGATCGTCGACAAGTACGGCGACGACCGGCGCACGAAGATCATCGGCTTCAGCGGCGACGTCACCGACGAAGAGCTCATCGCGGTCGAGGACGTCGTCGTCACCATCACCCGCACGGGGTACGCCAAGCGGACGAAAACGGACCTGTACCGCTCGCAGAAGCGCGGCGGCAAGGGCGTGCAGGGCGCGACGCTGAAGCAGGACGACATCGTCCAGCACTTCTTCGTCTGCTCGACGCACGACTGGATCCTGTTCTTCACGAACAAGGGCCGCGTGTACCGGACCAAGGCGTACGAGCTGCCCGAGGCCAACCGCAACGCGCGCGGCCAGCACGTGGCGAACCTCATGGCGTTCCAGCCGGACGAGCAGATCGCCCAGGTCATCCAGATCAAGAACTACGAGGTCGCGCCGTACCTGGTGCTCGCCACCCAGCGCGGCCTGGTGAAGAAGACCAAGCTCACCGACTTCGACTCGAACCGCTCGGGCGGTCTCATCGCCATCAACCTGCGCGAAGGCGACGAATTGGTCGGCGCGGTCCTGGCCGGCGCCGAGGACGACCTGCTGCTGGTGTCGGCCGAGGGCCAGTCGATCCGCTTCCACGCGACCGACGAGGCACTGCGCCCGATGGGCCGCCCGACGTCCGGCGTGATGGGCATGCGCTTCAACGACGGCGACGAGCTGCTCGGCATCAGCGTCGTCAAGGAGGGCAAGTTCCTGCTGGTCGCGACGGACGGCGGGTACTCCAAGCGGACGCCGATCGAGGACTACCCGGTGCAGGGCCGCGGCGGCAAGGGCGTGCTCACCATTCAGCACGACCGCAAACGTGGCAGGCTGGTGGGTGCGCTCATCGTCGACGCCGAGGACGAGCTCTACGCCATCACCTCGAGCGGCGGCGTGATCCGCACGCCGGCGGGCGACGTGCGCAAGGCAGGACGGCAGACGAAGGGGGTCCGGCTGATGAATCTCGGCGAAGGCACCACTCTTCTCGCCGTCGCACGCAACGCGGACGAGCCTTCGGACGTCGCCAATGGTGACACCCCCGAAGAGGCGCCGGCTCCGGAAGCACCTGACGCGGCGGGTGAGGAAACGACGGCCACGCCGGAGCAGTAAGTTTGCTCTCCGACGGCGGCCCCACGGCACGGGTAAGGACTGACTCTTCGTGACACCATCCGAGAATCCCGAGGCAGCGGGTTCGAACGGGACTCCGGCGAGCCCGCCCTGGCAGAGGGTTGGCAAGGACGGCGACTCCGAAGCGACGGTCAAGCTGGCCACGGAGGACGCGCTGCCGTCCGGGGAGACCCAGCCGGTCTCCCCGGACCAGCGCCCGGTGGTAACGGGCAGCGCGGCCCCCAAGCTGTTCGGCGACACCCCGCCGTCCGGCGCCGAGGTCCCCCCGGCCTCGGCCCAGCGAGCCCGCCCGAGCGCGCTCCGGCGTCCGGGCCGCGGCCCCCGCCGGGCATCGCTGCAGGTCAAGCGGTTCGACCCGTGGTCGGTGCTGAAGCTCTCGCTGGTGCTGGGCGTGGCGATGTTCTTCGTCTGGCTGGTAGCGGTCGGCGTCCTGTACACGGTGCTCGACGGCATGGGCGTGTGGGACAAGCTGAACGGAACGTACTCGTCCCTGGTGGGCGGCGAAGGAGCCAACGCGTCCTCGGAACCGCTGATCAGCGCGGGCCGAGTGTTCGGCATCGCGGCCATCCTGGGCGCGATCAACATCGTCCTGGTGTCGGCGCTGGCCACGGTGAGCGCGTTCATCTACAACGTGTCGGCTGACCTGGCCGGAGGCCTGGAAGTCACGCTGTCGGAGCGAGAGTAACCCGGTTGCAGGGCCCCTCCGGGGGTCCTGTAAAGTTCTCCTCGTTCAAGGGCCTATAGCTCAGGCGGTTAGAGCGCTTCGCTGATAACGAAGAGGTCCCAGGTTCAAGTCCTGGTAGGCCCACAGAACAAGGCCGGTTCGCAGTTCGCGAATCGGCCTTTTTCATTTCAGCCGGCGTCGTGGGCGGTGTTTTCGAGCCAGTGCTGAGCAAGCGCGGTCTCGCCGTCAACGGTGACGCCGGTCGATTCGTGGTCGGTCAGCGGAAGCCGCCGGGTCAACGTCAGCAGCAGCGCGCTCGCCGGGCCCGTCAGCGTCACGTCGGCCGGCCGGGCACCGGGCTGCCACTTTGCTCCGTCCGGCCGCCGTTCGACGAACCACGCGTCCGGGGTGTCGGTGGCCTGCCACAGCAAGGTCTGCCCGGTGCCCCGGATGGCGTGCGCCGACTCGGATCGCTGCAGTTCCCATGTGGGCGAGGAGAGCATCGTCAGGTGGTTGCCGATGAGCGCGGCCGCGACGGTGGCGTCGATGTCGGCCGGCCGGTTCGCTGCGTTGGCCGCGTCGAAGCCGTGGATGACCGCCTCGTTGACCATGCTGGTCAGCCAGAACCGCGTTCCGGACCGCTCGTCGCCCGCGGCGTTGAACACGGGTGCGTCCAGCGCGTCGTCGGAGCACGCGGTCGCGACGCGCTGTGCGGACTCCGTCAGCCACCCTCGCCACTCGCTCGGACTGCCCGGGGGTGTGGCCATCTCGGTGGGCAGCTGGGTGGGGTCGGTGATGCGCCGTTCGATGATCTCCGCGACCCAGTGCTGGGTCTGGCCGATGTGCGCGACCAGATCGGAGACGGTCCACTCCGGGGCGGTCGGTACGGCGGCGCCGGGTCCGGCCGCGATGGCTGCTTCCGCCAGCTGCCGCGTGTGGTCGACGATCGCTCGCCGGGCTTGGTCCGCGCTCAGTTCGGTCATTGCTCGCCCCTCGGTCGATGGTTCGCCTTCGGCAACGCGTCGAACGAGGATGGCCGGAATCGACAGAGTCCGGATACAGGTCAGCCCTGCCGGGAAGAGAATGAACCGGCAGGGCTGAGCGGTCACGGTCGGCGCGCGCCACGGTCGCCTCTCGGCGAAGTGGCTCAACGCGGCTCCAGCCGAACGGAACTCCGCGAAGGCGGTGGTTGAGGCCCGGGGGACACGGTGGGCACGTCGACCAGTGGGTACAACGAGACACCCCGCCCCCGTATTTCCGGCTCGATGTGACCTGCGTTACCTGCGCAATCGTGGTTCCACGTGGAACCACCGCCCCCGACGGTGGCCGCGGCCGGTGCAGTAACATCGCGGGGTAAGGGAAGCAAGCTGAGAAGGGGGCTTCGGTGAAGAAGCTGCTGGCACTCGCGGTCATCGCGGGCGGCGTCCTGTTCGTCGTGAAGCGCAACAAGGCGGCCAAGGCGGAAGCCGACCTGTGGCGCGAGGCGACCGCGCCGGTCCCCTCGAACAACGGCACCACCCCGGCCAAGCCGGCGGGTGCGTCCCACAACTGAGTTTCCCGCGGGCGACACTCGCCCGCGCCCGGGGCTGTAGCTCAATTGGTAGAGCACCGCCTTTGCAAGGCGGGGGTCAGGGGTTCGATTCCCCTCAGCTCCACACCGAAATCCCGGCGTAGCCTGGCTACGTGGGATGGCCCGTCAAACGCGTCGACCTCGGTGAGGTCGACTACCACCAAGCCCTCGCCGACATGCGGACCTGGGTCGAGGAACGGCAGCAAAACCTCGCCGAGGACCGGCTTTTCCTCCTCAGCCATCCGCCGATCGTCACCTACGGGCCGCGCACCAAGCCCGAAGACCTGCCCACCGATCTTCCCGCCGTCGAGGTCGATCGCGGGGGGTTCGCCACCTACCACGGGCCCGGGCAGCTCGTCGGCTACCTCGTCGTCGACCTCAAGGCTCGCGGGCCCGTCGATGTCGTGCGGTGGCTGGAAAACGGGCTCGTCGACGCGCTGACAAAACTCAACTTTCCCGCTGTCCGAAGGGAAACGCCACCGGGGCACGCCAGCCTCGCCGGCGTCTGGACGCCCGACCACCGCAAGGTCGCCTCCATCGGCATGCGCATCCGCCGCGGCGTGACGAGCCACGGTTTCGCGCTCAACGTCGACCCGGACATGACCGCCTTCCACCACTTCACCGCCTGTGGCCTCGCCGACGTCACCATGGTGTCCCTCGCCGAGCTCGCCGCCGAACAACAGCGAGGGACACCGACCGACGCCGAAGTGCGTGACGCCGTCTTCGAAAGCCTTACTGCAGGAAGCTGATCACCGCGTCCCGGCCCGCGTGGCCGCGCTCGCGGTTCTGGATCGAATGGGACTCGCCCGGGACGATCACCAAACGACCCTGTGGGGCGACCCGAGCTTCCTCCCGCGCCCACTCCAGCGGTGTCGACAAGTCGCGGTCGCCGTTCAACAACAGCACCGGGACGTTCGGTAGCCGCGACGCCGGATTCGAACCGGGACGCTCCGCCGGCCACGGCAGGCACGTCTGGATGAAACCCTGCTGCGTCGCCACTTCCGTCGTGTACGGCCAAGTCGCCGACGCCGGCAGCGAACGCGCAGCCAGCGACAAGAGCGGCTTCCTCAAAGCCACCGGTGTCGCCGACGAGCCCCACGGGAAGCGCTGGTCCGCGCACAACGTCGCCGCGTGCAACCCCGAGCTGAACGACGCCGGGTCGTCGCCGCCCGACTTGTACGCCTCCAGCAGCTCGTCCAGCTGTGCCGGCGAGCCCGCTCGGGCCGCGTGGAGCGCTCCGATCACGTCGCCCGCCGACGGGTTGCGGTACGTCGGGTCGACGAACTCGTACGTCACGATCAGGTCGAAGATCTTCACGCCGTCGGCCGTGCCGCGGTGGCGGACCACCCACGCCAGGTCCTCCGCCGGGTCGTAACCGCAGGCCGGGGCCACCGCACACGCCGCGCGCAGCACGCGGGCCTCGGCCGTCAGGCCGGTCAGGTACAGCGAGGCCGACGCGGACGCGTGGTGCGGCAGCACCGAATCCAAGACGACCTTGCTGACGTTGCCCGGGTGCGCGATCGCGTACCGCGCCGCCGTGAACGAGCCGTACGAGACCCCGTCCACCACCATCTTCGACACGCCCAGCGCCTCGCGGAGCTGGTCGAAGTCCGCGACGGTCTGGTCGGTCGAGTACAGCGGTGCCGTGTCGCCGAGGATGCGCGCGCACTCGGTGACCGCGTCGCGCGTCGGTGTCGCGATGTCCGAGCTGCCCATCTGGGCCTGCAAACCCGGGCACCGCAACGCGTTCGCGCCCGTGCCGCGCTGGTCCAGCATGACGAACCGGTAGTCCTTGGCGACCTCCGGCAGCCGCTGCGTCGCGATCCGCGTGATGGCGCCGACGCCGCCCTGGCCGGGTCCGCCGGTCAGGAACAGCAGCACGCCCTTGGGCGCGGTCACGTTGTCCGCGGTCGCGACCGGCAGGTCGAGCGTGCCCGGCACGCGGCCGGACCGGTCGAGCGGCACGGTCAACGTCGAGCACGTGAAGCCCGGCTGGCCCGGGCACGGATGCGGGTCCGTCAGCGTCGGTCGTCCCCCAGGACGCGCGTCGGCCGAGGCCACACCCCCGAGTGCGGCAGTCAGCGCCAGGACCAGCCCGGCGGTCAGCAGTTTCGAGCGCATGATCCATCATCGCCACACCGACCGGGGCGCGGCATACCCCCGATCAGGGCCTTACGCAGGAAATCTTCGCCCGCACCGCACCCGTCGGGCTCGCCTCGCCCGCCGTGTTCGGCGCGTTGTCGCGGCGGTTGCCGTCGGACTGCGTCACGCACAGGCGGCCGTCCGGGAGCAGCACCGGGCTGGTCGGGAACTCCAGCGGCCCGGCGTTGCGCAGCTTCGACGCCGCGTCGGCGGGGTTGCGGAAGTACTCGACGACACGGCCGTCGCGGCGGGCCAGCACGATCGCGTTGCGCTCGTTCGCCGCCGTCCAGACGTGGCCCGCGCGGTCCAGGACGATCCCGTCCGCGCCCTCGAGGTACGGGTGCTGCACGTCGACGTTGTCCAGGCACAGCGTGTCCGCGGGGAACGCGATATCGCAGCCGGTCGCCGCGCGAGGGCGGCCACCGCGGTCCATCGGCACGCGCCAGAGCGCGCCTCGCGCCGTGTCCGCGACGAGCAACGTGCCGTCCGCCGTGAACGCCAGGCCGTTCGCGACAATGTGCTGCGAACCCGCGGTGTCCGCCGCGGTCCGGCCGCTCGGCGTGATCGTCACCGTGCCGGGCGGCAGGCCACGCACGTCCCGGCCGATCCCGCCCGGGATGACGTCGCTGACCAGCGGCTGCACGCGGAACTGCTCGAGCGCGACGCCGTCCGCGCCCGCTCGCCACACCCGGCCCTGGCCGGTGACCCCGTCGGAGATCCAGAGCGCGCCCGACCGGTCGAACGCCAGGCCGTTCGCGCCCGGGACGCCGCTCGCGAACACCGTCGCCGCCGGCGGGTTCGCCGCGTCCGGCACGAACGACACCACCGTGTCGGCGTTCGCGACGTACAGGCGGCCACCGCGGCCGAACGCGAGCCCGGCGGGGTTGCACGGCGCGGGGATCGTGCCGACGACCGCGGCCGGGCCACCGGTGGCCGCGACCCGGTAGACCGGGCAGGGATCGGCGCCGCGCGCCGGCGAGTAGAGGTTGCCGCGGCCGTCGGTGGTCAGGCCTTCGAGGCCCAGCGGCGACGCGAACACCGTCTCGAACACGGCTGGGTGCCGCGAAGGCGACACTTCACCTGCGGAAGCGCCGGACAGCACTCCGGCGGACAAGGCGGCGGTGGCGGCGAGGACGACGGTGCGGCGCATGCAGGCCTCCGTTTTGTCGGATTTCCTGACTACGCCGCCGCGTCCGGTCCGTCAAGGCCAGAGGCGCTCGCGGACCCAGCCGCCGTCGGTCTTCCGGTACCGCAGCCGCACGTGCCGGCGGTCGTGGCTGGCCTGCCAGAACTCGACTTCGTCCGGGTCGACGAGGTACCGCGTCCACGTTTCCGGGGCCACGTCCGGGTTTTCCGCGACCCAGCGCTCCGCCTCCGCGGCCGCCGCGTCGAGGTCCGCCGGGTCGTGCAGCACCTGCGACTGGTGCCCGATGAACGCCTCGACGCGCGACGCGGGCGGCCGCGCCAGGAAGTCCGCCGCGGACACCTCGGGCGCGGCGGGGGAGACCGGGCCGCGCAGCCGGACCTGACGGCCGCGGCCGGGCCAGAAGAACGTCAGCGCGGCGCGCGGATCCTTGCGCAGCTGCAGGCCTTTCGGGCTTTCCGAGCTGGTCGCGACCGCCCAGCCGGCCGGCCCGACGTCCTTGAGGATGACCACCCGCGCGTCCGGCGCGCCATCGGCGTCCACTGTGGACAGTGTGACGGCGTGTGGTGCCAGCACGTGTTCACCGGCTTCGGTCAGCCACTCGACGAAGAGTGTCTGCGGGTCCTCGGCCGCCGTTTCCGGCGTGAACACGGGGAGTTCTTCGGGGAAGGAGGGCCAACCGCGCAACGCGACCATGTCAATAACCGTACGGCGGCGGGTAGCCAGGCGCCGGCGGGCCGGCGTACGGCGGGGGCGGCACCGGCGGCGCGGCCATCGGCGGCTGCTGCTGCCAGCCAGGCGGCGCCTGCTGGGCGGGCGGCTGCTGTTGCTGCTGCCACTGCACCTGCTGGTAGACCTCGGCGGGCTCCGGGAAGCAGTACGTCAGCTTGGCGTTGACCGATCCCTGCACCGCGGCGCCCCAGAACTTCCCGCCGACGAACGCGTACCGCTGCCCGGCCGAGACGTCGACCGCCACCATCCGCGTCTCGCCGCCGAACTGGTTGCCCGACTTCGCCGACGCGGCCTGCGCGGCGTCCGGGTACACGCGCTGGCCGACGAGCCCGGCGATGACGACCGAAGCCGCCGTCCAGCCCATCGTGCCGACGAGGTTCGCGCGGGCGTGCTGCGTGGCGCGGCCGGTGAAGTCGTACAGCGCGGCGGCCGTGACCTCGGGAACGGCCGCGGCGATGACGCAGTAGTTCATCGTCGAGAGCATCACCGACTCGGTGAACAGCCCGACGGGGCAGACGGCGGGCCCGATCTGCACGGTGTTCAGCTGGCCGCCGGAGCGCTGGATGCGCTCGGCCACCGCGCCGAGGTACTGCTCGGGGGTAAGCACGACGCCATCGTCGCACGTCCGGCCGTCCCGGCGGATTCAGCCAGCGGTTTTCACACATGCTTCATGGTTGACTGTGCGCGCTATGCGACGACTCGTACTTCTCGCGCCCGCCGTGGTCCTGCTGGCCGGCTGCGGCCCGTCCCTCGTGACCGGCACCGCGACCCCCAGTTCGCCGACGGCGTCCGCCGGCACGGCCGCCGGTTCGGAGCTGCCGCCGGATCCCCAGCCGGCCGCCACCGAGGACTGCCCGTACCTCGACAGCGAGTTCGTGGCCGACTCGAACGGCCAGCACGTTTCGAAGGTGCGGATCTCGGCGGATCAGCCGCACCCGGCGTGCTTCTTCTACCGCCCGGACGGGAAGATCCAGCTCACCGTCCGTGTCTACGTCGGGGACGCGAAGACGGCGACCGCGCTGGTCAACAAGGCGGCGCCGGTCGACTCGTCGAACCCGGCCAGCGACCCTTCCGGCTGGAAGGGCGGCTACGAGTCGACCGACGACGGGGCCGTCTACGCGGTCTCGAAGGGGTCCGCGGCGGTCATCGCGACCACCAACCAGAAGCAAAGCGTGAAAGCACGCACAGTGGTCAAGAAGGCTATCGCTGCCCTGAAGCTCTAGGTAGCGGGCTCCACACGGGTGAGTGATGTTGATCTTGTATTACCCTGTGCGTCACGCGCAGGCTTCGTGGACTCGCGCACCGCAGCCATCGGGGGAACCCCACCCCGGGGGCCGGGCACAAAATCTGCAACGCAAAGGACAAGATTCGTGGCTGACACCCTCAAGGACATCCTGCTCGACTCCAGCCGTCGTCCGGCTGTCGTGACCGACTTCGAGACCCTCGTCGACGCCGAGGTCTCGGACAAGGGCGGCGTTTCGGGTGCCGTCGTCAAGACCGGCTTCGCCGCGGTCAAGAAGATCAAGCCGGGCATCATCCCCTCGGCCGTCGACACGCTGCTGCCCGACTTCGCCACCGCGCTCGAGCCGTTCTACGGCGACTACCGCGCCAAGGGCGGCAACGACTTCGGCGCCTACCTGACCAGCCGCTCGGACGAGGCTTCCGACGCGCTGCTGAGCGTCACCGACTCGCGCGCCGAGCGCAGCAGCCGGGACAGCATCAAGAAGGTCTACTCGAAGCTGCGCCCGAACGGCAAGAAGAACGTCGAAGAGGCGCTGCCCCGCCTGGGCCAGCTCATCGACAAGCACGCCGCGAACGCCTGATCGCACGCACCACTGAAGAGGCCCCTCGGGTGCACGCCCGAGGGGCCTCTTTCATGAGGCTTATTCAGCCGTCGCCCGGCGCTAGGCACCTGTTGACCGGCAAGCTGCGGCCCGTTGCGCCGGGCTAACCAGAATAAGCCTCAGTGTCCGGCTCAGTTCTTCTTCTCGGCAGGCGCCGGGGAGGGAGCCTTGCCGTTCGCCTGCGGGCTCGGCTTCGCCGCTTCGGCGGGCTTCGGCGCGGGCGGGGTGGCCTTCGGCGGCGCGGGCGCGACCGGCGGCTCCTGCTTCGACCGGAGCGCGTAGGCGGCGCCGGCGCCAACCACGAGCAGACCGACCAGCCACGGCCACTTGCGACGGCTGCGCGTGCCCTTCGCCGCGGCCTTCGCCTCGACGACAGCGGCGTAGAAGTCCTTCTTCGCCGCCTTGAAGTCCTTCTTGCCGCGGCGCTTCGACTCGCCGGCCGCCTTCGCGGCCTTGATGGCGGCCTTCTTGGCCTTGCGACCCGGCTTGCGCAGCTCGGACAGGCGGGAGAGGGCCTCCTGGCGGGCGGCCTTCGAGCTCTTCTTGAGCTCCTTGCGGGTGAGCTCGGTCTTCTTCGCGAGCTGCTTCTGCGCGCGCCGGCCGTGCTTGACGCCCTCGGAGACGAGTTTGTCGGCGGTCTCGGCGGCCTGGGCTGTCGCCCGGGACATGGACTTCACCTCATCATTCGTTTTGACACTGCTCTGTTACCCGTAACCTATCGTGCCCCTTTTCGCCGCCGCCCGCTGCAGATGGCACGATTGGCTTCGTGAAAGCAACGCTGCACACCAACCAGGGTGACATCAACCTGAACCTCCTCCCCGACCACGCGCCGAAGACGGTCGCGAACTTCGTCGGGCTCGCGGAAGGCACCAAGGAGTACACCCAGCCGAACGCGGCGGGCACGAACTCCGGCCCCTTCTACGACGGTTCGATCTTCCACCGGGTCATCGACGGCTTCATGCTGCAGGGCGGTGACCCGACCGGCACCGGCCGCGGCGGGCCCGGCTACAAGTTCGGCGACGAGTTCCACCCCGAGCTGCAGTTCAGCAAGCCGTACCTGCTGGCCATGGCCAACGCCGGGCCCGGCACGAACGGCTCGCAGTTCTTCATCACGGTCGCGCCGACCACCCACCTGAACTTCCGGCACACGATCTTCGGCGAGGTGGCCGACCAGGAGTCGCGCAACGTCGTCGACGCGATCGCGCGCACCGCGACCGGCCCGGCGGACCGCCCGCTGACCGACGTCGTCATCGAGAAGGTCACCATCGAGCACTGACGGCTTCCGCAGCGTGGTTTCGGTAGGTTGGTGACATCGTGAACCAACCGCCGAACCCCGCCGCCGAGCAAGCCGCGCTCCCCGGGTGCTGGTGGCACCCGAACCGCCCGACCGGGCTGAGCTGTTCCCGGTGCGGGCGTCCGGCGTGCCCGGATTGCCTCCGCGAAGCCCCCGTCGGCTTCCAGTGCACCGACTGCGTGCACAGCGGCACCCAGCAGCAGCGCCGTCAGCACCGCGGCTACCAGGAAGCCGGCCTCGGCGTTCGCACGATCGCCGGTGCGCGGCCGTCCGGGTCGTTCCTCGCCACGCAGGTCATCCTCGCGGTCAACGTGCTGGTCTTCCTCGTCACGGTCGTCCAGGCGCGCAGCCTCAACGACAACCAGGTGTCGAACGTCTTCCAGCTGGGCGTGCTCTGGGGTCAGGCCACTTTCGGCGCCGACGAGTGGTGGCGCCTGTTCACCTCGGGCTTCCTGCACTACGGCCCGATCCACATCGCGGTCAACATGTTCTCGCTGTGGATGATGGGCCGCGCGCTCGAACCGGTCTTCGGCAAGGTCCGGTACCTGACGCTCTACTTCGTCTCGATGCTCGGCGCGTCCACGGCCGTGCTGCTCTTCGACAACCTCGACGGCGGCACCGCGGGCGCGTCCGGCGCGCTGTTCGGCCTGATGGGCGCCTACGCGGTCATCGTGCTGAAGCTGCGCCTCAACCCGACCGGGCTGATCATCACGCTCGCGCTGAACGCCTTCATCACCTTCGGCGTCGCGAACATCTCGATCCTCGGCCACGTCGGCGGCCTGGTCACCGGCGCGCTGGTCACCGTGGCGATGCTCTACGCCCCGCAGGCGCGCCAGACGACGTGGCAGGCGGCCGGGGTCGCCATCCTCGTCGTCGCGATGATCGGGCTGCTGATCTACAAGGACACCGAAGTCGCGGCCCAGACCTGCCAGTTCGCCCAGTACCGCGGCCAGGAGCTCTACAGCTGCGGCTAGCTCCGCAGCGTGCTGAGGACGTCCAGGACGTCGCGGGGATCCTCGCCGAGGTCGAGCCACCCGAAGACGTACAGTTCGTCTTCGTGCTCGACCTCGAGCGTGACGCCGTCGCGGCCCATCCGGCGGGTGGTCCGCAACCGGGTGCGGGTCTCGGCCCACGGCAGCCGGTGCGTGCCGCCGAGCGTCCGGGCCACCAGGCCCTCGGGACCGGCGGCCAGGCGGGGCCGGACGAGCGTCGAGTGCGCGGCGAACGCGCCGACGGCCAGCGTGGCCAGTGCGAACAGCACCAAGCCGCCGCGGTCGCCGGTGAGCGCGTCGGCCACCACGCCGACCAGCAGCAACGCGGTGACCGCCCACGCCGATACCACAAGGGCGCGCCGCGGCGCCCACGAGGTGGGGTAGTTATCCACAGGGGTTATCCACACTGGGGATGAGTCACACCGGTGTAATTAGGCGTCAATCCGCCATTCGGAGTAATAATCAGCGCCAGCGCATAGTCATGAGCAGACCCGCGATCATCAGCGCGAACCCGCCGGCGAAGTTCCAGTTGCCGAGATCGGCCATCCACGAGATCTTGTCGCCGGCGATGTAGTTCACCAGCAGCCAGACCAGGCCCACGAGCATCAGCCCGAACATGGGGATCTTCCAGGCGAGACCGGTGGGACCGGCCGCCCGCACCTTCACCGGCGTGCGCCGGTCGGCAGGCGGGGTGTAAGCCGTCTTCTTGCGGACCTTGGACTTGGGCATCGTGTTCCTCGCGGTGCTCTTCGGGCTCGTCTGGTGGCGATGACCCGCCTGGGGTGCGCAACCAGCGCCACGTGCACACGTTAACGTAAATGACCGCAGGAAAGCAGCGGCCGGGAGTGGTCGGATTTCCCGTACCGTGACGTCGGGGTCACCAAGTGTTGGACGCGGCTTGAGAGGAGCTTGCGTGACTACGCGCGAAGGACCGGATGACGACCGGCGCAGACACCCCGGACAGCGGCCCGCGCCCCAGCGCCGCCCGGTCCCGCCCCCACGTGGGCAAATGCCGCCTCGCCAGGCCCCCGGCCAGCCGCCGCGCCGTCCGCAGGCCCCGCCGCCCCGCCGCTACACCAGCCCGCCCCCGCCGCCCGGCGCGAACGAGGAGACCGTTGTGTTCGCCCCGGTCAAGGGCGGCACCGCGACCAAGGAGAAGCCGGCCCCGCCGCCGCTGGGCAAGGGCGGCGTCGCGATCCGGACGGCCGGCGAAGTCCTCATCACGCTGGGCCTGGTCGTGCTGCTGTTCATGGTCTACGAGCTGTACGTGACCGACCTGTTCTCGGCCGGCAAGCAGTCCGAGGCGAGCGACCAGCTCGAGGGCGAGTGGGCGCACGACCGCACGCTGCACCCCGAGCTCATCGACGGCAAGGCGTTCGCCCGCATCCACATCCCGACCTTCGGCGTCGACTACAACTTCACCATCCAGGAGGGCACCGACGACGCCTCCCTGGAGGTCGGGCCCGGCCACTACAAGGGCACGGCGCTGCCCGGCGAGCCCGGCAACTTCGCCGTCGCCGGTCACCGCGTCGGCAAGGGCGCCCCGTTCAACGACCTGGACAACCTCTCCTCTTGTGACCAGATCGTGATCGAAACCTCGACCGACTTCTACATCTACAAGGTCCTGCCCTACGACGACGAGATCGAGGACTGGGCGGGCGGCAAGGGCGCCGACCCGAAGTGCAAGGGCGTCTCGACCCTGCGCGACCCGAACGCCGAAGAGGGCGGCGCGTACAGCGAGACCTTCGGTCGCAAGGTCGTGCTGCCCAGCCAGGGCACCGCGGTGAACCCGGTCCCGTACAAGGACGCCGACGTGCTCCCGAAGGCCCAGCAGGCCGCGCTGCTGACGCTCACGACGTGCCACCCGCAGTTCTCCGCCAAGGAGCGGCTCATCATCACGTCGGTGCTTACCCAGCAGGTACCGAAGGACCAGGTCAAGGACTACGGCGACCTGCTCTCGAAGATCGGGGAGGCCTGATGTACGCGTGGCTCTGGCGGAAGTTCCCCGGCCCGTTCGCGGTGAAGCTGACGATCGCGGTGGTCCTCGCCTTGGGCGTGGTGGCGCTGCTGATGTTCGTGGTGTTCCCGTGGCTGGAGCCGCGGCTGTGGTTCAACGAGGTCGCGGTCAACTGAGGTTCGGGGTCTTCCTGGTCAGCGGCCGCTTCCCCGGCCAGGCGGACGGCGACGTCCTCCGCCGGTCGGTCCGCGCCGCCGAACTTGCCGAAGAGGCCGGCTTCGACGACGTCTGGTTCGCCGAACACCACTTCATGCCCTACGGCGTCTGCCCGTCCGCGATCACCCTCGCCGCGCACGTGCTCGGGCGGACCTCGCGAATCACGGTCGGGACCGCGGTCAGCGTTCTCTCGACGACGCACCCGGTCGCGCTGGCCGAGCAGTGGGCGATGCTCGACGCCGTCTCCGGTGGCCGGCTGCGGCTCGGCGTCGGGCGCGGTGGGCCCTGGCAGGACCTCGAGGTCTTCGGCACCGGGCTGGACCGCTACGAGACCGGCTTCGAAGAGACCCTCGACGTCCTTCTCGAGGCGACTACCGGCCGGGCACGCGCCGACGGACGGCACTTCGCCTTCCGTGAGGTGCCGCTGGTGCCGGCCCCGGAACGGCGGCCGGACGTCGTCGTCGCGTGTGGTGGGCCGGAGTCGGCCGCCGTGCGGCAAGCAGCCGATCGGGGCCTGCCGCTGCTGCTCGGCCTGCACGCCGACGACGACGAAAAAGCCAAGACCGTCGCCGCCTACGGGAAGCCCGCGGCCCACGTCTCGACCGTGCTCTGCCAGGTGGGCGACGCCGACGTCGTCCGGCGAGCGCTCCCCGCGTGGCTGAAAGATGGGCTCGGCGCGCACGTCACGGTCGACGGGCGGCCGGGGCCTCGACGAGATCCGGGGGAGTACACCGACCGGCTCTGCGCCATCCACCCCGTCGGCGACGCGGCCCACTGCGTCCGGACCCTGGAAACGAGCCTCCGGCGCACCGGCGTCTCCCACGTGCTGATGCTCGTGGAGGCGTCCGGTACGCCGGAGGGCACGTACGCGAACATCGCGCGGATCGGCACCGAGGTGCTGCCCGCGCTGCGGGCTAGCAGTCCCGCAGCTCCGGGCTCTGGTTGAGCAGCTGGCCGCGCGGCGAGACGAACGCGCGGTAGCGGTCACCGTCCACTTCGGACTTCTTGAAGACGGCGACCCGGTGGCAGTTCTGGAAGGCCAGCTTGACACCGAAGTGGCGCTCGAGACCGCCGCGGATCGCGTCCGACGCCAGGGCCCGCAGCAGCTGGCCGCGGGCGGCCTCGCTCGGCGGCGGCGTCTCGTTGTCGGCGAAGCCGTCCGCCGCGCCCTCGGCGTCGGCGATGACGCCGGTGATGACCTCCCAGGCGTACGGCAGGGATTCCTTGACGCAGGTGACGAACTCGGCGTCGGTGACCTCCCCGCGCTCGGCCTTCTCCAGCAGCGCGGGTGACACGTCCAGGGACATCGAACCTCCAGTTTGAGCAGGGCCACTCTCCTGGCTACCGGCCGGGCGACCCCGCCACAAGAGAAAACGATGATCATCACCAATATGGCGGATCACTCCCAGCGGAAGAGCTTCGCCGCCAGCGCCGTGCCGATGACCGCGAAACCGGCGAGGACGACCAGCTGCAGCGGCTGCACGCCGGTGCCGACCCAGGCGTCCTGCAGCGGCTGCGCGCCCGGCGGGAGGTAGTCGCCGACCCGGCGCAGGACCTCGGGCAGCAGCGGCCGCGGCAGGTAGACGCCGCCGAAGAACATCGTCGGGATGAACGCGATCAGCGCGAACCCGCCCGCCGACTTGGCCGTCCGGGCGACCGCGGCCGCCAGCAGGCCGAACGAGAACATCGAGACCGTCCCGAGCAGCAGCGTCAGCAGGAACAGCAGCGGGTGCTTCGGCAGCGGGACGTCGTAGACCGCGTTGGCCGCCGCGAGCACCAGGCCGATGCCCGCCAGCGCGACCACGACGTGGATCAGCAGCTGCGCGCCCAGCAGGTTGGCCGGGTGCACCGGCGTCGTGGCCAGCCGCCGCAGCACGCCCTGCTCGCGGTAGGTCGCGACCGCGCCCGGGATCGACTGCAGGGCGAGCATCGCGAGGCTGATGACAATCAGCGACGGCACCCACGCGTCGATGAACCGGTACCCGCCGGCGGCCGGGCTGGGCTCTGTCATGCCCGGGATGGCGCCGACGGCCAGCAGCACGGCGGTCGGCAGGAGGAGGCCCGCGATGCCCATGACCGGCGTGCGGAGGAAGAGCCGGGTCTCGGTGGCGGTGATCTTGGCGAAGGTGTTCACAGCGTGCTCCTCGTGAGCGAGACGAACGCGTCGTCCAAAGTGGAGGCTCCGGCCAGCGTGCGGAGCTCGGCGGGCGTGCCGGTCGCGACCACGCGACCGGCGTCGAAGACGGCGACGCGGTCGCAGAGCCGCTCGGCCTCGTCCATGAAGTGGGTGACCAGCAGGACGGTGACGCCGGCGGCGCGCACGCCTTCGACCAGCCGCCACGTCTCGCGGCGGGCGTGCGGGTCGAGCCCGGTGGTCAGCTCGTCGAGGATGGCCAGTTCGGGGTTGCCCACCAGCGCGAGCGCGATCGACACCCGCTGCTTCTGGCCGCCGGAGAGCTTGCCGAAGTAGCTGCGCGCGTGGTCGCGGAGGTCGAGCCGGTCGAGCAGGACGTCGACGTCGGCGGGGTCCGGGTAGAAGGAGGCGAACAGCTCCAGCGCCTCGCGCACCCGCAGCTTCGGCGGCAGCCGGCTTTCCTGCAGCTGCACGCCGACGCGTCTGGTCAGCGCGGCGCGGTCGGCCGCGGGGTCGAGGCCGAGCACGGAGATCTCCCCGCCGTCGGCCCGGCGGAGGCCCTGCAGGCATTCGACCGTGGTCGTCTTGCCGGCGCCGTTCGTGCCGAGGATGCCGAAGATTTCGCCGCGCTCGACGGTGAACGAAACGCCGTCGACCGCGACCCGGGTGCCGTAGCGCTTGCGGAGGTCGGTGACTTCGATGAGTGGCATGGCTCCGACGCTACGAACTCGCCGCCGTCCGCGGAATGACGCTGAATCCCCAGCTCAAGTAGGGTTTTGCTGACGCCGGGGTGGGTCTGGCCCCACCCCGGCCGGGGAGCTTCGGCCAGTGCGCGGACGCGCGTGGTCCGGCGAGGATCCCGGGGGAAGGAGGTGTCGGATGACGTACCTGCGGGCGCTCGGGCGGGCTTGTGCGCTGGCCGCGTTCGCGTTCGTCAGCTGGTTCGACGTGCTACTCGAGCTGATCGCGTTCGCGCTGCTGTGCGTCGGCCTCGTCTTCTTCCTCGGTCCGATGATCGAGTGGGCCCGGCACCGCTCGGCGACGGCGCGGACGCTGGCCGCGCGCTGGTGCGGCGTCGAGGTCGAGTCGCCCTACCGGCCCGAACCGCCGGAACCGGTGCGCGAGCGCGACGGCTGGTACCGCGACGGCAACACGCTCTACAAGCGCGCGTTCTGGATCCGCTGGAACCGCCGCTTCACCTGGGCGATGGAGGACCCGGCGGCCGGGCGCGAGTTCACGTGGCAGCTGCTGAACCCGGTGGTGACGCTGGTGCTGCCGGTGGCCGTCCTGCTCGGCGGCCCGGTGCTGCTGCGCGGCTACGGCCGCTGGACGCGCTGGTGGCTCGGCCCGCGTCCGGCGCCGGCCGAGCGGCGGGGCCGCTGGCTGCACCGGCGGCTCGAATCGCTGGGCCACCAGATGGGCATCCTGGCGCTTTCGGTGGTCATGTTCGTCTTCTCGCTGTGGCAGCTGGCCGTGATCGCCGGCGCGATGCCGGTCGCGGCGCCGGTGGTCCTGTGGGCCCGGTCGATCACCGACACGCTGCGCCGCGAGTCCGGCAACTGGACCGGCGTGCGGATCGCGCGGCCGTACCTGCCGTCGCCCGGCTTGCCGGTGCCCCGCCCGGACGGGCTCTTCCAGGTCGGCAAGCAGCTCTACGAGGAGCCGTTCTGGCCGGTCCAGCACGCGCGCACGCGGTGGGTCCTGTGCGACCGCGCCACCTGGCGCGACCTCGCCGGCGGGGCGTTGATCCCGCTCGTCTCGCTGCTCCTGCTGCTGCCGACGGTCGGGCTGGTCGGCCGCGGCTTCGTCGGGCTCGTGACGCTGTGGGGGTGGCGGCCGTTCGTCTCGTCGCCGGTGACCTGGTGGCCGTTCCCGGAGGTCTCGACGCATTGGGGCGCGGCCGCGCAGACGCCGGTCGCGCTCGCGATGATCGTCGCCGGGCTGGCGCCGGCCACGTGGCTCGCGCGGCAGCAGGCGCGGTTCGCGCGGCTCTGGCTGGGCCCGACGGAGGCGACCCGGCTCGCCGCGCGCGTCGAACGGCTGAAGCAGACCCGCAGCGACGTCACGGTCACGCAGGCGGCGGAGCTGCGGCGAATCGAACGCGATCTGCACGACGGGATCCAGTCGCGGCTGGTCGCGATGGGGATGAAGCTCGGCGCGGTCGAGGCGCTCGTCGACACGGACCCGGCGGCGGCCAAACGGCTCGCGGCCGAGCTGCGCGCGGCGTCGTCGGAGGCGCTCACCGAACTGCGCGTGCTGATCCGCGGCATCCACCCGCCGGTGCTGTCCGAGCGCGGGCTGCTCGACGCCGTGCGCGCGCTGGCCCTCGACAGCCCGCTGAAGACCGAGGTCACCGGCTCGCTGCCGGGCCGCGTCGAGGAGCCGGTCGAAGCGTGCACGTACTTCGCGGTGTCGGAACTGCTGGGCAACGCGGCGAAGCACGGCTCGAAGCGCGCGTCGATCGACGTCGGGTTCGCCGACGACCAGCTGACGGTGGTGGTGACCGACGACGGCCCGGGCGGCGCTGTTCCGGCCCGGGGTTCGGGACTGCGCGGAATCGAGCGCCGGCTCGGGGCCTTCGACGGTAGGTTGACCCTGACCAGCCCGATCGGCGGGCCGACCAGGGCGATGGTGGAGATCCCGTGTCAGCTCGACCCCGTGTCGTCGTCGCCGAAGACCAGTACCTCCTCCGAGACGGCCTGACGCACTTGCTGGCAGCGCACGGCTTCGACGTCGTCGCGGCGGTCGGCAGCGGCCCGGAACTGGCGGCTGCCTTACGCACTCACCGCCCCGAGGTGTCCATTGTGGACGTCCGGATGCCGCCGACGAACACCGACGAAGGCCTGCAGGTCGCGCTGGCGGCGCGGCGCGAAGACCCGGGATTGCCGATCTTGGTGCTGTCCCAGCACGTCGAGCAGCTGTACGCACGCGAACTGCTCGCCGACGGCACCGGCGCGATCGGCTACCTGCTGAAGGACCGCGTGTTCAACGCGGACCAGTTCATCGACGCGGTCCGCCGGGTCGCGGCCGGCGGCACGGTGATGGACCCCGAGGTGATCGCGAAACTCCTGGCCGGCAACGCGTCCGACCCCCTCGCCGCCCTGACCCCGCGCGAGCGCGAGGTCCTCGGCCTGATGGCGGAGGGGTGTTCGAACGCGGCGATCGCGTCCCGGCTGCACTTCAGCGAAGGCGCGGTCGGCAAGCACACGGCGAACATCTTCGCCAAGCTCGGCATCTCGGCGTCGGACGACACGAACCGCCGGGTGCTCGCCGTGCTGGCGTACCTCGGTGCCGGCTAACCCGTGGACGTTCGCGGACGATCCGTGCCGGCGCTGTGGCCGTTCGCGGACACGTGGTGCCGGCCGCGGTCAGTTCGCGGATATGAGTGCCATTCGTGGACGCACCGGGTCAGCTGGGGGCAGCGACCGGCTACAACCCGATGACGGGCGGCGTCGCCCGGACTTCGTCGTTGAACGCGTTCCGGTAGTTGTTGTCCCACTGGCGCCCGCCGGCGTCCCCACGCCCGGGCTCGGACAGCTGAGTGGTGGACGCGCCGATGTTGACGATCTGCTTGCGGAGATCACCGAGCTCACCGTTCATCTTCTTGAGCTCGGTCTCGATCTCGCCGGCGAGCGCCTTCGTGGAGCTCGACAGCTGGTCACGAAGCTCGAAGAGCTTGCGCTGCATCAATTCCGTCTCGTTCTCCATCTCCCTCGCCCGCAGCTGGGCGTTGTCGCGATCCCGTTCGATCTCCTGGATCCGCTGCAGACTCGATTGGTGGAGGCGTTCGATTTCTGCCACCTGCTCAGCGGATCGGCGGACCGCCACATCCCGCTCGTCTTCGACCTGCTTGATCCGCCTCAGCTGAGCTTCGTAGTTCATTTCGTACTGCTCGGTGAGCTCGTTGAGTCGCAGTTGCGCGGCTTCCTGGCGCTCACCGGCCTCTCTGACGAGACGGTTGTTGATCTCCCGTTGCTCTTCGAGTTCGGCGCGCAGGTCGGCCAGTCGACGAGGTCCGCCATCGGCTTCCGCGTGGGCTTCGGCCAAAATGGCCGCCGCCTCGGCCTGGGCTTTGGCCAGGATCTCCTGCGCCTCGTCCCGAGCCGCGGTTGTCGATGTCGAATCGATGCCGAGCGCACTGGTCACCGGGTCGAGCCGCGACCAGACGTCGAGCCACGGTTCGTGGTCCTCTTCCGGAACTCCGCAGGTGAGGAGGTAAAGAACCAGGAAGTTCTTCTTCGGCAGTTCACCCGCCAATGCCTTGCCGACCTTCGTGCGGCCGAGGAGCTGGTTGCTGAACTTCTCCACTTCGCGATTGGAGTTGATTCCGGCGAGGTTCCGCAGTTTGGTCAGGCAGGCGCCGAAGTCCGCGCTGTTCGACACCTTGTCGAGCGGGATGTCCGCCAGCCCGTGGGGCACCGGGCGGTGGACAGGTCGCACGGGACCGGTCGACTGAGCGAATACAGGCTTGTCCACGACCACTTGCGCCTCACTGGGTGTCCACATCCGGCTTCTGGTGGCCACGATTGGCCACTGGCTTCGTGTGGATCGTTTTGGCCAGGTTCGGTGTTTCACCTTCGACCGGAAACGGTTCGAAGTGGCGCGAATTGTCGCGCCCGGCCGGGACCCGGCCGATCTTGACCGGCTATAGCAGCACTTTGTCCATCCGATAGCACCCTAGCCGTGCCCTGTGATGCTCTGATAACGACCGCGTAGCCGGTGATCGGCCAGTCCGCGGCGGATCGGAGGTGAGGAAAGTGGCCAAGCACAAAAAGAACAGAAGCTCGCCGCCGCAGCCCTGGTGGGCGTGGACGGTCGAGCTCCTGATCGTGTTCTATTACGTGGTGGTTCCGGTTGGCAGCCACTTCCACCGCTGACAAGAACACCTGGTGAGGCTGGGGCCGCTCGAAAGAGCGGTCCCAGCTTTTTTCAGTGTAGGTCGCGCTGGTGGACAGTGTCGACCACCGTGGACATCTGTGGCCGGAAGACCTCAGCCGCGCGAAACCCGCGTCATCTCTTCGCGTTCCACTACCTTGATCCGCTCGCGGCCCGCCGCCAGGCCCAGCGCCTTCTCGTGCGAGTCGAGCTTGCCCCAGCCTTCCCAGGTCGTGAACGGGATCCCGCGCGCCGCAAGGAAGTCGAGGATCGCGTCCGGGGAGGCGTACTTCGGGGCGGTCAGCGTGTCCGCGTCCGACAGCAGGCTCGCGATCGTCTCCGCCGCGTCGCCCTTCGTGTGGCCGATCAGGCCGATCGGGCCGCGCTTGATCCAGCCCGTCACGTACACGCCCGGCAGCTGGTTGTCGTCCAGGTCCAGCACGCGGCCCGCCTGGTTCGGCACGACGCCGGCCACGTGGTCGAACGGGATCTCCGGCAGGTGCGACGACAGGTAGCCGACCGCGCGGTACACGGCCTGGACGTCCCAGTCGTGGAACTCGCCCGTGCCGCGGACGTTCCCGTCGCCGGTCAGCTCGGTGCGTTCCGTGCGCAGGCCCGTGACACGGCCGTCCTCGCCGAGGACTTCGGCCGGCGAGTGGAAGAAGTGCAGGTGCAGCCGCTTCTGCCGGTCGCCCGGCTCGCGGATCGCCCACTCCTGCAGCGTCTTCACGACCATGTCGATCTGCTTCGACGCCCGCAGTGCCGCGATGCTGCCGTCGTCGAACTCGATGTCCTCGGGGGACACGATGACCTCGACGTTCGGCGAGTGGTCCAGCTCGCGCAGCTCCAGCGGCGTGAACTTCGCCTGCGCCGGCCCGCGGCGGCCGAACACGTGCACGTCCGTGACGGGGCTCGTCCGCAGACCCTGGTAGACGTTGTCCGGGATGTCCGTGGTCAGCAGCTCGTCGGCCGTCTTCGCGAGGATGCGTGCGACGTCGAGAGCGACGTTGCCGACGCCGAGGACCGCGACCGAGGAAGCGGTCAGCGGCCAGGTGCGCGGGACGTCCGGGTGGCCGTCGTACCAGGAGACGAAGTCGGCGGCGCCGTAGCTGCCGTCGAGGTCGATGCCCGGGATGTCGAGCGCGCGGTCGGCCGACGCGCCGGTCGAGAAGATCACCGCGTCGTAGAACTCGCGCAGCTCGTCGAGCTTGATGTCGGTGCCGTAGTCGATGTTGCCCAGCAGGCGGATGTTCGGCTTGTCGAGCACCTTGTGCAGCGCCGTCACGATGCCCTTGATGCGCGGGTGGTCGGGAGCGACGCCGTAGCGGATCAGCCCGAACGGCGCGGGCATGCGCTCGAAGAGGTCGATCGTGACGTCGGCGTCGGACTTGTCCAGGATGTCGGCGGCGTAGATGCCGGCAGGACCAGCGCCCACCACGGCCACACGAAGAGATCGGCTCACACCCTCCACGGTAAGTTAGGGTCACCTAACTAGAAATGTGATTTACCGTACGGTCCACCAGTTGGGAGCCGGTAAGCTCGGCGCCATGCGCGTTCTCGTCGTCGACAACTACGACAGCTTCGTCTACAACCTGGTCCAGTACCTGGCCCAGCTCGGCGCCGACTGCACGGTCTGGCGCAACGACGTCGTGGACCTCGACCGCGTGCCCGAGTTCGACGCCGTGCTCGTCTCGCCGGGCCCGGGCACTCCCGAACGCGCTGGTCAGAGCATGGATGTCATCCGGAAATGCGCCGAGACGCGCACGCCGATGCTCGGCGTCTGCCTCGGCCACCAGGCGCTCGGCGTCGTCTACGGCGCCACCGTCGACCGCGCGCCCGAGCTGCTCCACGGCAAGACCAGCCAGGTCCGCCACGAGGGCACCGGCGTCCTGAAGGGCCTGCCCGAGGAGTTCACGGCCACCCGGTACCACTCCTTGACCGTGGTGCCCGACACGATCCCGGCCGACGTCTTCGAGGTCACCGGCCGCACCGAGACCGGCATCGTGATGGGCATGCGCCACCGCGAGCTGCCGCTGGAAGGTGTCCAGTTCCACCCGGAGTCCGTGCTCACCGAGGGCGGCCACCGGATGCTGGCGAACTGGATGGCCGCGGCCGGCCACCCCGTCGACCCGGTCCGCGTCGACGAGCTCGAGCGGGCGACCAAGGCGCTCCAGAAGGCCGCTGTTGCGTGATCCGGCTCGAGGGGGTCGGCAAGCGGTACGGACGTGGTGACTTCGTCCTCCGCGACGTCGACCTGAGCGTCGAGCCCGGGCACGTCGTCGGCGTCCTCGGCAGCAACGGCTCCGGCAAGTCGACGCTGCTGCGGATCATGGCCGGCGTCTCGCACGCGACCACCGGCTCGGTGACGGGAAGCCCGCGGATCGGCTACCTGCCCGACCGCTTCCCGGCCGGCCAGCGCATGGGCGCGCGGGCCTACCTGCGGCACATGGCGCGCATCCGCGGGCTCACCGACCTCTCGGTGATCGACCCGCTGCTCGACCGGCTCGCGCTGGTCGGCGGCCCGACCGCGCCGCTGCGGACGCTCTCGAAGGGCAACGCCCAGAAGGTCGGGCTCGCGCAGGCCGTCATGGTGCGACCCGACCTGCTGATCCTCGACGAGCCGTGGTCCGGCCTCGACGTCGGGACGCACGCGATCCTCGGCGAGCTCGTCGCCGAGACGCGGGCGCGCGGGGCGAGCGTCGTGTTCACCGACCACCGGCCGCAGGTGGTGCACGACCACGCCGACGTCGTCCACCTCATGACCGACGGCCGGCTCACGGCCGAGAGCGCCGAGCCGACGACGCGGATCGTCCTGCGCGGCGACGGCGCCGGCTGGGCGGACGAGCCCGGCGTCCGGCACGCGGTCGTCGAAGGCGCCCAGCTCGTGCTGACGGTCGAAGTCGCGAGCGTGGACGCGGTGCTGCTGCGGGCGTTGAAGGACGGCTGGTCCGTGCGGGAGGTGGCGCCGTGCTCGCCCTGACCCGCTACTACCTGGCGCTGCTCGGCCATTCGCAGCGGTACCTGCCCGCGCTGCTGGCCTACCTCGCGCTGTGCGTGATCCTCTACGCCGACCCGCACTCGCCGCCGTTGCCGCTTTTCGGCGTGAGCGCCGGCGGCCTGCTCGTCGTGTCGTGCTGGCTGACGATCGCGCTGCTCGACATCGAGGACCCGGTGCAGCGGCTGGTGACCTTGAGCCACGCGCGGCAGTGGCGGCGGATGGTCACCGGCGCGATCTTCACCGTGCTGGCCTGCGCCGCGGTCCTCACGGTGATCACCGAGGTGTGGTCGGCGCTCAAGTCGTTGAAGGTCCAGCCGTCGGCGCTGGGCATCGGGCTGCTCGCCCACCTCGCGTGCGCGCTGCTGGGCATCGCGATCGCGCTGCCGTGCTCGCGGCTGCTCGTGCAGCGCATCGGCTGGACGGTGCTCGCCGCCGTCGTCACGCTGATCGTCGTGCTGCTGGCGAAGATCCCGCTGGTCCACCCGCTGCTGCACGCGCTCACCGACGACGAACCGGTCGGCGGCCCGCTCGTCCTGGCGCTGGTGACGTCGGTGGTCGTACTGGCCGCGAGCTTCTTCGTCGTCTCGCGGCTCGTGCAACGCCGTTCCTGAGTGCAATTTGCAATCTTCAAATCCCGGGTCGGGGTTCCGGCGGGTGCTCGGCGCCGACTAGTGTTCGGGTCCTCTCCGATTCCGGGCGAAGGGAGAACGGGTGACGGCGGGGATCGTCGCGATCACCGGGCCAGACTCCGAAGGCGAGCTCCGGGAGCTCGCCGCCTGGCTGCGCGGCGAGGACGAGCTCCGCGGCCGCGTCCAGCTGTTCGACGCCGTCGTGGTCGGCGTGACCAGCAACTCCGCCGGCGTCTTCTGCCGGTCGTTGATCGCCTGGCTGCGGCGCTGCCGCGAAGCCCGCGTCTCCCTGAAGGTCAAACGCTCCGGCGCGGCCGAAGAACTGGAGCTCGACTGCGGTCCCGCCAGTGACGCCGAACAGATTCTCGGCGCTGTGCAAGGATTCCTCGACAAAGCCTGAAGAACGACGAAGGCCCGCACGGCGAACCGTGCGGGCCTTCGTCGTGTGAACCGGATCAGGGGCTGCCGCTGGTCGTCGGGAACAGCGGGCCTTCCGACACCGAGATCGTGATGTTCTGGTCCTTGTCGATCTGCGTACCCGGCGACACGCTCTGCTTGGTGACCGTGCCTTCGGGCTTGTTGCTGGTCCGGTCGGACTGCTCCCGCAGGTCACCGGTCCAGCCCATGCTCTGCAGCTTCGCCTTGGCGTCTTCGGCCGTCATGCCGACCAGCTGCGGCATCTCGATCTTGTTGTCCGGCTGGCCCGTCGACACGGTCAGCGTGATCGTGCTGCCGACCGGCACCGAACCGCCGTTCGGCGTCTGCTGGAGGACCTGGTCCTTCGGCTGATCGGACTGCTGGTCGACCCGCTTCACGGTGAAGCCCAAGCCGGTCAGGGCGGACTGCGCTTCGCTGAACGACTTCCCGGTGAAGTTCGGGACCTGCTTCTGCGCCTTGCCCTTGCCGATCGAGATGGACACGCTCGTGGCCTGCTGGACCTGGTTGCCCGCCTGCGGGGTCTGGCTGACGACCTTGCCGACCTGGTCGTCGTCGGTGACGTCGACCTCCTGCACCGACTGGTTCAGGGTGAGGCCGGCTTCCTTCAGCTTCGCCTCGGCGTCGTCCTTGCTCAGGCCCTTCAGGTCCGGCACGGCGACCTTGCCCGGCGGCGTGCCGATCGTGAGGGTGATCTGCGCTGTGGTCGCGACCGGGGTGCCGACGTCGGGGGTGATCGAAATGACCTGGTTGACCTGGTCGGTGGTGCACGGCGTGTTGCCGCTCGCGTCGGGCACCCCGCAGATCACGGTCTTGTTCGGCGCGAAGTTGTTGAACCCCTTCTCGCGCAGCGTGTTCTTGGCCGCCAGCTCCGACTGTCCCTTGACGTCGGGGATCGCCACCGTGCCCGGCTCGTCGCCGCCGCCCCTGAACGACCCCGACAGCCACATGATCAGCAGGACCGCGCCCAGCACGAAGACCGCGGCCAGCGCGGCCAGCAGCGTCCGGCGCCGGCGCTTGGCCTTCGGGTCCTCGTCGTCCGGGGCGTCGTACTCCTCGTAGCGCTGCGGCTGCCGCCGGTCGGCGTTCATCACCTGCGTGCGCTCGTCTTCGGACATCACCATCGGCGCGGCCGGGCGCTGGCCCGACAGCGTGCGCACCAGGTCCGAGCGCATCTCCGCCGCCGACTGGTAGCGGTTCGCCGGGCCCTTGGCCAGCGCCTTCAGCACGACGGCGTCGAGCTCGGGCGCCACGGCCGGATTCACCGACGACGGCGGGTTCGGGTCTTCCCGGACGTGCTGGTAGGCCACCGCGACCGGGGAGTCGCCGGTGAACGGCGGCTCGCCGGTGATCAGCTCGTACAGCACGCAGCCGGCGGCGTAGACGTCGGACCGGGCGTCGACCGACTCGCCGCGGGCCTGCTCCGGCGACAGGTACTGCGCCGTGCCGATCACCGCGGCCGTCTGGGTCATCGCGGACTGGCCGTCGTGCATCGCGCGCGCGATGCCGAAGTCCATCACCTTGACCGCGCCGTTCTTCGTGATCATCACGTTGGCCGGCTTGACGTCGCGGTGCACGATGCCGTGGCGGTGGGAGAAGTCGAGCGCCGCGCAGACGTCGGCCATGACCTCCATGGCCCGCTTCTGCGACATCGGGCCCTCGGTCTTGACGATGTCGCGCAGCGTCCGGCCTTCGACGTACTCCATGACGATGTACGGCAGCGGACCGAACTCGGTGTTGGCCTCACCCGTGTCGTAGACCGCGACGATCGCCGGGTGGTTCAGCGCGGCGGCGTTCTGCGCCTCGCGGCGGAAGCGCTCCTGGAACTGCGGGTCCCTGGCGAGGTCGGCACGGAGGATCTTGATCGCGACTTCCCGGCCGAGGCGCACGTCGTGGCCGTGATGGACCTCGGACATGCCTCCGTAGCCGAGCGTTTCGCCCAGCTCGTACCGGTTGGAGAGCAGTCTGGGTGTGCTCATCTCTGGGTGCCGTTCCATTCCGTCCAAGGTGCGGTCATGATGCCTTGCTGGCCATCGTCGGTCGTTCCGGGAGATTCCGCCGGTATCGCGCTCGACACGGGCGGTTCCTCCGCGGGCGGCTGTCTGCCCGGGACCACCTGGCTCTGCGTCTGGCCGGTGTGCGGTGGCGAGCCCGAGCTGCCGATCATCTTCGCCACGAGGACGATGGCCGCCACCAGGACAACGAGCAGGATGGCCGCGAGGAGCGCCCACCAGCCCCACTGGGACTTCTTCCGGGGAGCCGGCACCATGGCCGGCCGCATGACCGGCCGTGACGGCGGGCCGATGGCGACCATCGGGTTCACCGCCGGCGACGGCGGGCCCACCGGCATGTGCTGCTGCTGCGGCGGGACCGGCTGCTGCTGAGCCGGTTGCTGCGGCACCTGCTGTTGCTGCTGCGGTTGCGGCGGCTGCTGCACCGCCGGCTGCTGGCCCGTGTAGGTGGCGTTGACCAGGCCGGACGGCGTCGGCAGCGGAAGCCCGGCGCGGACCGCGGCGACGGCGGCCGCGAACTCGCCGCCGCTGTTGTAGCGCTGCCGCGGGTCCTTCACCAGCGTCGCCTCGATCACCGCGCGCGCGGCGGGCGGGACGTCCGGCGGCAGCGGCGGCGCGATGTCGCGGATGTGCATCATCGCGACCGTCACGGCGTTCTCGGACAGGAACGGCCGGTGCCCGGCGAGGCATTCGTAGCCGCACACGGCCAGCGAGTAGACGTCGGACGCCGGCTCGGCCGGGTGCCCGAGCGCCTGCTCCGGCGCGATGTAGTGCGCGGTGCCCATGACCATGCCGGACCGGGTGACCGGCGCGGCGTCGGCCGCCTTGGCCACGCCGAAGTCGGTGATCTTCACCTGCCCGGCCGAGGTGACCAGGATGTTGCCCGGCTTGACGTCGCGATGGACCAGGCCCTGCTCGTGCGCGGCCTGCAGCGCGTTGCCCGCCTGCTCCAGCATGTCGAGCGTGAACTCCGCGGACAGCCGCCCGTGCTTGGCCAGCAACCCGGCCAGCGGGTCGCCGTCGACGAGCTCCATCACCAGGTACGCGATGGAGAGGTCACCGTCGAAGATGGTTTCGCCGTAGTCGTGCACCGCGGCGATGCCGGGGTGGTTGAGGGACGCCGTCATCCGCGCTTCGGTGCGGAAGCGGTGGAGGAATTCGGCGTCGCCGGAGAGCTCGGCCTTGAGGATCTTGACGGCCACGGTCCGGTCCAGCCGGGTGTCGCTGGCCTGCCAGACCTCGCCCATCCCGCCGACGGCGATCCGGCTCGTCAGCTTGTACCTCTCGGCCAGCAGCTGGCCCGAGGACAGCATCCGCTATCCACCCCCGAGCTTGGCGTTGATCGCGGCGCGGCCGATCTCTGCGGCGACCGAGCCGCCGGTGGCCGCGAGCCCGCGGTTGCCGCCGTCTTCGACGATGACGGCGACCGCGATCTGCGGGTCGTTCGCCGGGGCGAAGGCGGTGTACCAGGCGTGCGGGGCGGTGTTCTTGGAGTCCGTGCCGTGCTCGGCGGTGCCGGTCTTCGACGCGATCTGGATGTCGGCGCGCTTGCCGCCGCCCTTGGTGAAGCCCTCGGAAGCGATCATCATGTCCTTGAGGATCGCGGCGTTCGACGACGAAAGTGCCGCCGTGCCGGTGAGCTCGGTGGGGCTGTAGTCCTCGATGGTCGACAGGTCCGGCGCCAGCACCGACTGCACCAGCTGCGGCTTCATCGCCATCCCGCCGTTGGCCACGGTGGCCGCGAGCAGGCAGTCCTGCAGCGGGGTCAGCCGGACGTCGCGCTGGCCGATGCCGCTCTGGTAGAGCGCGCCCTGCGAGTCGAGCGGCCCGACCGTCGACGGCGCGACCTTCATCGGCACGGTCAGGTCGGTCTGCCCGATCCCGAAGTTCGCCGCCGTCTTCTTCAGCTTGTCCGCGCCGAGCTGGCCGGCGAACTCCGCGAACGGGACGTTGCACGAGTGCGCGAGCGCGTCCTTGAACGTGGTGCCGGGGCACGCCTCGCCGGCGTAGTTCTCCAGCGTCACGCTGGTGCCGGGGAGCTTCGTGTTCGGCGCGGCGTTGACCGGGGTGTCCGGTCCCTTGCCGTCCTCGAGCACCGCCGACGCGGTGACCAGCTTGAACGTCGACCCCGGCGGGTAGGTCTCCGAGATCGCCCGGTTCAGCATCGGGTTCTTCGGGTCCTTGACGTAGGAGTTCCAGGCGTCGGTCTGCGCCTTCGACGTGTGCGACGCCAGCTTGTTCGGGTCGTACGACGGCGTCGAGACCATCGCCAGGATCCGGCCGGTCTTCGGCTCCATCGCGACGACGGCGCCGGTGTACCCGCGCTGCGTCATCAGGTCGTACGCCGCCTTCTGGACGGCCGGGTCGATGGTCAGCCGGACGTTGCCGCCGCTCGGGTCGCGGCCGGTGACCATGTCCGACAGCCGCCGCACGAACAGGCGCGGGTCGGAGCCGTTCAGGACGTCGTCCTCGGAGCGCTCGAGGCCGCCGGAGCCGTAGTTGATCGAGTAGTAGCCGGTGACCGGCGCGTACATCGGGCCGTCGACGTACGACCGGATGTACTTGTACTTGTCGTTCGACGGGTCGACCTTCGCCAGCACCTCGCCGTTCGCCTGCGACACGATCTGGCCGCGGCGGCGGGCGAACTCGTCGTAGAGCACGCGCGCGTTGCGGGAGTCGGTGCGGTAGTCGTCGGCCTTGACGACCTGGATGTAGGTCGCGTTGGCCAGCAGCAGGACGACCATGACGAGCATCGTCATGCCGACCTTGCGCAGCGGGGTGTTCATGCCTGCTTGCCCCCGTCCGCCGGCGGACGCTGGACGAGCACGGTGTGCGCCTCGGCGATCGGCGCCTGCTGCTGGGGCTGCGGCTTCGGCCGGGCGGCGGGCCGCCGGGCCGCGTCGGAGATCCGGAGCAGCAGGGCGACCAGGATGTAGTTCGCCAGCAGTGACGAACCACCCTTGGACAGGAACGGGGCGGTGATACCGGTCTCCGGGATGAGCTTCGTGACCCCGCCGACGACGACGAAGATCTGCATGACCATGGTGAACGCGAGCCCGCCGCCGAGCAGCTTGCCGAACGTGTCGCGCACGGCGAGCGCGCTGCGCATGCCGCGCATGGCGACCAGCAAGTACAGCATCAGGACCGCGGCCAGCCCGATGAAGCCGAGCTCTTCGCCGATCGCCGCGGTGATGAAGTCGGTGTTCGCCTCCGGGACCATGTCCGGGCGGCCGGCGCCGAGCCCGGTGCCGCCGATCCCGCCGGTGCCGAGGCCGAACAGGCCCTGCGCGATCTGGTAGCCGCCGCCGAGCTTGTCGTACGTCGCCAGCGGGTCGAGCCAGTTGGCGACGCGCTGCTGGACGTGCGTGAAGAGGTTGTAGGCGATCAGGCAACCGCCGACGAAGAAGCTCAGGCCCAGGACGACCCAGATGATCCGCTCGGTCGCCACGTACAGCATCATCAGGATGACGCTGAAGAACAGCAGCGACGTGCCGAGGTCCTTCTCGAACACCAGGATGCCGATGCAGGCGACCGCGGCGATGAGGATCGGGCCCAGGTCACGCGCCCGCGGCAGCTCGACGCCGAGGAACTTCTTGCCCGCCACCATGAACAGGTCGCGCTTCGACACCAGGAACGAGGCGAAGAAGACCATCAGCAGGATCTTCGCGAACTCGCCCGGCTGGATGGAGAAGCCCGGCAGCTTCAGCCACACCTTGGCGCCGTTGACCTCGGACAGGCTCGACGGCAGCAGCGCGGGCAGCGCCAGCGCGACGATCCCGACCAGGCCCGCGGTGTAGCCGTAGCGGGTCAGCGTGCGGTGGTCGTTCACCACGACCAGCACGGCGACGAAGAACCCGAGCGAGATGACGGTGAACAGCACCTGCGCCGTGACGGCGGGGGTGTAGTCCTTCCCGTTCTGCACGGCCTTTTCGGCCAGGGCCAGGTCGATCCGGTGGATCATCACCAGCCCGATGCCGTTCAGCAGCGCGACGCAGGGGAGCAGCACCGGGTCCGCGTACGGCGCCCAGCGCCGCACGGCCAGGTGCGCCGCGGCGAAGATCGCGAGGTAGGCGAGGCCGAGCCAGACGATCGACCAGGTCAGCTCCTGCTCCTGGTTCGCCTCGACCAGCACCAGGGCGATGGTGACGATGAACGCGGCGAAACCCAGCAGCACCAGCTCGGTGTTGCGGCGGGTCGGGACGTCGCGCGGCGGGTTCGTCTGGAACTGCGCGGCGAGGGGTTCGGCGGCGCGCGCGGCGGGCTGGCTCATCAGTTACCGCCTCCCGTCGTCGGTGCCGTCGAACTCGGCGTCGAGCAGTCCCTCCCCGCTGGCTGGTTCGCCGACGACGGAGCAGTGGAGCCGGCCGGAGCCGACGGGGTGGACGTCGGCGTGACCGTGGGGGTCGGCGTCGTGGACGGCTGGCCGCCCGCCGGCGCGCAGTTGTTCAGGCGCTTGTGCAGCTGCAGGAAGTCGTCGATGTACTTCCGGGCGTCGTCGAGGCTGTCCTTCTTGACGCCGTTCTGCACCGCCAGCCGCGCGTCCTCCTGGAGCTGGTCGACGCGCAGCTTGTCCGTGCACACCTGGTTGGGCGGGCACGAGCCCTGCTCGTAGGTGTGCAGGTCGATGCCGAGGATGCTGCCGGGGACGCCGCGGTAGATCACGACTTCCTGGTCCGCACCTTCGCCGACATAGTACTGACTCAGGACGAAGTACCGGGTGGCGATGGCGGCCGCGGCGAGCACGACGAGCACCACCAGCGCGCCGGCGAGCCAGCGGAACCGCTTCCGGCGCTTGGCCTTCGGATCGACGCTCGGCTGTGGCAGCTCGGGCCGCGGCTGCGGCGGCGGCTGGGTCAGCGCCCGCGCGCGTGCCGCGGGCGAGTCGCCCTGGTGCCGTTCGTCGCTGCCGTCCCCGGCGGCGCCGCCCACGATGGGCGCGTCCTCGCCGAAGTCGACGTCGACCACGTCGGCGATGATCACCGTGACGTTGTCCGTGCCGCCGCCCTTGAGCGCCAGCTCGATCATCCGGTCCGCGCACTGCTGCGGGTCCGGGATCTGCACGGCCTCGGCCAGCGTCTCGTCGCTGACCATGCCGGACAGGCCGTCCGAGCAGATCAGGTACCGGTCGCCGGAGCGGGCTTCGCGCACGGTCAGGCTCGGTTCGACCTCGTGCCCGGTCAGCGCCTTCAGCAGCAGCGACCGCTGCGGGTGCACCGCGGCTTCTTCGGGCGTGATCCGGCCCTGTTCGAGCAGCTCGTTGACGAAGCTGTCGTCGCGGGTGATCTGCGCGAACTGGCCGCCGCGCAGCAGGTACGCGCGCGAGTCGCCGACGTGCACCAGCCCGAGCCGGTTGCCGGCGAAGAGAACGGCCGTGAGCGTGGTGCCCATGCCGTCGAGGTCGGGGTCCTGCGAGACGAGTTCGGCGATCGCGGCGTTGCCGTTCGCCACGGCCTCCCGGAGCTGCGCGAGGAGGTCGTCACCCGGCTCGTCGTCGTCGAGCGGGGCGAGCGAGGCGATGACGACCTTGCTGGCCACCTCACCCGCCGCGTGGCCACCCATACCGTCGGCGAGCGCGAGCAGGCGAGGGCCGGCGTACACGGAGTCCTGGTTGCTCGAACGCACCAGGCCCCGGTCGCTGCGGGCTGCGTAGCGGAGGACGAGAGTCATGGGCGAAGCTCGATCACCGTCTTGCCGATCCGGATGGGGACTCCGAGCGGGACCCGGAGGGGTGCAGTGACCTTAGCCCGGTCGAGATACGTCCCGTTCGTCGAGCCCAGATCTTCCACGTACCAGTCCTCGCCGCGCTGGGCGATCCGCGCGTGCCGGGTCGACGCGTAGTCGTCGTCGAGCACCAGCGTGGAGTCGTCGGCCCGGCCGATGAGGATCGGCCGGCCGTCCAGCGCGATGCGCGTCCCCGCCAGCGCGCCGTGGGTCACGAGCAGCTGCTGCGGGGACTTGCTGTTGCGCGGCTTCTTCTCCTTCTTGCGCCCGAAGGTCGGTACCTGGACGCGCATGCCCGACGCCGCGTAGAGGTCCGAACGGACGACTCTGAGCGCGGCGAACACGAAGAGCCAGAGCAGCACGAGGAAGCCCACCCTGGTGAGTTGTACGACCAGCTCTGGCACTTGGTGTGTCCGCTCCCGACTCTTCCGCGCAGCCGCGACGCGGGTACGCCGCGGTCCCCCCGCACGTCAATTCTGCGGGAACAGTATTCCGTGTCCCCAGTCAGCCCTGTGTACGGAACACGAGCGAGGAGTGCCCCACCCGGATCACGTCGCCGTCCGCGAGCTGCCAGGTCTGGACCGGAGTGCCGTTCACGGTCGTGCCGTTGGTCGAGCCGATGTCGGCGAGCGTCGCGCTCTGGCCGTCCCAGGTGATCTCCAGGTGCCGGCGCGAGACGCCGGTGTCCGGGAGGCGGAAGTCCGCGTCCTGGCCGCGGCCCACGACGTTCCCGCCCTGCTTCAGCGAGTACGTGCGGTTCGAGCCGTCGTCCAGCTGCAGGCTCGCCGCGAGCTGGCGGCCCGGCGCGGGCGGGGCGTAGCCACCCTGCTGGCCGTACGGGTCCGCGGCCGGGGCGCCGTACGCCTGCTGCTGCCCGTACTGGTCGTAGCCGCCGCCCTGCTGCTGGCCGCCGTACTGGTCGTAGCCGCCCTGCTGGGGCTGGGCGTAGCCGCCCTGGTCGTACCCACCCTGCTGGTAGCCCTGGTCGTAGCCACCGCCCTGGGGCTGGGCGTAGCCGCCCTGGTCGTACCCGCCGCCCTGCGGCTGGGCGTAGCCACCCTGGTCGTAGCCACCGCCCTGGGGCTGCGCGTACCCGCCCTGGTCGTAGCCGCCCTGCTGCTGGCCGTACTGGTCGTAGCCGCCACCCGGCTGCTGCTGGCCGTACTGGTCGTAGCCACCACCCTGCGGCTGGCCGTAACCCTGGTCGTACCCGGGCTGCTGGCCACCCTGCTGTCCGTAGCCGTACTGGCCCTGCTGGCCGTACGGGTCACCCTGGTCGTATTGGCCGTAGCCGGGGGGCTGGCTCATTGCTGGGTCTCCTGCGTTGCTGGGTCGTGCCGACCGCGGTGAACCGGCGCCTGAGGGGCGGGCGTCGGGATCGACGGACGAACGGGTCTTGAACTGTCCAGTATGCAGCGCCTCGTTGCGCTCGAGTGATACGACGACGTCACCATAGGTGTCCAGGCCCTCCGCGGCGAGGTGTTCCGCCACCGCCTTGGCGAGGACCTGGGTGACGCGCTGCTCGTCACCGGCCATGCGCTCGTGGTCAGCTGCCCCCAGCGACACGATGTAGTGATTGGGGGCGAGCTGCCGACCGCCTGCCAGCTCACGAACGTTCTCCTCACTCTCCCGCTCCAGGGCGATCGCCACTTCCTGCGTGACGACGTTGCCACCGAACATGCGCGCGAAAGTGTTCCCCACCAGGTTCTCGAGGCGTCTGTCGAAACGCTCGACGCGGCTCACCGGGGAAAACCTCCTCACACGTGTGCTTCCGCTATCGATCCTATCCGGGTGAGCGAGCCTCGACACGGCCCCCGGTGAAACCCGTTCAAACGACCTGCTAGTCTTCTCCTCGCTGCTTGAAGGAAGCACTCGGGCGAGTGGCGGAATGGCAGACGCGCACGGTTCAGGTCCGTGTGTCCGAAAGGACGTGAGGGTTCAACTCCCTCCTCGCCCACTCGGAAAGGGCCCCAGCATCACGCTGGGGCCCTTTTTCGTGTCTTCCCGCCTTCGGCTCAGGTGGGGAATATCACCCGTTTGGCTCTGCGTGGTGTTCGCTCACGGCGGACTTCCGGGTGTATCAGGCTGTCGATTTGGCGACCCACGCCGCGAGCACGTCGGCCCGGCTGGCCGTCTCGATGCCGGCGTGGGGGCAGCCCGGGCCGGTCGCCTCGACCGCCACCAGTTCGCCGTCCGTGAAGTACGGCGCTCCCGAGTCGTAGGTGCAGGCGCTCGTCGTGATCTCCGGGGCGGCGCCGCGGACGCCGAGGGTCGTCTGCTCCACCTTGGCGACGGCCACCGTGCCCTGCTGCATGCGGCCGGCCGGGGCCGGGTTCGTGTTGGTCGTGCTGCCCCAGCCGGCCAGCGTCAGCTGCTGGCCCACCTTCGGGACCGCGCGGCCGATCTTCAGCGGCGTCACGGTGGTCACCGGGGTGTCCAGGCGGGCCAGGGCCACGTCGTTCTCCTTGGCCTGGACCACCTCGGTCACCCGGCGGGCGATGCCGGACTCCGTCGACTCGTCGACCAGGCCCAGCGTCACCGTGGTCGGGTAGGGGACCTTGCCGGTGACGCGGTTGCGGTTCGCGTCGTGGAAGCAGTGGCCGGTCGTCAGCACCCAGCCCGGGGCGATCAGCGAGCCGGTGCAGTAGCTGCTGTAGGTCGAGCCGTCCGGGCGCGGGATCTTCGTCATCGCGAGCTTCGCGACGAACCCGAACTGCCCGGGCGGTACGTCGGAGCCGTGGGCGATCCCCGGCGCGGCCAGGGCGGCGGGGGCGGTGGCGATGGTCAGGACAACAGCGGCGAGCAGGGCGCGCAGGCGCATTTCTCCCCTTCGTCGAATGGATGGTCGACGTTCGAGGCTATTGGCACGGCCGCACGCTGGGAATTCCCTGGCCGGGCGTCACCCGGGTGACGCCCGGCC
>NZ_JBDLYJ010000001.1:397178-435405 GCF_051337345.1 Amycolatopsis sp. MEPSY49 | reverse complement strand
GGGCCCCCCGCCCGGCCGGTCAGCCGATGTGCGAGGCGATCCAGTCCGCGACGACGTCCACGCGCGCGGTCGTCTCCGCCTGGTCGTGGGGGCAGTCCGGGCCGTCGCTCTCCACCGAGACGATGCGGCCGCCCGTGCCCGACGGGACGAAGTACGGCGCGCCCGAGTCGTACGTGCAGGCGCTCGTCGTCGAGGTCGGGGCGAAGCCCTTCACGCCCGCGTACTGCGGGTCGACCGTCGCGACCTTCATGACGCCCTGCTGCAGCTTCGTGCCCGGGGTCGGGTCCACCGAGGTGAGGCTGCCCCAGCCGGCGAGCGTCACCTTCTGGCCCACCACCGGCGTCCGGCGGTTCAGCGTCAGCGGCTCGACGCCGTAGACCGGCTTGTCCAGCTCCGCGATCGCGATGTCGTTGCTCGGCGACTGGTACACCGTCACGACGTTGCGGGTGATCCCCGGCTGGTCCACGGTCGTGGTGCCCAGCAGCACGGACGTCGGGTACGGGACGGGGCCGGACACCGGGTTGCGCGCGGCGTCGTGGAAGCAGTGGCCCGCGGTGATGATCCACTTCTTCGCGATCAGGGAACCCGAGCAGGCGCTGTCGTACTTGGTGCCGTCGGGCTTCGGGATGTCCGTCATGGTCAGCTTCGCGGCGAACTTGAACGTCCCCCGCGGGACGTCGGAACCGTTGGCCACGGCCGAAGCCGGGGCCGCGGTGACCACGGCCGCGGCGAGCGCGAAGAGCGTTGCGGAAAGAAAAGCGCGTGTGCGCATGGGAAATCCCCCAGGTGTGGGCCGGCGGTGGCGGGAATTCCCCCGCCACCGCCGCACAACCTAGTTCACGCCGACGAGGTCGACCACGAAGATCAGGGTTTCGCCCGGCTTGATGACGCCGCCCGCGCCGCGGTCGCCGTAAGCGAGGTGCGGCGGGATGACGAGCTTGCGGCGGCCACCGATCTTCATGCCCGCGACGCCCCGGTCCCAGCCGGAGATGACCTGGCCGGCCCCGAGGCCGAAGCGCAGCGGCTCGCCGCGGTTCCAGGACGCGTCGAACTCCTCGCCGGTCGAGTGCGAGACACCGACGTAGTGCACGGTGACGGTCTTGCCCGACGTGGCTTCCGCGCCGTCACCGACCGTGATGTCGGTGATCTCGAGGTCGGCCGGAGGGTTGCCCTCGGGGCGGTCGATCTGGGGCTTTTCCAAGGTCATGGCACTCACCGTACCCACGCGCGCGAGGCTGCGCCGTTCGGACTACGTCCAAGGGCTGAAAAACGCGAAAAGTCTTCACACTTCGCCTACTGCTCGGTAGCGTGCGCTTCGTCACTCTTCTGACTGAGGGGAGCCCGGCATGCGACGTGGCATCCGCGCCCTGACCTTGACGGCACTGGGGGCCCTCGTGGCCGGACTCACCCAGGTCGCCGTCACCGCTCCGGCCGCGCAGGCGGCCGCGTCGCCCGACGACTACTGCGGCGGGCAGTGCAGCGACATCCTGCCGCCCGGCGAGAACGGCAACGCCACCCTCGCCGACATCCTGGCGCACAAGCTGCTCGGCACCCGCCCGGCGCACGCGTCCGACCAGCTCGGGAAGTACTCGTCGCTGGCCAACGGGTACAAGACGCTGACCACGAGCGCGATCAACCAGTACTTCAACGACTCGTCGTTCGGCGTCGCCGCCGACCAGGTCGCGAGCACGACCAAGCCGCGCTCGGACGTGACGATCGTGCGGGACAAGGCCCTCGGCGTCCCGCACATCACCGGGACCACCCGCTCCGGCACCGAGTTCGGCGCCGGGTACGCGGCGGCGCAGGACCGGCTCTGGCTGATGGACGTCCTGCGCCACGCCGCGCGCGGGCAGGTCACCCCGTTCGCCGGCGGCGCGGAAGCCAACCGCGAGCTGGAGCAGCAGTTCTTCGCGAACGCGCCGTACACCGAAGCCGAGCTGCAGCAGCAGATCGACCGCGTCGCGAGCAGCGGCCCGCGCGGCGCGCAGGGTCTCGCCGACGCGCAGGCCTACGTCGACGGCATCAACAAGTACATCAGCGACTCCTACAACGGCCGGTACTTCCCCGGCGAGTACGTGCTGACCGGGCACGTCGACTCGATCACCAACGCCGGGTCGATCGACCCGTTCAAGCTGACCGACCTGGTCGCGCTCGCGTCGCTGGTCGGCGCCGAGTTCGGCGCGGGCGGCGGCGGCGAGGTGCAGAACGCGATCGCGAAGCTGGCGATGCAGGAGAAGTACGGCGTCGTGCAGGGCGAGAAGGTGTGGCAGAGCCTGCGCTCGGAGGACGACCCCGAAGCCGTCAAGACGCTGCACGACGGCCAGACCTTCCCGTACGGCAAGACGCCGGCCAACGCGGTCGGCCAGGCCATGCCGGACAAGGGCTCGGTGACCGGGCAGCAGCTGGTGTTCGACAAGACCGGCTCGGCTTCGACCGCGACGCCGTCCACTGTGGACGTCGTCGCGCCCGCCGAGCAGGAGCCCGCCCGCGGCATGTTCGAGAACGGCGTGCTGCCGGGGAACATGCTGAGCGAGAAGCACGGCATGTCCAACGCGCTGCTCGTCTCCGGCGCGAAGACCGCCAGCGGCCACCCGGTCGCGGTCTTCGGCCCGCAGACCGGCTACTTCGCTCCGCAGCTGCTCCTGCTGCAGGAGCTGCAGGGCCCGGGCATCAGCGCGCGCGGCGCGGCCTTCGCCGGCCTGAGCATGTACGTCCTCCTCGGCCGCGGCCAGGACTACTCGTGGAGCGCGACGACGTCGGCGCAGGACATCATCGACACCTACGCGCTGACGCTGTGCGACCCGAGCGGCAAGGCGCCGACGAAGGACTCGAACTACTACACCTGGCAAGGCCAGTGCGTCCCGATGGAGACCGTCGAGGTCAAGAACGCCTGGAAGCCGACCGTGGCCGACGGGACCGCGGCGGGTTCGTACACCTTGCGCAGCTACCGGACCAAGTACGGGCCGGTGCAGAGCCGGGCGACCGTCGGCGGTAAGCCGGTCGCGTACGCGGCGCTGCGGTCCTCCTACTTCCACGAGGTCGACTCGCTGATCGGCTTCCAGGAGCTGAACGACCCGGGCTTCGTGAAGTCCGCGGCGGACTTCCAGAAGGCCGCGCAGGACATCAACTACACGTTCAACTGGTTCTACGCCGACTCGAAGGACATCGCCTACTACAACTCCGGCGCCAACCCGGCGCGTCAGTCCAATGTGGACCCGAACATGCCGGTCTGGGGCGACCAGGGCCACGACTGGATCGGCTGGAACCCGGCGGGCAACCAGGCGGCGTACACCCCGCCGTCGCAGCATCCGCAGTCGGTCAACCAGGACTACTACGTCAGCTGGAACAATGCGCAGGCCCACGGCTACGCGGCCGCGGGCGCGGACAAGTCCGCCGTGCACCGCGTCGACCTCCTCGACTCGCGCGTCAAGAAGCTGATCTCCAGCGGCACCAAGGTCACCCGGGTCAACCTGACCCAGGCGATGGAGGAGGCCGCGCTGTCCGACCTGCGTGCCGAGCGCGTGCTGCCGCTGCTGCTGCAGGTGCTCGACAAGACGCCGACGACCGGCGCGGCCGCGGACGCCGAGGCGAAGCTCAAGACGTGGCTCTCGCACGGGCAGCTGCGCACGGAGACGTCGGCCGGCAGCAAGGCGTACGCGGACGCCGACGCGATCCGCATCTTCGACGCCTGGTGGCCGCTGCTCGTCCAGGCCGAGTTCAAGCCGGGCATGGGCGACGACGCCTACAACGCGATGACCGGCGTGCTGGGCATCAACGAAAGCCCGTCCGGTTTCCAGAACGGCAACGGCCAGCACACCGGCCAGCCCCACAAGGGTTCGTCGTTCCAGTTCGGCTGGTGGGGTTACGTCAGCAAGGACATCCGGCAGGTGCTCGGCCAGCCGGTGGCCGGCCCGCTCGGCCAGACGTTCTGCGGCGGCGGCAACGTCACGGCGTGCCGCCAGGCGCTCGTCGACTCGCTGACCACCGCCGCCGGCCAGGCCGCGAACACCGTCTACCCCGGTGACGCGAGCTGCTCGGCCGGTGACCAGTGGTGCGCCGACACGATCGTCCACAACCCGCTGGGCGGCATCACGCAGGACAAGATCAGCTGGCAGAACCGCCCGACGTTCCAGCAGGTCGTCGAGTACACCGCCCACCGCGGCGACAACATCGCGAACCTCGCGCCGGGGAAGACGGTCAGCGCCACGAGCGCCGAAACCGGCTTCTACAACTCGCCGGCGTCGAACGCGATCGACGGGAACGCCTCGAGCCGCTGGGCCAGCGACTGGAGCGACGACCAGGCGATCACCGTCGACCTCGGTTCGGTCCAGCAGGTCTCGCGGGTGCTGCTGAGCTGGGAAGCGGCGTACGGGAAGAGCTACCGGATCCAGACCTCGCCCGACGCGGTGAACTGGACGGACGCGGCCGTGGTCACCGACGGCGACGGCGGGCAGGACAACGTCTCGTTCGCCCCGGTGTCGGCGCGGTTCGTGAAGATGCAGGGCGTCCAGCGCGGCACGAAGTACGGCTACTCGCTGTACGAGTTCGAGGTGTATGCCCACTGAGCAGGCCGGGCCGCCCGTGGACGCGCGGGCGGCCCGGCCACCCCACTACCACTGACCGGACGGTTTCGTGATGTCGCAAATCATCACGGTGTAACTGGTGGACGTTCTTTCTCGCGCCAACTGAGTCAGCTCGAATTCGTTGAGCGAAGCATCCGGGATACCGACGTTCCTGAGCGTTCTCGCCGGCACTCGCAGCGTGTCTCCTTGTGAAGCAGCGTCAGCTTCGGGGATCGACTGTGCGAGTCGGGCGAGTTCCCGGTGGGCCACGATGAGGATAGCTACCGCTCGTTCCGTGGCGGAGCGCCGGAATTGCCACAGCCGCTTGATCAGGCCGAGTTGCCTGGTTCGCGAGGGACCGTTCTCGTCGTGAAGCAGCGTAACGTGCACATCGATCTCGGGTTCGGTCTCATAGCGCAGAGTCAGCCTGCCGTGTGCGCCCGCGAGCAGCGACGCCAGCTCTGCGGGCAGGCCTGCCGCACCGAGAGCTACCGCTGCCGCATGAGTCGCCACTTGATCCGTGGTCAGGTGGACGGTCCCGACGCGGGTTTCGTCGGTGATCCACTCAGCCAACTGCTGCGACGCGAGTGGCCATGCCGGTTCACCTCCGGGCTGGGCTGGCGAGCGGAAGACGGGGCTGCCGTCGCCCGGTCGCCAGGAACCCAGCCAGCTGCGGTGCTCCGGAGGTAGCAGAGTGCACAAGTCGTCTGGATCGCAATGCGCAAGGGGCGGCAGGTCGAAGGCCATCGCGAGTGACAGGAGCATCGGCAGGGTGATCGCGCGGCGGCCGGACCAGACGTCGAGGACGGTGCGGTCACCTCTCGCCTTGCCGAGGTGGGCTGCGACGTCGGCGGCCGACAAGCTGGGCCAGCGCTTTGCCCGGATCCGGGCTATGAGCTGCTGTTGAGCGAAGGCCGCTGCCACATCGCCGGGATTCTGTCCTTCGTCGACGAGCCACCGGGGTTCCCCGGTGAACGCGCGAGCTTCGGTGTACCGGGTCGGGGGACCGTCACCTGGTGGGCGACCGCGGCGAGAAGCGTTCATGGCCGGCTCCCCGGTGAGCCTTCGGCAATAAAAGTACTCTTGGTTGTAGTTTAAATGTCAGCCGCTGGGAGGGCCAGCGCGAGCAGAGAGGGTGTTAGGCATGGATGTGCGGTTGCTGACCGACCAGCTCAGCTCGGCTCACCCTCTGCCCGGCGTGGCATTCGTAATCGCCAGGGAGGTCGTCGAGTCGGCCGTACTGGACGGCGCAGTGGACGAGGGCGCCGCCGGCGATCTGCTGCTGGCGGCGGATCATCTGCAAGTCACCGCAGCAGGTACCGCGGTGCTGAGCACGCATCCGGCACTGGTGGGGCAGCTTGTCCACATCGCCGAGACTCGTTCGCTGCCTGACACCCGGACTCTGACCGAGGTCAGGTCGGCTCTGCGTGAACTTGTGCAGAAAGTGCCACGAGAAGGTTCACTGTCGCCCAGTGCGGACTACGTCGGCTTTTGAGAGTTCAGTAACGCCAGTTGCGGGCGCCGGTCAAGCCGAGCACCGTTGATGCGCCGGCCAGACGGGCCGCCCGCGCGACTCCGCGCATCGTGCATCCGGTGTGGAAGACGTCGTCGACCACCAAGACCGTGCGACCGGTCAGATCCTCATCGATCGCGAAACCATCGAGAAGTTCCGCTCGTTCCTCGCCGGCCATATCCTTCACAGACTTCCGAAAGCCCGAGCGGCGGTTCCTTGGCAACGCGTGCGGCAGTTCTACGTGTTTGGCGACTGTGACACCGATGCGGACGCTGGCGGCCACCTGGTTGGGATCGTGGCCCGGAACCGCCAGAACGAGGTCGGCCGTACGAAACCAAGGATGAGCCCGCACCACCTCGACAAGTGGTGCAGTGAGACGCGAGCCCGCCTCGGCAACCTCTTCCTTGCGGAGGGCCTTGTACTTGATCGCGTTGATCAGCGCACCGATAGTTGTGTAAGTCAGCCCCTGCTCGCCGTTGAGGTTCGGCTGACTGTAGAAGTCAAGGGCTATGACCGCGTCGAGGTCCTGGATCGCTCGCAGGACCAGGACGCGCTCGAGCAGGTCGAGAAGCGGGACCGGATCGACGTGGTCCGGCAGGCAAAGTCGATGGGTCCAGGCCGGAGAGTGCTTCGGGTAGAGCTCCACGTTCGTCGTACCAGGGAAGGCGTGGATCACCTGGCTCGCGGTTTCGTCGGAACCCCGTAGCAACAGGAGCCTCTTCCGCCCCACGTGTTCCCATATCCATTCCGCGAGGCAGTTGCCTCTGGTGTCTGGTGTGAACTTTCCGGACGACATGGCGCTGGCATCCTCCCCTGGGACTACTCAGTGTCGCGTGGTTCTAGCCCTGGGTGTGTGACCTGCGACGGGCGTGTTGACAGCCGACCTGATCGAACATATGTTCTAGTTGTGCGGTTTGGTGAGATGAGGATGGAGTCCCCGGCGACAGAGAGCGGCCCGAGCCATGACGATCGAAGGAACCACTTCGGCTCGTGAGCTCGTCTTCGCACTTCTGGCGCCATACGCTGCCGGTGGTCCCCGGCGTGCGGCGAAGTTTCTGCTCCAGTCGGGCCGCCGTGGCCTTGAGGAGATGACAAGCGAGCTTCCGTACGAAGAGCGGCTTGCCGCGGCCGAGATGGCGGAGCGACTGCATGCGGAAGGCGTTGGCGTGCTCTTCTGTGATGATCCGGCGTATCCGGATCGCTTGCGGAGGGCTCCGGGTGCGCCACCCGTCCTGTATCACCGTGGCCCCATCGAGCTGCTCGACCGGCCGTCGATCGGAGTGTGTGGTTCGCGCAGTGCCGGTTCCGCCGGCCTGCGTGCCGCCCGAGCGTGCGGGGAGGACGCAGCCGCTCTTGGTGTCGTCGTCGTTTCCGGGTACGCGAAGGGTGTCGACACTGAAGCGCACATCGCTGCGCTCAGCGCCGGCGGGGGCAGTGTCGCAGTGCTCGCCGAGGGGATTCTCGACTTTCGGCTCAAGTCGGCTTATCGCGATCTGCCGGACCAAGTACTCGAGCAGCTGCTGGTGGTGTCACAGTTTCCCCCGTCGCAGCGGTGGACAGCAGGTGCCGCTATGACACGCAACCAGGTCATCGTCGGCCTGGGTGATGCGGTCGTCGCTGTCGAGGCGGGCGAAACCGGTGGAACACTACGAGCCGGTAAGGCTGCACTTCAGGGTGGAAAGCGGCTTTGGGTCCTCGGGTTTCCGGGTGAGGATCCGCCGGGAACACGGGCGCTGCTCGCCGCAGGCGGTTCGCGGATCGAGAGTCGGGCCGCACTAGCGGCCAGGTTGCACGACCTCGTAGGCGAACCTCGTTCTCAGTCACTGTTCGACTGACTACCCCGGCCTACGGTTACCGTGAGGCGCATGGACGACTGGACGCCCCGCACCAAGGCCATCGCCGCCGGCCGGCCGCACGGACCCGGTGAGCCGCTGAACACCCCGCTCGTCGCCACCAGCACGTACCAGGCCGGTGGCGACTTCGTGTACGCGCGCGGTGACGGGACGCCCACCTGGCACGCCCTCGAGGAGGCCGTCGGCGCGCTGGAGGGCGGGCACGCGACGGCGTTCGCGTCCGGCGTCGCCACCCTGTCCGCGGTGCTGGACCTGCTGCCGGTCGGGTCGCGAGTGGTCGTGCCGACGTTCAGCTACGCCGTCACGCGCGGGGTGCTCGCCCACGCGCAGAAGCTCGGCAAGCTCGCCGTCACCGAGCTGGACCCGACCGACACCGACGCGTGGATCGCCGAGGCTGCGACGTCCGACCTGGTCTGGCTCGAGTCGCCGACCAACCCGACCCTCGACGTGATGGACATCGAGACGATCGCCGCCGCCGCGCGTGGCCGGGTCGTCGTCGACAACACCTTCGCGACGCCGTTGCAGCAGCGGCCCCTCGAGCTCGGCGCCGACGTCGTCGTGCACAGCGCGACCAAGCTCATCGGCGGGCACAGCGACCTGCTGCTGGGCATCACCGTGGCCAAGGACCCCGAGGTCGCGGCCGAGCTGAAGGGCGCGCGGACCCGCGTCGGCTCGACGCCGGGCGCGCTCGAAGCCTGGCTCGCGCTGCGCGGCCTGCGGACCATGCCGGTCCGGCTGGCCGAGCAGTCCCGCACCGCCGCGCTGCTGGCTTCGCGGCTCGGCGAGCACCTCGCCGTGCAGCGGGTGCGCTACCCGGGCTTCGGGATGATGGTCTCCTTCGAGCTGGCCGACGCGGAGGCCGCCGACCGCTTCTGCGCGTCGACCCGGCTGATCGTCCCGGCGACGAGCCTCGGCGGCGTCGAAAGCCTGGTCGAGCGGCGGGCGTGGCTCCCGGGTGAGGAGCGCGTACCGGCCGGGCTGATCAGGTTCAGCGTCGGCCTCGAAGATCCGGAAGACCTCTGGCGCGACCTCGCGTCCGCACTAGCGGAGTAACGCGGACGGGTGACACCTCGATAGTCCGGCCATCGCAGGTCACCGCCGTAGGGAGTTCGCCGTGGGTAGAGCGCTGAGCCGGGTCGCCGGGGTCGTTGTCGCGGGTGCGCTGGCCACCTTCGCCGCCACGCCCGCCGCGGTGGCCCAGGAAGAAACCAGCACCCCGCCCACGGAAACGACCACCTCCACTTCGGACACGACGACGTCGAGCAGCCCGGCGAGCACGACGTCGGAGGCGCCGAGCACGGTCCCGTCGTCCACTTCGGGCATCGCCACCGCCGACCCGGCGCGGCCCGAGGTCAAGACGACCGAGAAGGCCGAGCCCAAAGCCGAGCCGGAGCAGCAGGAAGACACCCAGCAGCCGCCGAAGGACGACGACTACCAGGACGCCGTCGGCCACGGGTTCGTCGGCCTCGGCGGCGAAGGCGTCCTGGTCGTCGCCTGCGCGTCCGGCAAGGTCGGGGACATCTACACCCAGAACCTCAGCGTGACGGCGGGGCCGGACCAGGACGAGTCCGACGGCCGGTACTGGAACTACACGGTCACCGTCGTGACGCCGCCGGCCGAGGCGACCGGCCGCTTCGCCTTCTTCTGCGACGGCGTCGAGCACATCGGGATCATCGACTTCGAGCAGGAGCAGCCGCCGACGTCGTCGAGCAGCACGCCGACCAGCACTCCGGCCGGCACGAGCGCCGCGCCGTCGAGCAGCGCGCCGGTCACCACGGCGACGTCCGCCGCGCCCGGCAACAACGCACCGAAGGCCCAGGTCAAGGTCGCGCCGCGGGGCGGGGTCGAGACCGGCTTCGGCGGTACCGCCGGATGACGCCGCGCCGGGCGGGCGCGGCGCTCGCCCTCGTCCTGACGGTCGCCGCCTGCAGTACCCCGGCGGCGCCGCAGGCGGCCCCGCCCGCCACTCCGGCGCCGGCTTCGGTCCCGGTCAGCGTGCCGTTCAAGGGCCTCCGGCCGACGTCGGTCAAGATCCCCAAGATCGGCGCGGAGTCCAGTCTGCTCGCCGTGGCGGTGAAGACCGACGGCTCGATCTCCGTCCCGTCGGTGCACACGCCGATGCAGGCGGCCTGGTACAAGCTCTCGCCGGTACCCGGTGACGTCGGCCCGGCGATCGTCCTCGGGCACGTCGACGGCGACAAGAAGCCCGGCATCTTCTACAAGCTCAAGGACCTCGCGCCCGGCGACGAAGTGGACATCGACCGCAGCGACGGCCGGAAGCTGAAGTTCGTCGTCGACCGCGTCACGCAGGTTCCGAAGGACACGTTCCCGCGCGACGCCGTGTACGGCAACAGCGACAAGCCTGAGTTGCGCCTGATCACCTGCGGTGGCGCGTTCGACCACGCCGAGCACAGCTACAAGGACAACATCGTCGTCTACGCGAACCTAGCCAACGCCTGAGCCGGGGTACGGGAACTCCGGCTTCAACGACGTCTCCGGGCACACCCAGCGGCGCATGCCCGCGTCGCAGACGGCGTACCCCCAGTTGATCAGGTTGTCCTGCACCTTTTCGGACATCCGGGTCAGCCGCGTCTTCGTCTCGGCCAGGGCGCGGGTCCGCTCGACCGGGGCCGGCAGCGCGTCCGGCAGGTCGAAGTGCGTGATGTCGCTGTAGGTCGCCCAGTACGTCCCGGCGAACTGCTTGTCCTCATAGGACTTCAGCAGCGAGCCGGTGCGCAGCTCGCGGACCTGGTTGTCCATCACGGTCAGCACGCGGAACAGCTGCATCGGCCAGTTGTGGTGCGGCTTTTCCTCGTGCTTCATCTTCTTGCCCGCGTCGCTGACCAGGACGGTCGCGCGCTGGTTCTCGATCGGGTCGAGGCCGAGGTTGTCGTACACGCCGGCGTCGCTGAGCACGATCTTGCGGTCCGGCCGGTGCGGATCCGGGATCACGACCGGGGAAAGCAGCGGCGGGAACGCCGACGACGCGGCCACCGCCGTCGCCAGCGGGACCTGCCCGTGCGGGCCGGGCTGGCGGAAGAACCACCACAGCGAACCGTCCTGCAGGCTGGTCGCGGTGAACACGAAGTTCGGCCCGGCCGGGTCGAGGTCCGCGAGGCGGCAGTCGCCGAAGAGGTGCTTGCGGTACCGCAGCGCCAGTTCCTCGCCCGCGCTGCGCCACGGGATGCACATCGCCTTCAGCGTCACCGGGACGTCGAGGTTGGTACGCGCGAGTTTCCGCAGTGGCTGCACGACTTCCTTACCGAAGTTCTCCGCGACGCCGTCGTCGCCGAAGTACAGCTTGTGCCACGCGTGCGCCAGCACCCCGGCCGCGATCGACCCGCCGGAGACGCTGGAGACGGTGGTCAGCTTCGGCAGCCAGCCGAGTTCGTTGAGCCGCCAGAGCGCCCCCGCGTGGAAGAGCATCGCCCGATAGCCACCGCCGGACAGCGCGAGCCCGACCCCGTCCCGTTTCGCCGCGTCCACCTCGCCGAGTCTAGGACCGCAGCAACGGGTCGAGCAGCGGGCGCTGCTCGGCGGGGACGTATTCGGCGTAGTTGTCGTACAACGCCTGTTTGGCCAGGTGCGCCGCGCCGGCGCCGTCGGCCGAGCGGATCGCGGCGAGCACTTCGGCGTGGTGCGAAAGCCAGGCGCGCATCAGCGACGTCCGGTTGCTGGCGTGCTCCAGCTTGTCCTCGATGAGTTCCAGCACGACCCCGCGCACGACTTCTTCGCTGACGACGAGCAGGGGATTGCGCGAGATGCGCGCGATGACTTCGTGGAACGCGACATCCGCGCGGCTGAACTCCGCGTAGCCGTGCGAGACGCCTTCGCGCATCGCCTCCAGCGCCGCGTCGAGGCCGGTCAGGTCGTCTTCGGTGCGCAGTTCCGCGGCGAGCAGGTGAGCCGAGCCGTCGAGGATCATCCGGAACTGCAACAGCTCGGCGAGCCCGACGTGGTCGGCGCGCGCCAGCCGGTGCATCGACCGGTGCAGCGCGGCGGGGGACGCGGCCAGCACCTCGGGCCCGCGCGGGTCGCCGGGCCGCGACCGGATCATCTCGGCGGCCTGCAACACCCTCAGCGCTTCACGGATCGTCGAGCGGCCGACGCCGAACTGCGTCATCAGCTCGCGCTCGCTGGGTAGCCGTTCGCCCGGCTTGAGCGCGCCGCTGATCACGGCCTGCTCGATCTGCTCCACGACCCGCTCGTACGCGCGGACCGGAGCCACCGGTTCGAACCGCATCCCTTGACCTCGACGTCCGTCGCGTGCAGGCTACTGGTCAGACCAGTGTACCTACCTGGAGGCCAGATGAAAGCCCGGATTCCCGTGCTGGCAGCGGCGCTGCTGCTCGTGGTGTCCGGCTGCTCGGCGGGCTCGTCGGCGAGCGTTTCCGCTGGTCCGGACACGCTTTCCGTCGGCTTCACCGCGGAGCCGGCGAACTTCGACTTCACCCGGACCGATGGCGCCGCGATCCCGCAGGCGCTGCTCTACAACGTCTACGAAGGCCTGGTGAAGCTCGACTCGCAGGGTCGCGTGGTGCCGCTGCTCGCGAAGTCGTGGACGATCAGCCCGGACCGTCGCACGTACGACTTCCAGCTGCGGCCGGGCGTGAAGTTCAGCAACGGCGCGCCGTTCACCGCCGAGGACGTCAAGTTCTCCCTGCTGCGCGTGAAGACCGACTGGACGATCTCGATCAAGTCCACGATGGACGTCGTGGACCACGTCGACGTCGTCGCGCCGGACCACGCGCGGGTCGTGCTCTCGAAGCCGTCCAACGGCTGGCTGTTCAGCCTGACCAGCCGGGTCGGCGCGATGTTCAGCCCCACCGGCGTCGCCGACCTGGCGAACAAGCCGGTCGGCACCGGGCCGTACGTCGTGGCGGCGCGCAAGCGCGGCGACTCCGTGGTGCTCAAGGCGAACCCCGGGTACTGGGGCCGGAAGCCGGCGTACTCGACGGTGGTCCTCAAGTACATCAAGGACCCGACCGCGCTGAACAACGCGTTGTCCAGCAACGGCATCGACGTCATCTCGGCGATCACCGCACCCGACTCGATCCCGCAGTTCCAGGCCGACGACCGGTTCCAGGTCGTCCAGGGCACGTCGAACAGCGAGGTCACGCTCGCCATGAACAACCAGCGCGCGCCGCTGAACGACGTCCGCGTGCGCCAGGCGCTGACGTACGCGATCGACCGGAAGGCGTTGCTGGACACGGCGTGGGCCGGCCGCGGCACGCTGATCGGCAGCATGGTCCCGCCGACCGATCCCTGGTACGAGGACCTGTCGAACGTCTACCCGTTCGACCCCGCGAAAGCGAAGGCGCTCCTGACGGAGGCGGGCGCGACGAACCTGAACCTGCGGATGCGGATCCCGAACCTGCCGTACGCGGTGTCGGCCGCGCAGGTCGTGCAGTCGCAGCTCGCCGACGTCGGCGTGCGGACGACGATCGAACCCCTCGACTTCCCCGCGGTCTGGCTGAAGCAGGTGTTCACCGACCACGACTACGACCTGTCGATCATCCAGCACGTCGAAGCCCGCGACATCACGACGTTCGGGAAACCGAAGTACTACTGGGGTTACGACAGCAAGCGCGTCCAGCAGCTGCTCGCCGAAGCCGACAGCGGGACGCCGGAGCAGCAGGTCGCCGACATGAAGCAGGTCGCGCGGCAGCTCAACACCGACGCCGCCGCGGACTGGCTGTTCCTGTTCCCCAACGTGATCGTCGCGAAGGCGAAGGTCGGCGGGTTCGTGCAGAACCAGGTCAGCGAGTCGTTCGACCTCACCGGGCTGGCGCCGCGATGACGGCCAGGGTGCTGCGCCGGGTGGCGATCTTCGTGGTCAGCGTGCTGGTCGCGTCGATCGTGGTGTTCCTTTTCATGGCTGTGCTGCCGGGCGATCCGGCGCAGGTCGCGCTCGGCGTCAACGCGACGCCGGAGCTGCTCGCCAAGACCCGCGCGGAGTTCGGCATCGACCGCCCGCTGGTCACGCAGTACTTCGACTGGATCGGTGGCGTGCTGCACGGCGACTTCGGCCGCTCGTACGTGACGCGCGATTCGATCGGCCCGCAGCTGCTCGACCGCCTCGGCGTCACGCTCTGGCTGGTCGGCGCCGGGATGCTGGTGGCGCTGGTGATCGCGATTCCCGCGGGCACGTTCGCCGCGGTGAAGCACCGGAAGGCCTCGGGCGCGGGCGTTTCCGGGCTGTCGCAGATCGGCGTCGCGATCCCCGCGTTCCTCGCCGGGATCATCCTGGTGCAGATCTTCGCCGTGCAGCTGCGCTGGCTGCCGTCGGGTGGGTGGACGCCGCCGGACCAGAACGCGGGCGAGTTCCTCCGCGGGCTGATCCTTCCGGCGCTGTCGCTCGGCCTGGTGCAGGGCGCGGTGCTCACGCGCTATGTCCGGTCGGCGGTGCTGGACACGCTGGGCCAGGACTACCTGCGCACCGCGCGGTCCAAGGGTTTGCGGCCCGGGCAGGCTTTGGTGCGCCACGGCCTGCGCAACGCGTCGGTCCCCGTGGTGACGGTCCTGGGCCTGCAGCTGGCGACCCTGCTGATCGGCGCGGTCGTCGTCGAGCGCGTGTTCGTGCTGCCGGGCCTGGGGTCGATGCTGCTCGACGCCGTCGCCGCCCGCGACCTGCTGACCGTGCAGGGGATCGTGCTCGTGCTGGTGGTCGGCGTGCTGCTGGTCAACTTCGTCGTCGACGTCCTCTACACCGTGCTCGACCCGCGATTGCGAGGTTCGTGATGCGCAATCTCGTGCTGGGTGGGGTGCTCGTCGGCCTGGTCGTGCTGGCCGCGCTCGTGTCGTTCTTCTGGACGCCGTTCGACCCGGTGAAGGTCGACGCGACGAACCGGCTGCTCGACGTCGGCGCGGCCCACTGGTTCGGCACCGACAAGTTCGGCCGTGACCTGCTGAGCCAGATCATGGTCGGCGCGCGGACGACGTTGTACGTCGGTGTGGTCGCGGTCGGCATCGCCGCGGTGATCGGCACACCGCTCGGCATCCTCGCCGGGATGTCGCCGCGGTGGCTCGGCGAGTTCGTCATGCGGGTCAACGACCTCGTGCTCGCGTTCCCCGCGCTGCTGCTGGCCATCATGTTCGGCGCGGTGTTCGGGGCGGACACGCTGACCGCGATGGTGGCGATCGGCATCGCGACGATCCCGTCGTTCGCCCGGATCGCCCGGTCCGGGACGCTGCAGGTGATGAGCACGGAGTTCGTGCTCGCGGCGCGCGCCGGCGGCCGGTCCCGCCTGACGATCGCGGTGCGGCACGTGCTGCCGAACATTTCGGGCCTGCTGATCGTGCAGGCGTCGGTGTCGTTCGCGATCGCCGTGCTCGCCGAAGCGGCGCTGTCGTTCCTGGGCTTCGGCACGCGGCCGCCGACGCCGTCGTGGGGCCGGATGCTGCAGGAATCGCAGGAACTGCTGACCGTCCACCCGCGGCTGGCGCTGGTGCCCGGCATCGCGATCGCCGTGGCCGTCCTCGGGTTCAACCTCCTCGGCGACGGCCTGCGCGACCGCCTGGACCCCCGATTGGCGGCGAAGGTATGACGCTTTCGGTTTCCGGGTTGCGGGTTCGTGAGCTGGTCAAGGACGTCTCGTTCGAGATCGGCGCGGGTGAGCGCGTCGGCCTGATCGGCGAGTCCGGCTCCGGGAAGTCGTTGACGGCGTTGTCGATCATGGGTCTGTTGCCGGAGGAACTCCACGCGTCCGGCTCGGTTTCCTTGAACGGCCGCGAACTGCTGGGAATGTCCGAAAAGGACCTTTCCCGGCTGCGCGGCGACGAACTCGCCATGGTGTTCCAGGAGCCGATGACGGCGTTGAACCCGGCCATGCGCGTCGGCCGCCAGGTCACCGAACCCGGCCGCGTCCACGGCCGCCGTCACCGCGCCGAAGATCTGCTGGCCGCGGTCGGCCTGGCGGGTACGGCTCGCGCGTACCCGCACCAGCTCTCCGGCGGGCAGCGGCAACGGGTCGTACTGGCGATGGCGCTGGCCAACGAGCCGTCGCTGCTGATCTGCGACGAGCCGACGACCGCTCTCGACGTCACCGTCCAAGCCCAGATCCTCTCGCTCATCAAGACGAAGCTTTCACGTGAAAGCTCGCTCTTGTTCATCACGCACGACCTCGCGGTGGTCGCGTCGGTGTGCGAGCGCGTGCTCGTGATGCTGGACGGCGAGATCGTCGAAGCGGGCTCGACGCGCGAAGTCCTGACGTCGCCTTCGCACGCCTACACGCGGAAGCTGCTGGCCGCCTCGGACCTGGAGGCCCGCCGATGACCATCATCGAAGTCCGCGACCTCGAACGCCGCTACGCCCGCCGGGACGTCCACGCGCTGCGCGGCGTCAGCTTCGACGTCGAGGCGGGGCAGCGGTTCGGCATCGTCGGCGAATCCGGGTCGGGCAAGTCGACGCTGGTCCGGCTGCTGGCCGCGCTCGACAAGCCGACCGCGGGCACGGTCTCGTTCCAAGGCCGGCGCATCGACAACCTGCCCGAACGCAAGCTCGGCTTCCTGCGCTCGGAGCTGCAGATCGTCTTCCAGGACCCGATGGGCTCGCTCGACCCGCGGATGCGCGTGCGGGACATCATCTCCGAGCCGCTCGGCCACCGCGAGCCCGATCGCGTCGCCGAGCTGCTCGCCGCGGTCGGCCTGCCCGCCGACGCCGCGCAGCGGTACCCGCACCAGTTCTCCGGCGGCCAGCGGCAGCGCATCTCGATCGCCCGCGCGCTGGCGCCGAACCCCAGCGTGCTGATCGCCGACGAGCCGGTCAGCGCCCTCGACGTCTCCGTGCGCGGCCAGATCCTCGACCTGCTCGCGTCGCTGGTGGACCAGTTCGCGCTGACGCTCGTCTTCGTGTCGCACGACCTCGGCGTCGTCCGGCACGTCTGCGATCGGGTCGCGGTGATGCGCCGCGGCGAGATCGTCGAGCTGGGCGACGTCACGCAGGTCTATGACGCGCCACAGCACGAATACACGCGAGAACTCCTCGAAGCCGCGCCGAACCTGCGCGCGGAGCTGGCCCGGTTGAGCGGAGGTGACGATGCCTGACTACCCCGAGGGACTCCCGATCGGCACCGGCTGGGTGTCCACTGTGGACGCCGTAGAAATCGTTTTCCCGTACGACGGGAGCGTGATCGGCACCGCGCCCGTCGGCACGCCCGAGCTGGCTACGCGCGCCGTTGACGAGGCTGTCGCCGTCGCGCGCGAAGTGGCTTCGCTCCCTTCGCGGACGCGCCGTGCTCTGCTGAACGACGTCGCGGCCGCTCTTGCCGCGCGCCGGTCAGAGTTCGAAGACCTGCTCGTGCTGGAGACCGGGAAGCCGCTGGTCGACTGCCGCGTCGAGGTCGCGCGCACGATCGTCACCTGGGAAGCCGCGGCCGAAGAGGTGTCCCGGTTGCACGGCGAAACCGTGCCCCTCGATCTTTTGCCGTCGGGCGACGGACTGGTCGGGTTCTGGAAGCGCAAGCCGATCGGGGTGGTCGTCGGCATCGCGGGGTTCAACTACCCGCTGCTGCTGGCGTCGCACAAGATCGCGCCCGCCATCGCCGCCGGCTGCCCGGTGATCGTCAAGCCCGCGCCGCAGACGCCGTTGGCCACGCTCTGGCTGGTGCACCTGGTCCGGCAGCTCGCCCCGCTGCCGGCGATGGTCCAGCTGGTCACCGGCGACGCGTCGGTTGGCGCGGCGTTGACGACCGACCGCCGGATCGGCGCGGTGTCGTTCACCGGCTCGGCCGCGGTCGGGCACCGCATCGCCCGTGACGCGGCCCCGACGAAGACGCTGCTGGAGCTGGGTTCGAACGCGGCCCTCGTGGTCGCCGACGACGCTGACCTCGAAGCGGCAGTGGATGCCGTGCTGCGCGGCGGCTTCTACGCGTCCGGCCAGGCCTGCATCTCGGTGCAGCGCGTGCTGGTCGTCGCGTCGGTGGCTTCGGACTTCACCGAACGGTTGCTGGCGCGGCTCGACGAGGTCGTCGTCGGCGACCCGCGTGACGAGAAGACGCGGGTGTCCGCGCTGATCGACCCCGCTTCCACCGACCGCGTCGCCGCGTGGATCGAGAAGTCCGGCGCTCGCCGGGTCGGCGGCGGTGTCGAGGGCACCGTGCTGCGCCCGACGGTCCTCCTCGACGTCCCGGACGGCGTCGAGGCCTGGGACGAGGAGATCTTCGGCCCGGTCGTCTGCGTGCGCACGGTGTCCGATGTGGACGAGGCCTTCGCCGCGGTGAACGCGTCCCGGTACGGCCTCCACGCCAGCGTCTACAGCAAGTCCTTGAACACGGCGTTCCGCGCGCTGGACGAGCTGGAGGTCGGCGGGGTCGTCGTCAACGAAGTGCCCGGCTTCCGCTCGGACACCATGCCGTACGGCGGGGTGAAGGACTCCGGCATCGGCCGCGAAGGTCCGCGGTTCGCCGTCGAAGAGCTGACCGTGACGAGGATGGCGGTGCTGCGCCCGTGAACTACTCGACGTTGTTCCGCTTGGACGGCCGCCGGGCCGTGGTCCTCGGCGCCGGCGGCATCGGCCGCGAAGCCGCGCGAGCCCTGGCCGCGCACGGCGCTGACGTCGTGTGCGCCGACCGCGACCTCGAAGCCGCGCGCGAGGCCGGTGTCGGCAAGGCGTACGAGATCGACCTCCTCGCGCCGGGCGCGGTCGACCGCGCGGCGACGGAACTCGGCCCGCAGGACATCGTCGTGCTGACCGCCGCGACGAACGTCCGCAAACGCTTGCTGGACTACACGCGGGAGGAGTTCGACCGCGTCATCGCGCTGAACCTCGGCGTCACGTTCGAGGTCGTCCGCGTCTTCGGCGCGGACATGGTCGCGCGCGGGCGGGGGAGCATCATCGGCTTCTCGTCGATCCGCGGGACGACCGTCGAACCCGGTCAGGGCCCGTACGCGGCGACGAAAGCGGGGCTCGTCCAGCTGTTCCGCACGGCCGCGGCGGAGTTCGGCCCGGCCGGCGTGCGGGTCAACGCGATCGCCCCCGGCGTCGTCGAGACCCCGCTGACCGCGCAGATCAAGGCGAACCCGGAGTGGTACGTCGCGTACGCGACGAAGGGCGCGTTGGGGCGCTGGGCGCGTCCGGACGAGCTGGCCGGCGCCGTCGTGTACCTCGCTTCGGATGCTTCGTCGTTCGTGACCGGCTCAGTGCTGGCGGTGGACGGTGGCTGGACCGCCGTCGACGGCCGCTTCGAACCGCCTGCTTCCTGAGGAGCGTTCATGACCGAGCTGCCCGATCTGACCGCCGTCGAACTCGTCGCGCAGTACCGCGCGAAGACGCTCTCGCCGGTCGAGGTGACCGAAGCGGTTCTCGCGCGCATCGAAGCGCGAGAGCCGGAGCTGCACGCGTTGTACGCGTACGACCCTTCAAGCGCGCGTGAGGAAGCGAAGGCCGCTGAAGCGCGCTGGCACGCCGGCGAACCGCTGGGCCCGATCGACGGCGTCCCGCTGACGCTCAAGGAGAACATCGCGACCCGCGGCACCCCGGTCCCGCTGGGCACGGCGGCGACCGCTCTGGTGCCGGCCGCCGAGGACGCCCCGGCGGCCGCGCGCGTCCGCGAGTCCGGCGGCGTCCTGCTGGCCAAGACGACGATGCCGGACTACGGGATGCTGACGTCCGGCCTGTCGAGCTTCCACGAGACGGCGCGGAACCCGTGGCTGACCTCGGCGTCACCGGGCGGTTCGAGCGCGGGCGCGGGCGCGGCGGCCGCGGCGGGGTACGGCCCGCTGCACGTGGGCACGGACATCGGCGGCTCGATCCGGCTGCCCGCGGGCTGGTGCGGCCTGGCCGGGCTGAAGCCGAGCTTCGGCCGGGTGCCGGTCGACCCGCCGTTCCTCGGCCGGGTGGCGGGCCCGATGACCCGCACGGTCGCGGACACGGCGTTGCTGATGAGCGTGCTGTCGGCGCCGGACGCGCGTGACCACCTGAGCCTGCCGCCGGCGGACCTGCCGTGGTCTTCCCTGGACTCTTCCCTGGCCGGCTTACGCGTCGGCCTGCACCTGGACCCGGGCGTAGGTCTCCCGGTGGACCCGGCCACGCTCGACGCGGTGACGGCGGCGGCGCGAGCCTTCGAGACCGCGGGCGCGATCGTCGAGCCGGTCGAACCGTTCCTGACCCGCGAGATGCTCAACGGCCTGGACGTCTTCTGGCGCACCCGGGCCTGGTCGGACATGGCGGCGTTGCCGGCGGACCGCCGGGCGAAGGTCCTGCCGTACATCGCGGACTGGGCCGCGGGCGGCGCGCAGGTGTCCGGAGTGGACGCGTACCGCGGCTTCGCCCAGATCGACGCGATCAGCGTCGCGGCCCTGCGCGCGACTTCGCCTTACGACGTCGTGCTGTCGCCGACGTGCCCGGTGGCGGCCCCACCGGCGGAGTGGGCGTCGCCGACGAACGACCCGGCGCGGCCGTTCGAGCACATCGCGTTCACGGTCCCGTACAACATGTCCGGCCAGCCGGCGGTGTCGGTGAACTGCGGCTACACGGACGACGGCCGCCCGATCGGCCTCCAGCTCAGCGGCCGCCGCTTCGACGACGTCGGCGTCCTGCGCGCGGCAGCGGCGTACGAGCAGCTCCGCGGCCCGCAGCGGCCCTGGCCGATCGGATAGGGAAGAAACCGGGGCCCCGCGGCGAAGTGGAGGGGAAGCTGTCGCCGACGGGAAGGAACCCCATGACAGAGGCAGCCCCGGTGACTGGCGCCGATCAGTTCACCGAGGCGCACGATCGCCACTTCGCCGAGGTCTACCGCTACATCGCCGGCCGGCTCGGTACGCAGGTCGCGGAGGACGTCGCCGCCGAGACGTTCCTGGTGGCGTTCGACCGCCGCAAAACGTTCGACCCCGCCCGCGGCGACCTGCGTGCCTGGCTGTTCGGCATCGCGACGAACCTGGTGTCGAGACACCGCCGCAAGGAAGCCCGCCACTACCGCGCGCTCGCGCGGATCGAGGTGCCCCGGCCCGCCGAGGGACACGAAAACTCCGTCGCCATCAGGGGACAGCTGGGAAAAGCGTTGTCGCGGCTGACCGCCGGGGAGCGGGACGTCCTGCTGCTCGTGGCCCTCGCCGACCTCGGCTACGCGGAAGTCGCCGAGGCGCTCGGCATCTCCCCGGGCACGGTGGGCTCCCGGCTCACCCGCGCCCGCAAGAAGCTCGCTCCCGTTCTCGCCCCGGAGGCCACCGATGAATGACCTCGAATCCCTGCGCACGGCACTCCTGCCCGACGAGCCCGCCCAGGACGTCGTCGACCGCAGCCGCCACCGGCTGCGCAACCACGCGCTCGGCCGGCGCCGCAAGCGAGTCTCCCCACTGGTGGTCGGCACCGGGCTCGTCGCGGCCGCGGCGGCGGTCGCGGCAGTCGTGGCGACCGTGCCCGGCCCGCCGGCCCCACCGCCGCCTCCCCAGGCGGTGGCCCCGGTCTACACCGGCCCGCAGGTCCTGCTGGCGGCGGCCACGGCCGCCGAGCGCACCCAGGTCGGCACCGGCAAGTACTGGCACACGACGACGAAGGTGGGCAAGGCGACCTGGGAGTACTGGACGACCACCGACGGGCAGGAGTGGTACCGCGACGAGAACCGCCACGGCAAAGCCGAACTCATGCCCCGCGCCCGGCCCATCCGCATCAACGGCGACGACGACGTCACCCTCAGCACGATCTTGGCGCTGCCCCCGGACCCGGCAGCCCTGCGGACCTGGCTCACGGACGGGCTGACGCGCCACGGGGTGCCCGCGAACCAGCTCGGCTTCGCGGTGCTCGACGGGTTGATCGACCTGGTCTCCACGGTGCCGGCGCCCCCGGCGGTCCGCGCCGCGGCGTTCCGCGCGATAGCCGCGTACCCGGGTGTACACGCGCTGGACGACCGAAGCGTCCGGCTACCGGGCGGCGGCCGCCTCGTCGTCGACCCGGCGACCGGCCGGGTGGACAGCTCATCGGTGTTCCTGGACTGGACCGGCAAGCCGGTCCACAACGCAAACGGCGACACGTACGCGGTCAGTGGCGAATGGACGGACGACCTGCCGAAGTGACCTCAGCTCTTGACGGCCTCGGCCAGCGCCAGCACCCTCCGCGCGTTGTCGACGTGCAGGTTCTCGATCATCCGGCCGTCCACAGTCACCACACCGCGGCCCGCGGCGCGAGCCTCCTCGAAGGCCTCGATGATCCGCCGCGAGCGGTCGATCTCCTCTTCCGACGGCGCGAAGATCCGGTTGCACGGCTCGACCTGCGCGGGGTGGATGAGCGTCTTCCCGTCGAAGCCGTACTGCCGCCCCTGCTCACACTCCGCCTCGAACCCTTCAAGGTCCTTCACGTCGTTGTAGACGCCGTCGAGGATGACGCGACCCGTCGCCCGCGCGGCCAGCAGGCACAGCGACAGCCCGCCCAGCAATGGCCCGCGACCCGGGACGAACTCCGCGTGCAGCTCCTTTGCCAGGTCGTTCGTACCCATCACCAGCACCGTCAGCCGCTCGGACGCCGCCGCGATCTCCTCCGCGTGCAGCATCGCGACCGGCGTCTCGACCATCGCCCAGATCTTCGTGTGGTCCGGCGCCCCGCCGAGCTCCAGCGCGCGCTCGATGTTGTGTACCTCGGCCGCCGAATTCACCTTCGGTACGACCACCGCGGCCGGGCCCGCCGACGCGGCCGCGCGCAGGTCCGCGTCGTGCCACTCGGTGTCCAGCCCGTTGACCCGGATCGTCACCTCGCGCGAGCCGTACGAACCGACGGCCGCGCACACGCGTTCGCGCGCGGCTTCCTTGGCATCGGGGGAGACGGCGTCCTCGAGGTCGAGGATCAGCGCGTCCGCCGGGATCGTCTTGGCCTTCTCCAGCGCTCTCTCGTTCGCGCCGGGCATGTAGAGGACAGAGCGCCTCGGCTTCACTTCGGTCATCCGAGGGCCTCCTTGGTGGCCGCGTCGTAGGCCGCGGCGAGTTCGGGGTCGTCCGCCGCGAGGGCGTCGGCCAGTTCGGCGACCACGCGGCACTGCTTCACCGACGCGTCGTCCTGCATCTTCCCGTCGATCATCACCGCGCCCGTGCCGTCGCCCATCTCGGCGATCACCCGGCGCGCCCAGGCCACATCGGACGGCGAAGGCGAGAACACCTTCTTCGCGATGTCGATCTGCACCGGGTGCAGGCTCCACGCGCCGACGCAGCCGAGCAGGAACGCGTTGCGGAACTGGTCCTCGCACGCGACGACGTCGCGGATGTCCCCGAACGGCCCGTAGTACGGCAGGATCCCGTGCATCGCGCACGCGTCCACCATCCGCGCGACCGTGTAGTGCCACAGGTCCTGCTGGTACGTCGTCCGGCCTTCGTTCAGGTCGTCGCCGGTCGGGTCGGTGCGCACCAGGTAGCCGGGGTGCCCGCCGCCGACGCGGGTCGTCTTCATCCGGCGGCTCGCGGCCAGGTCCGCCGGGCCGAGCGAGATGCCCTGCATGCGCGGGCTCGCGCCGGCGATCTCCTCCACGTTGGCCACCCCGCTGGCCGTCTCGAGGATCGCGTGCACCAGCAACGGCTTCGTCAGGCCGGCGCGCGCTTCGAGCTGGGCCAGCAGCCGGTCGACGTAGTGGATGTCCTGCGCGCCCTCGACCTTCGGCACCATGATCACGTCGAGCTTGTCGCCGATCTCGGTGACCAGCGTGACCAGGTCGTCGAGCACCCACGGCGAGTCCAGGCTGTTGACGCGCGTCCACAGCTGCGTCTTCCCGAAGTCGTTGGCCTTCGCGATCGAGACGAGCCCGGCGCGCGCGGCCTCCTTGCGGTCGGCGCGCACGGCGTCCTCGAGGTTGCCGAGCAGGACGTCGACCTTCTTCGCGATGTCCGGCACCTTGGCCGCCATCTTCTCGTTGCCCGGGTCGAAGAAGTGGATCATCCGGGACGGCGTCACCGGGATCTCCCGCACGGGAGCGGGCGCGCCCAGGGCGAGCGGGGCGAAGAAGTCCTTCGGGGAGCGCATCGGTCCTCCACGGCGACGACTAAGTGACTGATCGGTAACTTTAGTCGCGGGGCCGCGTCACCGCTGCGGCGCAAGTCACCGCCATGTGGGTGACGGCGGACAACCGCAGCTCAGCGGCCCGCGTCCACTGTGGATTTTCCCGGTATTGCGCCGAACGGGCTAGTCGGACCGGGTTTGGCGATTCCTGCCCCGGGTAGTCGGGTGGAACCGTTCCGTAGTGCCACTCACCCCGCGATCACTCGGTTGGCCGCACCGTTCGACCGAAGTCGGATGACCGCCTACCGACCGGTCATCGACCGCTGGGCGCCGCCGATCGCAGCCACTCGCACTACCCGGCGACGCCGCGCCGCCGCGCTGTTAGACAGGTTGAGTGCCGGTTTCCCCCGGTCACGAAGCGGTGCAGGTTAGAAGGAGGCGGACTCGTGGCGGCTACACCTCAGAACACCGAGCGCTCGACGGTCGCCGGTGGCGCGAAGCGCAGCCGGTCGATGCCGAGCCGCGTGGTGCCGCCGATCGAGCTCCCCGCGAGCGTCGACGAGCTCGCGCGCGCCGCCGCCGCCCAGCTGGGCTGGAACGGCGTCGTCCTCCCCGAGATCACGATCCTGGGCCGCAAGGTCTGCGTGGTCGCCAAGCTCCGCACCGACGTGCACGCCGAGCGCATCGCGATGGGTGCCGGCCCGGTGGCCGACCGTGCCACCGTCGACACCTGGACCTGGCCGGAGCTGGCCGGAACCGCCCCCGCCCCGGCCGCCGAGATCGTCGGCGTCCTGGCCGTCGCGCGCCACTGGCGCACCGCGATGGCCTCCGCGGTTCCGTTCGCCCGCTACGGCGAGGCCGCGATGGTGCTCCCGTCGCCGGCGATCCTCACCGAGGACTACGTCGGCAACTGCCTGCCGCGGGCCCGCGCGTACGGCCTCGCGGTCGTGACGGCCGACCCGAACGCGGTCGTCGACCTCGACCTCGAGGGCCGCACCGAGCGCGTCCTGCTCGCCGAGGACCCGGTTTCCCGCCTGGTGAACGAGCTGGTCTACGACCACCTGCTCCGGACCGCGGAGGCGCCCGCTTCGCACTAGTCTCGGCACCATGCGAGTCGTCATTGCTGGTGGACACGGTCAGATCGCGCTGCGGCTGGAGCGGCTGCTCGCCGCGCGCGGGGACGAAGCGGTCGGCATCATCCGGAACCCCGCCCACGCGGCGGACCTCGAAGCCGCCGGCGCCCAGGCCGTAGTGCTGGACCTGGAGAATTCCGATGTGGACGCCGTCGCCGAGGTGCTGAAGGGTGCCGACGCCGCGGTGTTTTCCGCGGGCGCGGGCCCGGGCAGCGGCACCGCCCGCAAGGACACAGTGGACCGGGGCGCCGCGGCGCTGTTCGCCGAAGCGGCCGAGCGCGCGGGCGTCCGGCGGCACCTCCAGGTCGGCTCGATCGGCGCCGACAACCCGGAGAACCCCGACGTCACCGAGGAGTTCCGGCACTACCTGCGCGCCAAGCGCGCGGCCGAGGACGACCTCAAGGCGCGCGACCTCGACTGGACGATCCTCCGGCCCGGCTCGCTGACCGACGACCCCGGCACCGGCCTGGTCCTGCTGGCCGAGCAGACCGGCCGCGGCCCGATCCCGCGTGACGACGTCGCCGCGGTGCTCGTCGGCCTGCTGGACGCACCCGAGACCGCGCGGCGCACCCTGACGCTGATCTCGGGTGAAGACGCCATCGGCGAAGCGATCTCCGCGCTGTGATCACGCAGGCTTCCAGGGAAATCGCCGTCTTCAGCGGCAGCGCGCACCCCGAGCTGGCCGAAGAGATCTGCGCCCACCTCGGCGTCCCGCTGCAGCCGGCCGAGGTCCGGCGGTTCGCGAACGACTGCCTCGAGGTCCAGCTGCAGGCCAACTGCCGCGAGCGGGACGTCTTCATCATCCAGCCGCTGGTCAAGCCGGTGCAGGAACACCTCGTCGAGCTGCTGCTGATGCTCGACGCCGCGCGCGGCGCGTCGGCGTCCCGGATCACCGCGGTGATGCCGCACTACTCGTACGCGCGCTCGGACAAGAAGGACGCGCCGCGCATCTCGATCGGCGGCCGCCTGGTCGCCGACCTGCTGACCACAGCGGGCGCGAACCGCGTCCTGGCGATGACGCTGCACTCGCCGCAGGTCCACGGCTTCTTCAGCGTCCCGGTCGACCACCTGCACGCGCTGCAGGAGCTGGCCAAGCACTTCCGCCAGTACGACCTTTCGCGCACCACGGTCGTCTCGCCCGATCTGGGCAACGCGAAGGAGGCGTCGCACTTCGCGCGGCTCCTCGGCGCCCAGGTCGCGGCCGGCGCGAAGGAGCGCTTCCCCGACGACCGCGTCCAGATCACGTCGGTGATCGGCGAGATCACCGGCCGCGACGTGATCGTCCTCGACGACGAGATCGCCAAGGGCAGCACGGTGCTCGAACTGCTGGACCGGCTGGCCGAGCTGGAGCCGCGCTCGATCCGCGTCGCCTGCACGCACGGGCTGTTCGCGGCGAAGGCCATCGAGCGCATCGGCAGCCGGCCGGAGGTGCTGGAGATCGTCTGCACCAACACGGTCCCGGTCCCGGAGGAAGAGCGCACCGAAAAGCTGAAGATCCTGTCGATCGCGCCGGCGATGGCCGAGGCGATCCGCCGGATCCACAACGGCGAATCCGTGTCGGCGCTCTTCTAGGCCGGGCCGAGCACGCGGTCCAGGTAGGTGTTCGTGAAGACGCCGTTCGGGTCGGTTTCCTTGCGCACGCGCAGGAAGTCGTCGAAGTGCGGGTAGCGCGAGCGGAGGACGCCGGCGTCGAGGTCGTGCATCTTGCCCCAGTGCGGGCGGCCGCCGACCGCGCCGGCGATCTTCTCGAACGCGCTGAAGTACTCGCGGTACGGCATGCCGACGAACTGGTGGATGGCGATGTAGGCGGAGTCGCGGCCCTGCGCGGTCGACAGCCAGATGTCGTCGGCCGCGGCGACGCGCACCTCGACCGGGAACATCACCGGGTCCGTCAGCGTCGGCACTACCGCCCGTAGTTCGGCGAGCACGTCGAGCACTGATTCACGTGGAACAGCGTATTCCGTTTCGGTGAAGCGGACATTGCGCGCGGTGACGAAGACCCGGTGGGAGACGTCGCTGTACTCGCGTGCGGAGAGGACGTTCGAGGCGAAGCTCCCGAGCGACGGCACGAGCCGCGGCATCAGCCGACCGGTCCGGCAGAGCCCGCCGAACGCGACGTTTTCCATGATCTGGTAGTCGACGAACTCGCGAACCTTGCTCAGCGGCTCGGCCGTTTCGCACCGGTTGTTGCGCTTGACCAGGGCGTTCTTGCCGTAGGGGAACCAGTAGAACTCGAAGTGCTCGTTCTGGTCGGCGAAGTCGTGGAAGCCCTCGAGGACCTGCTCCAGCGGCTCCGGCCGTTCCTGCGCGCGCAGGTAAAAGGACTTTTCGCAGCGCAGGGTCACGGTGGTGATCACGCCGAGCGCGCCGAGGCCGACGCGGGCGGCGGCGAAGAGGTCGGGTTTTTCGTCCGCCGAGCAGGAGACGACCGAGCCGTCCGCGAGGACGAGTTCGAGCGCGGCGATCTGTGTGGCGATGCCGCCGAGGCGCGCGCCGGTGCCGTGGGTGCCGGTGGAAATCGCGCCGGCGATGGTCTGCGCGTCGATGTCGCCGAGGTTGGTCATGGCGAGCCCGAGCGCGTCGAGTTGGGCGTTGAGCTGCTTGATCGTGGTGCCCGAGCGGACGGTGACGTGCCCGGTTTCCAGGTCGACGCGCTCGATGCCGGTCCAGTGGCGCAGGTCGAGCGCGTCGGAGTCGGCGACGGCGATCGCGGTGAACGAGTGCCCGCTGCCCCAGGGTCGCACGGTCCGGCCGGCCGCGGCGACGCCTTCGACGGCCGCCGCGATCTCGGCCGCGCTGCGCGGCTGGTGAACGTGCTGCGGCGAGGCGGACGCCGTGCCCGCCCAGTTGGTCCACCGGGTCATGCGCGCACCCTCCATCGGTCGAGTGCCCGAAACAGTATGTGAACAGTATTCGCGTTTCAAGCCTTCGTGTCGTACTTTAGACCTCGTGACCAGTGCGACGGTGTACGACTTGGCGACCAAGGACCTCGATCCACCCTTGGCCGTGGTCGACTTGGCGGCGTTCGACGCGAACGCCGACGACCTCCGCCGCCGCGCGGCGGGCAAGCCGATCCGGGTGGTCAGCAAGTCGGTCCGCTGCCGGGCGTTGCTGGAGCGCGTGCTCGCGATGCCGGGCTTCGAGGGCCTGATGTGCTACTCGCTGGCGGAAGCGATCTGGCACGCGGAGCTGGGCACGACCGATGACATCGTCGTCGCCTACCCGACGGCCGACCACGAAGCCCTGCGCCGCTTGGCCGCGTCGGAGAAAGCCCGGGCGGCGATCACGATCATGGTGGACTCGCCGGCCCACCTGGACCTGGTCGACGCGGCCCTCGGCCACGGCCACCCGGAGATCCGGGTCTGTCTGGAACTGGACGCGTCGTGGCGCCCGCTCCCGGGAGTCCACGTCGGCACGCGGCGGTCCCCGATCTTCACGCCGAAGCAGGCATCGACGTTCGCCCAGCAGGTACTGGCCCGCCCGGGCTTCCGCCTGGTGGGCGTGATGGCGTACGAAGGCCAGATCGCCGGCCTCGGCGACGCGGCGGGAGCCCGCCTGAACCGCCTGGTGATCGGCTGGATGCAGCGCCGTTCGGCGACGGAGCTGAACCGCCGCCGCGGCGAGGCGGTCCGCGCGGTCCAGGCGGTGACGTCGCTGGAGTTCGTGAACGGCGGAGGCACGGGAAGCATCGAGTCAACGGGAGCGGACGCGGTGGTCACGGAGATCGCGGCGGGCTCGGGCCTGATCGGCCCGACGCTGTTCGACGGCTACTCCCGCTTCAGCCCCCGCCCGGCAGCGTTGTTCGCGCTGCCGGTGGTGCGCCGGCCGACTCGCAAAATCGCCACGCTGTTCTCGGGCGGCTACATCGCTTCGGGACCGGCGGGTGCTTCCCGGGTCCCGCAGCCGTACTTGCCGACGGGTCTGAAGCTGCTGGGTTTCGAAGGCGCGGGCGAGGTCCAGACGCCGGTGACGGGCCGAGCGGCGCGTTCACTACAGCTGGGCGACCGGGTGTGGCTGCGGCACGCGAAGGCGGGGGAGCTGGCGGAGCGGTTCACGCACTACCACTTGGTGATGGGCGACCGGGTGGAGCGAACGGTCCCGACGTACCGAGGCGAGCACCAGAACTTCGGCTGACCCCGGGGCTCACCTGCCGTCGGGGACGAGTCCCCACACGGCACGCACCCCTCACCGACCGGGCCCACACGCAGCCCACCCTCCCCGGGGAACCCCCACATCCAGTCTATCGGCGCCCACCGACAAACCGGCCCCGGACACCCGAGTTGTCCACAGCTGTGCATACCTGTGGACAACTTCTGTGGACAGCTACGAACGCTCCCCGAACCGCGCCGCCAAGTACCCCTTGACCACGTACTTGGCCTCAGCGACGATCTTCTCGTCGCCCCGAGGCTCCTTCCGGAACGCCAGCTTCAGCAACGCGTCCGCCACCTCGTTGGCGATCCCGATCGCGAACCGCAGATCCTCGACCGGCCGATCCACCTGCGTCGCGACCAGATCCGTCAGCGAATCCACGATCACCGCGTTGTTGTCGCGCGTCTCGTCCAGCAACTGCCGGTCGATGATGTCGCCGAAGTGGACCTTCGAAAAGCCCGGCATCGTCCGGTGCATCTCCAGGTAGATGTCGAGGATCGAGTCCACGACGTCCCACCAGTGCTCCGGTCCCAGCTGCTTCAGGCGCTCGTTCACCGCGCCCACGAAGCGCTCCAAGTTCCTCGCCGTAAGCGCTTGCACGACCGCTCGCTTGTCCGGGAAGAACTGGTACAGCGAACCGACCGCCACGCCCGCTCGTTTGGCGATCAGGGTCGTCGTCAGTGCGTCGTAACCGAGTTCGTCGATCAGCGCCGCGCTCGCGTCGAGCATCTGCTCGACTCTCTTCGCGCTTCGCTGCTGGACCGGCTGACGGCGCAAGGGGGTGGCTTCTGCCGGCACCTTCGCGGCCTGGATGTCGGACACGGCGCTCCTCCTCGTCTGATCTGGGACTTTATCGTGCCGACGGGCTTCCCCACGGACGAGTGAAGACCTAGTATATGAGAACTTTTCATGTTCACCCGTACGGGTGGCCTGACGAAGGGGTCAGCACCGGTGCAGAACCCGATCTTCCCGCCCGATTTCCTCTGGGGTGTCTCCACTTCGGCGTTCCAGATCGAGGGCGCCACCAGCGAAGGCGGGCGCGGACCGTCCATCTGGGACACATTCTCCGCGACCGAGGGCAAGATCGCCCGCGGGGAAAAAGCGACCGTAGCCGCCGATCACTACCACCGCTACCCCGAAGACATCGCGCTGATGGCCGAACTCGGCGTCGGCGCCTACCGGATGTCCATCGCCTGGCCGCGGATCCAGCCCGATGGCAAGGGCGCGCCCAACCCCGACGGACTCGGCTTCTACGACAAGCTCATCGACGCCGTCTGCGAAGCCGGCATCGCTCCCGCCGTCACGCTCTACCACTGGGACACCCCGCAAGCGATCGAGGACGACGGTGGCTGGCTCTCCCGCACGACCGCTGAGCGCTTCGCCGAGTACGCCCACATCCTCGGTGAGCGCTTCGCCGATCGGGTGAAACTGTGGATTCCGCTCAACGAGCCCATGGTCATGTCCATCTTCGGTTACGCCATCGGTGAGTACGCGCCCGGTCAGACGCTCCTGCTCGACGCCATCCCGACCGCGCACCACCAGAACCTCGCGCACGGACTCGCCGTCCAGGCCCTCCGCGCGGCCGGTGCGACGAACATCGGGACCGCCAACAACCACTCGCCGATCTGGCCCGCCGACGAAACCGACCACGACGCCGCCGAGTGGCTCGACGCCCTGCTCAACCGCCTCTTCGCCGACCCCGTGCTGCTCGGCAGCTACCCCGAGCAGCTCCACCAGCACCTGCCCGCCGGGTTCGCCGGCGACCTGCCCACCATCGCGCAGCCGCTCGACTTCTACGGCGTCAACTACTACGAGCCGCAGGGCGTCGCGAAGCCCGGGCCGGGCAATCCGCTGCCCTTCGAACTTCGCCCGATCGAGGGCTACCCGATGACGACGAACGACTCGCCGATCGTCCCGCACGCCCTGCGCGAGCTGCTGCTCGACTTCCACCGGCGCTACCGCGACAAGCTGCCGCCCATCCAGATCACCGAGAACGGCTGCAGCTTCGCCGACGTCGTCGCCGAGGACGGCGGCGTGCACGACCCCGAACGGATCGACTTCCTGCACAGCCACCTCGTCGCGCTGCGGGAGGCGATGGACGCCGGCGTCGACGTCCGGGGTTACTTCTGCTGGTCCCTGATGGACAATTTCGAGTGGTCCAAGGGCTACGCGCCGCGCTTCGGCCTGGTGCACGTCGACTACGAAACCCTGCGGCGCACGCCGAAGGACTCGTTCCACTGGTACCGGAAGCTGGTGCGCCATGAGCAGTGAAACGACCCAGGCCCTGCCGGAGGCGCTCGCCGAGCCCGTCGTGCGGGTGCGGCCCGGCTGGATGAGCCTGCTGTTCTTCGCGAACATCGCGCTCTGGCTGGGCATCTACGCGCCGATCCAGGTGCTGCTGCCGCAGCAGGCCGAACTGCTCGACCAGGCGAACAAGGAGTTCGTGCTCGGCCTGGTGATGGGCGTCGGCGCGATCGTCGCGCTGGTCGTCAACCCGGCCATCGGGCTGCTGTCCGACCGGACGACCTCGCGCTTCGGCCGCCGCCACCCGTGGACGGTCATCGGCGCCGCCGTCGCGACCGTCGGTTTGCTCGTGCTGGCCTTCGCGCCGACCGTCGCGGTCCTGATCGTCGGCTGGTGCCTCGTCCAAGCGGGCCTCAACGGCATGCTCGCCACCCTCATGTCCGCCATCGCCGACCGCGTCCCGGTCGGGCAGCGGGCGCAGGTCGGCGGGCTCGTCGGGATCGCGCAGATGCTCGGCACGGTGCTCGGCGCGGTCGTGGTCGTCGTGATGCTCGGCATCGCCGGGATTCCGCTGGCCTACGCGGTTTGCGCGGTGATCGTCGTCGCCGGTGCCGCGTTCTTCGTGCTCCGGACGCCGGACGCGCGCCTGCCGGTCGAGTACCGGCCGTCGTCCCAGGTGGGCGAGGTCCTGCGCAACCTCTGGGTCTCGCCGCGGCGGCACCCGGACTTCGCGTGGGCCTGGTCGTGCCACTTCATGATCAATCTCGGCAACGCGTTCGGGACGCTCTACCTGCTGTTCTTCCTCAAGGACGCGGTGCACTACGAGGACCCGGACACGGGCCTGCTCATCATGATGGGGCTGTACGGCGTCGCGCTCGTCCTCGGTGCCGTGCTCGCCGGCCACTTCTCGGACAAGTCCGGACGGCGTAAGCCGTACGTCCTCGCGGCCTCCGGGGTGATGGCATTGGCCGCTTTGCTGCTGGTCGTCTGGCAGAGCTGGCCGGTCGCGCTCGCCGCGTCGCCGCTGCTGGGCGTCGGCTTCGGCGCGTACATGGCTGTCGCCCTCGCGATGCTGACGCAGGTCCTCCCGGCGGCGCAGGACCGCGCGAAGGACCTCGGCGTCATCAACATCGCGAACTCGCTGCCCCAGGTGGTCGCGCCGCTGCTGACGCCGCTGGTGCTGGCCTACCTGGGTGGCTATCCCGGCCTGTTCGGGGCTTCGGCCGTCGCGACGCTGCTGGCCGCGGTGCTCGTGCTGCGCGTGAAGGCGGTTCGCTAGAACTTGGAACCGCGGGCCGGTGCCGGTCGGGGGAGGGGAGTGCAACGGCACCGGCCCGCGGAATTCGAGGGCCGCACTGCTTCGGATCAACAGCAGGGCGGGCAACGCGGGTGAACCAATGGTCCATACCGCGTGTGTTGATCAATCTAGCGGGCGATTACCGCCTGGGCTAGGCCTAACGCGTAATTTTTTCGATTAATCGCGGTGGGGACCGGGTGTGTGGCCGAGGACTGGTTCGCGCTGCTCGGGGGTGCGGGCGAAACAGTCCCCGGCCGGGCGAGAGCCGGCGCGGGTCCGATGGGGCGATCGGTCGGCCGCGCTCGCCGGATCAGGGAGGCGCCACTTTCGCTAGGAAAGTTGCGCCACTTCACGGGAACTTCACGCCACTTTCGCCACGAAAGTTGCGTCGCTTCACGTGGATTTGACGCGGTGGATCAGGCGGTGACCGCTCGGCGCGGGTTCACCAGCGCGTGGCGCCCGGTGGTCTCGGCCGCGCTCGGGGCCGGCACGCCGCGGTCCTGCGCCGGCACCGGGCTCTTGCGCCGCCCGCTCAGCCGGCTCGCCGGAGGCTGCTGCTGCGGGGCCAGGCCGCCCGCCACCAGGTGTTCGTGCGCGACCTGCCAGACCGAGCACGGCGCCTTGCAGCGGTGCCACCGGGTCGAACAGGTCGGGCAGTCGCCGCGCTCGTCGGGCTCGTGCATCTTCAGCATCGCGCGCCACGCTTCCGTCAAGCGGGGCAGTTCGGAGCGCGCGACCGAGACGAGCGACTGGGCGTCGGCGCGGTTCGCCAGGTCGGTCAGCATGTCGAGGCGCTCCCAGACCGCGTTGCGGAGGACCTGCCCGAGTACCTGATCCATGATCAGCTCACCGTTACCTTTCCGCCATCTTGGCGGCTTCGTTGAGCGCGGCGCGCAGCTGGCCGAGCTGGCCGGACGTCAACCGCGCGGTCTCGCCGGGGGGCGAGACCAGTACCACCTGGTTGTCCTCGACGAACACCGTCACCGCGCGCTCGCGGCTGATGAGGTCGCCGCACTGCACGCGCCACACCAGCTGCCCGCCCTCGTAGTGGCGGACGCTCGCGGTGCGGGGGTCCACCGCGGCGGCGGGGGTGACCGGTCGGACAGCGGAGATCGGAGAGACCGCCGGCCGCACGGCGCGGGTCGCCGTGCCGGCATGTCCCCCTGCGAACGAGTCCACGAACTCCACGCCCTTCTCCGCTCTGTCGTCCGTCTTCGGATCCGTCGGGCTCCGAAGATGCCTTCTGCAACATCCCTGCGGTTTTCGTAGCTCTCCGTGATCGCTGCCGGTGTCCGGGCGGTGACGGAGATCTGACAACTACAGTGAGGTGAAACCGGGTGCGATAGAAGGTCGAAATGGCGTCATAGCGGTGACCGGACCGGGTTCCACGGTAAGCGGTCAACGGACTTCGCCCGGACCGATCAGGGCACCAGTTCGGCTGTTCACACGGTTCCGCAGGTTTGCCTACGCTGTTTCACAGACGCCCGACCGGACAGTTGGAGGGGGCGCGATGGACGCCAGTAACGGTGGCAGTGCCGAAGCCCGGCAGAGCCACGCGGTTCCCGCTGACGCGTGGGAGCAGCCGGAGATGAGAGCGGCTCTCGCGTCCCGCGAGATCAGCGCCGTCTACCGCCTCTTGCGCAAGCACGGTGTCTCGCAGCGCCAGATCGCCGCGATGACCGGCCAGTCCCAGTCCGAGGTGTCGGAGATCCTCAAGGGTCGCCAGGTCATGGCCTACGACGTCCTCACGCGGATCGCCGACGGCCTGGGTGTCCCACGTGGATACATGGGCCTCGCCTACGACGAGGCCACGGCGATACGCGTCGTCGGCTCCGCCGACGGCCAGCAGGCTGAGGAGGACGAGTCCGTGAAGCGACGGAGGTTCCTCGCGCACGCCGCCCAGGTCACGATGGGTGCGGCGGTGTTCGGTCCGGAGTCGGGCACCTGGTCGGCCGGGCCGGCGCGGACGCCGGCGCCCGGGCGCATCGGCATGACCGACGTGCGCCAGGTGGAGGCCGCGACGCGCGCGCTCCGGGCGCTGGACTACCAGTACGGCGGCGGGTTCTGCCGCGACGCCGTCGTGGCGCAGCTGTCCTGGGGACAGCAGATGCTCGAGGCGCACGGCACCGACATCGTCAAGAACCGCCTGTACGTGGCGCTGGCCGACCTGCACTCGCTGGCCGGCTGGACGTCCTTCGACACCGGCCTGATGGACTCCGCGCGCGGGCACTTCGCGAACGCGCTGGACCTGGCCAAGCAGGGCGAGAACCACCCGCTCGTCGCCAACGTCCTCTACCGGATGGGCCGCGTCTACCTGCACCAGGACGCCCCGAACGACGCGCTGAAGCTGTTCCAGCTGGGCCAGATCGCCGCCCAGGAAAGCGGTTCCGAGCTGGCCGTCTCCGTGCTCTGCGCGAACGAGGCCTGGGCCTACGCGATGATGGGCAACGAAGAGCAGGCGGTGAAGCTCCTCGGCCGGAGCAAGGACGAGTTCGAGCGCGCCAACCTGGCCGAGGCCGAGTCCTGGGTGAAGTTCTTCACCGAGACCGACGTCTACGCCATGGTCGGCACCGTCCACACGGTCCTCGCGCAGCAGAACGCCGAGCACACGAAGTACGCCATTCCGGCGCTGACCAGGGCCGTCGAGTCCTACGACGACGAGATGGCCCGCTCCAAGACGTTCATGCTCAGCGCGCTGGCCACCAACCACCTGCTCGACGGCGACCTCGACCACGGCGCCAAGGTCGGCGGCAAGGCCATCGACTGCGCCGAGGGCATCAAGTCCGAGCGGGTCAAGGACCGCATGCGGCCCCTGCAGGACGAGGCCGAGCGCCGCCGCAACAACGCCGACGCGCGTGACCTCGCCGACCGCCTCAACGCTTTCTACGCCGCCTGACGCCGAAGGGGCCGAGACCGTCTTGGACGGCCGGTTCACCTCCGGCAAGCTGCGTGGCGTACTGGCGGCGACCTGCGCGCGGCTGGGTTTCGACCCGGCCGGCGCGCGGCTCCTGCGGTTCACCAACAACGCCGTGTACGCGCTGGTCACGGCGCCGTTCGTGATCCGGATCGTCGGCTCGACCCAGCTGCGGCACCGGGTCGGCACGGTCGTGTGCGTGGCCCGCCACTTCGAACGCCACGACGTCCCCGCGATCCGGCTGCTCGACACCGTCGAGCAGCCGATGTCCGTCGACGGCCACCTCGTGACCGTGTGGCACCAGGTGCCGAGCATCGGCCGGCCGGCGACGTCGGCCGACCTGGCCCGGCTGCTGCGCCAGGTGCACGCGCTCCCGGCGCCCGACGGCCTGGCCGAGTGGGCGCCGTTCGCCGCGGTGCGAGCCCGCGTCTCCGACGCCGAGGAACTCGGTGACGCCGACCGCGCCTTCCTGCTCGACCGTTGCGCCGAGCTCGAAGCCGCGCTGGCCGGGCTGGAGTTCCCGCTGCCCAAGGGCCTGGTCCACGGCGACGCGTACCCCGGCAACGTCATCCCCGGGCCGGACGGGCCCGTGCTCTGCGACTTCGACTCGTCGTGCGTCGGACCGCCGGAGTGGGACCTGACGCCGCTGGCGGTCGGCCGCGAACGGTTCGGCGACCCGCCGGTGCACTACCGGACGTTCGCCGCGGCGTACGGCTTCGACGTGACGTCGTGGTCCGGGTTCGCCGTGCTCCGGGCCATCCGCGAACTGAAGCTGACGACGAGCGTGCTGCCCATCCTGCGCAGCCGGCCCCAGGTGCGCCCCGAGCTGTTCCGCCGTCTGGACGACCTCCGCAGCGGCCGGACGGACGCACGCTGGACGCGTTACCGCTGAGCCGGTTCTGTCACATCATGTGACCGGCGCCACAACCTGCACGTGCATTCGCCGACTGCAGATGACCGTTCGTCGCTTCCGAAATGGGCTCTTCTCAGGGTAGAAAGTTCGGTCCAACAGGTCGCCCCCAATGGTCTACCGGTCAGCCCAATGCGCAAGTTGCAGCTACTCGGCGTGACCTGAGACGGGGTTCTACCAGCGAGGAAGGGTTTTCAGGACGCGACGACCGGCGCCCGCGTCAGCACCACGGCGAAGCCGAACGCCAGACCCATCACGGTCAGCTCGAGCGTCGCCCACGCGGCGAGCGCCGTGCGGTTGTGCCGGACGATCTGCGGCATCAGCCGGAAGCGGGTGTACGCGCCGAGCAGCGCGATGACGCCGGTGCAGAGGAACTTGAGGACGAAGAGCTGCCCGTACGGCGTCGTGAAGATCGCCGCCCAGAAGCCGATGGTCGGGTTGAGCGAGATCTCGACGAGCCCGTTGAACAGCCCGGTCGCCGCCGAGAGGATCAGGCAGAGCGTCGCGAGCTTCGAGAACCGGGGCAGCGCGTGCGCCAGCAGCGTCCGGTTCGCGACGAGGAGCACGGTCATCGCGCCGAGGCCGCCCGTCCAGGCGACCGCGCTCATGACGTGCAGCTCCATCGAGATCATCGTGTAGTCGTGGTAGTTCCAGTTCGACGCGTGCCCGGTGACCGGCAGCGGCAGCAGCGCGAACAGGCCGAGCCCGACGCGGACCTCGGCGGGCACCTTCTCACCGAAGCGCAGCGCCAGCGCGCCGATCCCGGCGTGCACGAGCGCGAGCGCGGCGACGATGACGAGTGCCTTGCCCGCCCCGACGTTCGCGATGTAGCTGCCGATGTCCCCGGCGGTGAGCGTCGACGAGCCGGGCTTGTACTCCGCGGTCTGCAGGATCAGCGCGACGACGGCGGCCGTCGCCCAGACCAGCGCGGCCGCGACGCCGGCCGGGCGCGCCAGCCGCATGACCGGCTCGGTCAGCTTCGGCCGGTCGTAGCCGACGAGCACCGACAGCAGCGCGAGGCCGATGGTCGTGACCGCGGCGAGGTCGAGCAGGACCCGCACGACCGGGATGCCGGCCGAGACCACCGCGCTCGGCTCCACGACCCCGGGGACCGGGGTGGTGGACATGAGCGCGACGCCGATCAGGGCGCCGAGCAGGCCCGCCGTCACGACGCAGAGCAGCGTCGAATAGCGGGGTTTCGCGGTGGTCTCGGCCTGCGTCATCAGTTCTTCTCTTCCACCGACCGGCCCGAGCGCAGGGCGACCGTCAGCCCGATGGCCAGCAGCACGACGGCGCCGGCGATCCAGACCCAGATCGGCACCCCGGTCGAGCCGGACTGCGGGGCCGCCTGCGACGAACTGCCCGGTGACTTCGCCGCGTCGACGGTCGCCGGCGTGCCGGTGCCCGCCGCGGTGAGGGTGAAGGAGAGCTCACCGGTCACCGGGTGGCCGTCCGCGGACAGCACCCGGTAGCCGACGGTGTACTTGCCGGCCGGGCCGAGCGGCCGCAGGGGCGCGCTGATGACGTTGTTCACCACGCTGATCGGGCCCTCGGCCCACTGGCCGCCGCCGGGCCCGGTCACCGCGATCTGGTTGACGTCCGCGCCCTGCACGTACTGGTCGAACGTCAGGCTGATCTTCTGCGGGCCGGCGGCGACGGACGAGCCGTTCGCCGGGTCCGAGGAGATCAGCACGTTGTGCGCCAGCGCCGGGGTGGCCGTGCCGAGCACGGCCACCACC
>NZ_JBDLYJ010000001.1:0-397076 GCF_051337345.1 Amycolatopsis sp. MEPSY49 | reverse complement strand
TCAGCAGGTTGTGCGCCCGCGCGGGGGTGGCCGTGCCGAGCCCGCCCACCACCGTCAACGCCAGCGCGACGAGCGCCTTCCGCATCTAGCTGTTGCCTCCCGACTTGGCCGTGGCCTTGCGGGCCCGGATGGTCGCGCCGGCCCCGACGCCGAGGCCGATGGCGCCGACGAGCAGACCGGCCCCGCCGAGCCAGCGGGCCGTGCTGTCCGACGTCGCCGCCGCGGCTTCAGTCTGCTCCCCGGTGGTGGCGGCCGTGTTCGCGCCCATCGCGGCGTGGTCGTCACCTTCCGCCGTCTTCGCGGCCAGCTTCACGACCGGCGCCGGGTGCTCCGGCTCCTCGCCGCCCGCCGGGGTCGCCTGGGTCCAGTCGACGACCTTGCCGTCGCTGTAGGTCTGGTGCGCCGGGAACTCCACCTGGTCGACGTTGGTCGGCAGCGGCCCGAAGGAGACGGAGAACTCCTGGTAGTCGGTGGCCTTGAGCTCGCTGCCCGCCTGCGCGGTCCACGTCACGGCGGTGACGGCTTCGGTGATCTGCGTGCCGTTGTCCTTGGTCACCGGCGTCGGCAGCTTCGACTTGGTCACCTCGGCGGTCCAGCCGGGGACCGGCTTGGTCCGCACCGAGCCGATGCCGTAGTCCGCCTTGAAGTCGACGGTGACCTTGGTGGTGGTGATCGGGTCCTTCTCCTCGCTCGGCACGCGGAAGACGATCGCCGCGTACCCGCCCTTCGTCGGCTGCGGGCCGTAGACGTTGGCGGTGACGTGCGCGGAGGCGACGCCGGCGCCGAGGAGGCCGGCCACACCGACGGTGGCGGCGAGGAAACCGGCGCGCTTGAAGACGTGCTGGGACATGGGTTCACTCCTGATGAACTCAAGAAGGGGACAGCGCGGTTCGGGGACCGGGCTGTGCAGGGGGATGAGCTGGGTTTCAGGAGTGCGCGGGCGGGCCGCGCCGCCCGCGGATACGGCGCAGGTCGACGCCGACGAGGTGCCCCGGCGCCGCGGTGCGGGCGGGGACGAGTGCGGGGGCCGCGGCCGGCACCGGCAGCGGGGTGAGCAGCCGCGGCAGGATCGCGCGCAGGACGGCCAGCACCGTCAGCAGCGTCGCGTCCGCGCGGGCGAGCAGGAGCGCGGTGACCAGCGTGGCGACCGCGTGCGCGGCCACCATGCCGAGCCCGGAGCTGCCGGGCGCCGCGTACATGTCGTGGTGGCCGGCGAGCGTGGTGAGCAGCAGGTGCATCACGAGCTGGGCGGCACCGAGCAGGGTGATCGTGGCGACCGGCCCGCGCGCCTTGCGGGCCAGCGCGGTCGCGGTCCAGCCGAAGAGACCGGTGAGCAGCACGGTCATCGCCGGGTCGGGCAGGCCGCCGTCGGCGAGCCGGTGCGCGGTCACGGACAGCGCCGCCGCGGACACGGCGAGCGACACGCCCCGGGTAGCACCGAGCACGGCGGGACGCCGTGCCGGAACGCTCATGAGGAGCAGCCTAAGGGACCTGTCCCCGGGTGAGCGTGTGATCCCGTGAAGTGAGCACACACCGAGTTCACGGGTCCCGCCACGCCGTGGTTCAGGCCATTTGTTGCCGATCACGCCAGTCAAGGCCAAGGTGGGCGGCAACCGGTGGGCCGAAACGGGGGTTTGGACCGGCCATGAGCTGGGTACTGAGCCGTCGGTCAGGAACTAGCCCGTTCGGGTGAGAGCCTGCGCAAAGGGCGGGAGAGCGGACACGGATGAACCTCTTCGATTACATCTCCGACCGGGCGAGCAAGCTCTGGCTGGAGGCCTACCTGCACACCAGCATGGTGGTGCAGTGCACGATCCTCGCCGCGGTCCTCGGCGTGCTGATCGGGATCGCGGTCTACCGCAGCCCGATCGGTTCGGCGGTGGCCACGGCGCTGGCGAGCACGATCCTGACGGTCCCGTCGTTCGCCCTCCTGGGCCTGCTGATCCCGCTTTCCGGGCTCGGTCCGACGACGGCCGTGATCGCGCTGGTGCTCTACGGCCTGCTGCCGATCGTCCGGAACACCATCGTCGGGCTCGACGGCGTCGACCCGGCGGTCGTCGACGCCGCGCGCGGCATCGGGATGAGCCGCTTCGGCGTGCTGACCCGGGTCGAGCTGCGGCTCGCGTGGCCCGCGATCCTCACCGGCATGCGCGTGGCCACGCAGATGCTGATGGGCATCGCGGTGATCGCCGCCTACGCGAAGGGCCCCGGCTTTGGCGCCGAGGTCTTCTCCGGGCTCACGAACGCGGGGAGCACGAACTCCCTGAACCAAGCCGTCACCGGAACGGTCGGGGTCGTCATCCTCGCGCTGATCCTCGACGGCGTCTACGTCCTGATCAAGCGCTTCACCATCTCGAGGGGTGTCCGTGGCTGAGAACGAGGAAGTCTCCGGCGTCGAAATCGAGCTGGAGCACGTGACCAAGCGGTACCCCGGCACCCGCGAACCGGCCGTGAGCGACTTTTCGATGGTCGTGCCCGCGGGCAAGATCGTGGTCTTCGTCGGCCCGTCCGGCTGCGGCAAGACCACGACCATGCGGATGATCAACCGCCTGGTCCAGCCGACGTCCGGGAAGATCACCATCGGCGGCGAAGACGCGCTGAAGCTCGAAGTCGACACCCTGCGCCGCCGGATCGGCTACGCCATCCAGCAGGCCGGGCTGTTCCCGCACTTCACCGTGGCGCAGAACATCGCGGTCGTGCCGGGCCTGCTCGGCTGGGACAAGAAGAAGGTCAACGACCGGGTCGAGGAGATGATGGACCTGGTCGGGCTCGACCCGGCCGACTTCCGCGACCGCTTCCCGCGCCAGCTGTCCGGCGGGCAGCAGCAGCGCGTCGGCGTCGCGCGGGCGCTCGCGGCGGACCCGCCGGTGCTGCTGATGGACGAGCCGTTCGGCGCGGTCGACCCGATCACCCGCGGCAACCTGCAGGACGAGCTGCTGCGCCTGCAGAGCGAGCTGAAGAAGACGATCGTGTTCGTCACGCACGACTTCGACGAGGCCGTGAAGCTCGGCGACAAGATCGCGGTGCTCGGCAACCAGTCGTCGATCCTGCAGTACGACACGCCCGAGGCGATCCTGGCGAACCCGGCGGACGACACGGTCGCGGGCTTCGTCGGCGCGGGCGCGTCGCTGAAGCAGCTGACGCTGCTGCGGGTCCGGGACGTCGAGCTCCAGCAGGACGCGCTCACCGTGACGCTCGACGAGACGCCCGCGTCGGTCCGGGAGAAGCTCGACAAGTCGAAGCGGCACTTCGCGCTCGTGCTGGACGCGCGCCGCCGTCCGACGCGGTGGGTGCACGCCCGCGAACTCACCTCGGCGACGTCGCTGGCCAACGTCGGCAAGCCGCTGCGGGACGTCGTCAGCCTGCAGTCGACGCTGCAGGACGCGCTCGAGGCGATGCTCGCCGAGGGCGGGTCGGTGCCGGTGACCGGCGCGCGCGGCGAGTACGCGGGCACCATCCAGCTGGACACCGTGATCGCGACCATCCAGCAACTGCGCGACGAGCACACGAACGGTGAAGAGGTGTCCGCATGACGGCTGCCGTCGATACCGGTTTCAGCACCGAGTCCGGCTCCAAACGCGCGGAACGCGTCCGCCTCTTCGCCCAGCCCGTCGCCGTGCTGGTCATCGTCGCGGTGACGCTGGTCTCGGTGTTCTCCAGCGGGCTGACCGCGACGGAGAAGGAGACGCTCAACGCGTCGTCGCTGCTGACGGCGTTGTGGGACCACGTGCTGATGACGCTCGTGGTGACCGCGATCGTCGTCCTGGTCGCGGTGCCGCTCGGCGTGATCGTGACGCGGCCGTGGGCGCGCTTCCTCGCGCCGGTCTTCCTGGCCATCGCGAACATCGGCCAGGCCGCGCCCGCGCTGGGCGTGCTGGTGCTGTGGTTCATCGTCACCGGCGCGACCGGCGGGATCTGGGTGGCGGCGCTGCCGCTGGCCTTCTACTCCCTGCTGCCCGTGCTGCGGAACACGATGGTCGGCATCCAGCAGGTCGACCCGGCGCTGATCGACGCCGGCCGCGGCATCGGGATGTCGTCGGCCGCGGTGCTGTGGCGGGTCGAGCTGCCGCTCGCCGTCCCGCTGATCCTGGCCGGCCTGCGCACGTCCCTCGTGCTGGCGGTCGGCACGGCGACGTTCGGCATGTTCGTCAACGCCGGCGGGTTCGGGCTGCTGATCGACACCGGCTACAAGCTGAACCTGACCTCGGTGCTGGTGACCGGCTCGGTGCTGGCCGTCGCGCTGGCGCTGCTGGTGGACTGGCTGGGCGCGGTAGCCGAACAGTTCTTCGGACCGAAGGGGCTGCGATGAAATTCCGCCGGCTTTTCTGCGTGGCGCTGCTCGGCGTGACGCTTTCGTCGTGCGGCCTGACGGTCAACCAGGCGGTGCCCTACGACATCCAGCCAGGCTCGATCCAGCCGATCCCGTCGTTGCAAGGCCTCAAGGTGACGGTGGGGTCGAAGGACTTCACCGAGAACATCATCCTGGCGTACATGGCGGAGATGGCCCTGACGGCGGCCGGCGCGGACGTCGTCGACCTGTCCGACATCAAGGGCTCCAACTCCTCGCGCCAGGCGCTGCTGTCCGGCCAGACCGACGTCACGTGGGAGTACACGGGCACCGGCTGGATCAACTACCAGGGCAACGAGCTTCCCGTGCCGGGCGGCGAGAAGGCCCAGTACGAGGCGACGGCCAAGGCGGACGAGGAGAAGTTCGGCGTCACGTGGCTGAACTACTCGCCGCTGAACGACCAGTACGCCTTCGCCGTCACCGAGGCGTACGGCGCGCAGAACAACCTGAAGACGACGTCCGACCTCGCGGCGTTCATCAAGCAGAAGCCGGACCAGGCGGTGTTCTGCCTGGAGACGGAGTTCACCAGCCGTCAGGACGGCTTCCCGGCGGCGGTGAAGGCGTACGGCTTCCAGAACCCGACGGTGAAGAACTTCGGCATCGGCACGATCTACTCGGCGGTGGCGAGCGGAACGTGCCCGGTCGGCGAGGTCTTCACGACCGACGGCCGGATCTCGGGCCTCAACCTCCGGGTGCTGGAGGACGACAAGAAGGCGTTCCCCCAGTACAACGCGGTGGCGACGCTGCGCACGGAGTTCATCAAGGCGCACCCGGACCTGCGCGGCCCGCTGGAGAAGATCAGCGCGGCGATCACGAACGACCAGATGGTCGAGCTGTGCAAGCAGGTCGACGTCGACGGCCAGGACGCGGGCAAGGTCGCCCACGACTGGATGGTCAAGAAGGGCTTCGTGAAGTAGCCGAACGGCCGGGCGGCGATCACGCTGCCCGGCCGTTTGTCAAACCAGCCATCCACAGGCACGGAGTTGTCCACAGATTTCCGCGGCACCCGTTTTTGCCCCCTACCGCCGATAGTCTGGACCAGGGGACGCCCCCCGGGACAGGGTGGGGGCTGCGGTCAGATCCCGAGCCGGTGCAGCAGCTGGCCCTCGAGCCGCTCCAGTTCCCCGGCCACCGCCCGGTGCACCGACTTCCGCCGCGCCGCCGGCATCCGCTCCGCCGCGCGCACCGACGCCGACAGCTGCTCCAGCGTGCTCAGCGAGTCCTTCACGAACTCCTGGTCCGCCTTCGACGCCTTCTCCGACTTCTGCAGGTCGCGGCAGCCGTCGGCGAGACCCGCGATCCGGGCGTGCAGGGCCGCGCCGCGGCCGGTGTACTCGCCCAGCCGGTCGACCGAGACCCCCAGCTTGCGCGCCTGGTAGCGGTCGTACGCGTCCCTCGCGGCGCCCGCCGCGCGCACCGCGAACGGTGCCACCACGGGAATCACGGCCGGGCCGAGCACCTTCGCCACCGCGACCGCGTTCTTCGCCCTCTTAGGGGTGAACCTGGCATCACCCTCGACCTTGGCCTTGCGCGCCATGGCACCTCCTGCGACGTGTCGACGTCGAACTTACTGGTAGCCAGGGTGGCGGGCATGTCGGCTCGGCGGTGGGAATCTAGAGTGATCTCCATGCAGGGTGAGGTGGTACTCGACGCGGGCGCGGTCAGCCGCTGCCGTCGTCGTGTGCACCTCGAGCACGACCCGGCCATGCGCGAGGTACCGCTTTCCCCGCCGGACCCGACGGCGCAGCAGCGGATCGCCGACGCCACCGCCCACCGCGAGGACATCGTCAGCAGGCTGATGGCGGCCAACCCCGGCCACTGGGTGAAGATCGATCGCGACCTGCCCGCCCACGAACGCGTCGAGCTGACCGAGCAGGCCTTCGCCGCCGAAGCGCAGTACATCTGGGGCGCGCTGTTCCCGGTCGACGCGGCCGGGCACCGGCGCGGCGGCGTCGACCTGCTCGTCCGCACCGGCCGCGGGTACGTCCCGGTGCTCGTCGTGCGCCACCGGATCTCCGACCGCGGCGCCGGCGCCGTCGTCACCGAGCTGACCGACCTCGACCCGGCGCACCGCAAGGCCGACGACGGCCGCAAGGTCCGGTCGCAGCCGCGCGACCAGCTCAAGCTCGTGCACACCCGCCGCATGCTGCAGACGCTCGGGCAGGCCGACGAGAGCCTCGCCGTCGGCGGCGTCATCGGCCTCGACGCCGACGTCGTCGTCTGGCACGACCTCACCGCGGGCACCTGGCCGGGCGGGCGCAGCGCGCTCACCGAGTACCAGGTCCGGTTCGCCGACCGGCTCGCCATCGCGACGGCGGCCGCGAACGGCGAGGAGCCGCTGGCCGAGCCGTCGCGCGTGCTGGAGTGCCGCCGCTGCCCGTGGTGGCCGACGTGCGAGGTCGTGCTCACCGAGACCCGCGACGTCAGCCTCGTCGTCCGCGGCGAGGACGCGGTGGAGCTGCGCCGCGCCGGTGTGTCCACTGTGGACAAGCTGGCCGCGCTCGACCCGACCGGCGACGCACCGGACGTGAACTGGACGGGCGTGACGTTCCCGGACGCGGTCGTGCTCGCCCGCGCGTGGCTGGCCGATCTGACGCTGGTGCGCCGCGTCGACCGCGTCGAGGTGCCGCGCGCCGACGTCGAGGTCGACGTCGACATGGAGAGCTTCGGCGACGCCGGCGCGTACCTCTGGGGCTGCCTGCTCACCGGCGCCGACATCGGGATCGAACCCGGCTACCGCGCTTTCGCGACGTGGGACCCGCTGCCGACCGGCGACGAGGCCCGGTCGTTCGCCGAGTTCTGGGCCTGGCTCACCGACGTCCGCGAGCGCACCGAAGCGGCCGGCCTGACCTTCCGCGCCTACTGCTACAACGCGCTCGCCGAGAACCGCTGGCTCTTCGGCTCGGTCGAGCGCTTCGGCGATCACCCGGGCGTTCCCACCAAGAAGGAGATCCAGTCCTTTGTGGACTCCGATGAGTGGGTCGACCTCTTCCGGAGCGTCACCGACCAGTTCCTGTGCTCCCACGGCAAGGGCCTGAAGGTGATCGCCCCGGTGGCCGGCTTCTCGTGGCGCGACCCGGAGGCGGGCGGCGAGGCGTCGATGCGCTGGTACCGCGACGCCGTCGGGATGGACGGCGAGACGCCGGACGCCGCCCAGCGCGAGCGGCTGCTGCGCTACAACGAGGACGACGTCCTGGCGACGCGCGCCCTGCGTGAGTGGATCGACGCCCGGGCGCAGGCCGAAGTGCCGTACATGTTCGATCTCTGAGTAGTTCATCGACTAAGACACTTGCCTGCTGGCACGTCTTGCGTATACTCGTCTGCGAGTACTCGTAACCGAGGAGTCGGCCTGAAGAAGCGGAAGATCGGCAGCATGCTGGGCCTGGCGGTGCTGTCCGTCGCGCTGGAACGCGCGATGCACCCGTACGAGATGGCGGCCGTGCTGAAGGAGCGCGGCAAGGACGCCGATATGCCGATCAAGTGGGGCTCGCTCTACACGGTCGTCGCGAACCTGGAGAAGCACGGCTTCCTGAAGGCCGTCGAGAGCGTGAAGGACGGCGGACGGCCCGAGCGGACCGTCTACCGGATCACCCCGGCCGGCCGGGCGGAGTTCGAGGACTGGGTCCGCGAGCTCGTCGGCGAGGTCGACCGGGAACCTCCGCGGTTCAAGGCCGGGCTGTCGATGATCGGGGTCCTGGGTCCGGACCAGGCGATCAGCCGGCTGCGGGAGCGGCTCGCCCAGCTCGACGAGCACGTCGAGGCGCAGCGGGCGGCACTGGAGCAGTTGCGGCCGGTGATGCCGCGGCTGTTCCTGGTGGAGGTCGAGTACGACCTCGCGATGACGGAGGCCGAGGGGCGCTGGGTGCGCGGCTTCCTCGAAGAACTGACCACCGGCGCGCTGCCCGGCATCGAGGCGTGGCGCCGATACCACGAAACCGGCGAATTCCCGGACGACCTGGGGGAGTTCGTGGAGAGGTAGGAACCGATGGAGACGACCCGCAAGCACAAGGTGCCCGAGATGGAGGGCTTCCAGGCCCGCTGGTACGCCAAGAACCGCGGCACGGAGGCCCAGCTCGCGCAGTACCGGCGGCAGGCGGCCGAGGTCACGGCGGGCTGGCCCGACGGCGCCGAGGTCCTGGAGGTGGCGCCCGGGCCGGGCTTCTTCGCCATCGAACTGGCGAAGCGCGGCTTCCGCGTCACCGGGCTGGACATCAGCCACACCATGGTCGAGATCGCCCGGGAGAACAGCGCGGACCTGGAGATCGACTTCCGCCAGGGCGACATCACGCACGCGCCGTTCGACGCGGAGTCGTTCGACTACCTGGTCTGCCAGGCCGCGTTCAAGAACTTCCGGCAGCCGGTGACCGCGCTGAACGAGATGCACCGGGTGCTGCGCCCGGGCGGGTTCGCGGTGATCCACGACCTGAACCACGAGGCCACAAGCGCGGACATCGCCCGCGAAGTCGACCGGATGAACGTCGGCGCGGTCGCCGGGTTCACCGTCCGGCAGACGCTGGCGTGGCTGCGGCGCCGGGCGTTCACGCGGGAGCAGTTCGAGGCGCTGGCCGCCGAAAGCGCTTTCGGCGGGTGCTCGGTGACAACCGACGGCATCGGCCTGGAGGTCCGTCTCACCCACTGAGACGAACTTTCCCTAGGAAAGATGCGTCCGAAGGCCCCTCGGACGCATCTTTCCCGGAGAAAGTGGCGCCTTCGCGCGTCAGCGGGGGGCCATGCGGAGCGAGCCGTCCATGCGGATGACCTCGCCGTTCAGGTAGTCGTGGTCGATGAGCGACAGCGCGAGCTGCGCGTACTCGTCCGGCCGCGCGAGGCGCTTCGGGAACGGGATGCCGGCCGCGAGCGTCGCGCGGAACTCTTCGCTGACCGTGGCGAGCATCGGGGTGTCGACGATGCCGGGCGCGATGGTCAGCACGCGGATGCCGTGTGAGGCCAGGTCGCGCGCGGCGGGGAGCGTCATGCCGACGACGCCGCCCTTGGACGACGAGTAGGCGACCTGCCCGATCTGGCCGTCGAACGCGGCGATCGACGCGGTGTTGATGATGACGCCGCGAGCGTTGTCCTCGAGCGGCTCGGTCTTGGCGATCGCCTCGGACGCGACGGTCAGCACGTTGAACGTCCCGACCAGGTTGATCTGGATGACCTTCGCGTACAGCGCGAGGTCGTGGCGGCCCTTCTTGGACAGGATCCGCGCGGACGGCCCGATGCCGGCGCAGTTCACCACGGTCCGCAGCGGCACCCCCGAGCCCGACGCGGTCGCGACGGCGGCCTCGACCTGCTCGACGTCGGTGACGTCGGCCTCGACGTAGGTGATGCCGTCGAGCTGCTCGGCCTTCTCGATGGACGGCGCCAGGTCGAGCGCGAACACCCGCGCGCCCTTGGCCGCGAGGGCCTTCGCCGTCGCCCCGCCGAGGCCGGACGCGCCCCCGGTGACGAGCGCCGCGGTGTCGGTGATCTGCATCTTTGCGGTTCCCTTCGTGCTCCGATTCGCGGACCCAGGTTAACGCTCGTTCGCACGCGGGGTTCGTGTCTTCGCTCACCGCTCCCGGCAGCGACTGTTTCCGTTAGCGCGGACGTCAACTCCGGCTGTCACCTTCAGCGGCATGACGCCTGCTCGGATCGTGGTGGTAGGGACCGGTTACGTCGGACTGACCACGGGGGCCTGCCTGGCCAGTCTGGGTCATTCCGTCACCTGCGTGGACGTCGACCGCGCGAAGGTGTCACGCCTCGCCGCCGGGCGCGTGGACATCCTCGAACCGGGGCTGGCCGACCTGGTCACCCGCGGGATCGCGGCCGGCCGCCTGCAGTTCGTCGTGGGCGCGCGAGACGCGGTCCGCGACGCCCAGGCGGTGTTCCTCTGCGTCCCGACGCCGATGGGCGCGGGCGGCTCGGCGGACCTGCGCGCGGTCGAGGCCGTAACCGCGGAGATCGGTGAGGTCCTGCCCGCCGGCTGCGCGCTGGTCACCAAGTCGACGGTCCCCGTGGGCACGTCGAAGCGGATCCAGGCGATGCTCGGCCGCACCGACGTGCCGGTGGTGTCGAACCCCGAATTCCTCCGCGAGGGCACCGCGGTCGCCGACTTTCTGGGGCCGGACCGGATCGTCGTCGGCTCGGACGACTTCGCGGCCGCGCACTGGGTCGGCGAGTTGTACGCCGAGCTCGACGCGCCGGTCGTCGTCGCCGACGCGGCCAGCGCGGAACTCGTCAAGTACGCCGCGAACTGCTACCTCGCGCTGAAGCTGTCCTACGTCAACTCGATCGCCGAGCTGTGCGAACGGCTCGGCGCGGACATCGACCTCGTCACCGAGGGCATGGGCTACGACCGCCGGATCGGCCGGACGTTCCTCAAGCCCGGTCCCGGCTGGGGCGGCTCGTGCCTGCCGAAGGACACGAGCGCGCTGGTCAAGGTGGCCGAGTCGGTCAACTACGACTTCACCATGCTGACCTCGGCCATCGACGAGAACCTCGCCCAGCGCGACCGGATCGTCGCGAAGATCGCCGGCGCGGTCGGCGGCACGTTGGCCGGCGCGCGGATCGGCGTGCTGGGGCTGGCGTTCAAGGCGGGCACGAACGACCTGCGCGACTCGCCCGCGCTCGCCGTCGCCTCGGTGCTGTGCGCGCTGGGCGCCGAGCTGGTCGCCTACGACCCGGCCGTCGACGGCGAGATCGCCGGGATGACCGTGGTCGACGACGCCTACCAGGTCGCGAAGGACGCGGACGCCGTCGTCGTGCTGACCGAGTGGGCCGAGTTCAAGCACCTCGACTGGGCCGCGATGGCCGAGCTGATGGACGGCATCGACGTCGTCGACACGCGGAATCTGCTGGACCCGCGGGTGATCGTCGACGCGGGGTTGTCCTGGCAGGGCGTCGGGCGGCCGCGGGCGGCGGCGCGAATCAAGGTTTCCTGACCTTGCCGGGCCCGCTAGGGTGATCGGCACGGCATCGCGTGTCGGTCACCGGCTGGGTGAGGCATGGAGGTGGCGGGAGTGCCCCGTGGAGGCATTTCACCGTGTCAGTTTCCGTTTCCGTTGAATTGAACCATTTGATCGTCCCGTCCCGGAACAACCGGGAATCCGCCGAATTCCTGGCGAACCTGCTCGGCCTCGAAGCCGGGGAGGAATGGGGTCCGTTCATCCCCGTCGAGACGCGCAACGGCGTCCGGCTGGACTTCGCGACCGTCCCCGAAGAGGACTTGCGCCTGCAGCACTACTGCTTCTTGGTCCCGGAGGACGACTTCGACGCCGTGTTCGCACGGCTCGTCGAAACGGGCGTGACCTACCACGCCGACCCGATGGGAAAGCAGGTCGGCGAAATCAACCACAACCACGGCGGCCGTGGCGTCTACTTCCTCGATCCCGGCGGGAACGGGATGGAAATCATCACGCAGCCGTACGAGCCGGAGCGGAAGCGTCCGTCGTCCTGGTAAAAGTTCCTTAGCAATGCGTACTATCGGGGCATGTTCACGACGAGGCCCGAGCTGGCCGGCACCTTCGGGATGGTGGCATCGACGCACTGGCTGGCTTCGGCCACCGGGATGGCGGTGCTGGAGGACGGCGGCAACGCGTTCGACGCGGCGGTCGCCGCCGGGTTCGTCCTGCAGGTCGCCGAGCCGCACCTGTGCGGGCCGGCGGGCCAGGTACCCGGCCTCTTCGTGACGGCGGACGACCCGACCCCGCGGGCGCTGGCCGGCCAAGGTCCGTCGCCCGCGGGGGCCACCGTCTCGCACTTCGCGTCGCTGGGGCTGGACCTGATTCCGGGCAGCGGCCTGCTCCCGGCGACGGTCCCGGGCGCGTGGGACGCGTGGCTCCTGCTCCTTCGCGACTACGGGACGAAGTCGCTGCGGTCGGTGCTGTCGTACGCGATCGGCTACGCGCGCAACGGCGTCCCGCTGGTGTCACGGGTCGGCGACACGATCCGCGCGGTGTCCGAGCTGTTCACCGAGCACTGGCCGACGTCGGCGGCGCTGTGGATGCCGGACGGCAAGCCGGCGTCGGGCCTGCACCGGAACCCTGCCCTGGCGGACACATGGGAGCGTCTCCTGCGGGAAGCGGAGTCGGTCTCGGGCCGCGAGGCGCAGCTCGACGCGGGACGTCGTGCCTGGTCACAGGGTTTCGTCGCCGAAGAGATCGAAAAGTTCAGCCGGACCGCGTTCCGCGACGACTCGGGCCGCGACCACGCGGGCCTGCTGACCGGAGAAGACCTGGCCTCGTGGTCGGCGACGTACGAGGAACCGGCGTTCGTGGACGTCGACGACTGGCGCCTGGTCAAGATGGGCGGCTGGACCCAGGGTCCGGCGCTGCTGCAGCAGGCGTTGTTGTTGCACGGCTTCCGCGACGAGCTGTCCTATGTGGACGGGATCCCGTCGGAGCGCACGGTGCACTTGGCGACCGAAGCGGCGAAGCTGGCCTTCGCGGACCGCGAGGCTTGGTACGGCGACACGGACGTGCCGCTGGACGTGCTGCTGTCGCCGTCCTACACGGACTCCCGCCGCGCACTGATCGGCGAGTTCGCTTCGGCTGAGCTCCGCCCCGGAGACGCCCGCGGCCCGGCGCGTCTCCCGGCGATTTTGGATTCGTTGCAGGGAGTCCGGTCGGAGGGCGGCGCAACCGGCGAGCCGACGGTGGGTCCCCAGGGCCAGACGCGAGGTGACACGGTCCACCTGGACGTCGTCGACGCGGCGGGCAACCTGGTGTCGCTGACCCCGTCGGGCGGCTGGCTGCAGTCGAGCCCGACGATCCCTGCTCTCGGTTTCTGCCTGGACTCCCGTGGTCAGATGTTCTGGCTGGAGGAGGGACTGCCGAACTCCCTGGCGCCGCGCAAGCGCCCGCGGATCACGCTGTCACCGTCGCTGGCGTTGCGCGACGGGGTCCCGACGCTGGCGTTCGGCACCCCGGGTGGGGACCAGCAGGACCAGTGGCAGCTGTGTTTCTGGCTGGCCCACGTGTACGGCGGGCTGAACCTGCAGGAGTCGATCGACTCACCGGCCTGGCACACGACGGCGTTCCCGAGTTCGTTCTACCCGCGCTCGTGGAACCCGCGCGAGCTGGTGGTGGAGTCGCGACTGGAAGCGTCCACATTGGACGCACTGCGCGAGCGAGGCCACTCGCTGGTGGACGCGGGCGACTGGGCCTTGGGTCGCCTCTCAGCGGTCTCGCGCTCGGAAGGCTTGTTGCGGGCGGCGGCGAACGCCCGAGGAATGCAGGGCTACGCCGCGGGCCGCTAGAACGTCAGCGAGGCCCAGCCACCACCCTCGGCGAGCAGGGTTCGCACGCCGAGGGCGTGGTCGGCGAATCCCGCCAGATCACTGTGCAGCAACGCCATCCGCTCGTCGTCGAGTGGTGTGGTGTCGCCGGACCACAGTTCGCAGATCCAGCTCGCGGCCAGGTGCATCGAGCGCACGAGCGCGGCCACTTCGGTTCCCGCGGCCGCGGAAGCGATTTCGTCGCACGCGCCGACCAGCTCGCGCAGGCCGCGCACCGCTTCGTCCGGGCTGCCGTCCCATCCCGGCCGCGGCCAAGCCGAGGAGCCCAGTTCGAGCCACAACCGCCACCCCGCGGTCAGCTCCTCGTGGTCACGCGGCACCCATTGCCCGGCCATGCTTCGAGTGTGCGCCCGAACGCACGGCCCGGCGGATGGGATTACTCACTTCCCGGGCCGCTCCCACAGCCAGAACTCGATGCCCTGGTTGTCGGTGCAGTCGGCCGTCGTGCCGTACGGGTGGTTCTCCACCTCGCCCGCACGGCCGCCCTGCTCTCGCACTCGGGTCAACGCCGCTTCGAGGTTGTCGACCGCGTACATCAGCTTCCAGCCCACCTGGCGGTCGCCGGCCCACAACCCACCTTCGAGACCCGGGCCCGAGAAGCCCCACGCGTCCGACACCGAGCCCGGCGTGAACTGCCAGCCCAGCACCGCGCCGTAGAACGACTTCGCCGGCTCTGCCTCCGGCACCTGGAACGTGAAGTACATGGCCTCGCCGTGGCGAGCCGGGCGCGGGCCCGCGGCTGGGGAGGCCGCCTGCGAGACCAGCCAGCGCTGCCCGAACGGGTCGCGGAACGAGCCGCCGCGGCCGTACGGCGAGTCGCTCACCGGGCGGATCAGCGTCGCGCCCAGTTCGAGGGCGCGGTTCACCGAGACGTCCGGGTCCGGCACCTCGACCCGCACCGACGCGCCGCCTTCGCGCGGCGCCACGTGCCCGATCTCGGGGTACTCCTCGGCGAGCATCAGCACGGCGTCGCCGATGGCCAGCTCCGCGTGCCCGACGCGGCCGTCGTCCATCAGGATCGGCTCGCCCCGGCGGACCGCGCCGAACACCTCGACGTAGAAGTCGAGCGCGGCCCGCGCGTCGGACACGGCGAGGTACGGCGTCAGCGAGCGCAGTTCGGCGGTGGTGGCCGGTGCCTCGGATGTGGTGGTCATATCGGCTCCGTTCAAGATGACGCGACGCAGGTTGTCGCGCAGTTCGGCGGCGAAGTCCGGGTCGGGGGCGGCCCGTGCGGAGGGACGGCGAAGCGCGTCGAAAGGCTCAGGCATCGCGACCCTCCTTCTCCTCGTAGGCGCGCCGGAACGCGGCACGGGCCCGCACGAGCAACGCCTCCGTGGCGTGCACGCTGCGCCCTAGGTGGCCGGCGACTTCGGGTACGCCGAGGCCGTCGACGTACCGCAGGGTCAAGGCCGCGCGGTGGTGCGACCCGAGGGACTCGAGCACCTGTCTCGCGCGCAGGGCGTCGAGCTGCTCGTCCCACGGGTCCTCGACGTCCGGCTCGCTGTCGTGCACCAGCCGCAGCCCGCGTTCCTCACGTTCTTTGCGCCGCCAGTGGTCGGCGAGCTTGTGCCGGGCGACGCCGATCAGCCACCCGGTGCTCACTGGAGGTGCGTACTCCTTGCGACAGGCGGCGACCGCCCCGAGGAACGTCTCGGACGTCAGTTCCTCGGCGAGCGTGCGGTCACCGCACCGGGACAGCAGGTACCCGTAGACCTCCGGCAGCGCGGTCTCGTAGAGCCCGAGCAGCGCGAAGGCCGGGTCCGGTCGTACCCGTGGTTCCGTCACACCTTCATCGTCGTCCGGCGCGCGGCTTTTCCGACGGGTGAACTTTCGCTTTTTTCGGCGGCCACGTCACCCGGATGGTGACGACGTGGTCCCGCCGCCCCGGGAACAGCCGGTAGACGCTGACGACGAACGTCCCCGGACGGGCGCGCTTGCGGGACAGGTAGTCGTGCGCGCACGCGGTCCCGTACCGGACGGTCCAGCCCTGGTACCGCTCGCTGCGGTGCTCGAGGACGAACCCCATGTCGTCGACGAGTTCGGTGTATTCGTGCACCCGCGAGCCGTCGGCCTCGCGCCGGTACTCGAGCTCGTGGGGGTAGCCGTACCTGTCCATGACCTGCAGGTTCTCGACGCAAGTCAGCGCGACACGGCCCGCACACGGGAATCCCACATCGGCACACCCGCCCTACGATTCGTGGTTGATCGACAGCGAGGGGTGACCACCATGGATCGGCCGACCAAGCCGAACTACCGACGGCGCCAGCTCGGCCGCACCCTGCGCAAGCTACGCGAGGCAGCCGGGCTGAGCCAAGAGGACGCGGGACGGCCGCTGCGGTTCTCGACGTCCAAGATGAGCCGGATCGAGCAGGGGTTCATCCCGGGCTACAACGACTTCCTGGCGCTGCTCGACCGCTACGGCATCATCAGCTCGGACTACGGCGAGTACGTGCGGATGTTCGACTACGCCAAGGAGAAGGGCTGGTGGCACGCGTTCGGGCTGAGCGATCGCGGTTTCGTGAGCGTGGAGGCCGAAGCCTCCTGGATCCGGAACTACCAGCTCGGTTTCGTGCCCGGCCTGCTGCAGACCGAAGAGTACATGCGCGCGACCTTCGCCGGTGCCCGCGATCCCGTGGAAGGCGAGCTGCTCGAGAACCAGGTGCGGGTTCGGCTGCGCCGCCAGAATCGCCTGACCGAGGCGCCCGTGCTGAACCTGCACACGGTGGTTGACGAGTTCGCCCTCCGCCGCGAGCCATGCGACGCAGCGCAGCTGCGTCGCATGCTCGCGGCAGCGGAGCTGCCGAACGTTGAGATCCAGGTGCTGCCGCAGACCGTCGGCTCGCACGATGGCCTCTACAGCAACTTCATCCTCGCGGGCTTTCCCGACCGGGCGGAGCCCGACTTGGCTTATCTCTCTTACGGTTTCGGCTCGCTTCAGATCGAGAAGGAGGCGGAAGTTCGCGCTGCTAGGCTGACTTTCGACCATCTCGCCGATCGCGCCCTGGATCACGAGGACTCGCGCGAGCTCATCGCGAGGATGATCGCCGAGGTGTGATCCGAGCGGAGGCAATCATCGTGAACTGGCGTAAGAGCAGCTACAGCGGCGGCGGTGTCAACGATGACTGTGTCGAGGTGGCTTTCAACGTTGCCACCGTGGCCGCCCGGGACTCGAAAGCCCCCACGGCCGGGGCGCTCGAAGTGCCGCCGGCCGCGTGGTCCGCCTTCCTCTCCACCGTCACACCCGGGGGTCCGGCAACCGCCGCCCGGTGATCGCGACCACCGTCGCCAGCACCGCCACCACCCCGATTACCCACGCGAACGCGTCCCGGCTTCCCAGAGACCCCGAAAGCGCCGCGTACAAACTCCCCAGCGTCGCCACGCCCAAAGCAAGCGACGTCTGCTGATTGGTCGTCATCACCCCGGACCCGACCCCGGCCAGATCCGTCGGCACGTGGGACAACACGATCCGGAACAACGTCGTCATGGCCAGCGCGTTCCCGACCCCGATCGCCACCATCGACGGCGCCAGATCCAGCACCGTCACGTGCGGCCACGCCGACAACGTCGTGCACAGCAGCGCCACCATTCCAAGCGCCGTGATCGCGCCGCCCACCGGGACGACCTTCTGGCCGTACCGCGCGACCAACCTGCTGCTCAGCATCGACACCGTGAAGTACGCGACGGCCAGCGGCGTCAAAGCCACACCCGCGCCGAGCGGCCCGAAGTGCAGGCCCTCCTGCAACGTCATCGCGTACACGAACATGAACGAACCGAACGCCCCGAAGAACGGGATCGCCACCATCAAGCCACGCCGGACGCTCGGCAGCCGCATCACCGACGGCGGCAGCAACGGCGTTCCACCGAGACGCTCCTGACGCCGTTCGACGTGCACGAACGCCGCCGCGGCGAAGGGCGACACGATCAGCAGCGCGATCGTCCACGCCGGCCAGCCGAGGGCCCGGCCCTCCATCAACGGCACCAGGAACGACATCAGGGTGACCGCCAGCAGGAGCGTCCCGAGCCGGTCGACGCCCAGCGGGTTGTGCGCGCGGCTCTCGGGCAGCCGACGCGCCATCACCAGCACGACCAGCCCGATCGGCACGTTGACCAGGAAGATCGGCCGCCAGCCCGTACCGAAGAGATCCGCCGCCACCAGGGCGCCGCCCAGGAGCTGGCCGACGACCGTCGACAAGCCGCCCGTCGCACCGAAGAGACCCAGAGCGCGAGAACGCGCTTCGCCGGACGTCGTCGCCTGGATGATCGACAGCACCTGAGGCAGCAGCAACGCCGACGCCGCCCCCTGCGCGGCGCGGGCGATCACCAGCGTGGTCGCCGTCGGGGCGATTCCGCAGGCCAGGGACGTCAACGTGAACAGCCACAGGCCCGTGAGGAACAGCCGCCGCCGGCCGAACGAGTCGCCGAGGCGGCCGCCGACCACCAGCAGGACCGCGTACGCGATGCCGTACGCCGCCACGACCAGTTCCAGGGTCGCGGTGGATGCGTGGAGGTCGGCATCGATCGTCGGGAGCGCGACGTTGACGATGAAGAAGTCGATGATGGGCAGTGCCGCCCCCAGCAGCACCGTGACCAGGCCGGCGGGGGTCAGTCCCGGCCGGGCCGGGGCGCCGGAGGTGATCGGCGCGAGTTCTGTCGTGGTCATGGGTACTACGATCGCCCCGGATCCAAACTAGTACCAGTTGTCGTTTATCCAGGTATTGCGACTACCTGGTACCAGGTTCGAAGACGTGCGATCCTGGCACCATGACCACCGCCGTCGAATCCGACCTCCGTCGCCAAGAACTCGCGAGGTTCCTGCGCAGCCGGCGCGAGCGGATCACGCCCGAGCAGGTCGGGCTCCCGCTGCACGGCCGTCGGCGGACGCCGGGGCTGCGCCGGGAAGAGGTCGCGCAGCTCGCCGGCGTCGGCGTCACCTGGTACACGTGGCTGGAGCAGGGCCGCGACATCAACGCGTCCGAGCAGGTGCTGCAGGCCATCGCCCGCACGTTGCGCCTCGACCCGCACGAGCACACCCACCTCTTCCGCCTGGCCGGCGCGCCCGAGCCCGAGGGCGAGAAGGACTGCCAGGTCATCACGCCGGCGATGGAGCTGATGCTCAAGAAGCTCGAGCCGTACCCGGTCGCGGTGCGCAACGCCCGCTGCGACCTGCTGGCCTACAACCGCGGCTACACCTGGCTGATGGGCGAGGTCGACCAGATCCCGTTCGAGGACCGGAACACCCTGGTCCAGTGCCTGCTCAACCCGGAGTGGCGCAAGCGGATGCTCGACTGGGACACGAACATCCCGCGCGTGATCGCGTCCTTCCGCGCGGCGATGGCCGAGCACGTCGCCGAGCCGGCGTGGAAGAACCTGGTCAAGCGCCTCAAAGCGGAGTCGCCGCTGTTCGCCGAGCTGTGGCCGCACCACGACGTCAACTCCGAGCCGATCCGCACCAAGCGCTACCTGCACCCGGACGTCGGCCTGCTGCGGTTCAACTTCACGTACCTCTACTACGGCCGCCGCTCGGAGATCACGATGTCGACCTACACCCCGGCCGACGAGGAGACGGCGGCGAAGCTGCCCCTCATGTTCGACTGACGACGTACGCCGGGAGCGCGCTCCGAGACGGACGCGCCGCCGCCCCGCGACCGGTAGTTTTCGCGGCATGAGATGGCCGCCGTGGGTGGGACGCGTGGTGCGCACCGTCGTCGTCCTGGGCTTCGTGCTCGGCGCGACCAGCGCGTCTTCGCGATGGCAGCCCGGGGCGTCGCCGCTGACGCCGCTCGGCGCCGCGTGGCTCGCCGCGACCGTCCTCACGCTGCTGTTCGTCCACCGCTTCCCGCTGACGCTCTTCCTGGCGACGGCCGCCTCCGCGTTCGGCTACTACGCCTCCGGCCTGCCCGGCGGGCCGGTCATCCTGGTACCGACCATCGCGCTGTTCGTCCTGACCCGGCAGCGCGGGCCGCTCACCGCGGGCATCACCGGCGCGTCGGCACTGGCCGCCGCTTACGTCGTGCATGTCGTCACGACCAGGTCGTTCGCGCTGGCGGCCGGGGCCGCGTTCCTCGTCGTCTGGCTGACCGCCGTCATCGGGGTCGGGACCGCCGTCCGGTACCAGCTCGACGCGCTCGCCGCCCGGCGCGAGCAGGCCGACGAGCACCGGCACCGGCTCGCCGAGCAGGAACGGCTGCGGATCGCCCGCGAGGTCCACGACGTCGTCGCGCACAGCCTCGCCATGATCAACGTCCAGGCCGGCGTCGCCGCGCACGTCGCCGACCGGCGGCCCGAGCAGGCGAAAGAGGCGCTGCTCAACATCAAGGCGGCCAGCGCGTCCGCGCTCAACGACCTGCGCGCGACGCTGGCCGTGCTGCGCTCGGGCGAGGACAAGGCACCCGCGCCGAGCCTCGCGCAGGCCGCCGAGCTGCTGGACCACGCGCGCGACGCCGGGCTCGCGGTCGACGTCCACGGCGAGGCGGGCGACCTCCCGGCGCCCGTCGACGCGGCCGCGTACCGCATCCTGCAGGAGTCGCTGACGAACGTCGTCCGGCACGCCGACCAGCCGAAACACGTCGACGTCCGGTTCGCGCGGAAACCCGGCTCTTTCGTCATGAAAGTTCGCGACGATGGCCGCGGCACCACCCGGCCGACCCCGGGTCACGGCCTGCGGGGCATGTCCGAACGCGCCGCCGCGCTCGGCGGGCGGTGCACCGCCGGGCCGGTCGACGGCGGTTTCGAAGTGTGCGTCGAACTACCGATCGAGGGGGAAGCATGATCCGCGTCCTACTGGCCGACGACCAGGTCCTGGTCCGCGCCGGGTTCCGCGTGCTGCTGGAGACCGAAGACGGCTTCGAGGTCGTCGGCGAGGCCGGTGACGGCGAACAGGCCGTCGCCGGGGCGGTCGAGCACAAGCCGGACATCGTGGTGATGGACGTCCGGATGCCCGGGGTCGACGGCCTCGAAGCCACCCGCCGGATCACCGCGAACCCCGACCTCGCCGGGACGAAGGTGCTGGTCCTGACCACCTTCGACGTCGACGAGTACGTCTACGAAGCCCTGCGCGCGGGCGCGAGCGGGTTCTTGCTGAAGGACACCGAACCGGTCGAGCTGCTGCGCGCGCTGCGGGTCGTGGCGAGCGGGGAGGCGCTGCTGGCGCCGACGGTCACGCGCCGGCTGATCCAGGAGTTCGTCGGCCGCCCGGAGAACCGGCGCATCGACACCAGCGCCGTCCGCGAGATCACCGACCGCGAGCGCGAGGTGCTGGGCCTGGTGGCGGGCGGCATGTCGAACGACGAGATCGCGGCCCACCTGGTGATCTCCACCGCGACCGCCCGCACCCACGTCAGCCGCATCATGACGAAGATCGGCGCGCGCGACCGGGCGCAGCTGGTGGTGCTGGCCTACGAGTCGGGGCTGGTCACCCCACGTCACTCCGCCTGACCCGGCGCACCACGCGCAACGCCCGGACCAGGAACACGACGGCGAGGACACTCACCAGGCAAATCCAGATCATGGTGCCTCCTCTCCGGGCCGATGCTCTGCTCAGAAGGCGTGCGGGAGTGGGACGGCGTTCACCGACACGGCCGAAGTCACACCTTCGGGCTAAGTGACGGTTACTACCCGGCTATCCTCAGCGGGTGCGACGTGCGTTGATCACCGGAATCACCGGTCAGGATGGCCAATATCTCGCCGAGCTGCTCCACGAGCAGCAGTACGAGGTCTTCGGCCTGGTCAAGGGGCAGAACAACCCCCGAATCGACATGATCCGCACGAATTACCCGTTCGTCGAGATCGTCGAGGGTGACCTGCAGGACCTCTCCAGCCTGGTCGGGGTCCTGGAGCAGGTGCAGCCCGACGAGGTCTACAACCTCGGCGCGATCTCCTTCGTCGCCCTCAGCTTCAAGCAGGCCGAGCTGACCGCGAACGTCACCGGCCTCGGGGTGCTGCGGCTGCTCGACGCCGTCCGGATGGTCGGCGGCAGCCAGAACAACCCGATCCGCTTCTACCAGGCGTCGAGCTCGGAGATGTTCGGCAAGGTCCGCGAGTCGCCGCAGACCGAGCAGACGCCGTTCTACCCGCGCTCGCCCTACGGCGTCGCGAAGGTGTTCGGGCACGACATCACCGTGAACTACCGCGACAGCTACGGCCTCTACGCCTGCTCGGGCATCCTCTTCAACCACGAGAGCCCGCGCCGCGGCATGGAGTTCGTGACGCGCAAGGTGACGAACGCCGTCGCGCGGATCAAGCTCGGGCTGCAGGAAAAGCTGGTGCTCGGCAACCTCGACCCGCGCCGCGACTGGGGCTTCGCCGGCGACTACGTCCGCGCGATGTGGCAGATGCTGCAGCAGGACGAGCCGGGCGACTACGTCGTCGCGACCGGGCGCACGCACAGCGTCCGCAACTTCGTCGACCTGGCGTTCAAGCACGCCGGCCTCGACGACTGGGAGCGGTTCGTCGAGCAGGACCCGCGGTTCTTCCGGCCCGCCGAGGTCGACCTCCTGGTCGGCGACGCCACGAAGGCCCACACCGAGCTCGGCTGGAAGCCGGAGGTCGGCTTCGAAGACCTGGTCGCGATGATGGTCGACCACGACCTGAAGCTCGAAGCGGGGAAGGCCGGCATCTCGCTGCCATGATCAGCTACGCGCAGCAGGCCGAGGACGTGGTGCTCGCGCGCGTCTTCGCGGGGCAGGAGACCGGTCGCTATGTCGACATCGGCGCCGGGGACCCGCTCGTCGCGTCGGTGACGAAGCACTTCTACGACCTCGGCTGGCGCGGCATCAACATCGAGCCGATCCCGGCGAAGGCCCAGGAACTGCGTGCGGCCCGGCCGGACGACCTGACGCTGGACGTCGCCGTCGGCGCGCGCCCGGGCACGGCGAAGCTGCACGTCGTCGAGAACGAGTGGGGCTGGTCGACGCTCGACGACGGGCTCGCCGGCCGGTACCGCGAGGACCGCGGCTGGCGCGTGAACACCGTCGAGGTCGAGCTGACGACGCTGGCCGCCGTCCTGGACGAGCACCCGGGTGCGGTCGACTTCCTCAAGATCGACGTCGAGGGCGCCGAACGCGCGGTGATCGAGGGTGGCGACTGGACGCGGCACCGGCCGCGGGTCCTCGTCGTCGAGGCCACCGAGCCCGGGGCGGAGACGCAGACGCACGCCGAGTGGGAGCCGATGCTCCTCGACGCCGGCTACCGCTGCGGGCTCTTCGACGGCTTGAACCGCTTCTACGCGCAGTCCGACGACGCCGAAGCGCTCCAACGGCTCGCCGCGCCCGCGAACGTCTTCGACGACTTCGAGCGCTACGACGTCCTGCAGCAGGCCAAGGCGCTGGAGGAACTGCGTACCGGCCGCGCGGCCGAGATCGGCTACGCCCGCCGCATGGAAGCCGAGCTGCGGGAGCTGCAGGAGACGCACCGGCGCGCCGCCGACTACCTCGCCGAGCTGGAGCAGGCCCGCGCCGAGCAGGAGCGGCAGCGCACGCGGAGCGCCCGCTACACCGCGGGTTTGGAAGCGCGGGTCGCCGAACTGGAGGCGCAGCTCGCGGCCGCGTCCGGCCGCATCGCCGAGCTGGAAGCCCGGCGGGGCTGAGCCCTACTTCGGCAGGGCCGCCAGCCGCCGCTGCACGACGTCCGCGACCGCGTCCGGCCCGCACACGGCTTCGACGGCGGCCGCGGCCCGCTCGCCCATCGACGTCCGCAACGCGGGGTTCCCGGCGAGCGTGCGCAACCACTGCGCGGCCTGGTCGACGTCGGGTTCCGCCCACGGGTGCCCGAGCGGGTACGACGTCGTGAAACCGTTGGTGAAGCCGGGTTCGGCGTCCTTCGCGACGTACGTCTCGAAGCCCACGAGCGCGGCCGTGCCCGGCGGCATGAAGTCGAGGTTGCCGCCGTGGCCGGTGGTGACCACGGGCTTGCGCCGGGCCATCGCCTCGGCCAGGTCCAGCCCGAACGTCTCGAACCGGTGCAGCGAAAGGTAGACGTCGCACGACGCCAGTAGCAGCCCACGGTCCACTTCGGACAGTTTGCCGCCGAGCAGCGTGCCGCCGAGGGCGGTGACCTCGCGGTCGAGCCACGCCGCCGTCTCGGATTCGACGTCGAGGTCGATCGCGGCCACGGCCAGGTGCGCCCCGCCCGCCGGGAACGCCCGCCGGAACGCCGTGAGCGCTCCTCGGACGTTCTTCCGTTCGAGATCCGACGAAGGGTGGAACGTCGTGAGCACGACGAGTTCGTCCGAGGGCAGCCGGAACCGCGCGCGGTCGCCGGCGCCGTCGGCGGCCGGAACCACCTTCGGCACCACGGTGATCGGGACGTCCGTGCTCCCGCGCAGCAGGCCGGCGGCCAGCGCCGACGGCACCCACAGTTCGTCCACATCGGACAGCTGGGGGAGCCCGGTCGCGGGCACGTCCGGCAGCTCGCCGGTCCACCGCGCGATCGTGTAGCGGTCGAAGGAGTGCTTCGGGATCAACGGGAACTCGGCGGCGTCGACCAGCCACAGGTCGGCCGCGTAGTCCTTACCGCTGCGCAGGTCGGCCAGCTCGCGCGGGACGTCGTACGGCCGGTCCGGCACGCGGGTGTTGAACTCCGTGAACGTCGTCCGGGGCAGCCGCTCGGCCAGCACGGTCGCCAGCCGCCGGGTCGCGTCGGCGCTGACGCCAGCCGCGCGGACGTCGCCGAACATGTTGATCCCCGGCCGGTCCCGCGACGGCTTGACCGGCGGCGGCAGTGGCCCGCGCACAGCTTCGGCGGCGTCGCGGTACGCCGCGGCGACGACCGGCCAGGACGCGTTCTGCCGAACCCACTCGCGCGCCTTGCGGCCCGCCTCGCGCGCTTCCTCCGGCCAGGAGACGATCCGTTCGAGGTGCGCGACGAGCTCGACGGCTTCGCGCCGCGGGTCGATCGGGACCAGCCGGCAGAACTCCCGGTCGTAGTGCCGGTGCTGCGGCAGGTCGCTGGTGATGAACAGCCGGCCGAGGCCGTACGAGCGCATCATCACCGCGCTCGTCTCGCCCGCGGTCGGCCAGCGCAGGCCGATCAGCGCGTCGGTCGCGACGATCAGGTCCTGGAACTCCTCGATGTCGGGGCTCGGGATGATCCGCACCGCGTCGCCGACGCCGAGCTCGGCGATCGCGCGGTGGACGTCGGCCTCGATGTCCTTTTCGCGCGCGTGCCCGACGATCAGCAGCTTCGCCTGCGGCCAGCGGCGCCGGACCTGCGCGAACGCCAGCACGGCGACGCGGATCCGCTTGATCGCGGTGAAGCCGCCGAAGATGCCGAACACGACGTCGTCGTCGGACCAGCCGAGCTTGGCCCGGACCGCGGGGCGCTTGTGGTCGTCGTCGATGACCGGCGCGGCCGAGGCCACGGTGAACACCGGCACCTCGGGGTAGCGCTCCCGCAGGTGCCGCGCCCGGAACGGGTCGTGCACCAGCACCCCGCGGCTGGCCGAGACGATCCGCCGTTCCAGGCTCATCGTCTGCCGGTCGAGGTGCTTGACGCCGTCGACGTCGACGGCGGGCCAGCCGAGCACCAGCGCCGGGTCCGCGGGGTCGCCCCAGATCGGGCCGTGCGCGTAGGCCAGTTCGTCCTTGAACGCCGTCGACTCGATGCCGCCGTGGTAGCTCAGCGAGAAGTCCAGCAGCGACGGGTCGTGCAGCACCACCAGTCCGGGCACCGCGAGCGCCCGGTGGTAGATCCACTCGTGGAACTCGGTGTTGTTGCCCATCTGGTAGATGTCGATGGCGTCCTCGGCGTCGTCGACGTCGTCCGGGCCCAGCAGCGGTACGGGCGAGCGGGCTTCCCGCGGGTACCGGCCGACGGCGGACACGTCCGCGATGCCGGCCATCGTCTCCAGCAGTTCGAAGCTGTAGTCGGCGATGCCGCTGCGCTCGGGCGGCAGCGGCGTCCACATCCGGTGGCGCACGGCCGTCACCGCCACGCGAGCAGGCAGTACCGCTCCCGCCCGCCGGGTGCGGTGACCGGGATGTCCGCCTCGCCCGGCTGCCGGACCTCGACGTGCGAGAAGCCGGCGGCCTCGGTGAGGAACCGCAGGAAGTCCGGGTGCACCGGGCGCTGCGCGAAGGGGTCGAGGTGGAAGTCCGGGCCCGCCAAGGGCGTCTCGACGACGAGTGGCGCACCCGGCTGCAGCGCGGTGGCCGCGAGCTCGGCGAACCGCGCCAGCGCCGCCGGTTCGAGCCGTTCGGCGAACCGGAACGCGGTGATCGCGCCGAGCGAACCGGGCGTCGCCTCTTCGAGCAGGCGCATCGGGTCGGCGTCGGTCACCTGGACGTCGACGGCCGCGCATTGCTTGCGCACCAATGCGTTTTGCGACGCCGTCCGGTACCGGACGCCCGCCGCCGCGAGCACCTCCAGCCAGCCGCCGCGGGCGGGGGCCATGTCCAGCACCGCGCCGGTGGCGCCGGCCTTCCGGGCCTCCTCGATGACCGGCAGGTACGCGCGCACGGCGTCCCGCGCGCGTTCGGCGGACCCGTCGAGCAGGGCTTCCACGGCGATCTCGAGGAACGAGTCGCGGTCGGGAACCGAAGCGACGGGTTCAGGGGTCTCGGCTTCCCGGCGGGACCGGTCGAGGAGCAGGTCGACCTGCACGTTCCGCAGCCGGACCTGTTCCGCCGCGGCCAGCAGCCGCTCGAGCTGCGTCTCCAGCTCCTTGAGCCGGGCCTCGACGCCGCCGGAGTGTTCCGCCGACTCGGTGACCTGCAGCGCCAGGCCGGACAGCTGGGCCTGCAGCCCCCCGACCGCGCTGTAGAGCCGCTGGTTCAGCCCGGCCGCGAGGTTCTGGTCGTTGCGGTACAGCGATTCCAGCTCGCGGTGCAGCGACTCGGCGCGCACCAGCTCGCCGCGTTCGCCCAGCCAGCGCTGGAAGTGGCCTTCGGCGGCGCGGACTTCGTCGGACAACGCGCTGACCGCGTCGCGGGCCGCCAGGTTCGTCTCGATCTGCCACTTCAGCTGGCGCCGCCAGAGGAACCGCAGCGCGAGCCGGCCGAGCAGGTCACCGCGGCGCAGCGGGAGGTGCAGGTTGGCGTGCTGCTCCAGGCGGTCGAGAGCGTCCGCGACACGGGCGTGAGACATGCGGTGGTCCATCTGTCAGTGGGTCAGCGGAGGGGGCGGGCCGCGAGCTCGCCCAGGATGTTGTCGACGACCTGCGGGGCCAGCAGGCCGAAGTTGCCGGACGCGAGGGTGCGCTCGGCGACCTCGATCGCCACCACCTTGTTGTCGGCGAACATCTTGCCGACGGTCTTGCCGGTGTCGGCGAGCAGGGCGCTGTGGTGCTGGGCGGTCATCTGGCCGAAGGTCGCGGCGAGGTAGGGCAGCGCGCGGTAGGTGAAGGAGTCGCCGAGCAGCGCGACCGAACCCTGGTAGGTGCCGGTGCCGGTGGCGGACTGCAGCTTCAGCGGGGCCTTGAGGTCGCTGAGGACTTCCCGCGTCTGGTCGCGCTTGCCGTCGGTCAGCACCTCGTAGTGGCGCCCGCTGGTCTGGCCGGTGTGCCCGATCAGCGGCGGCAGGTCGGCCGCCAGCTGCCACGGGTCGCTCGGCTTGATCACCCAGGACGCGGTGCTGCCCGGGCTCATCGCCTCGGCCAGCGAGCGGGCCATCAGCATGCCGCCCTCGTCGGACCAGTGCGCGTCCTGCGGCCCGTACACCGGCGCGCCGACCGCCCGGCCCTGCGACTCCAGCCCGGCGCGCAGGTCGAGGATCGCGTTGTCGGCGTCGACGCGCTGCCAGAACTCGGCCGCGGTCCGCTCGCGGCAGTCCTTGCCCGCGTAGGTCGACGGCAGGTACTCCGGCGCGATCGTCGTCTTGTCCGGCGCGATGACCACGACGAACTGGCGGCCGGACGCGCGCACGCCGTCGCGCAGCCGGTCGAGCTCCGCCATGGTCTGGTCCAGCGGCTTGCTGAGGTTGCAGTGGCTGGCGATCTCGTCGCCGAGGTACAGCCAGCCGTTCTTGCCCTCGAGGACCTTCGGGTAGTTGACGACCGGCGCGGGCGTGCTCGGCTGCGCCGGGATCGGGCCCTCGGGTGCTTGCGGCTGCCCGCCCAGCGGCGGGGCTTCGCCGAAGACGCCCCGGCTGATGCCGTCGGCCGCGTGCACGGCCTGCTCGCGGAAGGCCAGGTGGTCGGTCGCCCACTGGCCCAGCTGCGGGAAGAACGACCAGCCCTGCCCGATGCTCGGGAACTCCGTCAGCGCGCGGTTTTCGAACTGGCCGGGGTGCACCCCGGCGATCGACGCGAGCACCGGCGTCGCGAAGAACACCGCGGCGCACGCCAGCGCGACGGCTTGGCGGCGGCCGTGGCGCGGCCGGTGCAGGGCGTGTTCGCGGGGCAGGAAGGCCTCGTGCACCGGGGGCAGCGAGCGCGGGGCCTGGGAAGTCTTCTGCTGGGTCATGCCGGCGGCCGGGGGTCGTCGGAACGCCGCGCCTCGAGCCGCTCGATGCGCGCGTTCTGCTGGGCGAGCTCGGCCTCGAGGATACCGAGCCGCCGGTCCTGCGCGGTGGCTTTCTCGTCGATCGTGCCCGCCAGCCCGCTGATCGCCTCGCCGGTGCTTTCGGTGAGCGTCCGCAGGATCCGGCGCTGGGTGCCGTCGTAGTGGCTCAGCGCTCGCCGGACCGCGCGGCGGAACACCGGGGCCAGCGGGAACCGGTGCGGGCTGTCCGGATCCGGCTGCCACTGCAACGCGGCTTCGGCGCGGGCCAGCGGGGAGTCCGGCCCGTGGCCGGCCTCGCCGGGATCGCGGCGGCGCCAACTCACGTACGCGGCCCGAAGCTCCGCTTCGACCCACGCGGCGGCGACGTCCATCGAGCGGACGCGCAGCACGTGGGCGCGGGCGGCCTCGCCCCGGCGCCGGGCTTCGGCGGGGTCGTCCGCGACCTCGCGCATGGCCTTCGCGGCGGCGTCGAGGTCGGGGTCGGCCCACAGTCCCTCGGGCTGGTACGGCGCCCAGCCCTCGCCGACCTCGACCATCCGGTACGGGATGGGCCAGCCGGTGCCGTCGTGGAAGAACTCCGTGGTGCTGGAGTAGTCGGTCGCGATCACGGCCAGCCCGCGCACCATCGCTTCGGCGACGGTCAGCCCGAAACCCTCGCTGCGGTGCAGGGAGACGTAGGCGTCGCTCGTCGCGTACAGGCTGTTCAGCTCTTCGAGGCTGAGGTAGGCCTCCAGCAGGTCGATGCGCTTGTCGTCGCCGATGACGTACCGCAGCCGTTCGACGGCGGCCGCGTGCAGGTGCCCGTTGGTCGCCTTGATGACCAGCCGGACGTCGTCGCGGCCGGGGAACGCGCGCCGGAACGCCGTCACCACGCCCCACGGGTTCTTGCGCTGGCCCGTGCTGTTGAAGTCGAAGGCGAACAGGAACCGGACCGGGTCGCCCGGCTTGCGCGGGACCCGCTCCGGCACGCCGGGGTCGAGCACCGGCATCGGGAACGTCTTCACCGGCACCGGCGAGTGGGGCTCGATCGCGCGGCGGGTGAAGTCGCTGATCGCCCACACCTCGTCGACCAGGTCGAAGCCGCCGTGCATCGACGTCGGGAAGTCTTCGAGCTCCCAGGCCCACAGCCCGATCCGGTAGCGCCGGTGCCCGAGCTCGGGGTGGCTGTCCAGCAGCAGGCCGGTGTAGTCGGAGTTGACCGCGAGGATGCTGACCGGGAACCGCGGCCGGCTCACGGTGTCCGGCTCGGCGAGTCCGGTGCGGACCGCCGCGGACAGCGACCGCGACTCGACGACCGACACCACCGGGATCCCCGCGGCGGCGACCACGCGGTGCGCGATCCGGCCCATCTCGCCCAGGCCCAGCTCGGCGGTGAGGTACCCGGAGACGTTGACGCCGAACTCGTCGACCGGCCCGGCCACCGGGGGCGGCTCGGTCGGCAGCGCCCAGCCGGGCAGCAGGCCTTCGTCGATCCCGTGCGTCGCGCACCACTGCCGGAAGGCCGGGCCGTCCGCGTGCTCCGGCTTGCGGAACGCCGTCTGCAAGTCGATCCGGCTCGCCCACAGCCACAGTGCGAGCCTGCTCAGCCCGGCCGAGCGGGCCATCGGGGAGCCGGGAGCGCGCAGCCAGTCGCGGAAGGCCGCGCCGCGGTCGTCGCCGAACGGCGGGGGTGGGATCTCGTCGACGACGGTGGGCGCGAACTGCGCCGGGGTCGTCGCCGCGCGGTGCGCCCGCAGCCAGGTGTCGCGGTAGAGCGTGCGCATCGGCGTGGTCAGCGGCGTGCCGTCGGGAAGCTTGTCGAAGCCGTACGGGACTTCTTCGTCGGTGTGCCCGGCCTCGGCCAGCTCCGCGGCGTACTCGTCGCACAGCTTCCGGAGCACCGGATCCGCGGAGAGGACGACCCGCGGGCGCACCGGGCACTGGCTGCTGAGCAGCCACGGCCGGTCGGGGTCGAAGCCGTGGAAGTTCAAGAACCGCAACGGGAAGCCGCCCGCGGTCACGCCGCCGTCCGGGCCCTCGGCGAGCTTGCGCTCGTGGAGGTTCCAGAAGCCGGCGGCCACGCCGGGGTCGCGCGTGACGACGTTGCGGTAGAGCGCCGGGACGCGGTCGAAGAAGTGCTCGACCGGCGGCGAGGGGTGCGAAGGCGGCGGGACCGGCGCGTACCGGCGGCCGTCCGCCCAGGCGATCAGGAACGGGCGCGCGCCCTTGCCGACCGCGACGAAGTCGTCGTGGAAAGCGCTGTCCGTAGCGCTGCGGCCGGGTTCGAGACCGTCCTGCGGGAGCGGGGCGAGCACCCGCGGCGCCAGCACGACGTCGTGTTCGGCGGCCTGCGCGGTCAGCTCGGCGAAGGGGGCGAAGACCCGGATCTGCGAGCCGAGGTAGACCGCGACATCGGCGTCTTCGAGGAGCTGGTGCAGCAGCAGGGGTTTGACCGCTTCGACCAGCTCGGACGCGGAGAACCAGGTGGCCATCCGGTGGAACTCGTCGCGGTCGAGGTCGAGCCAGTCGCCGCCGACGACGCGGCAGCCGTCCTCGGTGGTGGTGCCGGTCCCGTCGACGACGAGGACGAGGAACCCGTGGCCGGGGTGGTGCGCCCGGTAGGTCCGGGCGAGCACCCGCGCCGACGGCAGGCCGGCCCGGGTGACCACCGTGCAGGCGGTGGTCACCCGGCCGGCGCGCTCAGCCATTGGCCGGCAGCTCCGCGAGCTGGGCCGCCAGGATGTCGTCGAACACGCCGCTGATCTTGGCGAGGTCCGAACCGGACACCTCGATGCGCACGAGCGTGCCCTTGTGCACGTAGTGCGCGCGGATCACGGCGGGGAAGTCCGCCGACTTGGCGAACTGCGACGCCTTGACGCCGTCCGGCACGTCACCGGTGTACGGCTTCATCGTGAACTTGGTCTGGAGCTCGGCCAGGTCGTCGCGGGCCACGGTCGCGGCGCTGCTGGACGACGTCTGCGCGGTGAGCACCAGCGCCTTGACCGTGTCGGGGAGCCCGGCGGCGGCCATCCGCACCTTCGAGGCGCCCGCGGTCTTGTAGACGGCGTTCTCCTCCGGGGTGAGGAACCCGGCGCGCTCGACGTCCGCGAACGTCTGGATATCGGTCTTTTCGCCGGGCGGGGCCGGGAGCTTCGCGATCTCCAGGTCGTCCTTCGGCCGGACCGTGCTGGTCGGCGCGGGCGGCGACGACGAGTTCGCGACGGGCGGGTTCTCCTGGCCGCCGGAACCGTTGCCGAAGATCAGCCAGCCGCCGACGCCGAGCGCGGCGACCACCAGCACGGCGACGATGGCGATCACGGCCTTCTTCTTGCCGCCGGACGAAGTCGTCTCGAAGGTCTCCGGACCCTGGCTGACCCACTCCGGCCCCGGCGCCATCTGCGGGTACTCGCTCGCGCCCCACGGCGGGGCCGCGTTGCCGCCGGTGTTCCACGGCTGCTGCTGCGGAGGCTGCTGCTGCGGGAAGCCGCCCGAGGTCGGGCCGCCCGGCCGCAGGCCACCGGAGGCGACCGCCTGCGGGGGCACGCCCGGCACGGCCTGGGTGCGCTCGGCCGAGTCCGCCGACCACGGCGGCTGGTACGGCGGCGGCTGCTGCTGCATGCCGGACACGACCTGGGTGCGCTCGGCGCCCCCGGAGGCGTCGGCGCTGCTCACGATCTGCGTCCGGTCCGCTTCGGCGCCGCCCGGCTGCTGCTGGTGCGGCTGCCCCTGCGGCGGGCTGACCGGGGTGATGATCTGGGTGCTGTCGGCCGACGAAGCGCCCTGCGGGGCCTGCTGCGGCTCTCCGTTCACCGCGGAGGACAGCACGGCGTCTCGTCGAGCCCGGTAGTCGTCGGCCGAGATCTGGCCGGCGGCCAGCTCCTCGTCCAACCGGCGAAGTTCCTCCTGCCAGGACAAACCTGCCCCCCTTCCTCGTCGCAAACCCGTGCTCGCAGACTCACGCACATTCTGCACGCAGCGCCGACCGGTGCCGTGGCCGAGGGTCGTTTCGTGACCGGCACCCGGCCGATGTGCCCGCGGTGCCCGGATCAGCCGGGCGGCAGGACCGCGCGCAGGTCCTCCAGCACCTGGCCCAGCCGGGCGGTGAGCGCCTCGTCGCCGAGCTTCTGGGTCTGCGAGACGCCGACGTTCACGACCATGCCGCCGGAGGTGTACCAGGTCGCCCTGACCTGCGTGTCGCCCGTGGTGGCGACGGCGGTGCGCAGGTCGGACTGCACGGCGTTGAACCCGTTGGAGAGCGCGGTGGTGTAGAGCGCTTCCACGGCGGCTTCGGCGTTCGCCGGACCCGGCATCGGCACGACCATCAGCAGGTTGCTGCCCGCCGCGACGGCCGAGCCGCGGAAGACGACCTCGGTGGCGCCGTTGCGGCGCAGGACGTCGGCCGTGGGCCGGGCGAAGATGCCGAGCTCGACCGCGCGGTCGAGCGACATCGTCGAGTTGTCGGAGTTCTGCGTGCCCGGCAGCTTCGGCAGCCGGTCCTCGACGCCGCCGAGCAGCCCGGAGGCCGACGTGCTCGGCATGGTGGCGGGCCCGCTCGCCTGCCCGCTTGGTTCGTCGTCCGAGCCCAGCCACATCGTGACGCCGACGACCATGACCAGCACGAGCAGCACGCCGAGGCCGACGAACAGCCAGGTGGGCCGGCCGCGGGTGGGGTCGTTCCAGCGGTGCTTGCCGCGCGCGTCGTCCGGGTCCTGGCCCGCGGGCGGGGCGCCGCCGGGGTCGATGGGCGGGAACCGGCTCGCCGCCGCGGCGCCCGGGACCTGCCCGTCGACGGCCAGGTACCGGGTCGGGGTGATGTCGGCCGGGCTGGGCGCGGTCGTCATGTGGTCGGGGATCGGCGGCACCGCGTGCGTCGCGGGCGTCTGGAACGAGCGCGGCCCGGCCGGCTGCTTCGGCGGCCGCGCCCACGGCACCTCGACGCGCGCCGGCGGCGGGGCCGGCGGGGGCGACGTGACCGGGTTGACCGGCGGCACCGGGTGCGCCGCGGGGTTGGCGGCGGGATTGGCACTGTGCCAGGAGGGACGGCGCAGCGGCGCGGGCACCGGCGACGGCACGGTGGACCCGGACGCCTGCGCGAGCAGCTCTTCCCGCTGCTTGCGGTGCGCGGCGGGTTCGATCCGGCCGGCCGCCAGGTCCGCGTCGAGACGGCGCAGTTCTTCCTGCCAGCTCATGGTTCAGACCCCCATCCACCGTTCGGGGCATCAGTCTGGCACGCGCGGCCGACCTGCGAGGTTGCGTTTTGAAGTTGATCGGCAACGTAGCGCACGCGGCGCCGTTTCGGGAGTCCTTCTCGTGGGCACCGAGCACGGGGGAGGCGATCGAGAGGGGACGTCGTTGATCACCGACGAGCGGCCGCGGGCCGTCGTGGCCCGCGTGCGCACCGGTCCCGGGCGCGCCCGGGAAGGCGTTTTCGCCGTGCTCACCGGGTTCCTGCTCGCCGCGGTGTTCAACCTCCCGGTCGTGCTCCATCCGAAGTCGACAGTCGCGGGCGAACCGGGCGACCCGCTGCTGCAGGCTTGGCAGCTGGCGTGGCAGCACCACTTCCTCACCTCCGGCGGGGACCTCTGGACGGGCAACACGCTGTTCCCGGCGACCGGCAGCTACGCCTTTTCGGACTCCCTGCTCGGTTATCTCCCGCTGAGCTTCTTCGGCGACGGCCCGTACGCCGCGCTCCTGCGTTACAACGCCGCCTATCTCATCGCGGGCGCGCTCGCCTACGCCGGTGCGTACGTGCTCGTCCGCCAGCTCGGCGGCACCTGGCCGGCGGCGGTGCTGGCCGGCCTCGCGTTCGCCTGGGCACCGTGGCGGCTGAGCCACGCCAGCCACCTCAACATCCTGTCCACGGGCGGGATCGCGCTCGCGCTGTTCGCGCTCGCCCGGGGGCACGGCTTCTCGCTGCGGCACGGGTGGCGGCCCGAGCTGTCCCGGCCGTGGTGGGCCTTCGCCGGCTGGGTGATCGCGGCCTGGCAGATCACCCTGGGGTTCGCGATCGGACTCCCGTTCGCCTACCTGCTCGGGGTGGTCGGCGTGCTTCTGCTCGTGACGGCGGTCCGGCAGCGGCGCCGGTTCGGAGCGCGCACGGCGATCGCCGATGGCGCGGGCATCGCGGTGTTCGCCGTCGTCACCTACTTCATGACCATCCCGTACCGCCGGGTCGTCGACCAGTACGGCTTCACGCGTTCCTGGCATGAGGTGCAGCAGTTCTCCCCGCCGCCGCAGGGGCTGCTGGCCGCCCCGACGGAGACGTGGTTCTGGCAGCACGGCCCGTTCAACCTCAAGAGCGGCGTGTTCGCCGATCCGGGGTGGCTGTCGGCGACGGGTGCGTCGGAGAAGCTGCTGTTCCCCGGCCTGGCCCTGCTCGTGGTCGCGGTGGCGGGCCTGTTCGTCAGCGCGTGGCCGGTCCGCGTGCGGGCCTGGCTCGGCGCCGGCGCGGTCGCCGTGACGGTGTTCGCGCTCGGCTCGCAGTTCTTCGGCGGGTACGCCACCTACTACCTGCTCTGGCACTTCCTGCCGGGCTGGGACGCGCTGCGCACGCCGGGCCGGCTGATGCTGTGGGTGATCCTGCTGCTGGCGCTGCTCGCCGCGGGCGCGGTGACGAGGTGGGGCGAACTGGTCCGCGAACGCCCGGACGCGCCGTACCTGCGGGCGCTGATCGGCGTCACGCTGCTGCTGGCGCTGTTGGAAGGCGTGCCGGCCGAACCCCATTCGTCGCCGGCGGGCATCCCGCCGGACCTGGCCAGGACGTTCCAGGGCTCGCCGCCGCCGACGCTGATCCTGCCGGTGCGGCAGGGGCTGGGCGAGTTCAGCGAGTACGTCTACCAGCTGTGGTCGACGGACGGCTTCCCGCCGCTGGTCAACGGCCACAACGGCCTGCTGCCCCCGCAGTACGGCGAGCTCGTCCGGGCGACGAAGACGTTCCCGGACGCCCGCAGCGTCGCGGTGCTGCGGAAGTACGGCGTCGGCCAGGTCGTGCTGCTGAAGGCCGCGGCGGCCGGCGGCCCGTACGCGCAGGTGCTGACCCGGCCGCTCGACGGGCTGGGCATCACCCGCACCGACTCGACGGACCTCGTCACCTTCACCTTGCGCTAGTCACCGCTCCAGGCGTGTCAATTGACGTCCAGAGGGACGTCTAAGATGCGTTAGACATGTCTGTTTGACACTTAGACGGCTTCTGGGGTTCAATGGAGCATCTAGCGCGAGCGAGGTGACCATGACAGACATGGGGACAGCCACAGGTGCGGGCCTTGCTGAATTCTTGGACTGGGCTGTCAGGCGCGGCGAAGTCAACGTCTCCACCGGTAATGCCATGAAGGTTGCCGTCACCAAGGTGTTGGCCAGCGAAGACGATCCTGACGGTGTAGATGTCAGGACTCTGGAGGTTGAGCACGCGCTCAGTCGGTTCGAGAATCTGAACCGTACGAACTACTCGTCCGGCAGTCTGGCGACCTACAAGACTCGGTTCCGAAACGCTGTCGCTATGTACTTGGCGTGGCTCGAGAACGATCAGACGTGGAAGACGGTTATGCGGCCCCGGCGTACCGCAGGGGCATCGCGACGTCGACCAGGAGGGCCTGATAAGGCCAATGCCAGTGCAAATGAGGCAGAAGCAGCCGCAGTCCCGGACGAAGGCGCTAGCGCCGCAACCCCGAGAATGGTGTCTTACCAGATGCCACTGCGTCCGAATCTGCTTGTACAGATTCAACTGCCGGTTGATTTGACGACTGCGGACGCAGAGCGAGTCGCCGCGTTCGTGAGGAGTCTGGCCTTCGATGCCCCTGAGGACGGGGCGTACCGAGGGGGTTCAGTGGCCGGAGGGGGATCGTGATGCGGGTTGGCGTGTACGTCGACGGATACAACCTTTACTACTCTGGACGTCGGTGGTTCGGTCGCGGGGTCGCCGGCTGGAAGTGGTTGTCGCCGAAGGAGTTGGCGAGGGCGCTCATTGCGGAGCGGATCAACTGGGGGAATGCCCAGGTTGAGCGGGTTGTCTACTGCACGGCCCGCATCGATGCCGCTGAAGCCGCAGGAGCTTATGTCGATCAAGACGTGTATCTGAAGGCTTTGTTGGCAACGAAGGCGGTGGATCACGTCGAGTTTGGCAAGTATGTCGCTCGCGCGAAGCAGGTCCCGCTCGCTGTCCAACCTCGCAAAGGACGTCCGCAGGTCGTGCGTCCGTCGACGTCGTACAACCCAGGTGACTTGCCGTTGTCTGTCGGGCAAGACGGCAACGGCGGTCAGATCGTCTTGGCGACCGCACTGGTGCGCGAAGAGAAGGGCAGCGACGTCAACGTCGCGACTCACCTGCTGATGGACGTGCTTCGGGGAGTCGTCGATGCCGCTGTGGTCATCTCGAACGATTCTGACCTCGGGCTTCCGCTGAGTTTGGCTAGGGAGTACGTGCCTGTGGGCGTAGTCAATCCGTCCAATGGCTATCTTGCGGGAGCTCTGCAGGGCAAGGCTGCAGATGGCGTCGGACGTCACTGGTGGCGGCAGCTCCGTTGCCCCGACTTCACGACACATCAGATGCCGGACCCGGCAGGAGGTTTCAGGCGGCCTCTCGGATGGTGAGGAGTACTAGCTTCAGCTGGTCTAGGTTGACTTACGGTGACACCGTCGACTACTTTGAGAGTACCCACCCGGTTCCCTCGCGGAGCCGGGTTTTCTTGTGTCCGCGGTGCTTGCCACATTCGCGAATCTCCGTGCGCTAGTCACCTTCTCGGCCGCCGAAACTGTCGTACATATGTTCTAAAATGGGCGTTGTCCAGGGGAGATGCCGCCCGCGTCCGCGGGTGGCGTGATGGAGGAAGGCAGGGCCATGGCCTACATCACCCTGTCCACGTTCGTGGGCTACAGCGCTAGTAACGGACCGTCGCGGTCGTCGTTCGTCCGGCGGCAGCGCCGGCAGTACGAAGATCCGGCGCGGGCCGCGTTCAACTACTACCGGCGGGCGGCCGGCGCCGTGCGGTCCGGGCGGGCGGCGGGGCAGGACGCGACCGCGTTGCGCGCGCTCGTCAACGCCGCCGACGACCGGACGAAACCGCACTACGCGGCGATAGCCGAGGGCTGGCTGCGCTACCTCGGCCGCAAGTCGCCGCGGCTGGTGGAGGTCGGGCGCGGTCGCTGCCGGATCGGCGACCTCGAGATCGGCGTCAGCCCGCAGATGGGGCTGCGCAAGAGCGACGGCCGCCGGTACGCGACCTGGCTCTACTTCAAGGAGGAGCCGTTGACGAAGGACTCCGCGCAGCTCGCGCTGTGGGTGCTGGAGCAGGCGATGCCGGACATCCTGCCGGGCGGCCACGCCCTGGTGATCGACGTCCGGCGGAGCAAGGAGTTCCAGCTCTCCGCGCGTGACCGCGAACGGCTTCGGCCCTGGGCCCGCAGCGAGGCTTCGGCGTTCCTCACGCTCTGGGACGCCGCCTGAGCCGGGGAGGCGCCGGGCCCGTCCGGCGCCTCCCCTAGCATCGCCCCCGGACGTCAGGGGGCGACGATGCGAGTGGTCGCGGGGCGGTACGCGATCTCGGCCGAACTGGGCCGCGGCGGTATGGGCGTCGTCTGGCGCGCCGAAGACACGGTGCTCGGGCGGCCGGTCGCGCTCAAGGAGCTGGCGACGCCGCCGGGCACGAACCTCGAGCGGGTCATGCGCGAAGCCCGCACGGCCGGGCGGCTCAACGACCCCGCCGTCGTCACGGTGTACGACGTCGTCAGCGAGCGGGGCGCCACTTTCATCGTCATGGAGCTGGTCGTCGCGCCGACGCTGGCCGACGTCATCGAGCACGAAGGGCCGCTCGACAACCGCCGCGTCGCCGCGCTCGGCCTGCAGGTGCTCGGCGCGCTGGAGAGCGCGCACGCCGCGGGCATCGTGCACCGGGACGTCAAGCCCAGCAACATCATGGTGCTGCCCGGCGACCGCGTGAAGCTCGCCGACTTCGGCATCGCGCGGGCGCTGGACGACCCGTCGCTGACGCAGACCGGCGGCGTCATGGGCTCGCCCGGGTACATGGCGCCCGAGCTGTTCGCCGGGGCCGGGCCGTCGCCGGCGGCGGACCTCTGGTCCCTCGGCGCGACGCTCTTCCACGCCGCCGAGGGCCGCGCGCCCTTCCAGCGCACGACGACGGCCGCGACCCTGCACGCGATCATGTACGACCAGCCCGTGCTGGAGCGCACCCGCGGCCCGCTCGCCGACGCCGTCCGCGGGCTGCTCACCCAGTCCACTTCGGACCGCCTGACCGCGCCCGAGCTGCGCCGGCTGCTGGAGACCGCGCGCACCGGAGTTCCGGCGCCGCCGTCGCGGACCGCGTGGCTCGCCACGCCGCCACCGGCCACAGTGGACGGCCGGCCGGCGAAGAAGCGCCGCCTGCCGCTGGTCCTGACCGGGGTGGCGGTCGCGGTGATCGCGGCGCTCGGCGCGATCTTCCTCCTCAAACCGGACCGCACCACGCCCGTGCCCGTCGCCGGTCCCGCTTCGACGTCGTCCTCCGCGACGCCGACGACAACGACCAAGCACAGCACCAAGAAACCCACGCCGCCGACGTCCGCGAGTTCCACCCCACCGTCGTCGCCGACCGCGGACAAGCCGCACCCGGCCGAAGTGCCGCTGATCCGCTACCACCAGTCCGACGGCGGCCACTTCAGCGGGACGAAGAAGGTCTCCCCGCCGGCCGGGTTCACCAAGGAGGGCGTGTTCGGTTCCCTCGTCGAGAAGGCCGAGCCGGGCACGCGGAAGCTGTTCGCCTGCAAGGTGAAGGACCAGAAGGACTGGTTCACCTCGACCGACCAGAGCGGCAAGTGCGAGGGCCAGCAGGCGCTGGGCCTGCTCGGCCACCTCTACGCGAACCCGCCGTCCTGGGCGGGTGCCCGCGCGATCTACCGCTGCAACGCGGGCGCGAGCCACTTCGACTCGCTCGACGCCGGCTGCGAGGGCAAGACCAAGGAGTTCCTGCTGGGTTACGTCATCGTCTGAAGCACGTCGGCCACCAGTTCCGGTCGCGTGACGAACGGGTGGTGCGCGACCGGCAGCTCGACGACGTCGGTCGCGCGCGCGGCCTGTCGCCGCTGGGTCTCCGGCAGCGTCGCGCGGTCGTCGGCGCAGACGAGGTAGGTCGACGGGACTTCCCGCCAGGCAGCGGTTGTCACGGGCTGGCCGAAGACGGCTTCGTTCTGCGGGGTGAGCCGGGCGGCGGCACCGGCGTACGTCGGGTCGTCGAAGTCCTGGGCGAACAACGGCCGCACGAACTCCTCGCGGACGCTCGCGGTGCCGTCGCCGTGGCTGAGGTGCCACGCCGGTGGCTCGCTGCCGCCGAAGTCCGCGAGCGCCTCGCCGGCGTCCGGCAGGAACGACGTCACGTAGACGAGCCGACGGACCGCGGGGTGGTGGCCCGCTTGTGTGATCACCATCCCGCCGTATGAATGCCCGACGAGCAGAGCGGGCTCGTCGGAGGTGTCGAGCAGCGCGCGGACGGCCTCGGCGTCGTCGTGGAGATCGCCGCGCGGCTCGCGTTCACAGCTCGGCAGGACCACCGCTGAACTGCGCAAACCGCGGCCGGCGAGGACATCCGCCGTCGGCTGCCACCACCAGGCGCCGTCGCGGACGAAGGCACCGTGGACGAAGAGGACCCGCATGGTGACAATCTGGCAGAACCCACCCGGTCGAGTGACACAGTTCGCGGCGAGCGGACGAGGACTGGACAAACCGGAGGGCGAACACGAAGCTTTCGCGTGTTCTTCCGTGCCCGGCCGAAGTCAGAGGTCGTAACAGTGAATGCTGCCTGGGAAGCCGTCTCCCGCGTCGCCGACGAACCCGCCTGGTACTGGGTGTACGACAAGCTGGCGTTCTGGCCGAGCACCTACGCCCACGCCTGGCCGGGCTTCCGCGAGCCGGCGCCGTCGCGGACCTGGGACCTCTCGCCGGGCGACCTGGACCGCGCGTCGGCCGAGTTCCGCCTCGGCCCGTACGCCGTCGAAGAGCACCAGGTCGCGGCCATCGCGCTCGCCGCGTTCCGCGAGGTCTGCGGCCCGGACGGCTGGATGTGGGCGCTGCACTGGCAGCACCAGTCCTTCCGCGTCCGCCCGCACCTGATGACCGAGGGCGCGCGCTGGCCGGTGCCGGTGTTCCCGCGCGCGGACTACCACCTGTTCCTCGCGTCGGACTTCTCGTTCGGCACGCTCGGCCACCCGTGGGAGCGCACGCTCTGCGTGTTCGGCGACAAGCTCGTCACGGCGTTCGAAAAGCACGGCGAAGGTGTCCTGACGAACGTCCTGCGCCGCGACGGGAAGCCGTCCGCGCTGGCCCGCTGAGCTCGCCGTTGATCTCTTGCTACCGTTCTGCGGGTGTTCGAGTATCACGGCTGGGTGACCATCCAGGCGACCGCGAGCGGCGACGACGACGCGGCGCTCTTGGAGCGCCTGGTCGACCGCGTGCACCGCGCGATCCGCGACGCGGGTGAGTTCGACCTGGTCGACCTCCGCTGGAGCGCGGGCATGCCGATGCTGCACTTCGGCGGCTTCGACAAGCACGGCGGCAGCCTGGGCCCGGAACTGCTCGACCTCTTCACCAGGGTCGGCGAGCTGGCGGCGGGCTCATACGGCTTGCTGCACGTCTGGGACGACCAGGACCCCGAGCACGACAACGAGTTCCGCGTGTACCGCATGGCCCGGGGCCAGGTGACGGAACGCGAAGACCCGCACCTGACCCCGGTGGCCCCGACGGTCCTGGACGTCTACGAGCTGTAGCCCGATCGCAACCGGGCCTGAGTAGTACTGCTCAAGACACCCGCCCGGACCCGGCGAGACCCTCGTCACATGACGAAATCCGGAACGACGTCCCCCACCACGACGGCCTTCTACATCCAGGCGGCGATCTCGTTCGGCCTGGCGCTGGCAGCGGTCATCGGCGGCATCGCGTACCTGCCGGTCGACGGCTGGATCCGCGGTTTCCTCGCCCTCGGCGCGCTCTACCTGGTCACCTCCACCTTCACGCTCGCCAAGTGCGTCCGCGACAGACAGGAGGAGACCTCCGTGATCTCCCGCGTCGACCAGGCCCGGCTCGACAAGCTCCTCGCCGAGCACGACCCGTTCAAGGCCCCCGCCATGTAGGAACGCCCAGCGGCGCGGTGCCGCGGCCGGCATCACCCGAAGAGGTGGCATCGGGGAACGCGGCCGGAACACCAGCTGAAGACAGTTGCCTAACCGGCACGAACCCGGCCAAGAAGCAACGAAAGTCGTGTGACGGCGCTCACCCGCGAGCCGCCCGAGACGGCGAAACGCCCCTGCTCGATGTCCTGAGCAGGGGCGTTTCGATCTTGAGCGGATGACGGGATTCGAACCCGCGACCCTCACCTTGGCAAGGTGATGCGCTACCAGCTGCGCTACATCCGCACTGCGTTGCTGTTGAGGAGTACTCTATACCCTCCCGAAACTGCTCCGATGAGCGGGTCCCGAAGTGCCCTGACCCGGTGCTTCGGTGTCACAGCTGGCGTACAAGGGGTGACGACGGCTGAATCCCTCCGTATGGTGTCCCCATTCGACCGAATGGGGAGACCTTCGGGGAGGAGGTGCCGGGCCGGATGACCGAGCTGGGCACGGTGCCGCCACCAGCGGCCTCGGAATCCGACGAGCAGGCACTGCTGCAACGACTTCGAAACGGCGAAGACGCCGCCTTCGGGGAGCTGTTCGAGTTGCACGCCGCCGCCGTCCGGAGACTGGCGCAGAGCCTGGCTTCCGACCGGTCCGAAGCCGAAGACATCACCGCGGAGACGTTCTTCCGCGTGCTCCAGGCCCTTCGCCGCGGCGCCGGCCCCCGGGACTACGTCCGCGCCTACCTCCTCACCGTCGCCCGCCGCGTCTCCTGGGAGTGGCACGGCGCCCGCCGCGACGTCCCGGTGTCCGACGACGAGCTGACCTTCCGCGCCGGCGCGGGTGCCGACACGCACGCCCGCACGGCCGAGCACACGCTGATCACGACGGCCTTCACCAGCCTGCCCGAGCGCTGGCGGACCGTCCTGTGGCAGACCGAGGTCGAGGGCGAGCAGCCCGCGATGGTCGCCACCCACTTCGGGTTGAGCGCGAACGCGACCGCGGCCCTGGCCCGGCGTGCCCGGCAGGGCCTGCGCGCCGCGTACTTGCAGGCACACCTTTCGGTGAACCGCGGGCCGGATTCGTGCCGCGCGGTCGTCGAGAAGCTCGGCGGGTTCACCGCGGGCAGCGTCACCGGCGCCGAGGCGGAGCGCATCAAGGCGCACCTGCACGGCTGCTCGTCGTGCCGCGCGACCCAGGACGAGCTGCGCGACGTCTGCTCGTCGCTGCGCGCGCACGCCGGGGTGCTGGTGCTGCTGGTGCCGGCCGCGGGTGCCGCCGCGAGCGGCGGCGGCGTGCTGGCCGGGCTCGGCACGACGATCAAGGGCGTGCTGGTCGGCTCCAAGGTCAAGATCGGGCTCGCGCTGGCGTCGACCGCGGCCGTGGGTGCCGTGGGCGTCGCGGCCGGCCCGGTGCTGTTCGGGTCGACGGCCGTCCAGGACGTCGGGCTGACCGGCGGCGCGCCCGAGCTGGTCGTGGTGCCGCCCGCCGAGCCGCACCACCAGCCGCCCCCGCAGCCGCAGCAGGACCCCCGGATCGGCATCGGCGTGCTCAACGGCCGCGGCACCGGGGTCGCCGTCCCGGCGCGGCAGCGTGGCGGCGCCAAGCAGGTCGCGGCGAACGAGGTGCCGACCGTGCCGGGCGACGTCCCGGTGGGCGACGCCGGCTCGGTGCCGCAGCCGGATACGAACGGCGAGACCCCGCGCGACGACCTGACGTCGTCGACGTTCAGCACGCCCGACCACTCGTCGACGTCGCCGCGGCTCGACTCCTCGACCACGGAGATGACGAAGACCAGCGACGAGACGTCGCCGGAGAGCGCCGACGCGCCCGAGCTGTCGCCGTCCGACCGCCCGGGGGCCACCACCACGACGGCCCCGACCAAGCCGGCGCCGACCGGTGACGACCCGGGGAGCACCGAGCCGTCGACGACGGTCACGCCGACCTCGGGAAAACCGTGCCCGAGCAGCGCGTCCGACGTCACTGGGTCGAGCGAACCGGCGCAGCCGACACCGACCGCCGCTGACCAGCAGTGATCAACTTCGCCGGGTGGGATGTCCGGTTCATCCCTCGCGCGGGCGAGCCCGGGCACGGTAACGTTGTCCGTGCTCACCCTGCGGGCGCCCCGGGAGGCAACTGAATGAACCGGCTGGTACGCGGCGAAGACGGCCGCGACTGGGTGGTCCGTGCCCAGATGGAATGGCGCGCACCGGCGACGGCCGACGACTTCGAGCACGACGTCGCGGGCAGCTACGGTCCCGGCATCGCGATGATCGTGGTGACCGCGCTGCTGGCCGTGATCCTGGTCGTGTGGACGCCGAACGAGGTCAACATCCCCGCGTGGGTGCTGCTGGCCCTGCTGCTGGTGGTGCTGTTCTTCCCGCTGCGGTGGATCCTGCGCCGCCCGTGGACGGTCGTCGCGGAGACCGACGGCGACCGCGACCGGCCGTCCGAACGCTGGGTCGGCACGATCCGCGGCATGTTCACTGTGCAGGGCGAGGTCAAGAAGATCTCGAAGACGATCCAGCGGCACTCACTGCCCGATTTCGAAGGGCCGCTGCACCCGGTCGAGTAGCCGGTACCGGATTACGGCCGAAAGGGTGAGACTGGGGACATGCCCGAACTGCCCGAGGTCGAAGCGCTGGCGCACCACCTGCGTGAGAACGCGGTCGGCCAGACGATCTTCCGCATCGATGTCGCATCCCTGAGCGTCCTGAAGACGGCGACCCCGCCGTGGACGGACCTGCACGGCCGCGAGATCACCGGCGCGACCCGGCACGGTAAGCACCTCGACGTCGTCGCGGGCGACCTGCACCTGGTCGTCCACCTGGCCCGGGCGGGCTGGCTGCGCTGGTCCGACGGCCTGGCCGCGGCGCCGCTCAAGCCGGGCAAGGGCCCGATCTCGCTGCGCGTGCACCTCGAGTCCGCGACCGGTCCCGGCTTCGACCTCACCGAGGCGGGCACGAAGAAGGGTCTCGCGGTCTGGGTCGTGAAGGACCCGCAGGAGATCGCGAGCGTCGCGCGCCTCGGCCCGGACGCGCTCTCGCTGGACGCGGCCCAGCTGCGCGAGCTGTTCGCGGGCAAGAACACCCGGCTGAAGTGGGCGCTCACCGACCAGTCGCTGATCGCCGGCATCGGCAACGCCTACTCCGACGAGATCATGCACCGCGCGAAGCTCTCCCCGTACGCGACGATCGGCAAGCTCGACGACGGCGCGCTGGAGACCCTCGCGGAGGCGATCGTCGAGATCGAGTCCGACGCCGTCCAGCGCTCGGTCGGCCAGAAGGCCGCGCGCCTGAAGGGCGAGAAGCGCTCGGGCCTGCGCGTCCACGCGCGCACGGGCCTGCCGTGCCCGGTCTGTGGCGACACGATCCGCGAGATCTCGTTCGCGGACAAGTCGTTCCAGTACTGCCCGACCTGCCAGACGGGCGGGAAGCCGCTGGCCGACCGCCGGATGTCGCGGCTGCTCAAGTAAAGATTCCCCCGTTCGGCCGCACGTACTGCGCCGCGCGTCGCCGCCGCAAGATCGGGACTTGGCGAAACCGCGTTCTTCCTGGCCGTTCGCCGGAAGGAGTGGAACAGCGGGCGCCCGCCGCGTGTTGCGGACAGTGACCGTGCCGGGCCGGTTCCGACTCTCGGTAGGGTTCGCTCCACCCTCGGTCATCACAGTTGGACAGAAAGTGGGATCAGGCCTTGCACCCGGTTGGTCGAGCGCAGAGCATGGACGCCGTGTCCGGGTTTCCGCTTGCGCAGATCGTTCCGTGGGGTCTGGCGGTGCTGCTCGGCATCGTGGTGATCGTGCTGCTCGTGAAACAGCGCAAACCGGCCAGCGTGGTGGAGGACGCCATGCTGCAGGCCGTCCACCGGATGTCGAAGGCCGCCCCGAACCTCCGCTCCGGCCTGGACGAGGACGCCGCCGACAAGATCACCACCCAGCTGCTGCAGATGCTCGACTGCGTCGCCGTCGGCATCACCGACAGCGAAGGCACGCTGCTGTCGTGGGACGGCGAGGCGAACGAGCACTACGTCGACCTCGTCGACGCGATCGGCGCGGCCATCCGCAAGCACCGCCGCGAGGTCGTCGCGCACGACCGGATGCCGTGCAACCACCGCGGCACCTGCCGGATGAAGACCGCCGTCATCGTGCCGCTGCTGGTCGAGGGCGAGACCGAGGCGGCGCTGATCGTCGTCGGCCGCACCCGCGGGCGGCTGGTGCAGATGGCCGACGCCGTCGCCCAGTTCGTCTGCACCCAGTTCGAGCTGGCGCGGCTCGACGAGTCGAAGCACCAGCTCCAGCAGGCCGAGATCAAGGCGCTGCGCGCGCAGATCTCGCCGCACTTCGTCTACAACGCGCTCAACACGATCTCCGCGCTGATCCGTACGGACCCCGAAGAGGCGCGAGAGCTGCTTCAGGACTTCGCCGACTTCACGCGCTACTCGTTCCGGACGTCGGGCATGTTCACCTCGCTGGCCGAGGAGCTGCGCAACATCGACCGCTACCTGACCATCGAGAACGCCCGCTTCGGCGGCCGGCTCGAGGTGCGGATGAAGATCGCGCCCGAGGTGCTCAGCGTCGTCGTGCCGTTCCTGATCATCCAGCCGCTGGTGGAGAACGCGGTCAAGCACGGGCTGGCCAGCAAGCCCAGCGGCGGCTGCGTCACGGTGATCGCGCAGGACCACGGCACCGAGGCCCTGATCAGCGTCGAGGACGACGGCATCGGCATGGACCCGCGCCGGCTGCGGGACGTCAAGAACGCGCACAGCACCGGCGCGCACGTCGGGCTCGGCAACATCAGCCAGCGCATGCAGCAGGTCTTCGGCAGCGACTACGCGGTGATGGTCGAGACCGCGCCGGGCGCCGGCATGAAGGTGACGCTGCGGGTGCCGAAGTTCGTCCCGGGCGTCCGGCCGAACATGCCGGACTACAGCGCCGACGCCGACGCCGACGTCCCGGCCCAGGGCGGTCCGGCCCAGCTGAACGGCGCCGACGTGAACGGCGTCAACGGCACGCGCTCCGGCATCCTCCCCATGGGCTGAATCCCGCTGTGACATCCGGGGCTTCGCCCCGGGCCGGGGGCTTCGCCACCCGGACCCCCGAAAAATCCCGCTAGCCTGGCGGTATGAGCGTTACGGACAAGCTGGCTTCGCGGATCCCGGTGCTCGCCGACCGGGTCGAGCGCAAGGACGTCGTGGCCGTGGTGAAGCTGCACGGCGTGATCACGCCGTCGCCGTCACCGCTGGGCCGGGGCGCGATCAACCTGGCCGCCGTCGAGTCGGCCCTGACCAGGGCGTTCGGCCACGACCGGCTGAAGGCGGTCGCCCTGCTGATCAACTCGCCGGGCGGCGCGCCGACGCAGTCCGGGCTGGTCGCCGAGCGGATCCGCCAGCTGGCCGACGAGAAGGGCGTCCCGGTCCTGGCGTTCTGCGAGGACGTCGCCGCGTCCGGCGGCTACTGGCTGGCCTGCGCGGCCGACGAGATCTACGCGCACCGCACATCGATGGTCGGCTCGATCGGCGTGATCAGCGGCGGCTTCGGCTTCACGGGGCTGCTCGAGCGCTTCGGCATCGAGCGCCGCCTCCACACGGCGGGCGCGAACAAGTCGCGCCTCGACCCGTTCTCGCCGGAGAAGCCGGAAGACGTCGAGTGGCTGAAGAAGATGCACGCCCAGCTCCACGAGCTGTTCGTGAACTGGGTCAAGGAACGCCGCGGCGACCGCCTGGCGGACACGGAGGACCTGTTCACGGGCGACGTCTGGCTCGGCGCGAAGGCGGTCGAACTGGGGCTGATCGATGGCCTGGGCAGCCTCCGCCAGATCGTCACGGACCGCTTCCCGGACGCGGAGATCTCGGTGGCGGAGCCGAAGAAGGCCCTGCTCGCGCGTCTCGGCATCGGCGCCCCGGCCGCGGCGTCGGCGGTGCTGGAAGCGGTGACGCAGAAGGCAGCCTGGTCTCGGTTCGGCCTCTGATCCGAGTGTCCGGTTTGGGCACTTCCGGGCAGACTTTGTGACCTGGATCACCCAACCCTGGTAACGCCTCTGGAGTTGCGACAAGGGGTCAGGTCTCCTTGTCAACGGGCTTTGTTGTGAACGGCAACAAATCCGGTCGACAAGGAGGTCGTACCCGATGCCCCACTCCCGAAGACTCGCCCTCGGTGCCGTCGTCGGCGCCGCGCTCATCACCGTGCCCCTCACCCTGACCGCCGAAGCGTCGATCCCGCCGCCCGAATCCGGCTGGACCACCGTCTTCGCCGACGACTTCACCGGCGGCTCCGGCACGCTGCCCGCGAGCTCGAACTGGATCATCGACACCGGTCACGCCTACCCCGGCGGCCCCGCGAACTGGGGCACCGGCGAGATCCAGAACTACACGTCGAGCACCAGCAACCTCTCGCAGGACGGCGCCGGCAACCTCCGCATCACGCCGTTGCGCGACGGCGCCGGCAACTGGACGTCGGCGCGGATCGAGACCCAGCGCACCGACTTCAAGCCGCCCGCCGGCGGCGTCATGCGGATCGAAAGCCGGATCCAGATGCCGAACGTCACCGGCGCCGCCGCGCTCGGCTACTGGCCCGCCTTCTGGGCCCTCGGCGGCCCCTACCGCGGCAACTGGTGGAACTGGCCCGCCATCGGCGAGTTCGACATCATGGAGAACGTCAACGGGATCAACTCCGTCTGGGGCGTCCTGCACTGCGGCGTCAACCCCGGCGGCCCGTGCAACGAGACGACCGGCCTGCCCGCCAACCGCGCGTGCCCGGGCAGCAGCTGCCAGTCGGCCTTCCACACCTACCGCTTCGAGTGGGACGCGAGCACCAGCCCGCAGGTGTTCCGCTGGTTCGTCGACGGCCAGCAGTTCCACTCGGTGAGCCAGAACCAGGTCGACGCCACGACGTGGGCCAACATGACGACCCACCAGGGCTACTTCGTGCTGCTGAACGTCGCCATCGGCGGGGCGTTCCCCAACAACAACTCCGGCACCACCACGCCGGGGCCGGGGATCGTGCCCGGGCGCCCGATGGTCGTCGACTACGTCACCGTCACCACCCGCGGCGGCGGTGGCGGCACGACGACCCCGCCGACCACGACGACGCCGTCCACCGGCGGGAGCAGCGCGTACAGCACCATCCAGGCCGAGTCCTTCAGCCAGCAGTCCGGTCTGATCACCGAAGCCACCTCCGACAGCGGGGGCGGCCAGAACATCGGCGCGCTGGCCAACGGCGACTGGGCGCTGTACCCGAACATCGACTTCGGAGGCAGCGCGGCGACGAACTTCCAGGCCCGGGTCGCGTCCGGGGCGGCGTCCGGCGTGAGCGGGCTCGTCGAAGTGCGGCTCGACAGCCGGTCCAACGCCCCGATCGGCAGCTTCGCCCTCGGCGACACGGGCGGCTGGCAGAGCTGGCGGACCGTGCCGGCGAACATCAGCGCGGTCACCGGCGTGCACAACGTCTACCTGACGTTCACGAGCGGCCAGCCGGCCGATTTCGTGAACCTCAACTGGTTCACGTTCGTGCATTGAGACGAGGGCCCGCGGTCGCTGGCCGCGGGCCCTCTCACTTCAGGCAGACGGGGGCTGGACATTGCACTCGGCAATGGGCAGGATGCGTTTCACTGTGAGTGCTCACGATGACACCCGGAAGCTCGTGGTCCTGGCCGTGGACGACGAGCCGAACGGTCTTGACGAACTCGTCCACTGCCTGCGCAACAGCCCGCACGTGGCGAAGGTGTTCCCCGCGATCGACGCGTCCGAGGCGCTGCGGTTGCTGTCCACCGACGACCCGAGGCTACGCGAACGCAAGGACCGCGGCCTGCCGATCGTCGACGCCGTCTTCGCGGACATCGACATGCCCGGCCTGTCCGGCATGGAGATGTCGCGGGTGTTCGCCGCGCTGCGGCCGTCGCCGGCGCTGGTGTTCGTCACCGGCCACGCCGAGGAGGCGGTCAACGCCTTCGACCTCGGCGCGCTGGACTACGTGCTCAAGCCGTACCAGCAGGACCGCCTCGACCGCGCGATCTCGCGCGTGCTCGACAAGCTGGCCGCGGCCGCCGCGCCCCCGCCCGGCGCCATGGGCGGCGAACCGGGCGTGAAGAACGACGACGAGGTCATCCCGGTCGAGCTGGCCGGCACCACCAAGCTCATCCCGCGCTCGTCGGTCCGCTGGGTCGAGGCGCAGGGCGACTACGCGCGGCTGTTCACCACCGAAGGCAGCCACCTGGTCCGCATCCCGCTGGCCCAGCTCGAAGAGCGCTGGGAGAAGGCCGGGTTCGTCCGGATCCACCGGTCGTTCCTGGTCGCGCTGCCGCTCATCACCGAGCTGCGGATGGGCCAGGGCGGCTACCAGGTCGTGATCGGCAACGAGGAGAAGGTGCTGCCGGTCAGCCGGCGGCACACCCGCGCGCTGAAGGACCGGCTGGTCGGTTCGGGCCGGAACGGCTGAGCCGGGACCGGTCATGACCGACGACTTCTACGAGCGCCTGCCGAACGGCGTGCGAGAGCCCGATCCGACGCTCGGCAGGCGGCTCCGCCAGCAGCGGCCGCTGCCGCAGCCGACGGACCGCGCTGTCGTCGAGTCGCTGCCGCCCGCGCCGGACGACGAGCCGCCGCCGAAGCCGGAGCACCACGCGAAACCCAAGCGGGAGCGGGTGATCCTCGCCGACCCCCGCCGCGGCTCCGGCACCCTGCGTGCCCGCGTCGAGCTGGAAGAACAGACCAGCTGGGGGAAGCTGCTCGTCAAGGACCACCTGGTGAAGGTCCAGCTGCGGACGGCGCTGCTGCTGTCCGGGCTCGTCGTGGTCGTGTTCGGCTCGCTACCGGCGTTGTTCTACCTGGTGCCCGGGTTCTCCCGGTTGAGCGTGGTCGGTATCCCGGTGGCCTGGCTGATCCTCGGCGTGCTGCCGTTCCCGTTCCTGTTCGGCGTGGGAATCTGGTACAACCGGCTGGCCGAACGCAATGAACGCGCGTTCGTGGACATGATCGAAAACTAGTTTCCGCACGACTCGTGCGAGGATTCCCCCGTGCAGCTGAACCCGTGGGCCGTGACCGGCATAGTGCTGGTCGCCGTGGTGACGTTCTTCCTCGGTCACCGCTCTTCGCGTTCGGCCACGAGCACGCACGACTTCCTGGTCGCCCGGCGGACCGTCCGGTCGCGCCGCAACGCCGCGGCGATCTCCGGTGAGTACCTTTCCGCGGCGTCCTTCCTCGGCATCGCCGGAATCGTGCTCAAGGACGGCGCCGACGCGCTGTGGTTCCCGATCGGCTTCACCGCGGGTTACCTCGCGCTGATGCTCTTCGTCGCGGCGCCGCTGCGCCGGTCCGGCGCGTACACGCTGCCCGACTTCGTCGAAATGCGGCTCGGCTCGAAGGGCCTCCGCCGGTTCTCGACGGGGTTCGTCGTGTTCATCGGGATCCTCTACATGGTCCCGCAGCTGCAGGCCGCCGGCCTGACCCTGGCGACGATCCTCCCCGTGCCGGTGTGGGCGGGCGCGGTCGCGGTGATGGTCCTGGTGGCGTTCAACGTGATCGCCGGCGGCATGCGCGCGATCACCGTGGTCCAGGCCTTCCAGTACTGGCTCAAGCTGTTCGCGATCGCGGTCCCCGCGTTCGTGCTGTGCATGGTCTTCTTCGCCGGCGGCGGCCCGGACGGCTTCCGCCCGCTCGGCGCGGCCGCGCCGCCGGTGTTCCCCACCGACACCACAGTGGACGTCCAGACCGACGTCACCCTGACCGTCCGCGGCGACACCTACCTCTGGGCCTACGGCCGCACCGACAACGGCCCGGCCGCCGGGCCGACGCACTGGACGCCGCTGGCCCCGCACCAGGTTTCCGAGGGCACGAAGCTGAAGTTCATGGCCGGCACGCCGGTGCCGGTGGTCAGCGATTCGGTCGCGGAGAACGCGAACTGGCTGCACCCGGCGTCGGGCAGCCTCACCGACCTGCTCCAGACGTACTCGCTGATGTTCGCGACGTTCCTGGGCACGATGGGCCTGCCGCACGTCCTCGTCCGCTTCTACACCAACCCCGACGGCAAGGCCGCGCGCCGCACCACCGTGCACGTCCTGCTGCTGCTCGGCCTGTTCTACCTCTTCCCGACGCTGCTGGGCGCGCTGTCCCGGATGTACGTCCCGGAGCTGCTGGTCACCGGCAAGACGGACGCGGCGATCCTGCGGTTGCCCTCGGCGATGCTGCCGGGCGTCGGCGGCCAGATCCTCGGCGCGGTCACCGCGGCCGGCGCGTTCGCCGCGTTCCTCTCCAGCACGTCCGGGCTGCTGGTGAGCGTCGCCGGGGTGGTGTCGACCGACCTGCTGCCCGGCCGCGTCCGCGACTTCCGCGTCGCGACCGGGCTGGTCGCGCTGTTCCCGATCGGGCTGGCGGTCGCGCTGCGGCCGGAGGACATCTCGCTGTCGATCGGGCTGACGTTCGCGCTCGCCGCGTCGACGTTCAGCCCGCTGCTGGTGCTGGGCATCTGGTGGCGCAAGCTGTCCTGGCCGGGCGCCCTCGCCGGGATGTTCGTCGGCGGCGGCCTGGTGCTGGCCGCGCTGATCGTCAACGTCGTGAGCGGCTACACCGGCGGCTGGGCGCCGTGGTTCGTCAACCAGCCGGCGCTGATCACCGTGCCGGTCGCGTTCGTGACGACGTACTTCGTCAGCCGCGTGACCGGATATGGGCGCCCGGACCACGTGCACGACATCATGCTGCGGCTGCACGCGCCCGATCCGCTCGGCTTCATGCGCGACCGCGCGGTGGCGCGATTCGGCCAAGCCGAAGAGAAGACGCGGATCGCCGGCCGCGGCCGGCATCGCAAGTGATGATCTGACAGCCGGTCAGAAATTCTTTACCCGATCGAGTGAGTTTCGTTTCGCCAACCGGACATCGTGCGCGAATGCCTCGGCAGGTTTCTACTTAAGGTCAAGCGCCCGATTGGGGGCTTACCAACTACGCCGTCGACTCTTTACGGTCCGTTGGCTTCAAACAGTACGGCCAGTACGAGAACGGGAAGGTGGAGATCCGCTGTGAGCAGCACCGAACACGACGTCGGTGGCGCGGAGCCGCAGACCGACTGGGAGAGCATCCAGGGGAGTCCCGAATTCACGGACCTGCGTCACCGATTGCGGGTGTTCGTGTTCCCGATGACCGCGCTGTTCCTGCTCTGGTACCTGCTGTACGTGCTCCTCGCCGACTACGCGCACGGGTTCATGAGCACCAAGCTCTTCGGCAACATCACCGTCGGCCTGGTCTTCGGCCTCCTGCAGTTCGTTTCGACGTTCGTCATCACGGGGCTTTACGTGCGCTACGCCAACCGGAAGCTCGATCCGGTCGCCGACGGAATCCGCGCCCGGATCGAAGGGGAGCCGGTCGAATGACACTCGCGGCGGGCGTGGAGGGCAGCAACTCCACCCTCAACATCATCATCTTCCTGGTCTTCGTCGCGATCACGCTGGTGATCGTGTTCCGGGCCAGCCGCAACACGAAGACGGCGTCGGACTACTACGCCGCCGGGCGCGCGTTCACCGGCCCGCAGAACGGCATCGCGATTTCCGGTGACTACCTTTCCGCGGCGTCGTTCCTCGGCATCGCGGGCGCGATCGCCATCAACGGTTACGACGGCTTCCTCTATTCGATCGGCTTCCTGGTCGCGTGGCTCGTCGCGCTGCTGCTGGTCGCGGAACTGCTGCGCAACACCGGCAAGTTCACGATGGGCGACGTGCTGGCGTTCCGGATGAGGCAGACGCCGGTGCGCGCGGCCGCGGCGGTTTCGACGCTGGCCGTGTCGTTCTTCTACCTGCTCGCGCAGATGGCGGGCGCCGGTGGCCTGGTCAACCTGCTGCTCGGCATCTCCGGCGAGGCGGGGCAGGACATCGTGATCGCCGTCGTCGGCGTGATCATGATTCTCTACGTCCTCATCGGCGGGATGAAGGGCACCACGTGGGTGCAGATCATCAAGGCGGCGCTGCTGATCGTCGGCGCGTTCGCGATGACGCTGTGGGTGCTCGGCAAGTACGGCTTCAACCTGTCCGACCTGTTCCAGGCCGCCGTCGACAAGGGCGGCAAGGGCGGCGCGGCCCTGCTCGACCCGGGTAAGCAGTACGGCAAGACGGGCACGACGAAGCTCGACTTCCTGTCGCTCGGCATCGCGCTGGTGCTCGGCACGGCGGGCCTCCCGCACGTCCTGATGCGCTTCTACACGGTGCCGACCGCGCGCGACGCGCGTCGCTCGGTGGTCTGGGCGATCGTGCTGATCGGCGTCTTCTACCTGTTCACGCTGGTGCTCGGCTACGGCGCGGGCGCGATCGTCGGGCCGGACAAGATCTCGAAGGCGCCCGGCACGACGAACTCGGCGGCCCCGCTGCTGGCTCTGGAGCTGGGCGGCCCGGTGCTGCTCGGGTTCATCTCCGCGGTCGCGTTCGCGACGATCCTCGCGGTGGTCGCCGGCCTGACGATCACGGCGTCGGCGTCCTTCGCGCACGACGTCTACGCGAACGTGATCAAGAAGGGGCAGATCTCGACCGGCGGCGAGGTCCGCGTCGCCCGGATCACCGCGCTGGTGATCGGCGCGCTGGCCATCGCGGGCGGCATCCTGGCGAAGTCGCAGAACGTGGCGTTCCTGGTCGCGCTGGCGTTCGCGGTGGCGGCGTCGGCGAACCTGCCGACGATCCTGTATTCGCTGTTCTGGAAGCGGTTCAACACGCAGGGCGCGCTGTGGTCGATCTACGGCGGCCTGCTCGTCACGATCGTGCTGATCGTCTTCTCGCCGGCGGTGTCCGGCAAGCCGATCGACCCGAAGACGGGCAAGAGCGCGTCGATGATCCAGGGCGTCGACTTCCACTGGTTCCCGCTCGACAACCCGGGCCTGGTCTCCATTCCGGCCGCGTTCCTGCTCGGCTGGCTCGGCACGGTTCTGTCGAAGGAGCGCAACGCCGCGAAGTACGCGGAAATGGAGGTGCGCGCGCTGACCGGTGCGGGCGCCGAGAAAGCAGTTACGCACTGACCGCTTTGCGGGGGCGTTGACCTCACGCGCGGGCAACGCCCCCGCATGGCAGCATGGAGATCGTGGTGAGCCCTGCTGAACTGCCGACCGCCGAGGTCCGCGACCTGCCCAAGGACGGCCTCGTGCTGCTCGACGTCCGCGAAGACGACGAGTGGGCCGCCGGCCACGCGCCCGGCGCCGTGCACATCCCGATGGGGGAGCTGCCCGCCCGCGTCGGCGAGCTGGCCGACCTGCCCGACGACCAGCCGATCCACGTGATCTGCCGCAGCGGCGGCCGGTCCGCGCGGGCGGCCGCGTGGCTCAACCAGAGCGGCTGGGACGCGGTGAACGTCGCCGGCGGCATGGGCGCGTGGCAGCGCGAAGGCCGGCCGATGGTCGGCGAGCACCCCGGCATCGAACCCGAAGTGATCTAGCCTTGCAGCCGCCTCCGCCTGGGTACTGGCCGCGTCAGGTGCCGCCGCCTTCGGCGCAGCAGCTGCAGGGCCGGACGCTGGCCGCCCAGCCGGAGCCGTACCCGTACCACCGCCGTCCCCCGCACCGGCCGAAGCTGCGCTGGGTGGCGACCCCGCCCCCGGGCGCGTGGCCGCGCCGCCGGGTGGCGCCGCCCGAGCGGTACTACGGGCCGCCGTCGTACCCGGTGCCGCCGCGCTGGGGCTTCCCGAACCTGGTCTGGCGCCGTCCGACGTCGGTGCCCGGCACGGCGTCCGACGAGGTCCGGCCGATCGACCGGATGCCGGTGCTCAGCCGCAGCCTGATCGGCGTCCTGTTCGCGTTCGCCGTCCTGTCGGTGGTCGCCGCCGGCGCGGAGATCTGGCGGTACGTGCTGCTCGTCGAGGGCCGCGAGTCCGCGCTGAACCGCTCGGTGGTGGCGTTCTCCGACGGCTTCGTGCTCACTGCCGGCCTGCTGGCCTCGATCCTCGCGCTCCTGCCCGCCGGGCTGTCGCTCTGGTGGCTGCTGGTCGCCCGCCGCGCGGCGGCGGACGTCTCGGGCGACGACCCGCCGCGGCCGGTGTGGCAGGTGCTGGTCGGCGTCCTCGTGCCGGTGGCGAACCTGCCGATGGCGCTGTCGATCGCCGGCGAGCTGGAGCACGCCGTGCTGGGCCGCCCGCGCGACGTCCGGCCGAAGCCGTCGCGGCAGCTGCTCGTGTGGTGGGGCGCGTGGCTGCTGAACTGGGTCCTGCTGGGCGTGACGATCGCCTGGCGCTTCCGCGACGACGTGCAGTCGATGGCGGACAGCGTCGTCATGGTGGCGTTGACCGACCTGGCCGCGGCGTTCCTGGCCGTGATGACCGCCCTGGTCGTGCGGCGGTTCTCGGCCCTGCTGGCGCCGTCGGACGCGCTGGCCGTGCGCTCGATGCGCGTCCTGAAGGTGACGGACGCGCCGGAGCCGGAGCTCCGCAACGCGCGGCCCGCCGGCGCGGCGCGCTAGTACCCGCCCAGCACCGGTTCGAGCTGGTCGAAGGCCGCTTCCGCGGCCGGCCACAGCGCGTCGACGATGCCGTCCTTCGGCTGGTCGTCGAGGATCCGGTCGAAGACCTCTTCGAAGAGCACCCGCAGCACCGTCGCGAGGTGCGCGGCGGCGAGCCGCGGCTCGAGGCCGTCCTCGGGGTGCCGCTGGACCAGTAGTTCCGTCAGGCTCGCTTCGCGCTCGCGGTGGAGCTCGTGCAGCGCGTTCGTGAGGATCGGGCTCTGCCGGATCATGCGGGCGAACCCCTGACCGGAGAAGCCGACCAAGGCGTGCTGGGCGTCCAAGGCCTCGAAGTAGAGCTCGCGGGTGTCGTGGAAGACGCTGTCGTGGATCAGCGTCGTGGGCCAGGACGTGAAGTCCGCGCGGATGTCGAAGACCAGGTCTTCCTTGCGCGGGAAGTGGTTGGTCACGGTCATCTTGGCGACGCGCGCCTCGGCGGCGATCTCGGCGATCGTCACGTCCTCGAAGCCTTCGCGGATGAAGAGCTTCGTCGCGACGTCCGAGATGTTCTTCCTGGTCTCGTGCTTCTTCTGGGCACGGAGTCCCTCGCTCATGGCGTCACTCTACTGGGTCGGACCCAAGTTTGTGCTTGACCCAGTTCGTGGGTCGGACCTAATCTGAGGTTCGACCTAATTTCCTGGGGGTGGATGTGACTCTGACAGCGGCTCGTCCCGACGCCGCGCTGTGGCGGCTCGGCGGTGTCCTGATCATGGGCGCGGTGCTGTCGATCCTCGACGCGACGATCGTGACCGTCGGGGTCGACTCGATCGCCCGTGACCTGGGCAGCCCGGTGGCGACCGTGCAGTGGGTGGCCAGCGCGTACCTGCTCGCGGCGTCGGCGGCGATCCCGCTGTCGGGCTGGCTGGCCGACCGCTTCGGCGGCCGCGCGGTGTGGCTGACGGCGGTGGCGATCTTCACGGTGGGCACGCTGCTGTGCGGCTTCGCGTGGTCGGCACCGGCGCTGATCGCGTTCCGGGTGCTCCACGGCCTGGGCGGTGGGCTGATGCAGCCGGTCGGCCAGGCGGTGTTCGCGCAGGCGGCAGGCCCGGCGCTGGGCCGGATGATCGGCGTGATCACGCTGCCGGCGACGGTGGCCCCGGTCCTGGGCCCGCTGCTGGGCGGCGCCCTGGTCGCGGACTTCGGCTGGCGCTGGATGTTCTTCGGCGTCGTCCCGCTGGGCGTGGCGACGTTCGTGGTCGCGCGTTCGGTGCTCCCGGCCTCTTCGCCGTCCGATGCGCGTTCGCCGTTGGACGTCCGCGGGATCTTGCTGCTTTCGCCCGGTCTCGCGGCGTTCGTCTACGGCCTGGCCTCGAATGTGGCCGTCGCTTGGGTAGCGGGTGCGGTACTGCTGGTGGCGTACGGCGTCCACGCGTCCAAGGCGCCGTCGCCGGTGCTCGACCTGAAGCTGTTCCGGGACAAGGGTTTCCGGGTGGCTTCGGCCAGTACGTTCCTGCTGGGCGCGTCGCTGTACAGCTCGATGTTGCTGCTGCCGCTGTACTACGAGCAGGTGGCGCACGCGAACCCGTGGGAGGCGGGGCTGCTGCTGGCACCCCAGGCCGTCGGCTCGGCCGCGGTCCTCCTGGCGGGCGGCCGCCTCCTGGCCCGCTTCGGCCCCCGCCGGATGATGCTGGCCGGCATCGGCTTGTCCCTGCTGGGCACGGTCGCGTTCACCCAGCTCGGCTCGGCACCGAGCGGAGTCCTGTTGACGCTGTCGCTGCTGATCCGCGGAGCCGGCTTGGGCGCGGCAACCGCACCCGGCATGACGACGCTGTACGGCTCGCTGGAGCGGTCCCGCATTCCTCGGGCGGCGAGCGCGTTCAACGTGCTCAACCGCGTCGGCGGCTCACTGGGGACGGCGTTGCTGGCGGCGATCCTCCACAACGCTGCCGCACCACTGCCCACCGCGTTCGCCACGACGTTCACGTGGTCCTTGGCGCTGTCGGCGCTGACACTGATCCCGGCCGCGTTCTTTCCTGCGAGGAGCCTGCGATGACCTTCCGCCTCTTGAGCGTCCACGCCCACCCGGACGACGAGTCCAGCAAGGGCGCGGCAACGCTGGCCCGCTACGCGGCCGAAGGCGTCGACGTCCTGGTGGCGACGTGCACGGGCGGCGAGCGCGGCGACATCCTCAACCCGGCCATGGACACCCCGGAGAACCTCGCCGACCTCCCGGCGATCCGCCGCCGCGAGATGGCGGCGGCCGCCGAGATCCTGGGCATCCGCCAGCGCTTCCTCGGCATGACCGACTCCGGCCTGCCCCCAGCCGGTTCGCCATTGCCGGACGGCTGCTTCGCGGCCCTCCCGCTGCCGGTGGCAGCGAAGCCGTTGGTGGCGCTGATCCGCGAGTTCCGCCCCCAGGTGGTGATCACGTACGACGAAACGGGCGGCTACCCCCACCCGGACCACATCCGCACGCACGAAGTGACGCTGGAGGCGTTCACCGCGGCGGCCGACCCCACCCGCTACCCAGGCACCGGCGCGCCTTGGCGCCCCCAAAAGCTCTACTACCAAGCAGCCCTGAGCCGAGCGTGGTTCCAGGCCCTCCACGACGCGACCCTGGCGGCCGGCCTGGAGTCCTCAATGGCCGAAGTGCTGGCGGAATTCCCCACGGACCCACCGTTCGCGGTGACGACCAAGATCCGCTGCGAGCAGTACTTCGCAACGCGCGACCGAGCGCTTCTGGCCCACCGAACCCAGGTCGACCCAGCCCACCCGTTCTTCGCCCACTCCCGCGAGATCGAACGGAAAGTCTGGCCCCACGAGGACTATCACCTGGCTTATCCCGCGCCGGGCCCCAACCTCGAAGACGACCTCTTCACCGGAGTCACGCCGTGACTCGAAGCTCCCGCAACCCACGAATCACGAACTCCGGCCGCCGCGGCGGAGTCTCGACCAACCGCAGCCCCGGCAGCTTCTCCGTCAGCGCACTCAAAGCCGCGGCGATCTCCACCCGAGCGAGAGGAGCCCCCACGCAATAGTGAATCCCCATCCCGAACCCGAGGTGCGCGTTCGGCGTCCGCCCGATATCAAGCCGATCCGGTTCGTCGAACACCTTCGGATCCCGCGCCGCGGCCCCCAGCAGCGCGCCGATCTTCTGCCCCCGTGAAACCTCGAACCCGCAAATCGACACGTCCTCGGTGGCGGTCCGCTCGAACAGCTGCAGCGGCGCGTCGAACCGGATCAGCTCCTCCACACACGAATCCAGCAAGGAAGGAGACTCGACCAACCGCTCCCACTGGTCCCGGTGCGTGAGCAGCGCCGTGATGCCGTTGCCGAGCACGTTGACCGTCGCCTCGTGGCCCGCCATCAGCAGCAGCACCGCGGTCGCGACCAGCTCGTCCGGCGTCAGCTCGCTGCGCAGCAGGTCGCTGATGATGTCCTCCCCGGGTGAGGACGCACGTTCGGATGCCACCGACCGGACGTACGACACGAACTCGGCGGCTGCCCGCTCGGCGGCGTCGCGACCCTCCTCGGGCAGGCCGTACTCGTACATCTTCACGATCGCGTTCGACAGCTCGACCATCCGCGGCCCGTCCGTTCCGGGAACGCCCAGCAACTCGGCGATCACCGCGACCGGCAACGGCTGGGCCAGGTGCTCGAGGAGGTCCGCGCTGCCGTCGGCGGCGATCGCGGCCGCCAGGTCGTCGACCATCCGGGTGGCGAGTGTCGCGACCATGGGACGCAACCGCTGCACGTGGCCGCGGCCGAACGCGCCCGCGATCAGCCGGCGGAGCCGCGTGTGCGCCGGCGGCTCGTTCTCCAGCAGCGAGTTGCGGTGCAGCAGGTTGAACGACGCGAACCGTTCGAGGGGCTGCGCGTCCTGCCAGATCCGGCCGAGGCCGCGGTGGCGCAGCACCGCCGACGCCGAGGCGTGCGACACGGCGACGGCCAAGCCGAGCTCGTCGTGAAAATGGACGTCGCCCTGTTCGCGCAGGGCGGCGAACGCCGGGTACGGGTCTTCCAGGAACGCGGGATCGCGGGGGTCGAACACGTCGCGAGACTAACCCTTCGATAGCGTTCCAAGCCGAGCCAGAGGAGGCAGCAGTGGGCAAGGGCGCGCGCAAGAAGGGTCCCAAGCAGGCGTCGGACCGCAAGCCGAAGGTGCGCGACGTCTTCGTCGGCCAGCCGTTCGAAGGGCTGGTGGCGGAGCCCGAGCTGATCGCGCTGCGCGAGTTCGTGCCGTCCGCGACGGCCAAGCTCACCCTCGCCGACGGCGGCGACGTCACCCTCGGCACCGTGCTGCCGATGGCCGCGGCCGCGTTCGTCCGCTCGGACGGCGAGCGCTACCTCGGCCTCCAGGTGCAGACGCGCTCGTCCGACATCAGCCGCGACCTCGGCCGCTCGCTGAAGTGGCTGCTGGACGCCAAGGAGGGCGACGTCCTCGGCGTGCCGGACACGACGACCCCGCCGTCCGCCGACGAGCACGCCCGTCTCCAGGACCTGCTGACCCCGGGCGCCGAGCTCGACGTCACGCTCCACAAGGACTTCGCCTGGTGGCTCCCGGAGGACGCGGACGCGACCGGCGACGTCGCGGTCTCCCTCGAGCGCGCGAACGCCGCGATCATGCCGACCGAGCGCCTCGGCTCGGGCGCGTACTGGGTCCTCGCCGGCGAGAAGGCGCACCTGCGCTGGGTCCGCCCGGAGCCGGAGAACCTGCTGCTCCAGGCCCTGGCCCGCCTGTCCGCGGCTGGCGAGCTCAGCCTCGGCGAGGGCTCGCGCTACGCGGGCTCGTTCCGCGCGCACGGCCTCCTGGTCCCGGTGTGGGACCTCGACCCCGAGGCCCACGCCCGCGAGTGGGCGGAGGCGAAGGAAGCCCTGGGCACCCGCCTCGAGACGGCGCTGAAGTCGCTCGACACCGAGCCGCTGAACGCGGCCGAGCGCCGAGCCCGCGACGGCCTCATCGGCCGCCAGCTCACCCTGCGCTGACCCAAGCAACGACGACCGCCGGCCGGGCCCCCGCTCGGCGGCGGGTCGATCAATCTCGCCGCGCGGCCCGGCCACGGGCGGCCACCAGGCGGCAACCGCCCAGCCGCACCGACAACGGCCAGCGGACCGCAATGGCCCGGTCGCGCTGGCGGCGGCCACCAGGCGGCAATGGCCCGGTCGCGCCGACGGCGGCCACCGCGCGCGGTGGTGCCCTCGCCCTGCCCAGCTAGCAACTCCGAGCGGCCGGCCACCGCGCGGCAGCCGCTCTGCGGCGGCGCAGCCGGCAACCCCGGTGACTGGTCTGCGAGCGGTAGCCGACTCGCCGCGCCCAACAGCGGCCACCGGGCGGTAGTGGTCTCGCCGCGCCCAGCCAGCACCCGGCAGCCGCGCCACCGCACCTCGGTCGGCCACCCGAAGGCCGGCCGCCCGACGCCCAGCCGGTGATGCCGCCCGGCCGGCGGCCGAGCGGCCCGGTCCGGCGGACCGCCGCGGCCGGTCGGCGGCATCGATGGTCACCAGCCGGCCCGCCCGCCGCAGCCGGACGACCCCTCGAAAACTTTCGTCGGAAAGCACCGAACCGCCGCCCCGTCCCGGTGACCGGAAACCAGCTCAATGAGCGTTCAACCAGGCCTTATGTGGCGCACGAGACACCGCCGCCGGAACGCCGCGGTGGGACGATTCTCCGCGTGATACTCCACATCTGCGGGGCGGCCGAGTGGGCCGAAGTGGGCGAAGGCGGCGAGTACCGGCCGCCGTCACTGGGGGATGTCGGATTCGTGCACTGCTCCGACTTCGGCACGGCGCACCTGCCCGCCAACGCGCTCTACCGGGGCCGCGCCGATCTGGTGCTGCTCGAGATCGACCCGGACAAGCTCGGCGTGCCCGTCCGGTGGGAAGACGGCGAGCCGCCGCATCCTGCCGGCGTCTGGTTCCCGCACGTCTATGGTCCGATCCCGCACTCCGCCGTCGTCGGGGTGCACGAATTCAAAGAAACCGCGGATGGTGGCTTCCGGCTGCCCGCCGCGCTTGCCCGCCGCTGAGGTGGGCAACTCATCACCCGCCCGCGCGTCTCGGAAATCGGGCGGGAACGCGGGCAACCTGAGGGGGCTGTGATGCGTGTTGGGGAGGAAAGCGGCTCAACCCCGATGGGAGGCGATACGGTGACGGCTGCGGCACCCGTCTTCACCGGGGGAGATACCTGGGTGACCAATGCAGGCCGAGGGAGGGCCGCGACGTTGCCGGGTGAGTTGACCGACTTCGGTGACTTCGTGCAGGCCACCCTGCCGGGGTTGCTGCGGTATGGCCACGCCCTCACCGGCAACCCGCACGACGCCGCGGACCTGGTCCAGACCGTGCTCGAAAAGATGGGTTCGCGCTGGGCCTACGTGCACGAGAAGACCGGCGACCCGCTGGCCTACGTGCGCCGGTCGATGGCGAACGCGCACGTCAGCCGCTGGCGGCGGACGCGGCGCGAGAACCTCGTCGCCGATCTGCCGGACACCAGCCCGCACGTGCCGGACGACCCGTTCGAGCACGAGCCGCTGTGGCGCGCGTTACGAACGCTGCCGCCGAGACAACGGGCCGTCATGGTCCTGCGTTACTACGAAGGGCTCTCCGAAGCGGAGATCGCCAGTGCCCTCGGGGTCACGCAGGGCACCGTCAAGAGCCAGGCCAGCAAGGCGATCGCGTCGCTGCGGATGAAACTCACCGCGGCCGACATCCAAGGCGAAGGGAGTGACGCGGGTTGAACATCTCCGAGGACGAGCTGGAGCAGCGCCTGCGCGCGCTGTTCGCCGACGAGCGGCTGGACCTGCCGCCGCCGCCGGACGCCGGCACGGCCATCGTCGCCGGGGCGCGGCGACGTCGGCGCCGCCGCCAGGGCGTGCTCGCCGCGACCGGGGTCGCCGCCGCCGTCGTGGCCGTCTCGGGCGGGCTCACCATGGTCCACCTCCACGGCGAGGACGGCACCGCGGTGATGTCCGCCGACGGCTCTTCCATCAGCGTCAAGCCACCCGAGAACCTCACGGCCGGGCGGCAGCCCGACCCCTCGGTCCCGGGTCCGACCAGCACCCAGGACATCCAGGTCTCGGTGCCGCCCGCCTCGCCGACGTCGAAGGCCTCGCGGCCGCCGTCGGCCCAGTCGTCGTCGAAGCTGCCGCCCGTGCTCAGCGGGCCGCTGCTCGACCCGGACGGCTTCGGCACCCTCAAGCTCGGCATGTCCGAGGCCCAGATCGCCGCGCAGGGCATCACGCTCAGCGACGCGCAGGCCGGCGGCAGCTGCACCGTCTACACCGCGCAGGGCGGTGGCGTGCCGACGGCCGCGACCGTGGTGGTCTCGAAGGCGCTCGGGCTCGCGGTCGTCACGCCGACCCAAACCGCGCGTACCGCCGAAGGCATCGGTGCCGGGTCGACCAAGGAGCAGGTGCTCGCGGCCTACCCCGGGGCGAAGGACGAAACGGGGGGCGTCGTGGCTCCGGTCACCACCGGCGCCGACTACCACTTCCGGCTCGGCGACTCCGGGGTCGTGCAGACCAGCCTCGCGAGCGTCAACCAGGACTGCGCCGGCTGACCCGCCGGCCGCATGCGGAAACCCGGGCTGTCCACAGGGGGAGAGCCCGGGTTTCCGATTTTTGAAGTACTACAGCTCGAAGACTTACAGGGCCCCGCCGGCGACCGGCGGCATCCCGGAGTCGCGGCCGCCGTCGCCGACGGACTCGCGGTACAGGTGGTTCTCGACCTCGAACAGGTTGCCGTTCGCGCGCTTGACGACGTTCAGCAGCGTGTTCATCTGCGAGATCTCTTCGACCTGCTCCTTGAGGAACCACTGCGTGAACTGCTCGCTGATGTAGTCCTCTTCGGCGCGCGCGGCCTTGGCCATCGCGGAGATGTCGGTCGCGACTTCCTTCTCCTGCTCGAGCGCGAGCTCGATGACCTCGGTGACGCCGGAGAAATCGTTGCGCACTTCGCCCGTGCCGGGGATCTCGACGTGGTGGTCGCGGTCGAGCATGTACTGCACGAGCGCCATCGCGTGGTTGCGCTCTTCGACGGACTGCTTGTAGAAGTGCTTAGCCAGCTGCGGCAGGTCCTCGGCGTCGAACCACACCGCGAGCGCGATGTACTGCTGGGACGCGTTGAACTCGTTGTGGATCTGCGCCTGCAGCAGTTCGAAGAACTTCGAGCGCGGTTCTTTCTTCTTGGTGAGGGCCATGCAGACCAGAATAGATCAAGATTGGCGCGAATGCCACTCGGGACTGGTGATCTCGACCCTATTAGGGTTACCATTCCTAAAGAAGACAAACCTTATTTAAGTAAGCCTTCCCTAAATTGTCGTACACATTTAGGGAAGGCTTACTTCGTTCACTTCAGCGGTTCGCGGCGGATCGGGCACGACATGCACCGCGGCCCGCCCCGCCCGGAGCCCAGCTCCGAACCCGCGATCGGCAGCACCTCGATGCCGGCCGCCTCGAGCCGCTCGTTCGTCTCGACGTTCCGCTCGTACCCCACGACCACGCCCGGCGCCAGCGCGAGGGTGTTGTTGCCGTCGTCCCACTGCTCGCGCTCGGCCGTCACCGGGTCGAGGCCGGTGTCGATGACGCGCAGCCGGTCGATTTCCATCGCCTCCGCCGCGGCCGCCAGGAACGGCGCCGGGCCGGCCACCTTGACGCCGCCGTCACCGGTCGGGCGCAGCGTGAACGCCGTCAGCGAGTCACGCGCGAGCGGGTACATCACCACCGCGTCGGCGTCGACCATCGTGCACACCGTGTCCAGGTGCATGGTCGCGCGGGACTGCTCGATGGGCACCGCCAGCACGGTGTGTGCGATGCCGTCGGCGAACACCGACCGCGCGAGCGACTCCGCGCCCGCCGCCGTCGTCCGCTCGCCGACGCCGATGGCGAGGACGCCCGGCGCCAGCAGCATCACGTCGCCGCCCTCGATCGGCGCGGAATGGGCGCCGTACGCGCGGGCCGCGTGCCGGAAGTACGGGTGGTAGGCGTAGATCAGGTCCAGCACCGCGGTCTCGCGGCGACGCGCCGGCATGGTCAGCGACGAGATCGCCACCCGGTCGGCGATCCACGCCGACGAGTCGCGCGTGAACAGCAGGTTCGGCAGCGGGTCGACGGCGAAGTCGTGCGGGTGGTTCATCATCCGCACCAGCGACGCGCCCTCCGCGGACGGCAGCTCCTCGAACGTCATCCCGGCCATCAGCACTTCGGCGAGCCCGCCCGCGTCGACGCCGGAGAGGTGCGACCGCAGCGAGTCGGCGAGGTCGCCGCCGAGGCGCCGGTCGTCGACCGCCGCGTGCACGCCGGCCGCGTGGGCGCGGTCGTCGTCCAGCGCCGTCCGCAGGGCGTCGGCCAGCAGCAGCACCTCGACGCCGCGGCTGCGCAGCACCTCGGCGAACGCGTCGTGCTCGGCCTGGGCCCGGTCGACCCACGGGATCGAGTCGAACAGGAGCTGGTCGTTGTTGCGGGGCGTCAGCCTTTTGAGCTCGTTGCCGGGCCGGTGCAGCAGCACCGCGCGCAGGGGTCCGACTTCGCTGTCCACCCGGGGAGGTGTCGTTTCGTCGATCACCCAGCGAGCGTACTCAGGGCAACCAGGAAACGTGACCTTTGAGCAGCGAATATCCGACGAACGACACGAAGTCGAAGAGCGTGTGCGCGGCGACGAGCGGCCACAGCCGGTTCGTCTTCTGCCACAGCCGGCCGAACACCAGGCCCATGACGAAGTTCCCGACGAACCCGCCGAACCCCTGGTACAGGTGGTACGACCCGCGCAGCACGGCCGCGCCGAACACTGCGGTGTTCTCCCGGACGCCGAGCTGGCGCAGCCGCGTCAGCAGGTACCCGATGACCAGGACCTCTTCGGCGAACGCGTTGCCGAACGCCGAAAGCGTCAGCGTGACCGGCCGCCACCACGTGTCGCCCAAAGTGGACGGTTGCACCGCCAGGCTGAAGCCCAGGTGGTAGGAGATGAAGTACAGCGCCAGGCCGGGAATCCCGATCAGCGCCGCGAGCCCGAGCGTCAGCAACGCGTCCCGCCGCGGCGACCGGCGGTCCAGCCCGACCTGCGCCATCTTGATGCCCGCGCGCCACAGGAAGTACAGCCCGAGCGCGCCCCATCCGACCAGCTGGGCGGCCGAGAGCAGCTGCTTCAGCAGGTCGATCAGGCTCGCCGCGGCCTGCGGCACGTTGAGCTGGACCTGCTGCTGGGCCAGCGGCACCGGCTGCAGCAGCGAGTCCACAAGGGACAGCAGGCTGCGCACGCCGGACAGGCCGAGCGTGATCCCGAAGACGATCAGCAGCTCGACCTTGATCGCCCGGCGTTCGGCCGGGTCTTCGATCGCGCCGGGGAACTCGGGGCGGGCCGGGGCCAGCCACGATCGCGCGGTGAACGTCATGCCCGCACGCTACCGTCGGGATATGCCGAGGAGCATCGCCACCAACGAAACCGTCGACCGCGCCGCGCTGGTCGAGTTCCTGTCCACCCGCCACCGCGCGATCCTGCTGACCACGAAGGCCGACGGCGGGCCGCAGCTTTCGCCGGTCACGTGCGGCGTCGACGCCGAGGGCAGGCTCGTCATCTCGACCTACCCGAAGCGCGCGAAGATCGTGAACATCAAGCGCAACCCGAAGGTCTCCGCCTGCATCCTGTCCGACGAATGGAACGACCGGTGGGTCCAGCTGAACGGCACCGCCGAGGTGCTGGACATCCCCGATTCCGTCGAGCCGCTCGTCGAGTACTTCCGCGCCATTTCCGGCGAACACCCGGACTGGGACGAATACCGCGAAGCGATGGTCAAGCAGGGCAAGAGCATCATCCGCGTGACGATCGAGAGCTGGGGCCCGATCGCCAAGGGCGGGTTCCCCGCCGAACTAGCCTGACGCGCCGCCGCGCAGGAACGGGCAGCCGACCAGCCGCCGCAGCTCCATCGCGAGCTGCGGCGGGCTGTCGACGGACTTCGAGAACGCCAGCCGGACGTCGTGGTCGCCCGCGTCGGACTCGACGCGCAGCCGCAGCCCGAACCGGTCGAGCCCGAGCGGGCGGATCCGGCCGCCGCGCAGCTCCGCCGGCAGGTGCTTGGCCAGCTGGCCGACGACGTCGGAGTGGTCGCTCTCCAGGTGCCGCAGCCACTGGGCCTCGTAGTCGTGGAACGGGTCCGGCGGCGCCGCGCTGAACATGTGCGGGCGCAGCGAGTGCGTGCCTTCGGCGTCGGCGAGCACGAGTGACGCCGGGGTCAGCCGCAGCAGCGTCACGCCGTGGCCGACGTCGAGGAGGCGTTCGTCCGGCCGCGACTCGGCGATCGCCACCGCCCGCGCGCGGGCCGAGACCGGCGACAGCGGGCGCAGCCAGCCGGTGATCCACAGCAGCCCGCGGATCGGTTCCCGCAGGTCGACGGGTGCCTGGTCGGCGAGCTCGACCATCACGGCCAGCTCGCCGCGCTGGGTCTGCTTGGCCGCGCCGACCATCGGGTGGTCGTCCGGCAGCAGCACGCTGACGCTGCCGCTGTGGTGCACGTGGTGCAGGACCGGGACGACGCGCTCGCCGTCCAGGCCGGCGCGTTCGCAGGTGGGCATCAGGGACGCGGGACCGTTGCGGGTCGCGATCGTCTTCGCCCGCTCGGCGGGATTCGGTGCCGGCGGGCGGCGGATGGATGTCGGGGCCTCGGTCACGGCTCACCTCCTACTTAGGTGAGCCTAACCTGAATCCAATGGTCTGGGTAGTCGCTCGATTGCGGTTCGGGTCACGCGGCCGCTCCGCTGAGCGGAGCATCGGGTAACGCCGGTGTGCAAATTCCCGAAAAGGCCGGTGACCAGACCGACACGGTGGGGGCCCAGCGTGCAGATCGTCCCGGTACCCGAACGCGTGCCCGCGTTCGAGCTCGACCCCGCGATGCCCTCCGGCGCGCTGCCGATCTTCGGCGAGTACCTCGACCGGATCGGCCGCAGCGCCGGCGACCGGCGGCTGCTGACCTGGTTGTTCCTGGCCTTCGGGGTGGCCCAGTTCTTCGCCGGCGCGGGGTTCGCCCTGCCGATCGGCACGCTCGCGCTGGCCGGGTCGGTCGAGGCGTGGTGGTTCTGCCGCGCATACGCCAGGGTGCCCGAAACGCGGCTGAAACGGGAAGCGTTCCGGCAAGTGGACATCGCCGCCGACGGCCTGGTCGTGGCCGGGCGGACGGTCGGCGTGCGCCTGCCGGACGGCCGATGGCTGCGCGTCCGGCTCGACGAGGCGTACCGGTTGCTGGTGGCCGGGCACCGCCAGGTCTGGCTGCTGGGCCGGGGTCCGAAGGTGTTCGTCGGCTTCTCCGGAGTGGTGCGCGTCCGCCGGGCGCGGATCCACGACGCGCCGCCGGCGGGTGCCGTGGCCGTGCCCGCCCCGGTCTGGTCCGGCTCGCCGCGGCTCGATCCCGTGCTGACCGCGCACCGCCGCCAGATCGCCCGCGAGCTGCGCGCGACGGCGGCGTTCCTGCTGGTCCTGGCCGGGTTCGCGCTGTGGGTCCGGCTCGACTTCCCGGCCGTGGGATGGGTCGCCTGGCCGTTCGCGGCAGGCGCGCTGCTGAGTGCGTTCGCGGCCGTGCTGCGCTCGTTCGCCCACGGCCGCCCCCTCCCGGCCGAGCACTGGACCGAGCTGCGGGCGGTGCCGGACGGCCCGGTCCGGATGAGCCGCCGCGGCGGCGCGGCCCGGGTGAGCGGCCTGACCATGCTGGCCGACGGAACGGTGGTCGGCTTCCGCCTGCTCAAGGCGGACGCCTCGATGGCGGCCAACATCGCGGCGACGGGCCGGCTGTGGATCGCGGGAGTGCCCCGGCCGGGCGCGGTGAAGACGGGCGTGCCCGGTTACCCGGTGCTCGGCACGGTCCGCCTGGGCTGAGCCCAGCTCGGCCGCCACGCACCGGCGGCGCGTTCGTTGTCGGCGAAGTGGCGCCGAAGCGCGGCTAGTCCGGGGTGCGCGTTGTCCCGGCGCCAGACCAGCGAGTGCGGGTAGACGGGCGCCGGGTTCTCGATCGGCACACGCCGCAAGTCGTGCCCGGGCGGCCACAGCACGCGGCTCCCCGCGCCGACGAGCGTCGCCACCTCGCCCGATTCCGCGATGGTGTCCAGCACGACCTCGGTGCCGAAGTTCGGCCCGGCGGCGTCGATCGACAGCCCGAACGCGGCCGCGAACTCGGCGTAGTACGCGCCCCACTCGGTCCCGGGGACGACGCCGGGCATCCAGATCCGGTGCCCGGCCAGCTCGGCGGGAGTCACCGAAGCCGATCCCGCGAGCGGGTGCGCGGGGCCGCACAGCAGCTGGATGGGCTCGTCGGACACCCATTGCGCCGCAAGGTCTTCGGGCAGCTCGACCACCGCGCGGAAGGAGGCGTCGACCGAGCCGTCCCGGAGCGCGGCGGTGTCGAAGAGGGTGACGACTTCCAGCGCGACGTCCGGGTGGGCCTCGTGGAACCCGCGCAGCAGCGCGGCGGGACACAGCCGCCGCCCGATGACGTCGACCCGGAGCGGGCCGTTTCGCACCGACGCGAGCGCCCGCAGTTCGGCCCGCAGCAGCTCGCGGGCGTGCGGCAGGAAGGCTTGCCCGTCCCCGGTGAGCACGGCGCCCCGGGCGGTGCGGGTGAACAGCCGCGCGCCGAGCGACTTCTCAAGCGCGGCGATGCGCTTCGAAACGGCTTGCTGCGTGACCGAGAGATCGACCGCGGCGTCCTGAAACCGCCCGGCGTCCGCGGCGGCGACGAAGGTGCGCACGGCATCGAGGTCCACAGCGGTCGACTCTAGATTCACAACGCGGCGTTGTGGCTCGCCGCCGGGTCGTTGTTTGCTCCGCACCGCCCTCCCCGGCTTTGATCTCCTCCGTGATGCGCGGGCGGTCGCTGGGGCCGCGATTCCGATGGCTCTGGTCGGCGTACGCGGTGAGCGCGTTCGGCACCTGGCTCGGCTTCGGGGCCTTCCCGATGCTGGCCATCCTCGTCCTCCACTCCGGCCCCGCCGCCGTCTCCGCGCTGGCCGCCGTCGGGCCCGCCGTCGGGGCCCTCGTGGCCGTGCCGCTCGGACCCTGGGTCGACCGGCGCCGGAAGCGGCCGGTCATGGTCGCCATGGACCTCGTGCGGTTCGGCGCGCTCGTCAGCGTGCCCGCCCTCTACGCCCTCGGCGCCCTCACCTTCGCGCAGCTCCTCGCCGTCTCGGTCGTCGTCGCCGCGGCGGACATCACCTTCACCTCCGCGAGCGGCGCCTTCCTCAAAGGACTCGTGCCGCCCGAAGACCTCCTGATCGCCAACGGCCGGTTCGAGTCGACGAACTGGACTGCCACCGCCCTCGGCCCGCCGCTCGGCGGAGCCGCCTTCGCGCTCTTCGGCCCGGTGACCTCCGTCGCCGCCAACGCCGTCAGCTTCCTGCTCTCCGCGCTCGGTCTCCGCGCGATCGGTGGCGACGAACCGCGCCCACGCCGAACCACTCGCCCCAGCGCGCGTGACCTCACCGGCGGCTGGCGCACGATCCTGACCCATCCCGGGCTGCGGCCGCTCTACTTCAACGTCCTCCTCTTCAACGGCCTGATCATGGCCACCGAACCGCTGCTCGCCGTGCTGATGCTGAACCAGCTCGGGTTCACGCCGTGGCAGTACGGGCTCGCGTTCGCCGTCCCGTGCCTCGGCGGGCTCGCCGGCTCGCGGCTGACCCCGCGGCTCGTCCGGCGGTTCGGCAGGCACCCGGTCCTGCTGACGTCGGGCGCGGTCCGCGCTTGCTGGCTGCTCGCGCTGGCTTTCCTGCCGGCGGGCGGTGGCGGGCTCGCGTTCGTCATGCTCGTCGAGCTGGGCATCATCGTGAGCTGCAGCGTGTTCAACCCGGTCCTCGCGACCTACCGGCTCGAGCAGCTCCCCGCGGACCGCGTCGCGAGCACGCTCTCGGCGTGGTCGGTCAGCACCAAAGCGTCGATCGCGACCCTGACCGCGCTGTGGGGCGTGCTCGCGAGCTTCACCGGCCCGCGCGTCGCGATCGGTGTCGCCGGAGTCCTGGTGCTGGGGACGCCGTTGCTGCTGCCGCGCCGCGACCGGACGCCCGTGGCCGTCTAACCCAGCGACTTGCGCGTCGCCTGCTCGGTCTCCAGCACGCCCTGCCGGATGCCCTCCAGCTGGTCGCTCAGCTCGCGCACCGCGCCGGTGTCGACCGCGAAGTCCGTCGCCGCCGTCAGCTCGGCGACCCGCGCCACCAGGCTGTCCAGCCCCAGCGCGCCCGACTGCAGCTGGGCCAGCAGCTTGTCGCGCGCGCCGGACAGCCGCGTGTGCACGTCCTCCTGCGCCTGGACCGCCGCCAACGCCTGCTCGAGGTCGCCCCGGACCTCCTCGCGCGCCGAGGACAGCGACCGCTCCAGCCGGCGCCGTTCGCGCGTCACGGCGTCGAGGTCGACCCGGGACAACGCCTTCCCGGTCGCCGACGCGCGGCCTGCCAGACGTTCCAGCGTCGCCAGCGTCTCCCGGACCACCGGCTCCATGTCCGCGACGCGGTCGGCCAGCGGACCGGCGTCGAGCGACGAGCTCAGCGACGCGAACCCGTCGGCCGCCCCCTCCGCCCGGCGCAGCCAGTTCTCCTCGTCGGATCCCGGGGCGACGTCGAGCACCCGCGCCTCACGTCGTTCCGGCGCGGACTCGCGACCCAGTGAGGCCACGCCCGCGCGGGCGGCCAACACCGCCACCCCGATCAGCAAGGCGACGAGCACCGGCAGCTGGACGGCCCACGCCACCCCGGCCGACGTGGCGGCCAGCAGCAGCCCCCACGGTTCGGCGAGCTCACGGGCGAACTTCATGTCAGAAATTGGAGATCACGGAGGTGAACACCTGGTTGATCGAGTCCGGTTTGGACGAATCGTACTCCGATCCTTCGGTCGCTTCCGCGATCTGCTTCAGCACGCCCTGGTCGGCGTCCGAGCCGTAGGCGATCGTGAACAGGCGGACCGTCTCCGCGTTGCCCTCCGGCCGCAGCTGCGGCAGCAGGTGCTCGAGGTCGACGCCGCCGGAGTCCTCGTTGCGGCCGTCGGTCAGCACGACGACCGCGTTGATCGCCGCCGGGTCGATGTGCGCCTTCATGTACTCGTACGCGGCTTGAGATGAGTCGTAGAGCCCGGTGCCCGCCTGCGGCGTCAACCCGCTCAGCCGCATGGCGAGCGTCTCCTTGCCGCTGGTGCCGAGCGCTTGGACCGGGACCAGCTCCTGGTAGTCCTTGTCGCCGTCGAGGTGGGTGGAGAACTGCCAGAGCCCGACCTGGTCGCGCGGCACGAACTGGCCGAGCGCGTCGATCGCGGCCTGCTTGGCCAGGTCGATCTTGCTCTTGCCGGTGCCCTTGACCTCGTCGCCCATCGAACCCGAGACGTCCACGACCAGCAGCACGTTCGCCTTCTTGCGCAGTTCGGTCCACGACGCCAGCAGCTTCGACAGCACCGTCGGGGACGGCGGCCGGATGAAGTTGATCTTCGCGTCCGGCTGGACGCCGTTCTGGGTCGTCGCCTGCGGACCCGGCTTGCCCTCGAACGAGCGGAAGCCCAGCGCGGCGAACCGCTGCTGCGTCTCCGGGCCGCGCAGGTAGCCGAGGAAGTCGGCGGCGATCTGCTTGCGCGTCGGGTCGGCCCAGTTCAGCGTGACGAACGGGTGGTCGGAGTTGAGCGTGCCGTCCGCCGGGTAGATCGCGACGATCGGCACCTTCGGCGGCGCGTGCTGGCCGACCTTCGCCGGGTCGTTCGTCGGGTTGCCCTGGTTGTAGCCGATCAGCGAGCTCTCCTCGACGGTCACCGCCGAGATGTACGACAGCGCCGCGCCGCGGTCGTCGGCCTTCTGCAGGTTCGTCAGGAACGTCAGCGTGTTGTCGCCGTAGTGCACGATCGCCTGCTCGATGTTCGAGACGAACTGCCTGGCCTCGGGCTTCTCGAGCGCGGCCGCGGTGAGGTCGGACGACGTCCCGGTGGCCGCGTAGTACGCGCCGATCGTGGCGTTCAGGCCCGCGGTGGAGATGTTCGGGTTCGTCTTGCCCAGCCGGAACTTGCCCCACTCCGGGTGGCCGTACTTCGCCCAGCCCGCCGGATCGGTCGCGAGCGTGGCGAGGTCCTTCCAGCCGATCGGCTTGGCCGGCCAGCCCAGCGCCTCGGCCATCGGCTTCGGCATGGCGACGGTCAGCGGCGAGTTCGCGACCGACTGCGGGTCGCCGTCCGGCACGATCGAGCCCGTGTCGCCCTTCGCGTTGACGCGCAGCAGGTTGACCCAGCCGCTCGCGGCCGGCGTCCAGACGTCGGGGCGTGGCCCGTCGGTGGCCTCGTTCCAGCCGTTCGCCAGCGCCTGCATGGCGATGCCGGACGACTTCGACTTCACGACGACGTCCACGCAGTGCCCGGCGACGGTCCGTCCGGAGTAGGTCTTCGCGGCCTCTTGGACGATTCCCACCTTTTCCGGGGAGGACGCGACGGTGAGCGCGATCGCGTCCGCGCCGGTGCATTTCGGCTCGTTCGCGTCGTCGCTCGAGCCGCTGGTCCAGGCCCGGATCCCGATGATCAGCCCGGCAGCGACCACGATCGCGGCCACGAAGGGGAGGATTTTTCTCTTGCGCCGCGCTGGTTGGGAATTGATCATCTAATCCTCCCCGTTCCGCCACCCGGAAATACCATTATCGGGCAGCGGAACGAGCAGGGGACGGTATTTTGACTATTGCTTAGGACCGCGGCGCGACCACGTCCACGCGTAGCCGGGGTCTTCGGACGCGTCGGCGGCCTCGCCGAGCTCCAGCGGCGCGAACGTGTCGACCATGACCGCGGTCTCGTCGAAGAACTCCGCGCCGATCGACGCCTCCGCCGCGCCCGGCTGCGGGCCGTGCGTGAAGCCGGACGGGTGCAGCGACAGCGAGCCGATCCCGATCCCCGAGCCCTTGCGGGCCTCGTAGTTGCCGCGCACGTAGAACATCAGCTCGTCGGAGTCGACGTTCGCGTGGTTGTACGGCACCGGGATGGAGTCCTCGTGGTAGTCGACCTTCCGCGGGCAGAAGGAGCAGACGACGAAGTTCGGGCCCTCGAACGTCTGGTGCACCGGCGGCGGCTGGTGCACGCGGCCGGTGATCGGCTCGAAGTCGTCGATGTTGAACGCCCACGGGTAGAGGCAGCCGTCCCAGCCGACGACGTCGAAGGGGTGCGTCGCGTACGTGTAGCGCGTCAGGCCCGCGCGGTGACGCACGAGGACGTCGACGTCTTCGCCGTCTTCGAGCAGCGGCTCGGTGGGCCCGCGGACGTCGCGCTCGCAGTACGGCGAGTGCTCCAGGAACTGGCCCTTCGCCGACAGGTACCGCTTCGGCGGCCCGATGTGCCCGCGCGCCTCGAGGATGAAGAGGCCGACCTCGCCGTGGGGGAGGACGCGGTAGGTGCACGACGTCGGGATGACGACGTAGTCGCCGTCGCCGACCTCGAGCCGGCCGTAGATCGTCTCCACGGTCGCGGAGCCGCCCTGGACGTAGAAGAGCTCATCGCCGGCCGCGTTGCGGTATAGCGGGCTGGGCGCGGTCGCGGTGACGAACCCGATGGTGACGTCGTTGTTGCCGAACAGCCGCCGCCGGTCGGTCACGGCGTCGGCCTCGCCGCCGAACTTGAGGTCCCGGGTCTGGAACGCCCGCGGCTTGAGCGGGTGGTTCGGCGTGAGCGACCCACGGTCCTCTTCGACGGCGACCGCGTCGACGATCGCCGTCGGCAGGCCGCGGTGGTAGAGCAGGGCGGAGTCGGCGGAGAAGCCCTCGACGCCCATCAGCTCCTCGGCGTAGAGGCCGCCGTCGGGCTTGCGGAACGCGGTGTGCCGCTTGTGCGGGATCTCGCCTACTTGCCGGTAGTAAGGCATCGGCGCTCCCTCCAAAAGGTGTCCGTTGTGCGAACGATTTTGTCCTCATGTCGTACGCTACTAGCGTGTCAGTCGTGTCAAGCGCTGTGGAACTCACGCCCCCCGGCCCCCGTGGAATTCCTCCCCTGTTCGCGAGGCTCGTCGACGACTCGGCGCTGTTCCCTCCGGGTGATGCCGCCATGCCCGAAGCCCTGCGCGCGCACTTCGCGAGCCGGGAGTCCGAACACGCCGGTGTCCTGGGGGTTTTCCTCTGCCAGGCCTCCCGGCTGCCGGAGCTGATCACCGAGCTGATCAAGATCAAGCCGAAGCAGCCGCTGCCGCTTTCGCTGATCATCGACACCGGTCTCGGCGGCGTCCCGAAGGCGATTTCCATCGTCGAGTCGCGCAGCGAGCTGCTGGCGCTGCGGATGGTCGAGATGCCGGCGCCGTCGGACGTCGACGAGGTCTGGCTGGAGCGCGTCTCGGAGTTCGTCCCGGAGGACGTCATCCGCGTCGTCGAGCCGCGGCGCGGCGTCGGCTGGCTGGACGGCGTCCGCAAGGTCATCGAGCACGGCAGCTGGCCGAAGATCCGCTGCGGCGGCCAGGCGGGCGAGAACTTCCCGAGCGTCGACGAGGTGGCGGACTTCCTCGCCGTCGTCAGCGGGGCGGAAGGGGCGTCGTTCAAGGCGACGAACAGCCTGCACCGCGCGGTCCGGCACGCCGACCCGGACACCGGGTTCGTGCACCACGGCTTCCTGAACCTGCTCGTGGCCTCCGCGCGCAGCCTCTCCGGCGGGGACGTCCGGGCGGCGCTGGAGTCGACGGACGCCGAAGCGCTGGCGGACGAGGCCCGCGCGTTGTCCGAGCCGGCCGCGAAGGCCGTCCGGGCGCTCTTCGCGTCCTACGCGGCGGCTTCGTTCGAGCAGCCGGTGCGCGACATGGGCGAACTCGGCTTGCTGTGACCAGCCGGGAGGGGTCGCTGACGCTCGACCGCGGGCTGGCGCTGCTGCAGGCAGTGGCCGACGCCGGGGGCGACGCGGCGACCATCTCCGAGCTGGCGGTGGCCATCGGCGCCAGCCGCGCGGCGGTCTACCGGCTGCTCGTGCCGCTGTCGGAGCGCGGGCTGGTCTGGCGGGACGGCACGAAGGTCCGGCTCGGCGTCGGCCTGCTCCGGCTGGCCGGGCAGGTGCTGCCGCAGCTGCGTGACGCCGCCGGTCCGGTGCTGCGCGAGCTGGCCGAGAAGGTCGGCGCGACCGCCCACCTGTCGGTCGCGCAGGGGACGCAAGCGCTTGCGGTCGCCGTCGTCGAGCCGTCGTGGACGAGCTTCCACGTCGCCTACCGCGTCGGCAGCCGGCACTCGCTGACGGCGGGCGCGGCCGGCAAGGCGATGTCGCTGCGGCCGGGCGGCGACGGCTGGGTGACGTCGACGGGCGAGCTGCAGGCGGGCGCGTCCGGTGTCGCGGCGCCGGTCCGCGGGGTGCCCGGGCTGAAGGCGAGCGTCGGCGTCGTCTCGATGGAGCCGCTCAAGGCCGCCGAGGTCGGCCCCCAGGTCGTCGCGGCCGCCGGCCGGCTGGCCGACATCCTGAAGGCCTAACGCAGGGGCTTGACCATCGTCAGCAGCAGCGTGACGTCGATCGTGAACAGCAGCCGCTCGAACAGGCCCAGCGTGACCTCCTGGTTGGCGGGGCCGAGGACGAGCGTGAGCACGAACCCGCCGAGCACCACGCCGACGCTGGCGAAGCTCGCCGCGGCCAGGCGCCGGATCGTCGTCCGGCGCGGTTCCCACGGGCAGCGCTCGCGCCCTCTCCGCGTGAGGACGAACGCGGCCGCGGGCAGCGCGACGAACGCCGTCAGCGCGGCGAGGTTGTGGACCTGGCCGGACAGCGACCGCGCCTGTCCGTCCGGGTCGACGGGCACGAGCCCGCACACGAGCAGCCCGGCCGACCAGACGCCGAGCAGGACGCAGACGGTGGTGGTGCCCGGCCGGTGCGCCTTCGCGATACCGGCCAGCAGCGCGACCGAGCCGAGCGACAGGGCCAGGCACATCACACTGAACAGGGGAGCCGCCGAGGACGAGCCGAGCTTGCCGTAGACGTACTCCGACAGCGTCTGCCAGACCGGGCTGACCTGGCCGGACAGGCGCAGGTGGAGGTCGATCGAGATGGCCACGGCCAGGCCGATGCCGCCGAGCGCCAGCCGCCCGTGCAGTGGCGAGACGGCGGCGGTCAAGGGCTTGTTCACCGGGCGCTCATCCTTTCGTTTCCGAAAGGTTACCCGGCCAACCTGTGAAAGATCGGTCAGAAGGCGAGCTGGAGCAGGGCGAACGCCGCGAACCCGGCGAACGCGAACCCGGCGCAGCGCTGGATCAGCTTCGGCTTGATCCGGCTGCGGATCTTCCCGCCGATGAAGACGGCGAGCCCGGCGACGACGATCAGCGCGGCGAAGGCGCCGACGCCGACAGCGACGGGGTTGCCGATCCGCGCGGCGAGGCTGGCCGTCGCGAGCTGGGAGGCGTCGCCCCACTCGGCGGCGAAGAGCACGCCGAACGACGTCATCGCGGAGCGCATGAAGGACAGCGGGGCGGGGCCGATGCGTGAAGCGTCGTCGCCGGCTTCGTCCGCTTCGCTGAATCCCTCGCGGAGGAGCATGAAAGAGCCCAGGCCGAACATCGCGGCGACGACGAGCGAAAGGACAACGTCCGGTAACAGCGTCAGCACGCTGCCGAACGCTACGGCGATGACGCATTGCACGGCGAACGCGGCGCACACCCCGGCGAATACCGGACCACCGCGGAAACGGGTGGTCAGCACCAGGGTCGCGACGAGCGTCTTGTCCGGCAGCTCCACGGCGAGGACCAGGCCGAACGCGCTGATCAACGCCACCATCGCGGCAGTCATGAGTATTTCTTCGCCCCTTTCACTGCAACGATAAAGGGGAGCTTCGGAACAGGGCAAGCTGATGGCTTCCGCGAAATTGCCGGATCGGCGGCCATGAATTTGTCGTCAAGCCGTGTCGCACAATTTTCTTCGGGACGCCGAAAATTCGATTGCGGCCAGGGGTAGGTTGACGAACATGGGGTCTGAAGCGCGTGCTGCGCAGGTCGACGAGGTCATCCGCCGGTTGGAAGCGCATTACGTCTTCCCCGACGTCGCGGCGAAGCTGGCGGAAGTGCTGCGCCAGCGTCTCGGCGAAGGCGCGTACGCGGAGGTCGACGACGCGGAATTCGCGACGCTCGTCACCACGGACCTGCAGTCGGTCAACGGCGACAAGCACCTGCGCCTGCGTCACCACGCCGACCCGGTCGCCGACGACGGCGACGCGGCCGTGACCTCCGAGAGCTACCGCCTCGAGGCCGAACTGGAGGCGTTCGGCATCGCCGAGGTCAAGCGACTCGCCGGGAACGTCGGCTACCTCGACACGACGCTGCTGTACCCGCCCGACCTGGCCGGCCCGGCGATCGCGGCGGCGATGACGCTGCTCGCGCCGGCCGACGCGCTGCTGCTCGACGTCCGCCGCAACCGCGGCGGCACCCCGGGGACGAGCGCGCTGCTGCAGACCTACCTCGTCGACGAGCAGGTCCACTACCTCGACATCTACGAGCGCGAGGGCCACAAGACGACGCAGATGTGGACGCTGCCGTACGTCCCGGGGCCGCGGTTCGGCGGCACCAAGCCGGTCTGGGTGCTGACCGGGCCACGGACGTTCTCCGGCGGCGAGGACCTCGCGTTCTCCCTCCAGCAGCAGGGCCGGGCGAAGACGGTGGGCGAGGCCACCCGCGGCGGCGCCCACCCGCGTGAGCAGTACAAAGTGGACACCCACCTCGACGTGACCGTCTCGATCGCGCGTTCGCTGCACCCGGAGACGGGGGAGAACTGGGAGGGCGTCGGCGTCCGCCCGGACATCGCGGTGGCCGCGGACCGGGCGTTCGACACGGCGTACGAGCTGGCGTTGCGGCACGTCCTCGAGCTGGGTTCCGCCGGACCGCGCCGCGGCGTCGCCGAGGAAGCGCGGCAGGCACTCGACCAGGTGAAGGACGTAGGTCCCGGGAGGGACGGGACCGTTTGATCTAGCTGGGGCCGGCGCCCCGGAGCACGCTGGACCACGTGGAGGTCCTTGAGCTAGCGCGGTGGCAGTTCGGCATCACCACCGTCTACCACTTCCTGATGGTCCCGCTGACCATCGGGCTGTCGATCCTGGTCGCGGCGATGCAGACCCAGTGGGTCCGCACCGGCGAGCTGCGGCACCTGAAGATGACGAAGTTCTGGGGCAAGCTGCTGCTGGTCAACTTCGCGATGGGCGTCGTGACCGGCATCGTGCAGGAGTTCCAGTTCGGGATGAACTGGAGCGCGTACTCGCGCTTCGTCGGCGACGTCTTCGGCGCGCCGCTCGCGATGGAAGGGCTCGTCGCGTTCTTCGTCGAGTCGACCTTCCTCGGTCTGTGGATCTTCGGCTGGGACCGGCTGCCGAAGAAGGTCCACCTGGCGTGCGCGTGGGTGTTTTCGCTGGCCACGATGGCGTCGGCGTACTTCATCCTGGCGGCGAACTCGTGGATGCAGCACCCGGTCGGCGTGACGTTCGAGAACGGCAAGCCGACGATGAACTCGATCTGGGCGGTGCTGACGAACAACACGGCACTGGCCGCGATCCCGCACACGCTGGCGGGCGCGTTCTCGGTGGCGGCGGCGTTCCTGGTGGGCGTCGCGGGCTGGCACCTCTGGCGGCGCCGCGGTCATCTTGATGTGTGGCGCTCGTCGTTGCGCCTCGGCGGCTGGGTCGGCGTGGCGGCGTTCGCGGTCCTCGCGATCACCGGTGACACGCAGGGCAAGCTGATGTTCGAGCAGCAGCCGATGAAGATGGCGTCGGCGGAAGCGCTGTGCCACACGGAAAAGCCGGCGAGCTTCTCGATCATCGCGATCGGCGACGTCGCCGGGTCGAACTGCGAGGACGTCAAGACGTTCAACGTCCCGGCGCTGCTGTCCTTCCTGGCCCACAACGACTTCAAGACCGAGGTCAAGGGCGTCGAAGACCTGATCACCGAGTACCAGGCGAAGTACGGCACGAACTACCCGGACGACCCGGCGCTGGGTTCGCTGGCGGGCAAGCCGATCGACTACGTGCCCAACCTCCCGGTGACGTACTGGGGCTTCCGCATGATGATCGGCTTCGGCGCGGTGTCGGCGGGCATCGGACTCCTCGCACTGTGGCTCACCCGCCGCGACCGGATCCCAGGTGGCCGTTGGTTCCCGCTGCTGGTCCTGGGCGGCATCGCGACGCCGTTCCTGGGCAACAGCGCGGGCTGGATCTTCACGGAGATGGGCCGTCAGCCGTTCGTGGTGGCGCCCAACCCGAGCGGCGTCGACGGGGTGTGGATGTTCACGGCCCAGGCGGTGTCGAGGTTGACGACGGGCGAGGTGTGGACGTCCCTGATCGCCCTGACCACGGTGTACGCGGCGCTCGGAGTGGTGGAGCTGTACCTGATGCGCAAGTACATCCGCGGCGGCGTCGAAGCGGTGATGCCCCCACCGAAGAAGGACTCCGACGAGACCGAAGGCGACACGCTCGCCTTCGCGTACTGAGGGAGCCGAAATGACAAACCCGCAGCTCAGCGGCTGTGCAGCAGCCCCAGACTTCCCCAGAGCAGCCCCCGCCCTTCCCGGGGGGCGTCCCCGAACCCAGCGTATCGGCTTGGTCACTCTCGCGGGTTACCCACAGCAAATCTGTGGACAACTCGCCCGGGTGTGGATAACTCACGGCCACCGGGTCGCGCCGAGCCGAAAGCGTCCGACCACTGTGGTAGGTGCCCGATGACCCTCGAAACCGTCTGGTTCGCCGTCATCGCCTTCTTCTGGCTCGGCTACCTCTTCCTCGAGGGCTTCGACTTCGGCGTCGGCATGCTGCTGCCCATTCTCGCGAAGGACAACACCGAGCGCCGCGTCATGGTCAACACCATCGGGCCCGTCTGGGACGGCAACGAGGTCTGGCTCATCGTCGCCGGCGGCGCGATGTTCGCCGCCTTCCCCGGGTGGTACGCCGGGCTCTTTTCGGCCGCCTACCTGCCGCTCCTCATCGTGCTGCTCGCCCTCATCGGCCGCGGCGTCGCCTTCGAGTACCGCGGCAAGGTCGACTCCGAACGCTGGCGCCGCACCTGGGACCGCGTGATCATGACCGGCTCGTGGGTCGCGCCGCTGGGCGTCGGCCTCATCATCGCCACCACCGTCCTCGGCCTGCCGCTCGACGCCGACGGCAACCGCGTCGGGTCCGCGTTCGCCGCCTTCCGCTGGGACACCCTGCTCGGCGCGGTCGCGATCGCCGCCTTCTCGATCACCCACGGCGCCGCGTTCCTCGCCCTCAAAACCAGTGGTGACTTGCGGGAACGTGCCCGCAAGCTGGCGCTGAAGCTGCTGCCGGCCGCGATGGTGCCGATCGTCGCGTTCCTCTCGGTCGTCCAGTGGCGCGAAGGCACGTTGTGGACACTGCTCTCGTTCGGGATCAGTGCTCTCGCTGCCGCCGTCGCCTGGCTGCGGCTGCGCGCCGACCGCGACGGGCAGGCCTTCGCCGCGCTCGCCGTCGTCATCGCCGGGGCCGCCGTCACGCTGTTCGGCGCGCTCTTCCCGAACGTCCTGCCCTCGACGCTCGACGCCGCCAACACCCTCACCGTCGAAGGCACCGCGTCGAGCCCGTACACGCTGACCGTCATGACCTGGGTCGCCGTCTTCGGCGCCCCCGCCGTGCTGGTCTACCAGGGCTGGACGTATTGGGTGTTCCGCAAGCGCATCGGCACCCAGCACATCCCGGCGGTCCACGCGCCATGACCGAACTTCCCGGACGCGCTCCTCTTCCCGCCTCGGAGTCCACAGTGGACTCGGCGCGGCCGGGAAAGGGCCCGCTCGGCGCACTGCCGGCTCTCGTGCCGGTCGTGCGCCGGGCGCTCGCCCTGGTCGGATTCCTGTCCTTCCTCCACGCCGCCGCGCTGGTGGCCCAGGCATTCCTGCTCGCCGACGTCCTCGCGGCGATCGTCGGAGCAGGTTCCGGGGGACGCACCGCCCAGCTGGCCGCGCTGCTCGCGCTCGTCGCGACGCGCGCGTTGACCGGCTGGGCGGTGCGCACGGTCTCCGCCCGCGCGGCCGCGACCGCCCAACGCGAGCTGCGCGCGCGAGCCGTCGACCACGCCCTGCGTCTCGGCCCCGAGTGGATCGCCCGCCGCGGCCACGGCGAGCTGACGGCGTTGACCACCCGCGGCCTCGACGCGCTCGACGCGTACTTCCGCGAGTACCTGCCCGCGCTGGTGACGGCGGCGGTCGTGCCGCTCGGCGCCGGCGCGGCGATCCTGTTCGCCGACTGGCCGTCCGGCGTGATCGTCGCGCTGACCGTGCCGCTGCTCCCGGTCTTCGCGATCCTCGTCGGCAAGTTCACGGCCGGACGCGTCGCCGGCGCGACCGACGCGACGCACCGGATGTCCGAACGGCTGCTGGAGCTCGTGCGCGTGCTGCCGGTGCTGACGGCGTTCCGGCGCGCGACCGCGCAGGGCGAGACCGTCCGGCAGCTGTCCGAACGCCACCGCCGCGCGACGCTCAAGACGTTGAAGGTGGCGTTTTCCTCGGCGTTCGTCCTGGAACTGATCGCGACGCTGTCGGTCGCGCTGGTCGCGGTGGTGATCGGCGTCCGGCTCGTCGGCGGGAGCCTGCCGCTGGCCATCGGCCTGGGCGTGCTGATCCTGGCGCCCGAGTGCTACCAGCCGCTGCGCGCGGTCGGCGCCGCGTTCCACGCCAGCGAGGACGGCGTCGAAGCGGTCCGGCGCGTCGCCGATCTGCTCGCCGTCCCGGCGCCCCCTGCCGGCACCGAGGTCGTGGCGCGCGGCGAGGTGCGCGTGTCGTCCTTGCGCGTTTCTCGGCGTGGCGGATTCGCGCCCGACGGCGAGACTTTCACGGTCCGCCCCGGCGAGACGGTCTGGCTGCGCGCCCCAAGCGGCGGCGGTAAATCGACCACGCTCTCAGCGCTCCTCGGCTTCGTCCCGGCCGACGACGGCGCCATCACGGTCGGCGCGACGAACCTGGCCGACGCCGACCTCGCGCGCTGGCGCGAACAGGTCGCGTGGGTGCCGCAGTCGCCGGTGTTCGCCGGCGGCACGGTCCGGGAAGAAGTGGGCGGCGAGGACTTCCTCGCCGAACTCGGCCTCGCGGGATTCGCCGACCGCCCGGTGGCGCAGCTTTCGCTGGGACAGCGTCAACGCGTCGCCGTCGCCCGGGCGTTGCACCGGATCCGCGACGGCGCGTGGCTGCTCCTGCTCGACGAGCCGACGGCCCACCTTGACGAAGCCAACGCGCGCCTGGTGTTGGCGGCGGTCCACCGCGCGGTCGACAACGGCGCCGCGGCGATCATCGCGGCCCACGAGCGCACGGCGGCGGTCGACATGTCTCCCGACGCCCCGGTTGCCACCTCCTTGTCCACAGTGGACGATTTCGGCGCGCCGTTGCCGTGGCGCGCACTGCTCGACGGACGGCTCTTCGCCGGCGCGGCGCTGGGCGCGGTGGCGCTGCTGGCGGGCGTGGCGCTGACGGCGACGTCGGGCTGGCTGATCGCCAAGGCGTCGCAGCAGCCGCCGATCCTGACGCTGACGGTCGCGGTGGTCGGCGTCCGCGCGTTCGGCCTGGGCCGCGCGGCACTGAGGTACGTGGAACGGCTGGTCACGCACGACGCGGCGTTCCGCATCGCCGGGCGTCTGCGGGTCCGGCTGTGGAATTCCCTGGTGCGCTTGGGCCCGGCACGCGGGTTGCGAGCGGGCGAAGGACAGCGGCGCTTGGTGGGCGACGTCGACACCGTGCGCGACCTGCTGCCGCGGGTGGTGTCGCCGCCGCTGGTGGTGGCGCTGGTCGTGGCGGGGGCGATCGCCGTGCAGACGTGGGTGCTGCCCGCGGCCGGCCTGACGTTGCTGGTCGCGGTCGCGGTGGGGTTGTGCGCGCCGTGGGTGGCGTTGCGGGCGGAGCGCCGGGCGACTTCGGCACTGGCGGACGGGCGCCGCGAGGTGGCGTCGCGGGTGTTGGTGCTGTTCGAGGCGGCGGCCGAGTTGCTGGCGTTCGGCAGGGATCGCGAGCACCGCCGGGCGCTGTCGGACGCGGACACGCGGTTGGTGGCCGAGGCCCGCCGCCAGGCCTTCGGCGCGGGCGCGGCGGAGGCACTGGTGACGTTGGCGTGCGGCGCGGGCGCGGTGATCAGCACGGCCTTCGCGGCGCGCGCGGTGACGGCGGGTGGACTCGACCCGGTGCTGGCGCCGCTGCTGGCTTTGGTGCCGTTGGCGTTGGCGGAGGTGCTCGCGCTGCTGCCGGCGGTGGCCCAGCACTGGGACACGCTGCAGCGAGCCCGCCACCGCTTGGCCGACACCCCGGCGCAAATCAAGCCGGACGATGACGACGCGCAAGACGAGGCCGGTGGCCGCGTGGTGTTGCGCGGGGCTGATCTCGGGTGGCCTGGTGGGCCGGTTGTGCTTCGCGATGTCGATCTCGATCTCGCGCCCGGGACCTATGCCGCCGTTGTCGGGCCCAGTGGGGCCGGGAAGTCGACCCTTGTTGCCGCTCTGCTCGGCTTTCTCGCTCCTCGGCGCGGCATCGTCGATGTCCCTGGGCGGGTTGCCTGGGCTCCTCAAGAGCCGATGCTCGCCGCCACCACCGTTGCCGAAAACCTTCGGCTCGCGCAGCCGACCGCGACCGCCGACGAGCTGCGTGAAGCCTTGCGGCTGGCGGCCGTCGACGATGTCGATCCGGCGACTTTGCTGGGCAGCGGTGGTAGCGGGCTCTCCGGTGGGCAGGCTCAGCGCGTCGCCCTCGCGCGGGCCTTGCTTGGAGCGCCTGAAGCGGGACTCGTGCTGCTCGACGAGCCCACCTCGCACCTCGACGAGCCGACCGCGCACGCCGTGCGTGCCCACCTGCGGGAAGCGCTCGCCGGGCGGACCGTTGTGCACGTCACCCACCGCGCCGAGGAGGCCGACGGCGCTGACCTCGTGCTCGAGGTTCGTGACGGCCGGGTTGTCGCGCGGGTGCCCGTGTCGTGATCGGTTCCTCCAGCGCGCTTGGCGTGCCGCCGCAGCGGCGCGCGATAATGACGGAACTCATGGATCCGACGCTTGCCGCGCGGGCGCTGTCCGCCGCCACCGAGATCACGAGCACCGCCCTGTCCGGCGACGACCCGGGCGCGGTGCTCGACACCGTCGTCGCCCGGGCGGCCGAACTCGCCGATGCCGATCTCGGCCTGGCCATGGTCAGCGCCGATGACGGCCGCGTCGTCGTCGAGGCCGCGCACTACGCCACCGCAGGCGAACCCGGTGACGAGGACAACGGCGAATCTCTCCGCGGACTCGCCCTCCCCGCCGACTCCGCCGCCGGCCGCGTTGCGCGTGGCGGTGAGCCCGTCGCGAGCGCCGACTTCACCGTCGACCCGCGGACCGCGCCCTTCGTGCCCGCCGAACTCCACGGCTACGGGGCCTTCGCCGCCGCGCCGTTCGGGTCCGGCGGACGCGTGCTGGGCGCGCTCACCGTCTACCGCAAGCGGGGGCGCGAGCCGTTCTCCGCCGGGACCGTCGAGATGCTCGTCGCCTTCGCCGCCCAGGCCGGCGTCGTGCTAGCGCTCGCCGAAGGCGCCAACGCTCGGCACCGCGTCGCGCTGTACGAAGAGCGGGAACGCATCGCGCGCGAACTCCACGACGTCATCGTCCAGCGGCTCTACGGCGCGGGCATGCAGCTCGACCGGGTTCGGCGCAACATGCGCAAGCGGTTCGCCCAGGCCGACGGCGCACGGCTCTCCGACGCCATCGACCAGCTCGACCAGACCATCGAGGAGATCCGCGGCACCGTGCGCGCGCTGCGGTCACCGGAGCCTCGCCACGACACCGGCACGCCCACCGACCTCGCCGAGTCGGCGCGCGGCGAGGTCCGCATCGCCGGCGAGCTGCTCGGATACCCGCCGACCCTGGAGCTGTCGGGCGAATTCGCCGACATCCCCGCGGAACGCGCCGACCACATCCGGGCCGCCCTGCGCGAAGCACTGTCCAATGTGGTCAGACACTCCGGTGCGAGCGAAACCCGCGTGACCTTGGCCAGGGACTCCGACGGCGTGAAACTCCGTGTCCGGGACAACGGTTCCGGCGTCCCCCAAGGCGTCGCCACCCGTGGCCTGCGTCATCTCGCCGAACGCGCGGACGCCGCGGGCGGGAAGTTCTTCCTGAACTCCTCGCCCAGTCTCGGCACGCTCGTCGCGTTCGACCTCCCACTTGACTGAACCACTTGCTTGACCGCGATCTAGCCTTCTCGGGTCATCCAGCCTCCCTTCATCGCCCTCACCGAAGATCGTACCGGGATATCGAACACCTATTCGACTCACGTTCGAGTGAAAACAGCAGGTCAAACGCGCTGATGGGCGTGGCGGACGGTGACGACGGCTGAAAAGGACGCAGCGAACGGCGGCTTGCGGACGCGACCGTCGCGCGGGGTTACTTCTCCCGGCGCGCGATCCAGGCGGCGGCCTGCGTCCGGCGCTGCATGCCGAGCTTCGCCAGCACCGACGTGACGTAGTTCTTGACCGTCTTTTCGGCGAGGAACAGCCGCTCGGCGATCTCGCGGTTCGACAGGCCTTGGCCGATCAGCTCCAGCACGTCCCGTTCGCGCTCGGTCAGCGTCGCCAGCTCGTCCGTCGGCGGGTGGCGCATCTTGTCGAGCACCCGCGCGGTGCTCACCGGGTCCAGCAGCGACCGCCCGGCCGCGACCTCGCGGACCGCGTTGACCACGTCCTGCCCGCGCACCTGCTTCAGCAGGTAACCCGCGGCGCCGGCCATGATCGCGCCGACCATGGCCTCCTCGTCGTCGAACGCGGTCAGCATCAGGCACGCCGGCGGGCTCGGCTTGGACCGCAGCTCGCGGCAGAGCGTGATGCCGTCGCCGTCGCCGAGGCGGACGTCGACCACCGCGACCTCCGGCTCGACGTGCATCGCCACCGCCAGCGCCTCTTCGACGCTGCTCGCCTCGGCGACGACCTCGATGTCGGGCTCGTCGCCGAGGAGGTCGCGAAGCCCGCGGCGGACCAGTTCGTGGTCGTCGACGAGCAGTACCTGGATCGGCATATCCCCAGGTTACGGGGTACGCGGACGCCGTGGGGCCGGCTGGTCCGCACGTCACACCGGACGATTCCGCCCAAAGTGTGACCGCGGATCTCGTAACATTTCCGGCGGTGCGCATTTCCGTCGCTGATTCCGCAGGTCAGCGGCGAATGGCGAAGAATCACCAGACCGCGGGTTTCCGGTGGAGCGCTGACGTTTCCGGAATTCCGGAATAGTCCGTAACAGGGCCGCAGGCGTCGCGATAGTAACCACGCAATCACCCCGATTCTTCCTGAAAGGACCTTCCGGTGTCCTTGTTTCGTCGTGCCCTGACGACGGCCGCGGCCGTCGCCGGGCTCGCTCTTCTCGGTCCCGTCTCCCTCGCCTCCGCGCAGCTCGCGGCGCCGCTCGCAGCCGATCTCGACTGCGGCGACTTCCAATACCAGGAAGACGCGCAAGCGGTTCTCGATCAGGACAAGTCCGACCCCAATCACCTGGACGACGACAAAGACGGGATCGCCTGCGAAGCGCGCCCCCACCGCCCGCAGCAGAACACGTCCACGCCGACGTCCGAACGGCCGTCGACGACGACGAAAACCCACACGGTCCCGAAAACCACCACCACCGCCAAGAAATCCACGACGGGCAATCAGGTCAAGGTGAAGCCGGTCGGCGGTGTGGCCACCGGCGGCGGCGAGCCGGAGGAAGGCGCCCCCGGGTTCCTCGTGCTGAGCGGCGCGCTGCTCGCCGCGGCGGCGTCCGGTGGCATGGTGCTCCACCTGCGCCGGCGCGCGAATTGAGGCACCCGCGGCTGTGGCCGGCGGTCACGGCGGTCGTCGCCGCGCTCGGGTCGGTTCTGGTGGTGGCCCTCGTCCTCGCGTTCTCGCCGCACGCGCCGGAGCAGGTTGCCCCACCGTCCGCCGTGCCCGTCGAGGTCTCGCCGTCGACCACCGCCGCGCCGTCCGGCGGCGGGCTCCCGGCGGCGAAACCGGCCTCCTTGAGCATCCCGGCGATCGGCGTGCGCGCGGACGCGATCAAGGACCTCGGGCTGACCTCGAAGGGTGAGCTCGAGGTCCCGGGCGACGCCACGACGGTCGGCTGGTTCACCGGCGCCCCCTCGCCCGGCGAGGTCGGCCCGGCGGTGCTGGCGGCGCACGTCGACTACAAGCACGTCCCCGGCGCCTTCTCGCGGCTCAAGGAGCTGAAGCCAGGCGAGCAGGCGAGGGTCGGGCGGTCCGACGGCCGGACCGCCGTCTTCACCGTCTACCGTGTCGACCGCTACGCCAAAGCGCAGTTCCCGACCGACCAGGTCTACGGCGACACCGCCGAGCCCGAACTGCGGCTCATCACCTGCGGTGGCGAGTTCGACCGGTCGAGCGGCAACTACCTCGACAACGTCGTGGCCTACGCGCGGCTCACCGGCGTCGAGGCCTAGCCGAGGTCGATCTTCGCCAGCTCGAGCCGCCGGTACGCGTGGTCGTTGAGCGACCAGACGTCCAGTACGTCGCCGTCGAGCTCCGGGTAGGCGACCACGAGCCGGACCGGACCGTCGTCCTCCTGGTAGCCGACGTCCGCGGGGATCCCGGCTTCGAGCTGCCAGCAGAGCTGCTGCTGCTTGGGCGTCAGACGGCCCGCGTAGCGGTCGCTCATCGCCCGCGCGAGCTGCCCGCGCAGCAGGTTCGGGCCACTCGGCGGCGCCGCGAGCAACCGCTCGGCGTGCTCGCGCGGGTCGGGTGGCCCTTCGTCCGGCTCGGGGTCGCGGAAGGTGACCTTCGGCGGCGCGGCCTCGCGGGCGGGCAGCACGATGCTGCCGTCGGCGGCGTGGTGGGTCGGCGAGTAACCGGCTTCGCGCAAGGCGTCGAGCGTGCCGGCAGCGTCCACAGTGGACGTCAGCACGGTCGGCGCCACCGCGCGCAGGCCGAGTTTCGCGAGCTTGCGGTGCGCGGCGAGCTCGGCCAGCACGGCGGGCTCGCCGACGACCACGCTCGCGACGTCGAGGACCTGTGCCTCGCCGTGGCGCCGCGCGACGTCGTTGACCAGGTAGACCAGCGGTTGCGGCAGTTCGCCCGCGGCGAGCGCGCGCAGGTCGTCGAGCAGTTCGTCGGCCGTCGCGCCCTGGTCGAACGCCCGCCGGACGGTCGCGGGGGAGAACCGCCAGCTGGTCGCGGTGCCCTGGGCCTCGCGATCGGCGACGCGGTCGAGCGACGCGGCGAGCCGCGCGTCCGGCGAGCCGGGCACGATCGCGGTGAGGTCGGTGCCGAACAGCGCCGTCGTCCGCGCGCGGGCGACCAGCCCGTCCGTGACCTCGACGAGCCGCTTCTCGGTGAGCAACGCGCGGCCCACCTCGGTGACGGCGCCGTGCGCGACGACGCCGAGGAGCTCGGCGGCCGCCAGCGTGTCCTGGACGTAGCCGGCGAAGTCGTCGGCCGGCAGCATCGGCGCGTGCCAGGCGGCGAGGCCGGTCAGGCCCTCGACCACGGCGGTGCCGGGTTCGAGGCGCGCCAGCAGCCGCACGACCAGCCGTCGCACCAGCGCCTCGACGTCGGTCCCGAACTCCGGCGGCGCCGGGTCCCACCACGTCGTCAGCAGCAGGCGGTAGAGCAGCGCCGGCGCGGGCCGGGCGAGGTCGGGGTCCGGCGCGAGCGTGGGCGGCGGCGCCTTCTGACCGCGGCGCGGCGGCGGTGGTTCGTCGGCCAGCAGCAGCCCGGCCTGGGCCGCGAGGTCGATGGCCAGCTCGATCTCCGCGGGCGTCGCGCCGGTGTCCTTGGCGACCTTCTTGACGAGCCGGGCGCCGATCGTGCCGTCCTTGAGCAGTGGAAGCGGCTCCGCGGCGGCGAGGTCGAGAACGGCCGAGACGCGGTCGAGCAACCGCAGCGCGGCGGCCGACGACGTCGCTTCGACCGGCTCGGCTTCGACGTGCGTGACAGGGCATTCGGGCTCGTCGGGCGTGAACGGCAGCTGGTGGTCCGGGCCGCGCAGGGCGAGCGACACCTCGATCGGCATGGCCGCGCTGCCGTAGTAGGTGCTGAAGAGGAAGCCGTGCTCGAACGCCCAGCCCTCCGCGGTGTGGAACGGCAGCACGCCCTCGGCCTCGGGAACGCCGTCGGCCATGTCCCGCAACAGTTTCCGCGTCGGCTCGGGGGCGGTGCGGAACACCTCGCGCACGCGGTCGCCGTCGCGGTAGAAGTGCACGAGCTCCTTCAGGCCCTCGGGCAGCCCGAGGGCCTGGGACAGCCGCGCCATGCGGCTCCGGCCGAGTTCCACCAGCAGGTCGGCGACCGGCTGGCCGAGACCTTCGGCGTGGAAAACCGTGCGGTGCAGGAATTCCGGCAGCGTCACGCGGTCGTCGTCGCGCCACAGGAGGGCGCGCTCGGCCAGTTCGTCCACATAGGACTCGACGGTGGTGGCGCCGAGGAGCTTTCCGGCTTCCGCGACCGGCGTCGGCCGCAACCCGAGCGTGTGGCACAGCTGGACGGCGCGCAGAACCTGCACCAGCGGCAACGAAAGCCCGAGCACGGCTTCGTCGAGCGACTCCGCCGAGGCGAGCCGCGCCGCGACGACGTCGAGCCGCCGCGGCCACGGTTCGTGCAGCACGTCGGGCCGGTGCGCGAGGATTTTCGCCAGTGCGTCCCGGTCCAGGGCGGCGAGCCTGCCGAGCAGGTCGTCGGCGGTGGTCATCGGTCCAGGTTAGATCACCGGTCGCAGGCCGTGCCGTCGCCGTCGCGGTCCAGCTCCTTCCGGTAGCCGGGCTCGCCGACGTGGATCGGGGCGGCGTGCGCGGCCCTCGCCGCGGCGCAGTTCTTGTAGTACACGGAGGAATCGGGCTCGGGGGCGTCCTCGGTGGTCTCCACCGGCGGGGCCACCGGGGCCGCCTTGGTGACCGGCGGCGCCGGCGTGGGCGTCGGGGCAGGCGCGTCGATGGTCCCGTTGCAGGGCGGGCCCCACAGCCCGCTGACGGCCTGCTTCGCCGCGGTCTCGGCGGCGGCGAGCGCGGGCACGGCGGCGTCGGCCGCGTATTTGAGATAACCGCCCTGAATCGCGAGAGCCGCGTAGTCCTGGCCGCCGGCCAAGGTCACGGCGACGCCCTGCGCCGTTTCCGCGCCGAGCGTCACGGCTTTGCCGGAAAGGGTGCTGGTCGCCCAGCCGAGTGATTCCAACCCGTAGCACCCGTTGCCGACAACCGGCGCGGTGACCCCGAGGACGCGCACGGTTCGGCTCGAGCCGTCACTGCCCTTCACCACGACGGTTGCGCCGTCCGTCACGGACTCGACCGTGTAGCTGACGGGCACCGGAGCCGCGCTGGTCACCGGGGTCGTCGACGTCGCCGGGGGCGCGGCCGGCGTGGCGGCCACGGGCTTCGGCTCCGGGGCCTTCCCGAAGATCGCGCCCAGGACGAACAGGACGGCGAAAGCGGCCAAGACGATCTTCAGCCAGTTCGGAAGGCGTTTCATCCCCGGATTCCCCTGTTCCTCGAACACGACGTGCCGACGACGTACTCGCGAAATCTCCCGCCGTTGTTACGCATCGGCCGGTGATCGGCCACCAGTCGTTATCCGGCGGAATGTTGCCGTCACGATCACGTCACAAACAGCGCTTCCGGCCCGAAAAGCTGTCACAAGACGCGGCCGCGGAACGACCCGGGTGGACGTGATCGAACCTCTTTCGCTGCACGGCGCCGGCGGTCATCCCGCGTATGGAACCGACTTCACGGCCGTCGACATCCGGACCACCGGGCTGCGCCCCGGGCGCGTCGTCGAGCTCGCCGCGGTGCGGGTGCACGCCGACGGCTCGATCGCCGGTCAGCTGACGACGCTGGTGAACCCGGGCGCCGGGGTGCCGCCGGGTCCGGCGCACGGCATCACGCGAGCGGAACTCGACGACGCGCCGTCGTTCGGCGAGGTCCTCGGGCCGCTGCTCGACCTGTGCGCCGGCAGCGTGCTCGTGGCCCACGACCTGGCGTTCGTCTCCGCTTTCCTCGGCGCCGAGATCGGCGACCTCGGGGTCCGGATGCCCGTATTGCCGGGGATTTCGACGTTGGCGGTGGCGCAGTCGGTCGTGCGGCTGCCGAACTACCGGCTCACCACGGTCGCCCACGCGCTGGGCGTGCCGGCCCGGCCCGGGCAGCCGGCGTTGTCCGGCGCGAGGACGGTCGCCCGCCTCGTGACGAGCATGGTCGAGCGGTACGGGTTCACGTTCGCGGCCGCACCAGTCCTGCCCGCCCTGCCCCGGTTCGCCGGCGGCCGGCTGCTCCCGCGCGGCGAGGTGCCGCCGGTGGAGCCGGGGTGGATGGCCGACGCGGTCGAGCGGGTCGCGGCCGGCCGGGACGGCGACGCCTACCTGGACCTGCTCGCGGAAGTCGTCGCGGACCAGCACCTGACGCCGGACGAGGTGACGGCGCTGGCCGCGTTGGCGGCCGAGGCCGGGCTGTCCGGCGCGCGGGTGCGGTCGACGCACGAACAGCTCGTGACGGCGCTGCGGGAGATCGCCGAACGGGACGGCGTCGTGACCGCCGCGGAAGCGCGCGAGCTGCGGCAGGTGGCGACCGCGCTCGGCGTCGCCGGGGTCGACGTCCGGCCGGCCGGTGGCGGGAAGGCGACCCGGGTCCTGGTGCTCGGGACGAGCGTGGACGCCGACCGGATGCGGGCGCGCGTGCTCGAGGAGGGCGTCCAGCTGGCCAAGAAGCTGACCGCGAGCGTCACGCACCTCGTCGTCGACGCGACCGTGCCCGCCGGCGAGCCGCGGGTGGCCCGGGCCGCCGAGCTGGGGGCCGAAGTGCTCGACGTCCGCGCCGCACCGGTCGCGCTCGGGTTCGAAGTACCCGCGCGCGAGGCTGTCGCGGCGGGGCGGCCGGCGAAGGTGGTCGGCGGCCGGGTGCTGATGGGCGTCGGACTGCTGCTGATGTTCATCGTCGTCGTGGCGATGTTCGGGGGCACGCCGCTGGCGGCCGGGATCTTCGTCGCGGTGCTCGGGGTCGGCGCACTGCTCGGCGGGTGGTGGATCGCCGAGCCGGCGCCGCGGTGAGCCGGGTTTCGGTACCGTCGGGCCGGTGCCGAGACTGATCCACTTGAACGGGCCCTCCGGGATCGGGAAGTCGACGATCGCGCAGGCCTACGCCGAGCGGCGGCCCGGGGTGCTGAACCTGGACACCGACCGGGTCGTCTGCCTCATCGGGGGCTGGCGGGACACCTTCTTCGAGACCTTCAAGGCCGCGCAGCTGCTCACCCTCGCCATGGCCGAGACGCACCTGCGGACCGGGCACGACGTCGTCATGCCGCAGCTCGCCACCCGCGTGGCCGACATCCAGCCCTTCGAGGACGCTGCCGAACGCTGTGGCGCCGAGTACCGGGAAATCCTGCTCACCGCCGGCAAAGCCGTCGCCGGGGCGCGGTTCGCCGGGCGGGCCGCCACGGGCGGTGCCGAGGGCATCGACGCCGTCATCAACCGGATCGGCGGGGTCGCCGTCGTCGAACGGATCCACGACCAGCTCGGCGCCTACCTCCCGCAGCGGCCGGGCTGCCGGGTCGTGGCCACCGACGGGCGCACGACCGCCGAGACCTACGCCGACGTCGTCGCGGTCCTCGGCGAGACCGGCTGACGGCCGTGCGGTTCACTGGGGGCATGGCGGCGATACCCGAGCTCGCGATGCGGCAGATCGAACGGTGGTGTGCCCGGCGCCGCGTCGAGTGCCGGGTGCGGGGTGGCGTGGTCACCATCGTCGAACTCCACGCGGACGGCTCCGAAACGGGCCTCGCGCAGCTGCGGTTCGACGAGTTCGGGATCTGGTCGATGCTGCGGTCCGACGGCGACGGCGGGTGGCTGGCCGATCCGGACGCGCCCGTCGCCAGCACCCCGCCGCCGCTGTTGAGCGAAATCTAAGCCGGGAACCGTTTCTCGTTGCGGTCGATCTTCGCGTGCGCCGCGGCCGCCAGGTCCACGCCCAGGCGGTCCGCCAGCTGGAGCAGGTACAGCGTGACGTCCGCGATCTCGTCCAGGACGTTCGCCGCCAGCGCCGGGTCGTCGCGCCACGCGTCGGACTCCTCCGGGGTCAGCCACTGGAACAGCGACGTCAGCTCGCCGACTTCGCCGGACAACGCCATCACGAGGTTCTTCGGGGTGTGGTACGGCTCCCAGGCTCGGGCCGCCGCGAAATCGCGGAGGCGCTGGGTCACGTCGTCGAAGGTCACGCGCCGATTGTCCTCAGCCGTCACGGTGCGCTAACGGCCGTATGGCGGACCGGCGTTGACCGGTGAATCTCTCACTCAATAGGTTGAACTCCGTCGGGATGCTTGCGGGGCTTGAGGCTGGGAAAGGAACGTCTTGAAGTACCTGCGATCCGTCCGCGGCCGCATGCTGTGCATCGCGTTCGTGCCCGGCGGCGCGTTCGTCGTCGTCGCGCTCGTGATCGCGTTCTTCCTGGTCCACCAAGCGAACCGGACGCAGGACGGCGCCGTGCGGACGGCCGAGGCGGCGGAGCGGACCGCGAGCGCCGTCGGGTCGCTGCAGGGTCAGCGCAGCGCCGCGATGTCCGTGCCCGACCAACGGACCGCCGCGTACGCGAATTTCACCCAGCGGATCGACACCGCCATCGCCGGCCTGCGCGAGTACGCCCGGCACGCGCCCGACGCGGAATCCGCCTACCAGCAGACCACCGCCGTCGAGCTGCTTTCCGTCGCCGAAGGCATGGACCGCTCCGATTCCCTCGCCCTGGCGGGGATCGACGGCGTGACGCGGCGGCCGTTCACCGAAGCCGTCGCCGCCTACCGGGCCGAACTCGAGCGGATCGCGCCGCAGCTCACCGAAAGTGGCCGTACCGCGTACGAATCGCTCACGCGCAGCGCCGATTGGAGCAGGCTCGCGGCCGTCGAGGACGCGCTGGCCGCCGCCGAACCGTTGCCCATCCCGGAGTCCACGTGGCGCAGCGCCGCCTACCGCGTGTCCCAGCAGCTCGGCAACCTGTACGCCCAGCAGAGCCAGTACGCCGTGCAGCTCACCCTCGACGACGGCCGCCGCACGCTCGCCGGCGCGATCGCCGCCGGCGCGGCCCTGCTCCTGTGCGCCGGGCTCCTGCTCGTCGTCGTGCGCCGGCTCGTCGCGCGGGTGCCCGTGCCGGTCGTGCCGATCATGGTGCCGACGATCCAGGCGGCGATCCCGCGGCCCCGCCACGCTCGGTCACGGCGGCCGCGCGTGCCCGAGCCGTGGCCGATGAAAGCCGTGCTCGACGACTTGCGCCGCCGATGAGGGCGTCACGACCAGTCACCGGTTACGCCGAAAAGAGCACGCGGTTGGACCACACGCCGGACTGGTGCGGTCGGGCAGACTGGTCCGCGTGAGTCCCCACTCGGATCTTCGCCCCTACTTGCGCACTTTGGACGCGGAGACGCTGGCGGACCTCTTGCACGCCCAGGCCGAGCGTGACCCTGAGTTGCGGCATTCGCTCGAACTGCGCGCCGCCACCCAATCCGGTGACGTCAGCGAAGCGCACCGCCTGCTCGACACGGCGGTGCCGGACGGCAACGGCGAATACACCGCGAAGGTCGGCGCCGTCCTCGACACGCTGCAGCGGATGCTCGACGCCGGCAGCCGGGCCGACCTGGCCCCGCTCGCCCGCCGCACGGTCGACGACATCAGCGAGGTGCTGGAGCAGTCCGGCGACCCCGCGGGCGACCTCGGCGACCGGCTGGACCGCGCCGTCGAGCTGTACGCCCGCGCGTGCGCCGCCCGGCCGCCGGACCCGGAGAAGCTGGCCGACTGGATCCTCGAGGTCGAGTTCGACGGCCCCGGCCGCCCGGCGATCGACCTCGCCGACTTCGCGACGGCGCTGGGCGAACCCGGCCTGCGCTGGATCAAGTCCACTGTGGACGACGTGCTCGCGGCGAGCGGGCCCGGCCACCGCCGGGACGTGGCCGAAGGGCTGCGCGAACAGCTGGCCGAGGTGCTCGGCGACGTCGACGAGCTGGTCGCGATCCTGTCCGCCAAGCCGCCGCGGCGCGACGTCAGCCTCAAGATCGTCCGGGTGCTGCGAGCGGCCGGGCGGCACAGCGAGGCCATCGCGCACGCCGCCCGCGCGCTCACCCAGGACAAGAAGCCGCCCGAGCCCGAACCCGCACCCGATGACGAAACCTCCCGGCGTCGCCAGGAGTTCGACGCCGAGCCGGGCCGCGAGACGTACGCCGCGCTGCGCGAAGCCGCGACGGCCGACGGGAAGTGGCCCGCGCAGCGCCGGGCCGCGCTGACCCGCCTGCGCGAACGCGCCGCGGAGGGCGGGGCCGACGAGCTCGTCCACGTCCTGCTCGACGACGGCCGTCCGGACGAAGCCTGGCGCGCCTGCGTGCGGTTCGGAGCGTCGCCGGAGCTGAAGCTCGAACTCGCCGAGCAGCGCGCCGCGGCGCACCCGGCCGAGACGATCCCGGTCTTCCGCGAGCACGTCGACGAGCTCATCGAGCGCAAGGACCCGCAGGCCTACCAGGAAGCCGCGCGCCGGCTGAAGCTGTTGCGCACCTTGCACAAGCGCGCCGAGACGCCGGACGAATTCACCGCTTACCTCGCGACGCTGGTGGAAACCCACCGCCGGAAAACCCGCCTGATCACGGAAATCCGGACCGCGCGGATCGCCTTGCCGAAAGCCGTAACCTCGCCCCGCACCCCTCGTTGACCGAGGTGAACCGGTGATTCACGTGCACCGGGACACCGCAAGCCCGCCAAGGCGGTCACCCGCTCTGGCCAGCGACGTCGCGGTGGCCCTGCTCCGCCGTCCGGCTCGGCGCCTCCCCGTCGAGCACGCGGCCGGGACCCGCGCCAGGGCCACCGCGACCGCTCGGGTTGCGCGATGAAAACATGAGCACATGAGCCCGGTGAGTCGCGCCCGCAAGAAGGCACCGCAGCCCGTCACCCACAGCGTGACCGGCCTGTTCAAGGACGTCCTGAACGACTTTTCCGCGCTGGGCGCCGACCCCGCGCCGGTGGACGTCGAGCTGCTCGCCTCCGAGGTCCTCGGCCAGTTCCGCGACGTGCCCCTCGAAGAGGGCGACGAGCCGCTCGGCCTGGACCTGATCGCCTTCGCGCAGCGCAAGATCACGCCGGGCGCGGCCGCGCTGCTGGCCGCGCTGAAGGTCGTCGCGGAGACCGACGTCGAGCGGAAGGCCGCCGAAGACGGCTTGCAGGTCGTCCTCGGCCGCGGCATCCCCGCTCCGAGCTGGGCCGGGGCGCTGGGCCAGGTCACCGCCGGCGAGTGCTGGCGGACCGGCGACGTCTACGGCGACGAGTCGTCGCTGCTCTGCGTCTTCGCCCACGACGACCAGGCGCACGGCCTGCTCGCGCTGCTCGACTTCACCGAGGGCGGCCGGGTGCGGGACCTCGTCGTGATCGAGCAGCCGGAAGAGGTGCTCGCCGAGATGCGGGCGCAGGCCGACGCCGACCCGGAGCTGGTCGCCTTCGAGGCGGTCGACCCCGCCGAGGCGCACCGCCTGCTCGCCGACGGCCTCGACGCGACCGACCACCTCGAGGACGCCGACGTCAGCGAGGACTACGCGCGCTTCCACGCGGTCGCGTTGCTGTGGTCGCGCGCGCTGCCGGAGCCCGCGCTCGTCCCCGAGGTCGCCGAGTGGTCCGACACCGAACGCGCCGCCGTCGTCGAGCAGTTCGTCGCGGCGAGCGGCGAGGACGCCGGCGCCGCCCGCGCGATCGGGGCGCTCCTGCTGGAACACGGCGTCCGCACCGATCCGGCCAACCCGCTGCGAGTCGGCCCGGAGAAGATCGCGCGGTTCCTCGAAGGGCTGCTGGGCGAGGAGTTCGAGCTCGACGCCGAGCACGAGGACGCCGTCGAGCCGGTCGTGCTGGCCTGGGTGCAGTGGACGGCGGACCGCGCCGGCCTGACCGAGACCGCGGTCGCCGCGCTCGACGAGGCCGTCGCCGACTACCTGAGCGAGTACTCCGACGAGGACGACTCGCCGCTCGAGCGCTACTTCGGCGACGTCGGCGAACTGTCGCCGACCGAGCTGGCGGACGCGCTGGAACGCCGGATGTTCGCGGTGCCGTCGCTGACCACGGAGATCGAGGACGAAGAGGTCGACCTCGACCCCACCGACCCCGAACAGCGCCGGGCGCTGGTCATCGCCGAGGCCGACGAGGACGAGGAAGAGCAGCGGCTGGTGCTGCGCGCGACGATCGTCGACCAGCTGTGGGACGACGAGCCCGCCGAAGCGTGGCAGGCCGTGCAGCGCCTGCAGGAGGGCGAACTCGACCGCGACGAGATCTTCGAGCAGCTGATCGACGCTCTGGAAGGCAGCTTGCTGGAGTCCGAGGAAACGCTCGAATACGACGCCGACGCCTACGTGGAGGCGCTGACCGAACTCTGAGGCTCTAGGGGAGGGGGTTCGCGGACTTCGCCTTGCGCCGGCGCTCCTGCAGCCGGTCGTCGAAGTCGACGACGAAGGTTCCGGCGGCCATCGCGATCAGCAAGGCCAGACCGAGCACCGCACCGACCCACGTGAGGATCATCGTGAACATCGTGGGCCTCCTCCCCAGCTCAGAGCCGTTTTCCTGACTCCTTCAGGGTCGCTTTCCGAACGGGCGTCCGGTATCGGCCAACCGGTTAGGCCTCGCCGCCTCCCCTCGGCCGATCGGCCGGGGTTCGGGGGCAGAGCGTACGGATGGTGCGCATGTGGGTGATGGATCAGAGCTTGCGCAGGCGGACGCGGTTGATCGCGTGATCGCAGTCCTTGCGCAGCACGAGCGTCGCCCGCGGGCGCGTCGGCTTGATGTTCTCCATCAGGTTCGGCTCGTTGATCGACCGCCACAGGTGCCGCGCTTCGGCGCGGGCCTCGTCGTCGGGCAGGCCGGCGAAATGGTGGAAGTGCGACGCCGGGTCGGCGAACGCCGTGTGCCGCAGCTCGAGGAACCGCTCGATGTACCAGCGCTGGATGTCGTCGGTGTGCGCGTCGACGTAGATCGAAAAGTCGAAGAGGTCGGACACCATCAGCCGCGGCCCCGGCTGCAGCACGTTGAGGCCTTCGACGATGAGGATGTCCGGCTGCTGCACGACCTGCTCCTGGCCGGGCAGGATGTCGTAGGCCAGGTGCGAGTACACCGGTGCGGCGACGCGCTCGGCGCCCGACTTCACCTCGGTGACGAACCGCAGCAGCGCGCGGCGGTCGTAGCTCTCCGGGAAGCCCTTGCGGTGCATGATCCCGCGCCGCATCAGCTCGGCGCGCGGGTACAGGAACCCGTCGGTGGTGACCAGGTCGACGCGGGGGTGGTCCGGCCAGCGGGCGAGCAGCGTGCGCAGGATGCGGGCGGTGGTCGACTTGCCGACCGCCACGCTCCCGGCGATGCCGATGACGAACGGGACCTTCGTGCCGCGGGAGTCGTCACCGAGGAACGTCGTGGTCGCTTCGTAGAGCCGCTGGCGCGCGGCGACCTGCAGGTTGATCAGGCGGGACAGCGGGAGGTAGACGTCGGCCACCTCGGCCAGGTCGACCTGCTCGCCCAGGCCGCGCAGCCGCAGCAGCTCGGCCGCGGTCAGCGGCAACGGCGTCGAACTTCGCAGTTCTTTCCATTGTTCCCGGTGCAGCTCGACATACGGGCTGAGTTCGCGGACCCGGGTCATCGCACACTCCTCCGGCCGTCGCCTGCACTGGCGGACGTTCACCTGCGTGATTAACGGTAGGGCTTACGGCCGGTTAAAGCGCTGTGATGTAGTCCACCCCGGGTTTCGGGTGATCACCGCGTGTGACGGAAGACCTCTTCCCACGCCGCCGCGACCTGGCGCGCGCACGTGGCGGGGTCGACGCCGCCGACGCCCGTGCCGAGGCCTGGCATCGCGATCGTGTCGACGATCTCCCGCACCGGCCCGTCGTCGAGCTGCCCGTCGCGCCACTGGAGGAACACCGCGCGCGCCGCGAGGTAGGGGTGCACGGTGTCGGCGGGCAGCCGCTCGCCGGGTTCGCGCATGGTCGGCGCGCTGATCAGCCACGCCGGCTCGGCCTCGCCGGTCGGCACGACCACGGCCTCGCCGATCGGCAGCTCACCGCCGTGAAAAGCCAAAACGGCACTGCGGACGCTCTGCTCGATCCCGGGGAACGCCCGCGCGTAGACGGCGTCGATCCCGCCGCGCATCCAGCCGTAGGAGTTGGCCGGGCTGACCACGGCCTGGGCGACGACGTCGAGGACCGACCCGCGGTGCACCCGGACGCGGCCCGTCAGCTTCTTGGCGGCGGCGGCCCACGCGGTGGCGAGTGGTTCATCGACGGCGCACAGCACCAGCTCCGGTGTGCGAGGGGAGACCGGCGGGTGCGTGCCCTCACGGCCGGTGTGCGTGCCCGAGTCGGCGGTCACGCCCTTAGCATCGCAAAAAATGCCACCGGGCGTAACCGGTTGGCGTACCGGCTGTCCGAGTGAAAGTCGCCACCCCCGTAGCCTGGGGATGTGTCACGCATCGCATACTTCGGCCCCCAGGGGACCTTCACCGAACAGGCCGCGCGGGTCCTCGCCGGCGGCGGAGAACTGATTCCGGTCGAGACCGTCCGGCTGGCGATGACGGCCGTCCGCAAGGGCGAGGCGGACGCCGCGTGCGTCCCCATCGAAAACTCGGTCGAGGGCGTGGTGCCCGCCACCCTCGACGCGCTCAGCGAGTCGACCCCGCTGGTCGCCGTCGCCGAGGCCATCCTGCCGATCCACTTCAGCGTGCTGACGCGGCGCGGCGGCGGCGACATCAAGACCGTCGCCAGCCACCCGCACGCGCTCGCGCAGGTCCGCGAGTGGCTGGAGGCGAACCTGCCGGACGCGAGCCCGGTGGCGTCGTCGTCGACGTCGGCGGCTGCGGTCGGCGTGCTGGAGGGCCAGTTCGACGCGGCGGTGTGCGCGCCGGTCGCCGTCGAGCACTACGACCTCGACGTGCTGGCCACCGAGGTCGCCGACGTCAGCGACGCGGCGACGCGGTTCCTGCTGGTCCGCCCGCCGGGCGAGCTGCCGGAGCCGACGGGCGCCGACCGGACGTCCGTGGTCGCCGCGGCCGTGAACCGCACCGGCACGCTCGCCGAGCTGCTCACCGCGCTGGCCGATCGCGGGATCAACCTGACCCGGCTAGACGCGCGGCCGACGCGGAACAACTTCGGCGAGTACCGCTTCTTCATCGACTTCGAGGGGCACGTGGCCGAGCCGCGGATCCTCGACGCGCTGACGGCGTTGCGCCGGCACTGCCGCAACCTGCGGTTCCTCGGCTCGCACCCGCGTGCCGACGGGACGCGCACCACGATCGAGCCCGGCTTCGGCAACGACGACTTCGTCGACGCCGCCGTGTGGGCCGACGCGGTCCGCAAGGGGGACCTGGCGTGAGGTTGCTGCTCATCCGCCACGGGCAGACCGAAGGGAACGTCCGCGGCGCGCTCGACACCGCCCTGCCCGGCCCGCCACTGACCGAACTGGGCCGCAAGCAGGCCGAAGACCTCGCGTTCCGGCTGGCGGGGGAGCCGATCGCCGCGGTCTACGCGTCGCAGGCGACCCGCGCGCAGCAGACGGCCGCGCCCCTGGCCGCGCGGTTCGACCTGGACGTCCAGGTCGTCGACGGCGTCCACGAGGTGACCGCCGGCGACCTGGAGGGCGCCACCGACCACGAGTCGATCCGGACGTACATGGAGATCGTGCGGCGGTGGACGCTCGGCGAGCTGGCGCCGGCGCTGCCCGGCGGGGAGAGCGGCACCGACGTGCGCACCCGCATGCTCGACGCGGTCGGCAGGCTGCGCGCCAAGCACGAGCAGGCCGATCCGGACGGCGTCATCGCGCTGGTCAGCCACGGTGGCGCGATCCGGCTGTCGGCCGAGTGGCTGGCGGCGAACGTCCACGCGGACGTCGCCAACGCGGCGCTCATCCCGAACACCGGCCTGGTCGAGCTGGAGGCCCGGCCGGACGGCCAGTGGCACTGCCTGACCTGGGTCGACACGCCGCTCTGATCGTCACGAAAGTGTGATCCCGTCACGTTTAAGACACGTTTGGTGGGGAATTAACGAGGCGAACCAACCTGCCGGAGATCCGTACGTCTACCCAGTAGCACCACACCAGGGAGGCGATTGACATGGTTCGGACGAAGCTTTCTCGGTTGCTGCCGGTTGTCGCGGCTTCGGCGGGCGTCCTCGCCCTTTCCGCCTGCGGGAGTGGCGGGACCACCAACGCGGCGAGCAGCTCGACGCCGTCGACCACGGCGTCGCCCACCTCCACCACCGTCACCTCGACCGCGCCCAGCGCGACCAGCACGACGGCCGCCGCGCCGCCGGTCGCGCAGCCGGCCGACAACGGCCTTTGCAAGGCCGGCGACGTCACGCTGTCGCTCGGCCAGGGCGACGCCGGCGCCGGTTCGGTGTACCGGCCGCTGCTGATCAAGAACACCAGTGCGAAGCCGTGCGAGATCCAGGGCTTCCCCGGGGTCTCCTACGTGGCCGGCAACGACGGGCACCAGGTCGGCAAGGACGCGTTCCGCGAAGGCACCAAGGGCAACGCGGTCAAGCTGGACCCGGGTCAGTCGGCGGCCGCCGACATCCAGTTCGTCAACGTCCAGAACTTCGACCCGGGCACCTGCCAGCCGACGCCGGTGAAGGGCCTGCGCATCTACCTGCCGCAGGAGACGGCGTCGAAGTTCGTGCCCACCGATGGGACCGCGTGCGCGAGCACGAAGATCCCGGGCAACCAGCTGTCGGTGAAGACGGTCCACCCGGCCTAAATGCGGCCGCAGATCTCCTGGGCTTGCGCCAGGTGCCGCTGGCCCGAGATGTCGTTGAAGTGCAGGCTGAGCACCATCCTGGTGACGCCGTCGATGTGGTCGGCCAGCGGCTGGTAGGTGGCGTTGACCTGGGCCGCGGCCGCGGACAGCTCGCGCGCCGCGGTCATCCGGTGCAGCCGTTCGGGCGTGAGGCCGGGCGTCAGCGACGGCTGCGCGTCCCGGCTCGTGTCCGGCAGTTCGCCGACGCGGTCGAGGGCCTGGCACGCGGCCAGCGCGTCGTCGAGCGCGCCCGCGTGCACGCCGGACAGGCCCCACAGCAGCCCGAGCACGCCGCCGCCGAGCACGAACCCGGCCACCGCGCACAGCACGAGCAGCCGTCGTGACTGCGGTGGCGCCGCCTTGACCTCCTCGGACTCGCCCGGAGGCTCGTCGAAGTCGGGGCCGGCGTCGGTGCCGGTTCCGGGGTCCACGGTGCGCATAGCCGCCTCCTCACCACCGGGTGATGAGATATTTCAGCTCACAAACCCGGTTCCTGGTGCTGTAGCGGCGCGGCTGAGTCCGATTTGTCATCCAGCGGGAAGCGCCGCAGCGCGACGGCCGCGAACGCGGCGATCACCAGCATCGCCAGCCCCGAGACGGCGAACGTCCGCGCCGCCGTGCCGAGCGCCGTGGTCAGCACCCCGCCGAGCAGCGCGCCGAGCGGGATCGCGCCCCAGACGACCGTGCGCCACACCCCGAGCACCCGGCCGAGCAGCTCGCCGGGCACGAGCGTGTGCCGGGCGGTCGCGAGCACGACGTTCACCGCGACGACGGCGGCCGCGAACAGGCCGAACAGCGCCGCGCCCGCGACCGGCGAGCGCACCAGGCCCATGCCGCCGAACCCGCCACCGCAGCAGACGATCCCGCCGGCCACGACCGCGCGCCGCCCGGCCGCGCGCACCAGCCGCGGGGCGACGCCCGCGCCGAGCAGCCCGCCGATGCCGCCGACGAACGCGAAGAACCCGAAGGTCGCGTCGGACAGGTGGAGGTCGTCGAGCGCGTAGAGCACCAGCTGTGCCTGCGCGAGCTCGCTGACCAGGCTGAGCAGCCCGGCGATGACGACCAGCCGCAGCAGCAGCGCGTTGCCGCGCAGCCAGCGCAGACCGTCGGCCAGCGCGGTGCGCAACCGCGCCGGCGGTGCTTCGCCGCGGCCGCGGTAGGTGCCGGCCAGCCCGAGCAGGACCGCGGCCGCGATCGCGAAGCCCGCGGAGTTGAGGAAGAACGGGAAGGCGGCGAAGAGCGCGAAGGTCATGCTGCCGATCGGGCCGCCGAGGAACGTTTGGCCGACGATCTCGCACGCTTGCAGCTTGCTGTTGGCGCTGTCGAGCGAGCCGTCGCCGACGACGGCCGGGACCAGGGCGTTGGCCGCGCTGTCGGCGATCGTCTCGGCGGTGCCGATGACCAGGGCGGTCAGGTAGACCAGCCAGATCGTCATCCCGCCGGCCGCGACGAGCACGGCGAGGGTGCCGACCGCGACCGCGCGGGCGGTGTTCGCGACGACCATCGCGCGCCGCCGGTCGATCCGGTCGACCAGCGCGCCGGCGACGGCGGCGAAGAGCAGCCAAGGGAGGAACTGCGTCGCGGACAGCCCGGCGATGAGCACGGGGTCGTGGGTCAGGGTCGTGGCCAGCAGGGGCAGGGCCACCTTGCCGATGCCGTCGCCCAGGTGGGAGGCGGCGCTCGACGTCAGCAGCCACGTGAGTCTTCGAGCAGGGTTCACCGGATCCCCCAGCACTCATCGCAGTCACCCAATGACTTCGGGTAACAGGATAAGCGCGCGGTCAGCCGGTGGCGGTCACGTTGTGGCTTCAGCCCCAGCCGAGCTCGTGCAGCCGCGCGTCGTCGATGCCGAAGTGGTGCCCCAGCTCGTGCACGACGGTGATCAGGACCTCTTCGACGACCTCGTCCTCGTTCTCGCACATCGAGAGGATCGGCTGCCGGTAGATCGAGATCCGGTCGGGCAGCACCCCGCCGTAGGACGACGTCCGCTCGGTCAGCGCGATCCCGTGGTAGAGGCCGAGGATGTCCGGCGCCTCGTCGTTGAACTCCTCGACGAGCACGACGACGTTGTCCATCGCCCGCGCGAACTCGGCGGGGACCTCGTCCAGGGCTTCCGAGACCAGTTCCTCGAACCGCTCCCGGCTCATCTCGACGGGCATCAGCCGTTCGTCTTCGTCGACGGCGGGGCGGAGCTCGACGTCGCGGGGCCGCCGCCCCCGTCCGACGGCGGGCCGTCCTGGGGCTGGCCGCCGTCCGGGCCCGCGGGGGCGGCCTTGACGCTGCCGGTCACCGCCTGCAGGCCGCTCTTGTCCGGCAGGAGCGCCGCCACCTTGCAGTTGACCTTCGTCGAGCCGGCGTCCCAGCTCTCCTGCTCCCGCAGGTCCCAGGTCAGGATCAGCTTCTTGGCGTCGAGGTCCGCACCGCCGGTGTAGTCCGCTGCCTGCTTGTTGCACTCGGTGTCGAGCCAGGCCTTCTGGTCGTCCTGCTTCGGGTAGGCGTCCTTGAACTTCGATTTGAGGTCGAGGGTCGCGATGATCTCGTAGGAGTGCGGCTTCGCGCAGTCGATCGGGTCGCCGACGCCCTTGCCCTGCAGCGCGAGGCAGGTGCCCGGCTCGAACACGAGCGACTGGTCCTGCTCCTTCGCCGGCCCGGTGGTCGGCAGGAGCTTGCCGCCCGGGCCCGCCCACTGCAGGCCGCACCGCAGCTGGCGGTCGCCGTCCTCCCACTGCGACGGCGTCGGGCGCAGCAGGTTCGTCGTCAGCTTCCCGTACGGATCGAGGTTGTGACCGAGGTAGGGCTTCACGTCCGAGGTGCACTTCTGCTGCGCGATCTGCTGCCACTGGTCCAGCGACGGCACCGGCGCGCCCTCCGGGAACTGGGCGCCGATGTCGACGAGCGCGGTCACCTCGAACAGGTGCGGTTGGGTGCAGACGACCTTGTGCGCGTCGCTCGCGTCAGGGTTGTCCCAGGTCAGGCAGCTGCCGGGCGGGGAGTGGAAGGCCTCCTCGGCCTCCGCCGAGAGCTTGCCCGCCCCGCCGCCGGCGCCGCCGGCGAAGCCGCCGCTGCCGGTGAACAGGACGCTGAGGGCGAGCGCGATGAGCGCGCCCGCGAAGATCCCGCCCATCACGACGCGGGTGCGCAGCGTCTGCGTGGCGGTGGGGAACCGATCGGCGCTGGGAGACATCGCAGTCCATGATGCCCGCGCCGCGCGCGACGTGCGCGACCTGGGTGGTTAGGGTGGGTCACGGTTTCGTGGTGGCCGGGATTACGGAGCGCACATGACGCAGGACAACAACACTGGGGACCAGCCGCCCCCCGAGCCGCCGAAGCGCGGCTCGATGAGATTCCAGGACTCGAACACGCAGCCGAAGCAGCCTTCGCTCGCCGAGCAGCGCGCGCGTCAGCAGGCTTTGGCCCAGGAGGAGCGGGACGAGGAGCTGGCCCGCCAGGCCGACGCCAAGTCGGCGACCCGGCGCAAGATCCTCATCGGCAGCGGCGTCACGGTCGGGCTCGTCGGCCTGGTCGCGACGTTCTACACGGTCGCCAAGCCGCAGGGCGAGGTCACCGCCGTCTGCACCGACAACAGCGGTGTCATCCAGAACGACGACTACTGCGACGACAACTACGTGACCAGCCACGGCGGCTACCACAGCGGTGGCTTCCTGTTCCTGCCGATCCCGGGCGGCGGCTACAACAGCTACCGGTACAACTACGGCGGCACCGGCACGATCGGCCAGCCCGTCACCGGGGGTTCCTACGACCCGCCGTCGTCGCGGACCAGCGTCAACACGAAGTCCGGCAAGTCCGTCCAGCGAGGCGGCTTCGGCATCAGCGGCAAGAGCGGCAGCACCGGGGGCACCGGCGGCAGCGGCAAGAGCGGGGGATCGTAGGTGTACCGGGACCGGCGTGAGCCGCGGCGCGACTGGCAGCGGATCGTCGAGGAGCAGGGACTCGTCTACGGCACGCCGGCCCGCGACGCCAGCGGCCGGGTGCGGCCGTACTGGGACGAGTCGGTGCACTACGTCTTCGACATGGACGAGGTCCTCTCGCTCGAGGCGGACGTCGAACTGCTGCACTCGATGTGCCTGGAGGCCGTCGACAACGTCGTGACGACCGAGGGCTACCAGCGGTTCGGCATCCCCGAGTGGGTCTGGCCGCACATCGCCGAGTCGTGGAAGCGGCAGGACCCGCACGTCTACGGCCGGTTCGACCTGCGCTACGACGGCAAGTCGCCGGCGAAGCTGCTGGAGTACAACGCGGACACGCCGACCACGCTGCTGGAGGCGTCGCTGCTGCAGTGGCACTGGAAGACCGACGTCTTCCCGGACGACGACCAGTGGAACTCGATCCACGAGAAGCTCGTCGAGCGCTGGGCGTTCCTGCAGGACAAGCTGCCGTCGAACGAGCTGCACTTCACCTGGTCGGCGGCGGATCCGAGCGGCGAGGACAACGTCACCACGGCGTACCTGCAGGAGACCGCGGCCGAGGCCGGGCTGGACACGGTGGGGCTGGCGATCGAGGAGATCGGCTGGGACCCGGTGCTCAAGCGGTTCGTCGACCTCGAAGAGTCGCAGATGGCGACCGTGCTGAAGCTGTACCCGTGGGAGTGGGTGGTCGACGAGGAGTTCGGCCGCCACGCCGTCGAGTCGCTGCCGCGGACGCTCTGGATCGAGCCGCTCTGGAAGATGATCCTCTCCAACAAGACGCTGCTGGCGATCCTGTGGGAGAACTACCCGGGCCACCCGAACCTGCTGCCGGCGTTCGCCGACGACCCCGGCCTGCTCACCGAGTACGTCCGCAAGCCGAAGCTGGGCCGCGAGGGCGCGAACGTCCAGATCGTCGCGACCGGCTACGAGACCCAGACCGACGGCGTCTACGGCGCCGAAGGCTTCGTCTACCAGGCGTTCGACCCGCTGCCCGAGTTCGACGGCTACCGGCCGGCGCTGGGCGCGTGGATCGTCGGCGACAGCTCCGCCGGCCTGGGCATCCGGGAGACCGGCGGACTCGTCACCGACGACGGTGCGGCATTTGTCCCCCATCGCATCCCCGAAGCGTGATAAAACACCGCATCGCTGACCTTTTGGGAGAAAACTCGTGACCTCGACGCTTGCGCTGTCCGACACGTTCGGCTCCGACCTCGTGCGGGGGATCGGCGCGATCCTGCTGTACGGCGTCATCGGCCTCATTCTGATGTTCGCCGGCTTCTACGCGATCGACTGGACCACGCCCGGCAAGCTGTCGAAGCTGGTCACGCAGGGCCTGCCGAACGCGGTGATCGTGACCGCGTCCGGGATGCTGTCGATGGCGTTCATCGTCGTCGTCGCGATCTTCAACTCGGCCAGCGACCTCACCGAGGGCCTGATCACGTCGCTGGTCTACGGCCTGCTCGGGATCATCGTCCAGGTGATCGCGGTCCGGCTGCTGGAGTGGGCGACCCGCATCGACGTGGCGTCGACCATCGAGAGCGAGCACTTCGCCCCGGTGAGCATCGTCGTCGCGGCGGCGCACCTCGGCCTGGGCCTCGTGGTGGCGGTCGGCATCTCCTGACGCGCGGATGTGAGCCGGGTCACGCACAGCGTGGCCCGGCTCCGCCGTTCGCACTAGCGTGGGGTTCGTGCGCCTGCTGAGGACACCGGACGACCGGTTCACGGACCTGCCCGACTTCTCCTTCGAGCCCCGCTACGTCGAGCTCGACGACCCGCACGGCGGCGTGATCAGAGTCGGCTACGTGGAGGCGGGCCCGGCCGACGGCCCGGTCGTCCTCCTGCTGCACGGCGAACCGAGCTGGTCCTACCTGTACCGGAAGATGCTCCCGGTCCTCGCGTCGGCGGGCCTGCGCGCGATCGCCCCGGACCTGGTCGGCTTCGGCCGGTCCGACAAGCCGGGCGACCAGACCGACCACACGTACGCCCGCCACGTGGAGTGGATGCGCGGGTTCGCGTTCGACGCGCTGGACCTGCGCGACGTGACGCTCGTCGGCCAGGACTGGGGCGGCCTGATCGGGCTGCGGCTGGTCGCGGAGAACCCGGCGCGGTTCGCGCGGGTGGTCGCGGCCAACACGGGCCTGCCCACGGGCGACGTCGACATGCCGGCGGTGTGGCATTCGTTCCGCGAGGCCGTCCAGAAGGCCCCGGTGCTGGACGTCGCCCGGTTCGTCCAGTCGGGCTGCAAGTCCGAGCTGTCGGAGGCCGAGCGGGCGGCGTACGACGCGCCGTTCCCGAACGAGATGTACAAGGCGGCTCCGCGGGCGATGCCGGGCCTGGTGCCGTACCGGCCGGACGACCCGGCGTCGGAAGCGAACCGCGCGGCGTGGAAGACGTTGACGGAGCTGGAAATCCCGTTCCTGGTGGCGTTTTCCGACGGCGACCCGATCACCGGCGGGATGGGCCCGATCCTGAAGCGCTCGATGCGCGGGGCGTCCGGTCTGGACCACCCGGTGATCGCCGACGCGGGGCACTTCCTGCAGGAGGACAAGGGCGAGGAGCTGGCCGGCCACGTGGCCCGCTTCGTGCGGGGCTGAGCCGAGCGACCCGATGAGCACGTCCGGACGGTTGCCGTCCGGACGTGCTCGATAACAGGCCGTGAGGGATGCGATTCCAGCCCATCGACCCGTTTCTCGTACCTGATGGTGACTGACCGGCTACAGTCGCGACTTGGTGAGGGTTGCCCCAGGGCAACAGACGGGGAACGAGGGGTGGAACCGTGGTTCATCAAGGTAAAGAGTTCGGCGTCGACCTGTACGAGCTGGAAAAAGTGGCGAAGGTCGATTTCCCCACGATATCCGCTGATTACGGCGACGCGATCGGCAGCGCAACCGCGTGCGCGGCGACCTGGCCCGGGTGATGCGACGGCCGGAGCAGTTCGGCGGGGACACGCTCGGGCCGGTGTACCAGGCATATCTGAGCTTGCACGACACCGTGCTCGGGTATCTCAGCGAGACCAGGACCAATCTGGACGACACCGCCACCGCACTGGACAAGGCAGCGCGGCACTACGCGGCGATCGATCAATCGGCTCGTGACGAGCTTTACCGCCGTGCGCAGAACGACCCGGAACTGGGTGGGAAGCTGTGAGCTTCGACCAACTCTTGCAACACGCCAGGGATATCACCGACAAGGCCGTCGACCTGACGGAGAAGGAGCTGGCGCAGAAGGGAGCGACGCGGTCAGGTGCCAACCCCGACCGCAACGCCATCCGCCGGCACTTCGCTTTCATCGAGGCGATGTTCGAGCCGTACTCCAGGTTGCCCGATCCGGCCGGGTACGACCCGCTCATCGCGGACCTGAACGCGGCCATGGCGAAGCTGAACACCGGCTCCGTCAACAACACCGAGCTCAGCAACGACGTGAGCTTCGTGAATCCGCACCTGGACAAGATGACGACCGACGGTGGTTATCTGCAGGGGTGGACCGGAGACGCCGCGATGGCGTTCAAGGCCAATTTCGTCGACACCTTCAAGTCGGTTTCCGGTAACCAGTTCACGGTGCTTTCCACCCTCAAGGGCATCCTCCAGGCGCATCGTGAGATGTGGCTGAGGGCCCGCGCGGACATCGACAAGATCGCGGAAAACACGAAGAACGCTCTCGACAACGCCGGCGGCTGCGGCAAGAACCAGTGGAGCTTCGAGTTCTCGGTGCTCTCCGCGGTCAGCGCCATCGGCGGGGTGGTGGTCGCCGTGGCGACCGGGGGCGTGGTGCCGCTCGCAGCGATCGGTGCGCTCGCTTCGGTGGGCGGTGCCGGCGTCGCCGGCCTCACGGCGTCCGGGGACTCGGCCGAGACGATCGTCAATTCGATGAGGCAGGCGGTCGACGAACTCGGCAAGCACATCCAAGAGGTCGAAACGCAGCAGATCGCGCAAAAGGTGTTCGCGTTGACCGACGCGGTCAACGCGAACAAGGACAAGATAGTCGCCGCTCGCCCGAACCTCGCCGCGATTAACGACCGTGACCTCACCGGTGATGGCGGCATGGGCCGGTCGGACTAGGGCAGGAGGCGGACCATGGCGGATTTGGCCGAGAGGCTGGATGGAATTCGGGTCCACGTGCGGGCCCCTGGGACGGAAATCGAAGCGGAGCTTCGTCAGCGCACCGGTATCACCTTGTCGTTCGGGGAAAGCGTCTACGACTTCATCGACGAATCCGCGCTGGAAAGGGCCCTGGCCGCAACGGCGCGCCTGCTCTGGGTCGGGTGGCAATGGCAGTACCGGGCCGCGATCGAGGGGACGAATCTCAACATCGATGCCGACGACCTGCGGGATTCGAATTTCTTCGCCGACCGGGCCAAGGTCGAGGCGGTCGGTGCGTCGAACGACGAGCGGATCACGACAACCGCGGTGGGCATGGAGACGTTTTCGGTTCACATCGCGCCGGGCACCGTCCGTGAGTTGCCCGAGGACGAGTTCGCGGCCAGCGCGTCCGAGCGGCCACCAAGGTGATCCAGGATTTTCAAGCCAAGGTGGATGAGCTGAAGAAGCGGTACTACGAATGACGAAACGCAAGCTCGTCCTGTCTGCGCTCGTCGTGGCAGTGGTCGCTGCGGCCGGAATCACGGCGGAAGTGCTGTCGACCGGTGATGAGCCGGTCGCGAAGCCCTGTGACATCCCCGCTGCGGTTCCGGAACAGCCGGTCTCCGCGAAGATCGCGCCGGGCGATGGTGGGATCGAGGTCGCGGAAAAGGGGGTCTCGGCCACAGGCTTGGCCAGCATGGGCGCGGTCCTGCGCAACACCAGCCAGCGCATCGCCTACCGGACCCGGTTGACGCTCGAAGTGGTCGTGTCCGTCAACGGCCTGCCGCCGGGACCCGTTCAGGGGCCGCTGATGACCGTCGAGGTTCCGGTGCTGCTGCCAGGGCAACAAGCAGGCGTGGGCCGGCCCCTCGTCAACGTCGGCGGGACCGCCAAGGTGATCTCGGCGTACGTCGACGTGCGGACAACCACCTGGTTGCCGCCCGGTTCGCTCGGTGGCTTCAGCCCGGTGACCGACACCTACGAATCGACCAGCCGGGTCAAGGCCTCGCTGCCGGCCGACGCGGTGCGGTACACCGAGCGCTCGGCCAACTGCCGCGCGCTGGTCAGCCGCCGGACCGCCGTTGTTTTCCGGGGTGCGGACGGCAAGATCGTGGGCGGTGGCCTGCTGCCGCCCGACGGCAAGGGCAACCCGGCGGGCAGCGCGCAGCAGCCGCCGGCGAGCCCGTCGTGCGCTCCGGGTGAACGCAGTACCTGGGTCGTTCCCCTGCAGGCGATCCCGGCTGGCACGGACGACCCGCGGACTGAGCTGTACTCGTACTGCGATCTCAACGCCCCGCCTTCGGACGTGAACGCCGTCGACTAGGCGTCCAGCGACTGGGTGCCGAGGACGGTGGCGAGCTCCAAGCGGTCGGCGTCCTCGGTGCCGGGCTCGGCGGTGTAGACGCTGATGCGCAGGTCGTCCTGGGCGACCAGCAGCGTGTCGCAGTCGAGGGTGAGCGGGCCGACCGCCGGGTGGTCGATCGTCTTGCGGCGGGACGGGTCGGGCGGCGGTGGTGGCGCCTCGGCGTCCCAAAGCTCGGCGAAACGCGGGCTGCCCGCGGTCAGGTCCGCGATCAAGCGCCGCAACGCGTGGTCGGCGGGGTAGCGCGACGCCGTCAAGCGCAGGTCGGCCACGAGCCGGGCCTCGTGCTCGGCCTGCTCCTTCGCACTGTGGACCACCCGTGACGGCAGGCGCGTGACGTTGCGCCAGACCGCGTTGCGCTCCAAGCCGTGCCACGCGGTCGTGTCGCCCATCAGCGCGTTGTACGGCGCGTTGGCCAGCACGAGCGTCCAGCTCGCGTCGTAGACGACCACCGGGGTGTGCGACAGCCGGTCGAGCAGCCGCTGGACGCTCGGCGCGACCCGCGACGGCACGACCTCCGGGCCGGGCGCGGCGTGCCCGGCCAACCGGAACAGCAGGTCGCGTTCGACGTCGGACACGCGCAGCGCCCGGGCCAGCGACTCCACCACCTGCGCCGAGGGCGCGGTCGCGCGGCCCTGTTCGAGGCGGGTCAGGTAGTCGGCCGAGATGCCGGCGAGCGCGGCGAGTTCTTCGCGGCGCAAGCCACTGGCCCGGCGCCGCCGGCCCGCCGGGACGCCGACGGCTTCGGGTGCCACGCGATCGCGCCAGCGGCGCACTGTCCGGCCGAACTCCCACGCCTCCACGGTGTCCATTCTCCGACGATCCGGCGGCCGTTGTCCTGGCCCTGGCAGTCCTACGAAAACCGGACGACTGGTTGCCGCCCGGCCGCGCTCGCAGGCTGGAGCCATGACCGAACCAGGAACCGTCCTCATCACCGGCCCGACCCGCAACCTGGGCCGCCACGCCGTGCTGGCCCTCGCCGGCCGGCCTGCCGCGCAACGTCCCGACCTGCTGCTCGTCGGCCGCGCGGGCCGCGACCTGACCGCGGTCGCCGACGAGGCCCGCGCCCTCGGCGCCCGCGTCCGCGAGATCGGCTGCGACCTGGCGAGCCTCGCCGACGTCCGGGCCGCGGCGGCCACCGCGCGCGACTTGCTCGACGCCGGCGCCGTCCGTCCGCTGCGCGCGCTGGTCGCCAACGCCGGCACCATGTCGACCGACACCCGGCGCGCCTCGGCGGACGGCTACGAGCTGACGTTCGCCGTCAACTACCTCGCCCACGCCCAGCTCATCGGCGACCTGCTCGGTTCGTTCGCGGCGCCGGCGCGGGTCGTGCTGATCGGCTCGAACACCTACCAGGCCAACTTCTGGCGGAAGCTGCTGCACGTGCCCGAGGCCGAGTGGGCCGACCCCGTCGAGCTGGCCCGCCCGGGCACCGGCGAGCCCAGCATGGAAGCCTCCGGCGTCGCCTACTCCAACGCCAAGCTCGCGATCCTGTACTACGCCCACGAGCTGCAGCGGCACGCGGACGTCAACGTGTCCGTGTTCGAACCGGGCTGGATGCCCGGCACCGCACTGGGCCGCGGTGCCCCCGCGGCGCTCCAGGCGATGAGCCGCGCCCTGGGCCGGCTTCCCGGCGTCTCGAAACCGCAGCGTTCGGGACCCCTGCTCGCCGCGATGGCCGTCGACGACAAGTGGGCGCACCTGCGCGACGGCGCGTTCGTGGTGAAGGACAAGCTGACGGAGGTCCAGCCGGTCGCCCACGACCGCGATCGTGAGCGCCGGCTGTGGGAGGCGACCGCCGAGCTGCTGGAGCGGGCGGCCTCGCCGCGTTAGGCGAGTGCCGCGTGGGTGGCGGCCAGCGAGTCGACCAGGATGTCCAGGCCTTCCTGGGCTTCCTCGGCGGTGAGCGTCATCGGCGGGCCCAGCCGCAGGACGTTGCCGTGCAGGCCGCCCTTCCCGATCAGCAGGCCGCGCTTCTTCGTCTCCTCCAGCATCCGCGCCGCCGCCGGGACGTTGGGCTCCGTCGTGCCGGGCTTGATCAGCTCGACGCCGATCATCAGGCCTTTCCCGCGCACCTCGGCGACGATCGGCGAGTCGGCGGCGCGCAGCCCGGAGATAAGCTGCGACCCGCGGGCCGCGCAGTTGACCTGCAGGTCGTGGTCCTTGATGTAGTCCAGCACCGCCGTCGCGCCCGCCATCGACACCGGGTTGCCGCCGAACGTCGAGAACGACTGGGCCTGGAAGCAGTCCAGGACATCCCCGCGGGCCACCACGCCACCGACGGCGAGGCCGTTCCCGAGCCCCTTCGCGAACGTCATCATGTCGGGCGTCACGCCGTGCGCCTCGATGCCCCAGAAGTGCTCGCCCGTGCGGCCCCAGCCGGTCTGGACCTCGTCCGAGATGAACAGCACCCCGTACGAATCCAGGACCTCCTTCATCGCCCGGAACAGGCCGTCCGGCGGGAGGCTGAACCCGCCGACACCCTGGATCGGCTCGGCGATCAGGCACGCGACGTCGCCCGCCGTCGCCGTGTCGAGCACGTCCACCAGGTCCGCCACGCACGCCTTGATGTAGTCCGCGTCCGACAGGTCCCGGAACGGGCTGCGGTAGCGGTAACCGCCGTGGACGTAGTTGACCTTGACCGGGCTCAGCGCCGACGCCGACCAGCCGCGGTTGCCCGTGATCGCGACCGTCCCGAAGGACCGGCCGTGGTAGGAGTTCCGCATCGCCAGCACCTGGTTGCTGCGCCGGAACTGCGTCGCCAGCATCAGCGCCGTGTCGTTGGCCTCGCTGCCCGAGTTCGTGAAGAACACCTTCGCGTCCGGGATGCCGGACAGCTTCGCGATCCGCTCCGCCAGCTCGACCTGTGAGCGGATCAGGTACAGCGTCGAGGTGTGCAGGATGCCGGTGTCGAGCTGCTTGCGGACCGCGTCGCCGATCTCCGCGACGTCGTAGCCCATCGAGTTGGTCAGCACGCCGGCGAAGAAGTCGAGGTAGGTGCGGCCCTGGGAGTCGGTCATCCGCCGGTCGTGGGCGTGCACGATCTCAATCGGCTCTTCGTAGAGCAGGGACATCCAGGACGGCATGACAGCGCGGTGCCGGGCGAGCAGCTCATCGGTCATCGGGGCGCCTCCTCGGTGTTTCCTCGGAGTATGAGGACGCCGTGAACAGCGCTTCAACGATCAGACTGTCGGGATAACCCAGTAGGGACGCACAGTCTGTACGGACTACCCTCTGACCCGTGATTGACCCCAGGACTCTGCGCGATGACCCGGAAGCCGTGCGCGCGTCGCAGCGCGCCCGTGGCGAAGACGAGGGAGTGGTCGACAAGCTGCTCTCCCTCGACTCCCGCCGCCGGTCGTCGATCGCGGCCGCCGACAAGCTGCGCAACGAGCAGAAGCTCCTGGGCAAGCAGATCCCGAAGGCGCCGCCGGAGGAGAAGCAGCAGCTGCTGGCCACGGCCAAGGAGCTCGCCGCGCAGGTCAAGGCGGCCGAGTCGGAGCAGAACACCGCGTCGGAGGAGTTCGACCAGCTGTTCCGGACCGTGCCGAACCTCGTGCACCCGGACGCCCCCGTCGGCGGCGAAGACGACTTCGCCGTGGTCAAGCACGTCGGCGAGCCGACGAAGTTCGACTTCACCCCGAAGGACCACCTCGAGCTGCTCGAAGCGCTCGGCGGCGTCGACATGGAACGCGGCGCCAAGGTCTCGGGCTCGCGGTTCTACTTCCTCACCGGCGTCGGCGCGCAGCTGCAGCTCGGCCTGCTCAACATGGCCATCGCGCAGGCGCTCGAGAACGGCTTCACGCCGATGATCACGCCGTCGCTGGTGCGCCCGGAGATCATGGCCGGCACCGGCTTCCTCGGGCAGCACTCGAGCGAGATCTACCACCTCGAGGACGACGACCTCTACCTCGTCGGGACGTCGGAGGTGCCCCTCGCCGGCTTCCACGCCGACGAGATCCTCGACCTGAACGACGGCCCGAACCGCTACGCGGGCTGGTCGTCCTGCTACCGGCGCGAGGCCGGCTCGTACGGCAAGGACACCCGCGGCATCATCCGCGTCCACCAGTTCGACAAGGTGGAGATGTTCGTCTACGCGAAGCCGGCCGACGCCGAGACGGAGCACGAGCGGCTGCTCGGCTGGGAAGAGCAGATGCTCGCCAAGATCGAGGTGCCCTACCGGGTCATCGACACCGCGACCGGCGACCTCGGCACGTCCGCGCACCGCAAGTTCGACTGCGAGGCGTGGATCCCGACGCAGGACACCTACCGCGAGCTGACCTCGACATCGAACTGCACGACGTTCCAGGCCCGCCGCCTCTCGGTCCGCTACCGCGACGAGAACGGCAAGCCGCAGATCGCCGCGACGCTCAACGGCACGCTGGCCACCACCCGGTGGATCGTCGCGATCGTCGAGAACCACCAGCAGGAGGACGGCTCGGTCCGCGTGCCCGAGGCGCTGCGCCCGTTCGTCGGCGGCAAGGAAGTGCTCACGCCTCGCTGAATCGGGCGGATCCGCAGTGCTGCTCCGTTCGTCCCAGTAATGTCCGGGCCGAACGGGAGGATTCATGCGCATGAAGTGGCAGGTCGTGGCGGCAGTGGCGGCCCTGACCGTGGTCTCCGGCTGCTCGGTGGCCGTCAACGGGACGGCCTCGCCGGTGCCGGGTCAGGGGCCCGTCGTCACGGCCATCGACGCCTGCACGCTGCTCGACCAGGAGCAGGTCGACGCGCTCGGCTACGAGTCCCCCGGCCGCTCGGTCAAGGAAGAAAAGGAGCGGCTGCAGGCGCCGATGTGCCTGTGGAGCACGAAGGACGACATCGAGCCGTCGGCCACGCTCAACGTCGGCTACACGACGGACCTGGACTTCAACGAGTACATCGCGGGCGCCGTCCCGAAGTCCGAGCCCCAGAAGCTCGGCGGCTTCACCTGGACGCAGTACCCGTCGATCCTCGCCGACGACTGCGTGTTCTACGCCCTCCTCGGTGACCAGTCCTTCGCGTTCGTCAGCGTCTCCGGCCCGGAGCTGGCCAAGTCGTGCGAGCTGGCCAAGACGGTGGTCCCGCAGGTCGCGGCCCACCTGCCCGGCGGGCAGCCCGCGCCGCCGATCACCCCGGTCGGCCCGAAGAAGGTCGAGCCGGGCGGGCCGCTGCTGTCGGCCGACCCGTGCGCGACCCTGAAGCCGGAGCAGGTCGCGCAGCTGAAGAACATCTCGCCCACCGGCGAGAAGGACAACTCGTCCGCGACGCCGAACGCGACCTACTGCCTGTGGGACGACACCGACGGCGACGGGGGCCAGAAGGCGTTCGAGGTCTGGTTCGGCCCGAGCACGCCGGTGGCGGAGTGGCCAGGCGCGAAGGGCGTCAACCCGATCGAGACCGTCGACGTCGGCGGCAAGAAGTGGGGCGTCTTCCCGAACATGGGCGGCCTGCGGGCGACCTGCGGCGCGACGCTGCCGATCACCGAAACGTCGTCGGTGCAGGTGGTCAGCGGGTTCATCGGGGACGACACCAAGACCTGCGACATCGTGAAGCAGGCCCTGCCGCTGGTGACGCCCAACCTGCCGGGTTAGTCCTTCGACACCTGGTCGGCGATGTGGCGCGCGATCTCGAGCGCGCTCGTCGCGGCCGGCGACGGCGCGTTCAGGACGTGCACCTGGTCGCGCGCGGTCTCGATGAGGAAGTCGTCGACGAGCGAGCCGTCGCGGCGCATCGCCTGCGCGCGCACGCCGGAGCCGTGGCGGACGATGTCGTCCGCGGTGACGGCCGGGACGAGCCGGGCGAGGCTCGCGGCGAACCGCTTCGTCGAGAACGAGCGCCGCACCTCGTCGAGGCCGGTCGGGAACGCGTACTTCTTCGCCAGCCGCCAGGCACCGGGGAAGGCGGCGACCTCGGCGACGTCCTTCGCGGAGAAGTCGCGCCAGCGGTAGCCCTCGCGGCGCAGCGCGAGCACGGCGTTCGGGCCGGCGTGGACGCTGCCGTCGAGCATCCGCGTGAGGTGCACGCCGAGGAACGGCAGCGTCGGGTCCGGCACCGGGTAGATCAGGCCCTTGACCAGGCCGCGGCGTTCGGGCTTGAGCTCGTAGTACTCCCCGCGGAACGGCACGATCTTCGCCGACGGCGTCAGCCCGGCCAGCCGCGCGACGCGGTCGGAGTGCAGGCCGGCGCAGTTCACGAGCGCGTCCGCTTGGACGACGTCTTCCCCGGTCGCGACCTCGACTCCGCCGTTCGCCCCGGCGCGGATGGCCAGCACGGGACTGTTCAGCCGCAGGTCGACGCCGGCTTCGTCGAGCAGCCGGACGAGCGCGGCGCAGACGCCGGGGAAGTCGATGATCCCGGTGGACTCGACCCGCAGCGCGGCGACGCAGGCGACCTCGGGCTCGTACTCGCGCGCTTCGGCGGGGGAGATCTTCTTCGCGGGGACGCCGTTGGCCTCGGCGCGCTCGGCGAGGGTGTTCAGCGCGGGGATCTCGTTTTCGTCGGTCGCGACGACGAGCTTCCCGCAGACCTCGACGGGCACGCCGTACTGCCGCGCGAAGTCCACGATGGACCGGTTCCCGGCGACGGACATCCGTGCCTTGAACGACCCGGGCTTGTAGTACAGCCCGGCGTGCACGACGTTCGAGTTGTGCCCGGTCTGGTGGGCGGCCCAGCGGGATTCCTTCTCCAGCACGGTGACGTCCAGCCCGCGCCTGGTCAGCTCCCAGGCCACGGCCAGACCGACGATCCCGCCCCCGACGATTACGACGTTACGCACGATCGACCAGGCTACGCGAGCGGGGAAGGGCCTGGTGAGCCGGTCAGTCCGCCAGCCCGGCCGTCGTCAGCGCCTTCTGCGTGTTCATCGCCAGCCCCGTCGCGTAGGCGCGTTCGAAACCCTCCGCGCCCAGCGAATCGACGACCCGCGCCCGCACCGACGACACGTCCGGGTCACCCGCGATCGACGTCCCGCGCACGCCCGCCGCCGCGCCCAGCAACGTCGCCGCCTGGTCCGGTGGCACCACCCCGGCCAAGCCCTCCAGCGCGAACGCCACCACGTCGCCCGCGTGCCACTGCCGGCCGGTCAGCAACGCCGTGCGGTGCAACTGGGCCGCGTCGGAAAGACGTCCTTCGGCCACGGCCAGCCACCCGAGCGAGATCATCGCCGTCGCGCGCACCGTCTCCGCCGCGAACGAGCCGCCCGGGCACTCCGTCAGCGCGCGCTCGCCGAACGAACGGGCCCCGGCCAAATCCCCCGACAACCGCGCCAGGTTCGCCAAGCCGACGTAGGCCGCCGCGCGGGTCTCCGGCATGCCCGACCGGCGGGCCGTCGCCGCTGCCAGTTCGTAGTCCGTGCGGGCGCCCGCCCGGTCGCCCGCCAGCAGGCGGGTCCACGCGCGGCGGCAGATCAGGTCCGCCGCGTCGTCCGTCGCGCCGATCTCGTGCATCAGCGCCAGTGCCTCGTCCATCAGCGGGACGGCGGCCTCGTGCTCGCCGCGCCACGTCAGCAGTTGCGACAGGTGGTCCAGGGCCATCGACAGGCCCCACCGCTCGCCGAGCGCGCGGAACTGCGCCGCGCCTTCCCGCAGGCCTTCCTCGGCGCCGGCCAGGTCGCCGGTCATCATCGCCCGCAGGCCCACGCCCGTCGGCAGCAGCGCCCAGCCCCAGGCGTCGCCGGCCGCCAGCAGGCCTTCGCCGCGGCCGACCAGCTCTTCGTCGTCGCCGGGCGGCCCCACGACGACGCCGAGCAGCATCACCAGCATCGGGTTCCGGGGTGACCAGTCGCCGTCCGCCGCGTACCGGCGGACCAGGGGCAGGTGCTGCTCCAGCGACTCGTCCGGGTGCCCGGACAACGCGCCGAGCACGCACACCAGGAACTCCTCGACGTACTCCTCGCGCAGCTCCGGCGGGGTCCGCGAGACGACGGCCAGCGACAGCCCGGCGCCCTCGAACCGCCGGCCGCGCATCCACCAGTACATCGCCAGCAGGGGCACCAGCCGCAGCGCGAGCGCGACGTCGTGGTCGGTCGCCCAGCGCAGCGCGGCCAGGAGGTTGTCGTACTCGGCGTCGATGCGGTCGAGCCACTCGAGCTGGGCCGCGGTCCGCAGCATCGGGTCGGCTTCCTCGGCGAACCGCAGGAAGTACTCGGCGTGTGCCCGGTGGATCGCCTCGGTTTCGCCCGCTTCGGCGAGCTTCTCGGCGCCGAACGCGCGGATCGTCTCCAGCATCCGGAACCGGCCGCCGACCGCTTCGACCAGCGACTTGTCGGCCAGTTCGAGCACCAGCCCGTCGTCCGCGCCGCAGACCTCGGCCGCCGCGGCCAGCGTCGCGCCGCCGGGGAACACCGCGAGACGCCGCGCCAGTTCGCGTTCGTCGTCGTCGAGGAGGTCCCAGCTCCATTCGACGACGCCGCGCAGGGAGCGGTGACGCGCCTCGGCCGTCCGGCTGCCGCGGCCGAGGAGCCGGAACCGGTCGTCGAGCCGCGCCGCGATCTCGCCGAGGGCCAGGCTGCGGACGCGGGCCGCGGCCAGCTCCAGCGCCAGCGGCAGGCCGTCGAGGGCCGCGCAGAGGTGCTGGACGTCGCCGACGGTGCCGTCGCCGAGGACGAACGCGGGGTCGCTCGCCGCCGCGCGGTCGGCGAACAACCGGACGGACGGGTACGCCAGGGCCTCCGCGGCGGGCGTGCCCGGCGGCGGGACGGCCAGCCGCGGCACCGGCGCCAGCTGCTCGCCGGTGATGCCGAGCGGCTCGCGGCTGGTGGCCAGCACCCGCAGCCCCGGGCACGCGGCGAGCAGCCGCGCGGCCAGCCGGGCCGCGACGTCGACGACGTGCTCGCAGTTGTCGAGCACCAGCAGCACCGAACGGTCGCGCAGCGCCGAGATCAGCCGTTCGGCCGGGTCCTGCGGGCCACCGCGCGTGCTCTCGCGCAGGCCGAGCGCGGCCAGCACCGCGCCGGCGACGTCGGCGCCGCTGTGCGGGGCGAGTTCGACGAACGCGACCGGCCCGGTCTCCGCGGCGGCGGCTTCGACCGCCAGCCGCGTCTTGCCGGTGCCGCCCGGGCCGGTCAGCGTCACGAGCCTGCTGCGCCCCAGCAGGTCCGCCACCTGCCGCAGCTCGCCGTCCCGGCCGACGAAGCTGGTCAGCTGCGCGGGCAGCGCCGGGATCGCCGGCTTCTCGGTTTCGCCGCGCAGCACGGCGAGGTGGGCTTCGGCGAGGTCTGGACCAGGGTCGGCGCCCAGCTCGTCGGCCAGCGTGCGGCGGGCGTCTTCGAACGCGGCCAGCGCGTCGGCCGGCCGTCCGGCGGCGGTCAGCGCGCGGACCAGCTGCGCGCGCGGGCGCTCCCGCAGCGGCTGCGCGGCGACGGTCTCGCGCAGTTCGGCGAGGACGTCCTCGGCCCGGCCCAAGGCCAGCCGGGCCTCGACGTGGTCGTCCGCGGCGTCGGCCCGCAACTCGTCGAGCCGGGCGGCCTGGGCGGCGGCGAACGGCGCGTCGGCGACGTCGGTGAACGCCGCCCCGCGCCACAACGCCGTCGCTTCACCGAGGACAGTGGCCGCCCGGGCGTGCTCGCCGTTCCTCAGCAGCAGACGGCCTTCGCGCGCAAGGCGTTCGAAGACGTGAACGTCCACTTCGTCCGGTTCGACGACCAGCCGGTAGCCCGCCGCGGTGAACTCGACCGGTGCCAAGTCCTTCAACGCCGTCCGCAGCCGGGACACCTGCGACTGGAGGGCGTTCGCCGCGCCGTCCGGCGGGTATTCGCCGTACATGCCGTCGATCAGCCGCTCGGCGGGCACGAACCGCCCGGCTTCGAGGGCGAGCAGCGCCAGCAGTGTCCGCGACCGCGGGCCGCCCACCGCCACCTGCGCGCCGTCTTCACCCCACGCGGCGACGGCCCCCAGCACCCCGAATCGCATGTGCCCAGCCTAAGACGTCCGCCGACCTGGGGAAGTTGTCACTCGAAAGTGGGCTTCGGCGTGGGCCTGTGAATCACCTGAGTGAGCGTATATACACTTCGCCGGGTCCCCACGCAATGGGAGAGGTATGTCGACCGACAGCATTGCCCTCGGTCAGCCGACCGTCGGAGAAGAAGAGCTCGCCGCGGTCGCCGAGGTCTTCAGATCCGGCTGGCTGGCCGGTGCCGGACCGGCGTGCCGCCGCTTCGAAGAGCGGTTCGCGCAGGTCACCGGCACCGCGCACGCGTTGACGACCGCGAACTGCGGTTCCGCGCTCTTCCTCGGCCTCAAAGTCCTCGGCGTCCGGCCCGGTGACGAGGTCATCGTCGGCGACTACACGTTCCCCGCCACCGGCCACGCCGTCGTGCAGGCCGGCGCGACCCCGGTGTTCGCCGACATCCGCCCGGACGTCTTCAGCGCCGACCCGGCGCACGTCGAAGCGCTGATCACGCCGAAGACGGTGGGCATCCTCGCGGTCGACGTCGCCGGCCAGCCCGGTGACTTCGACGAGTACCGCGCGATCGCGGACAAGCACGGCCTCTGGCTCTTCGAGGACGCCGCGTGCGCCGCCGGGGCGACGTACAAGACGCGCCCGGCCGGCAGCCTCGCCGACCTCGCCGCGTTCTCCTTCCACGGCCGCAAGGGCATCACCGCGGGCGAGGGCGGCGCGCTGGTCTCCGACCGCGAGGACCTCATCGCGCACGCCCGCAAGCTGCACACCTACGGCATCGAGCCGGCGATCAGCCGCGAAGGCTCCAACGCGCTGCCGATCCCGGAGTTCCACGAGCTCGGCTACAACTTCCGCATGTCGGACGTGCAGGCCGCGATCATGAACGTCCAGCTCGACCGGCTGCCGGACCTCCTCGCCGCCCGCCGGTCGGTCGCGAAGCGCTACCACGAGGCGTTCGACGACGTCGACGCGTTGACCGTCCCGGTGGAACTGTCCGATCGGGAGCACCCGTGGCAGGCCTACCTGCTCACGGTCGCGCCGGAGGTCAGCCGCGACACGCTCGCCCTGCGCGTCCGCGAACAGGGCGTCCAGTGCAACTTCGGCACCTACGCCTCGCACCTGCAGCCGATCTACGGTCCCCAGGCGCCGCTGCCCGTCTCGGCGGACGCGTTCGCGCGTCAGCTCGCGATCCCGATGCACGCCAACCTCACCGACGCCGAAGTCACCCGCGTCGGCGAGGTCGTGCGCGAAGCCGTGCAGTCCCTGTCCTGAAGCCCCTACCGAGGAGAAATTGGTGTCCGACAAGAAGGTGCTCTTCACCGGGGGCGGTGGGTTCATCGCCGCGCACGTCATCCCGCTGCTGATCGAGGGTGGCTACACGGTCCGGATCTTCGACAACATGACGCGCGGCGACCGCGCCCGCGTCAACGAGTTCGTCGCCACCGGCCAGGTCGAACTGGTCGAAAAGGACGTCCGCTACGGCGGCGCGGTCCGCGAGGCCATGCGCGGCTGCACGCACGTCATCCACTTCGCGACGGTGTCGATCAACAAGTCGATCGCCGACCCGCACGAGTCGATCGACATCAACATGATCGGCAACCACAACGTCTTCGCCGCGGCCGCGGACGAAGGCGTCGAGCGCCTGGTGTTCGCCTCGACCGCGTCGGTCTACGGCGACCCGAAGCGGCTGCCGATGCACGAGGACGACGAGCTCAAGCCGCTCACGCCGTACTGCATCTCGAAGCGCGCGGGCGAGGACCTGCTGGGCTTCTACGAGCGCCAGAAGGGCCTGTCCTGGAACGCGCTGCGGTTCTTCAACGTGTACGGCCCCGGCCAGAAGATCGAGGCGTACTACACGTCGGTCATCAACCACTTCATCCAGCGCCTGCGCGCCGGCCAGCCGCCGATCATCGACGGCCGCGGCGACCAGTCGATGGACTTCGTGCACGTCACCGACCTCGCGCGGGCCGTCGTCGCGGCGCTGGAGTCGGAGACGGCGAACGTGCCGATCAACATCGGCACTGGCATCGACACGTCGATCGCCGCGCTGGCGAAGATCCTGATCGAGGCCGTCGGCGTCGACGTCGAGCCGCTGTTCAACGAGCGTGACGTGCTGGTCTCGCGGCGCGCCGCGGACATCACCCGCGCCCGTGAGGTGCTGGGCTGGGAACCGCGGATCACCGTCGAGGACGGTATGCGGGAACTGGTCAAGGAAACCGAGTGAGTGCCACCGCGGGGCCGGCCCGAGGACGTGCGATGCGCATCGCGGTGGTGAACAACTTCTTCCCGCCCCGCGTGGGCGGGAGCGCGCACATGGCGGCGTCGCTGGCGGCGCAGTTCGTGGCGGCCGGGCACGAAGTCCTGGCCGTCACGGCGGCCTACGCCGACGCCCCGGCCGAGGAGGAGCGCGACGGCTACCGCGTCGTGCGCCTCCCCGCGGTGAAGATGCCGCAGGTCGGCCTGTCGATCGACTTCGACATGAGCTTCGCGTCGCCGCGGCCGGGCAACTGGCGGCGGCTGTGGAAGCTCCTGGACGAGTTCAAGCCGGACGCGATCCACCTGCACGGCCAGTTCTTCGACCTGTCGTGGCTGGCCGGGATCTGGGCGCGCCGCCACGGCGTGCCGGCGCTGCTGACCATCCACACGCTGCTGATCAGCGACAACAAGCTGTACGGCGGCGTGTTCCGGCTGCTCGACGCGGCGCTCGTGAAGCCGATCCTTCGGTACCTCCGGCCGCGCTACGTGATCCTGGACAAGCTGGGCGTCGACTACTGCGTCGAGCGCTACGGCACGAGCGACGCGAACTCGGAGTACTTCCCGATCGCGGTCGACACCGGCCACTTCGCGAAGCCGGTGACGAAGGACGTCCGCGCGGAGCACGAAATCGGCGACGCGCCGCTGATCGTCTCGCTCGGGCACGTCATCCCGCTGCGCAACCGGCTGCCGCTGATCGAGGCCCTGCCGTCCATTTTGGACAAGCACCCGGGCGTCCGGGTGGTCGTCGTCGGCCGCGTGTACCACGACGCGTTCCTGAAGCGGGCGGCCGAACTGGGCGTCTCGGACGCGCTGGTGGTGACGGGCGCGGTGCCGAAGGCGGACGTCCCGGCGTACTTCGCGGCGGCGGACATCGTCACGCACGACCTCAACGGCGGCTGCGGGACGGCGTCCCTGGAGGCGATGCTGTCCGGGACGGCGACGATCGCGTCGGTGACCGAGGACAACTACCCGGGCATCGAGCTGCGCAACGGCGAGAACGTGCTGCTGGTGCGCCCGGACGACGCGGAAGCCGTGGCGCGCACGGTGATCGAGCTGCTCGACGACCCGGACCGCCGGGCCCTGATCGCGCAGCGCGAAAGTGAGATGGTGCGGTCGAACTTCGGCCTCGACGTCGTCGCGGAAGAACACCTTCGTACCTTCGAGAAGCTGGTGTCGGAAGCCGATGTTCTTCGATGACGAGCGCAGCCACCGGCTGCGCCCGCAGATCCTGACCGAGCTCGTTTCGCAGTACATGAACGACGCCGAGCGCGCGCAGTTCTACGGGCTGCCGTCGACGTGCCGCGTACGCGAGCGCGTGAAGATCATCAGCCCCGAAAACCTGAAGATGGGCGACCACTGCTGGGTGGGTGAAGGAGCGGCCCTCGACGCGAGCGGCGGGCTGGAGATCGGCGAGCACACGAGCATCGGCCTGAACACGCTGATCTTCACGCACTCGAGCTGGCTGGCGAACATGACGCTGCAGAACCATTCGGGCAGCGACCTGATCGAGCGCAAACCGGTGAAGATCGGCAAGGGCTGCTTCATCGGCGGCCTGGTGGTGATCATGGCCGGCGTGACGATCGGCGACTTCGCGACGGTCCAGCCGAATTCGGTGGTGGCCAAGGACGTTCCGCCGCGGACGTTGGTGGCGGGCAACCCGGCGCGGGTTTTCCAGCGGTACGACGAGGAGTACATCCAGTCCGAAGTGGACCGGGTCCGGGCGGAGAACGCCCGGCGCCGCGAGATCGCGGAGTCACACGGGCAGAACACTTCGGGCTGGGGAGCCCCATCAGGCGACTACACAGAGCAGTAGCGACCCGGCAGACTGGCGTGCGAAGATGACGTCCAGTAACCGATGATGGGGAGAAGGCGGATGAGCGTCATGGATTGGCCTCACGATCTTCTGTCCCTCGACGACTGGATCAACCTGCCGGAGACGCCGGAGTACCAGGTCGAAGTGGTCGAAGGGGTTCTCCTCGTGGCGCCGCGCCCGTTGCCGTTCCACCAGCGTGTTGTCGCGCGGTTGGCCGTCTTGATGGATGAGCTGCTGGCGGATGACTACTCCGCGCTGAACGAAGTCGAGATGGTCCTTTTCGCGACGCCGCTGACGGTCCGGGTGCCGGATGTACTTGTTGCCCCCACTTCCCTGGTGGAAACCAATCCGCCGCGGTTCGACGCCGGCGCTGTTCCGCTGGTGGTCGAGGTGCTTTCCGACGGCACCAGGCGCACCGATCAGGTCACCAAGTTCTCCGAGTACGCCGAAGCGGGGATCGAGCACTACTGGATCGTCGACCTAGACCCGCCGGTCAGCATGATCACCTATCGACTGATCGACGGGGACTACGAGAACTTCGGCGAGTTCTCCGGCGTCGCCGAACTCGAGTTCGCCGGAACCCCGCTCACCATCGACCTGAACGCCCTCACCGCCCGGCGCGCCCAGCGGCCTTGACGTGGATGACGGCAGCGCCGGCGTCGTCGCCGGCGCCGCCGTCGTGGAACCGCCCGATCACCCGGCGGCGAAGTCCTCGCGCACGGAGGCGCACGCAGGACAATCTAGTCCTCGGTAACCCAGTGCGAGATATCGATTACACAACGTTCGAAAGATCGACAGGCAACCTTTCCGCCGCCCGGCCGTCGCTGCTAGAGGACGGAACGAGGTGACCCATGGCGCGCGGCGACGACGAGTTCGCGGACTTCGTGCGCGCGTCGTCCGCGCGGCTCACCCACGCCGCCTACCTGCTCACCGGGGACCGCCACCAGGCCGAAGACGCCGCCCAGACCGCCTTCACCCGCACCTACGCCGCCTGGGCGCGGGTCCGCCACAAGGACGCTTACGGCTACGCCCGGACCGTCCTGGTGAACCACGTCATCGACGGCTGGCGGCGCCCGATCCGCGAGTACGCCACCGAGGCCATGCCCGAACGGCCGGACCGGCTGGACGTCGACAAGGCCGTCACCCAGCGCGCGTGGCTCACCGCCGTGCTGCGGACGCTGACCGACCGCGAACGCGCCGTCGTCGTGCTGCGCCACTTCTTCGACCTGGCCGAGGCCGACGTGGCCCGTGAGCTCGGCGTTTCGCTCGGTACCGTGAAGAGCACGAACTCGCGGGCGCTGGCCAAGCTGCGGGTCGAGGCAGGCGAGGACACGCTGATCGGAGGGAGCGGCCGATGAACGACCTCGACGACTTCCGCGCCGCCCTCCGGCAGCCGCTCGACGAGCCCTTCGCCGAGCCGGACCTCGCCGCCATCATGGCCGGGGGCACGCGCCTCCGACGTCGTCGCCGCGTGCTGACCACCACGGCCGGGATCGCCGCCGCGGCCGCCGTCGTGCTCGTGTTCGTCTTCGCCGTGCAGCTGCGGCAGCCCGCGCCCGCGCCGGTCGCGCAGCCGCCGTCGCCGGTGCCGGTGCCGGCCACGTCGACGGCCGCCACGCCGCCCGCGGAGCAGCCGATCGGCGACGTCATCGGCACCGGGATCCAGACGGCGGCCGGCGAGATCGTCTTCTTCGCGCGGGCCGTCGACCTGCCGGAGCGGCCGGACATCCACTTCGGCGTGGTGGCCGGCTTCCGCTCGGGCACGTCACTGCGGGCCGCGCTGGCGACGAACGAGTTCCGCGGCTCCGACCGGTCGTTCGGCTTCCACGCCACCGACGGCGGCGAGGTGATCGGCAACCAGGTCATTCCGGTCTTCGGCTACTTCGCCGGCCCGGCGGCGAGGATCACGACCACGGTGCACGGCCGGACCGTCGAGGCGCACCTGGCCAAGTGGACCGCGGACCCCACCGTGGTCGTCTTCTGGTTCCACCCCGACTCCGTTCCCGACTCCGCCTCGTTGACCCCGTTGATCGCCTACGACGCGGACGGCAAGCGGCTCACCAAATAGGCGGTACCGGGCGGCATCGCGTGGGCGTAAGAACCCCACCGTGACCTCTCGACGAGCGTTCCTCACCGGTTCGGCCGCGGCAGTGGCGGCGTCGGCGATCGGCGTCCCGGCGGGTGCCGCCGAACTCGGCGACCGCGGCCCAGGTGTCCCCGTCCGTCCGCAGCGTCCCGGCCCGGACCTGCGCGCGCTGCTCCGGCAGGTCGACGAACGGCGGATCGAGTCGACCGTGCGCCGGCTGGCCGCGTTCGGCACGCGGCACACACTGTCGGCTCAGGACGACCCGGTGCGCGGCATCGGCGCCGCCCGTGACTGGCTCTTCGCGCAGTACCAGCAGATCGCGGCGGCGTCCGAAGGCCGGTTGACGGTCGAGCTGCAGTCGTACGTCCAGCCCCCGGCCGACCGGATCCCGCTGCCCACCACGATCACCAACGTCGTCGCGACGCTGCACGGGTCCACCGAGCCCGGGCGCGTGTACGTCGTTTCGGGGCACTACGACTCGCGCCGCAGCGACGTCATGGACTTCACCGGCGACGCGCCCGGTGCGGACGACGACGCTTCGGGCGTCGCGGTCGCGCTCGAACTGGCGCGGGTCCTCTCGACGCGGCAGCCCGCCGCGACGATCGTCTTCGCCGCCGTCGCGGGCGAGGAGCAGGGCCTCTACGGCGCGCGGCACCTGGCGCAGCAGTTCAAGGCGGCCGGCACCGACGTCCAGGCGATGTTCACCGACGACATCGTCGGATCCAGCCGCGCCGACGACGGCAGGCGCGACCCGTTCACGATCCGCCTGTTCGCCGAAGGCGTCCCGACCGCGGAGACGCCGGCCGAGGCGAACCTGCGCCGCAGCATCGGCGGCGAGAACGACTCCCCGCCGCGGCAGCTGGCCCGGTTCGTGAAGTCGGTGGCGGAGAACGACGCCACCGGCATGACCGTACGGATCATCTACCGGCGCGACCGCTACCTGCGCGGCGGCGACCACATCGGCTTCCTGGAGCAGGGCTACCCGGCGGCGCGGTTCACCGAGCCCGCCGAGGACTTCGCGCACCAGCACCAGGACGTCCGCGTGGAGAACGGCGTCCAGTACGGCGACCTGCCGGAGTTCTGCGACTTCCCGTTCATCGCCCGGGTGGCGCGGGTGAACGGCGCGGCCCTGTGGTCGCTGGCGACGGCGCCGGGAACGCCGAAGGGCGTGAAGATCCGCACGGCGGCGCTGACGAACGACTCGGAACTGCTGTGGGACGCGACGCCGGGCGCAGTGGGCTACGAAGTCCTCTGGCGCGAAACGACGGCGCCGGACTGGACGCACGCGCTGGCCGTCGGCCCGGCGCTGACGGCGAAGATCGACCTGTCGAAGGACAACGTCTTCTTCGCCGTCCGCGCGGTGGGCCCTGGCGGGCGCCGGAGCCCGGCCGCGTTCCCGGTGCCGGTGAGCTAGGCCGCGGCCTGCGTCAGCACCTGCTCGACGACGTGGTGCGACGGCAGGATCAGGTCGCGCTCGGCGTCCGCGTCGACCTTGCCCTCCAGCAGGTCGCAGAACCGGTCCAGCTGGGAGGCGAGCGGCTCGCGCGCCGTGATCAGCTCCGGGATCTCGATCACTGTCTGCTGGCGGTAGCCGAGGCCGTCCGGGGTGACGGAGTCGTGCGAGACGTGCCGGTAGATCGTGACGTCGCGGCGGAGCAGGTCGATCTCGATCAGCCGGTCCAGCTCCGACACCACCAGCGAACGGACCTTCTTCTGACCCAGCCGCGAAGCCGACACCGTGGCCAGGCCGGTCGGGAACGACAGCACCGTCTCGATGGTGTCCTCGGCGCCCTCGACCGACGACGGGTGGAAGTACCCCGCGCCGGACGTCACGCGCGAAGGCGTCGCGCCGCCGAAGAACTGGATCGCCAGGTCGACGTCGTGCACCAGCAGGTCCCACGCGACGCCCGTCTTGATGCGCGGCGCGTACGGGCCGTGGCGGCGGGCCATCAGGTGCACCGGCTCCTGCACCAGCGCCCGCGCGGTCATGACCGCCGGGTTGTAGCGCTCCAGCAGCCCGCACATCAGCGGGATGTCGTTCTTCGCCGCCAGTGAGACGATTTCCTGCGACTTCTCGAAGCTGTTGCAGACCGGCTTTTCGACCAGCATCGGCTTGCCCTGGCCGAGGATCTCCTGCGCCAGGTCGTAGTGCACCTCGGTGGCCGACGCCAGCACGACGGCGTCCACATCGGACAGTTCGCCGATCTCCGGCGTCCACTGGGTTTCGTACCGCTCCGCGACGGCCTTGCCCGCTTCCTCGCGCGGATCGATCACCCGCACCAGGTCCACGCGCTCGTTCTGGGCGAGCACGCGGGCGTGCAGCGATCCCATGTTCCCGGTGCCGACAAGAGCGATCCGATGCGTCATGCGCCCAGTACCTCGCGAACGGTTTCGATGATGGTGTCCAGGTCGGACTCGGTCAGGTGCGGGTGCACCGGCAGCGAAAGCGCCTGCTCCGAGACGGCGCGGGCCACCGGGAAGTCCTCGACGCGCGCGCCCGGGATCAGGTCGTGACCCGCGTAGCACTCGTAGTCGAAGACGATCTTGGGGTAGTAGATGCCGTTGCCGATGCCGCGCTCGGTGAGCGCCGCGGCCAGCTCGTCGCGCGAGAGGAACGCGTGCGGCCCGACCAGCACGGTGTACTGGTGCCACACGTGCTCGCGGCCCGGCAGCACCTTCGGGACCTCGAGGCCCGGCGTGCCCGCGAGACCCTCCGAGAGCCGCTTCGCGTTCGCCTGGCGGGCGGCGGTCAGCTGGTCGAGCTTGGCCAGCTGCGGGATGCCGACGGCGGCGTGCAGGTCGGTCATCCGGTAGTTGTGCCCGGCGACCTCGTACTGGTAGCGGGCACGCATGCCCTGGTTGCGCAGCACGCGCAGCTTGTCGGCCAGCGCGTCGTCGTCCGTCGTGATGACGCCGCCCTCGGCGGTCGTGATGTTCTTCGTCGCGTACAGCGAGAAGCAGCCGATGCCGAACGACCCGGCCTGCTTGCCCTCGAACGACGCGCCGACGGCCTGCGCCGAGTCCTCGATCACCTGGAGGCCGTGCTCGGCGGCGAGCGGGGCGAGCTTGCCCATGTCCGCCGTCTGGCCGTACAGGTGCACCGGCATGAGGACCTTCGTGCGGTCCGTCACGGCCGCGGCGACGGCGTCGGGGTCGATCGCGAAGTCGTCGCGCCGGATGTCGGCGAACCGGACGGTCGCGCCGGCCTCGAGGATCGCGTTGAGCGTCGCGACGAACGTGAACGGCGAGGTGATGACCTCGTCACCCGGCTTCAGGTCGAGGACCTGGAGGGCGGCGACCAGCGCGGTCGTCCCGTTGTTGACCGCGATCGCGTGCTTCGTCCCGGAGACCGCCGCGAAGGCGTCTTCGAAGCGCTTGACCATCGGTCCCTGTGCGATGGCGCCGGAACGCAGGACCTCGACGACGAGGTCCTCCGCGTCGCGGACGTCGACCACGGTGATGGGGATCATGGGCAGTCTCTCTCGGCAGGCGATTTCGGCGCGTCCGGTACAGTGAGCCGCCGGTTCTGCGCCCGGCCGCCCTGCATCAACGCGGGCCACACGTTACCGGGCGCGGTAGCACGCCCAGTACCCAGCCGCCGACGAACGGATACCCGCCCGTGGCCAACCGCATCCACCCGACCGCCGTCCTCGGCGAAGGCGTCGAACTCGGGGACGACAACGTGATCGGGCCGTACGCGGTGATCGTCGGGCCGGCCCGGATCGGCGACGGCAACTGGATCGGCCCGCACGTGACGATCGGCACCCCCGGCGAGGACCGCGGCCGTCCCCACCCCGCGGCCTGGGACGAGGCTCCCGCGGGTGACCCGGATCACGACGGCCACGGCATCGTCATCGGCAGCCGCAACCGGATCCGCGAGTACGTCAGTGTCCACCAAGGGACCTGGCGGACGACGACGGTCGGCAGCGACGGCTACTTCCTGCGCAACTCCCACATCGCGCACGACTGCCTGGTCGGCGACGGCGTGACGATCGCCTCGAACGCCGTGACAGGTGGCCACTGCCACATCTGGGACGGCGCCAACCTCGGCATGGGCGCGATCCTGCACCAGAAGGTCGTGATCGGCCCCGGCGCGATGATCGGGATGGGCTCGGCGGTGCGGCGCGAGATCGGCGCGTTCACCATCGCCGTCGGCAACCCGGCCCGCGTCACCGGCGTCAACGTCGTGGGCCTGTCCCGCCGCGGTCTCGACGAGGAGACGATCGAAGCCCTCGGGCCGTGGCTGAAGGGCAAGGAAGGTCTCCCGGACGTCACGCTGCCCGGCGACCTCTCTACCTTGGTAAAGGCGTGGGACGCTCGCCCGCGCGAAGAGCACTAGGAGTCACGCACATGTCTGTCGCCCCCAAGCTGCGCGAGGTCTTCGTCGAGGCCCTCGATCTCGACGGTGACGTGGACGTCGAGAACCTGAAGTACCGCGACATCGAGGCGTGGGACTCGGTCGGCCACATGGCGCTGGTCGCGGCCATCGAGGACGAGTTCGACGTCGAGTTCGACACCGACCAGGTGATCGACATGTCGAGCTTCAAGGTCGCCGTGGACATGGTGACCGAGCTGCAGGCGAAGAATGACTGATTTGTCGGGCCGCGTAGCGCTCGTCACCGGCGGGACGCGGGGGATCGGCCTGGCCACCGTCCGCGCTCTGGTGGACGCGGGCGCGACGGTGGTGCTGACCGGACGTGACGAAGCTCGCGCCAAGGAAGCTGCTTCGGCGGCCGGCGCCGCGTCCGGGCTCGCCCTCGACGTCACCGACGCGAAAGCGGTGTCCTCGCTGGTCCGGGGGGTCGCGAAGGAGCACGGCAAGCTCGACATCGTCGTCGCGAACGCCGGGATCATGGAGGACGCGCTCCTCGGCATGATCAAGGAAGAGCTCGTCGACACGACGCTGAGCACGAACGTCGCCGGCACGCTGCACACCGTCCAGGCCGCGGCCCGGGCGATGATGCGGAAGAAGACCGGCTCGATCGTCGTGCTCGCTTCGATCGTCGGCGAGTACGGAAGCGCCGGTCAGACGGTATACGCGGCCTCGAAGGCGGCGGTGGCGAACATCGCGAAGTCGGCGGCGAAGGAGCTCGGCCGGTCCGGCATCCGCGTCAACGCGGTCGCGCCCGGCGTGATCGAGACCGACCTGACCGCCGGCCTGAGCGAGGACGCGAAGGCGGAGAACACCGGCAAGACGCCGCTCGGCCGCCTGGGCCGGGCGGAAGACGTGGCGAACGCGATCCGGTTCCTGGTGAGTGATGAGGCTTCCTTCATCACCGGGCAGGTGCTGGGCGTCGACGGAGGCTTGGTGCTGTGACGCTGTTGGGTGCGGGAGCCCGGCTGGTCGATGTGGCCGGGGGCCGCACGCTGGCGGGCGCGGAACTGTCGGCCGAGGTCGGCCGCTCCATGGAGGCGCTGGCCGCGCTGCCGGTCGGTGTCGTGTTCGCGCGGATGTCGGTCGACCTGCCGAGCGTGCTGACCTACCTGGGCGCGTTCGAGTCCGGCCGGGCGATCGCGCTGATCGACCCCGCGCTGGACGCGGACGTGCTGGCCGGGCTGGTCGCGCGGTTCCGGCCGGCGGCCGTGCTGGCTGCCTCGGGCGACGCGCCCGACGGGTACACCGTGCGGGGCGACGACTGGGTCCGCTCTTCGGCCGAGGGTGTGAAACCGCACCCCGACCTCGCGGTCCTGCTGCCGACCAGCGGGTCCACCGGCAACCCGAAGCTCGTGCGGCTCTCGCGTCAGGCGATCCTGGCCAACGCCGACGCCATCGCGCAGGTGCTGCACATCGACGCCGACGAGGTCGCGCCCACCTGCCTGCCGCTGCACTACAGCTACGGCCTGTCGGTGCTGAACTCGCACCTGGTGCGGGACGCGACCGTCGTGATCGAGCCGTCCGGCGTGCTCGGCCGCGGGTTCTGGGACGCGGTGAACACCTACGGCGTCACGTCGCTTTCGGGCGTGCCGTACCACTACGAAATGCTGCGGCGGCTCAAGTTCGACCCCGCGAAGTACCCGACGCTGCGCACGCTGACGCAGGCCGGCGGGAAGCTGCGCGACGAGCTGGTCGCCGAGTTCAACGAGAAGATGCTCGCCGTCGGCGGCCGGATGTACGTCATGTACGGCCAGACCGAGGCCGCGCCGCGGATGACGACGGTGCCCGCGGAAAAGCTGGCCGAAAAGCTCGGTTCCGCCGGGCCGGCGCTGCCGGGCGGCAAGTTCGCGGTCCGCCGGGACGACGGTTCGGAGACCACGCACCCGAAAATTGTCGGTGAGGTCGTCTACCGTGGGCCCAATGTGATGCTGGGTTACGCGGACGACGAGTCCGGCCTGGCCAAGGGCGACGAATGCGGCGGCGTGCTCGCCACCGGTGACCTCGGGTACCTCGACGAAGAGGGGTACCTGTTCATCACCGGGCGGCTCAAGCGCATCGGCAAGGTGTTCGGCAACCGCGTCAGCCTCGACGACCTCGAGCACGCCGCGCGCGCGGCGGCGGTCGGAATCGACGTGGTGGCGGCGGTGCCCGCCGGCGACAAGGTGGTGCTGTTCGCGGAAGGCGCGGACAAGGACATCTGCAAGGACGCGTCGCGGGCGCTGTCCGAGCGGCTGCACCTGCACGCCAGCGGGTTCGACGTCCGTCCGATCGACACCGTTCCGCTGCTGGCCAGCGGCAAGATCGACTACCGGTCATTGGAGGCGAAGGTATGAGCGAGCTTGCGAGTGAATCATTCAACACAGCGCTCGCCGCTCAGGCCGACCTGAGCGTCAGCGAGGTCGGCGCATGAGCGTGTTCACTCGGTCGCAGGCCGACCGGGAAGCCTTGCTGCTGCCCGAGCTTGCCTCGCTGACGGCCCACCACCGGGCGAATTCCGACGGCTACGACCGGATCCTGACGTCGCTGGGAATCGCGTCCGACGCGACTTTCGGCTCGATCGCCGACCTGCCGTGGCTGCCGGTGCGGATGTTCAAGACGCACGACCTGAAGTCCGTGCCGGACAGCGAGGTCTTCAAGACGCTGACGTCGTCCGGCACGACCGGCGCCGGCGCGTCGCGGATCTACCTCGACAAGCAGGCGGCGGGCGCGCAGACCAAGCAGCTGGGCGCGACGCTGCAGGAAGTCCTCGGCGGCGAGCGGCTGCCGATGCTGATGGTCGACACGATCGGCATCATCAAGAACCGCCGGTCGTTCTCCGCGCGCGGCGCGGGCGTGCTGGGCATGGCGAACTTCGGCCGCAAGCACACGTACGTGCTCGACGAGAACGACAAGCCGGACGTCGAAGCCGTCAAGAAGTTCCTGGCCGAGTACGGCGACAAGCCGTTCCTGATCTTCGGCTTCACGTTCATGGTGTGGCTGTACCTGTACGAGGTCGCGCGGGACAACGGACTCGACCTGTCGAACGGGATCCTGATCCACAGCGGTGGCTGGAAGAAGCTGATCGACCGCGCGGTGGACAACACGGAGTTCCGGCGGCGGTTCAAAGAGGACACCGGGCTCACCCGGATCCACAACTACTACGGGATGATCGAGCAGATCGGCACGGTGTTCCTCGAAGGCCCGTCCGGGAACTCGCTGTACTGCCCGGACTTCGCCGACGTCGTGATCCGCAACCCGGAGACGTGGGAGGAACAGCCGGTCGGGGAGCCAGGCGTGATCGAGGTCGTCTCGACGCTGCCGACGTCGTACCCGGGGCACGTGCTGCTCACCGAAGACCTGGGCGTCTACAACGGCATCGACGACGGTGACTGGCCGGGCAAGCACTTCTCCGTGCTCGGGCGGCTGCCGAAGGCCGAGGCCCGCGGGTGCTCGGACACGTTCTCGGGAGCGGCGGCGTGACTTCTCTGGCTCAGCGTTTTCCTTCGTCGGACGCGGTCTCGGTAGGCGACCTGGTCGAAGAGCTGCGCGCCGCGCCGCCGGGCGGGCGGCTGCGCGTGGGCGACCCGCGGGTCGTCGAGTTCATCACGAAGTTCGCGCGCAAGCTGCTGGCCCCGGCCACCGCCCGGCGGTTCCCGGAGCTGGCATCGCTCGGGTTCTTCCTGCGCAAGGGGGAGATCGCCAAGGCGCTGTCCACTCTGGACACTTCGGGGACCGCGCTGCGGTTCCCGCGCGGGCTGGTGTTCCACGTGCCGCCGGCGAATGTCGACACGATCTTCGTCTACTCGTGGGCGCTGTCCGCGCTGGCGGGCAACCACAACGTCGTGCGAGTTTCGTCGCGCTCGGCCGGGGCCGCCGAAGCGGTGCTGGAAGCGCTGAACGCGGCGCTGTCCGAAGTGGACGCTGTGGTCGCGGAAGCCATCACGGCCACCCAGCGGATGGTGACCTACGACCGCAGCGACGAGGTGAGCGGCGCCCTGTCGCTGGCCGCCGACCTGCGCGTCATCTGGGGCGGGGACGGCTCGGTCGCCGCGCTGCGCAAGTACCCGCTGGCGCCGCACGCGCGTGACCTGACGTTCCCCGACCGCTCGTCGTTCGCCGTCGCTTCGGTGGCGGGCTGGCAGCGGGCGTCCGAAGCGGAGCGTCGCGCGGCAGCCGAAGGCTTCTACAACGACTCGTACTGGTTCGACCAGGCCGCCTGCTCGTCGCCGCGCGCGGTGTTCTGGGTCGGCGACGAGTCCGGGGCGCGCGAGGCCGGCCAGGAGTTCCGCGCCCTGCTGGCCGCGGTCCTGGAAACGAAGCAGCACGTCACCGAGCCGGCGATGGCGGTCCAGAAGCGCGTGTCGGCGTACGGCGCCGCGGTCGACGGGCTGGTCAAGGAGATCGCGTTCGACGGCAACGGGCTGGCCACCTTGGAGCTGGCCGACCCGGCGATCCTGCCGCGCGAGTGGCTCGGCGCGGGTACGTTCGCGAACGCGCGAGTGTCCTCTTTGTCCGATCTGGTGCCGATCGTCCTGCGCAAGGACCAGACGGTCAGCCAGTTCGGCTTCTCGGCGGAGGAGCTGACGGAGTTCGCGCACGAGCTGGCGGGCCGCGGCGTCGACCGGATCGTGCCGTTCGGCAGCGCCCTGACGTTCTCCGCGGTCTGGGACGGTTACGATCTGCTCCACGAATTCAGCCGCCTGGTCACGGTCCAGGTCTGAGGAGACGGTCGATGACGACAGTTGAGGACCTGCCGGCTGCCGGTAAGCAGCCGAAGTCCACCAAGGGGAAGATCCTCGACGTCGTCCGCTGGGTTGCGATCCTGCTGGTCATCGGCTTCGCGGCGAAGCAGCTGGCCTCGAACTGGAGCGAGTTCTGGCACACGCTGCGCGACGTGGCGTGGGAGTCGTCCCTGCTCAGCCTGGTGGCCCTGGTCGCGGCGATCATGGTGTCGACCTGGGGCTGGCAGGTGATGGTCGACGACCTCGGCAAGCCGATCGGCTACGCCCGGGGCGCGCAGATCTGCCTGGTCGGCTCGCTCGGCAAGTACGTGCCGGGGTCGGTCTGGGCGTACCTGCTGCAGATGGAGCTGGGCCGCAAGGCGGGCCTGGCCCGGGCGCGCATCTTCACGGGCTCCCTGATCCAGCTGGGCGTGGGTGTGGTGTCGGCGCTGGTGGTATCGCTCCTGGCGGCGCCGGCGGTGTTCAGCAACAGCCCCCGCGCGCTGTGGCTGTTCGTGCTGATCCCGGTCGGCCTGGCGATGCTGCACCCGAAGATCCTGACCTGGGGGACCTCCCTGGTCCTGCGGATCCTCCGCCGCCCGCCGCTGGCGCACCCGCTGGGCTGGAAGGTCGTGGGCAAGGTCTTCGGCGCCTCGACGGCGGCCTGGTGCCTCCAGGGCATCCACCTGTGGCTCCTGGCCAACTCGGTGGGCACGCCCGGCTTCAGCGGCTTCGTGCTGTGCGTGGGCGCGATGGCCGTGGCGATGACCGTGGGCACGTTCGCGTTCATCCTCCCCAGCGGCGTGGGCGTTCGCGAGGTGGCCCAGGTCGCGGTGCTGACGGCGAGCGGCCTGACGGTCGGCCAGGCCACGGCGTTCGCGGTGGCGTCCCGGGTGATGTTCACGGTGGCGGACCTGCTGACGGCGGGCCTGGCCGCGGTCGCGGCCCGCTCGACCCGCCCGGCGGTCACCCCCGCCTGAGGAGTTGTCCACCGGTTGTCCACAGGCGTTGCGCACATGTGGACAACTCAGGGTACGAGCCGGTAGATCACCGCGTCCGCATTGCGCCAAGCTTCCTTCAAGAACGGTTTCCCGGCCAACCCCACCAAGCCCGGCTGGTAAGGCTCCGCCGGCGGCGGCAACGGGGTCCCGAGGATCACCCATCGGACGTTCAGCCGCTTGACCGCCGCCCGCACCGCCGGGTCCGTCTCGTAGTCCTTGAACCGCTCGGCCAGCAACCGCGCGTCCGAAGGCGGCAACGTCTGGTCGTAGTGCGCCGCGACCGTTCGGACCCCCGCCAGCGCGTACGTCCACGCCGTCCCGTCGAAGCGGTCGTTCATCGCCCACTCGCCCGGGGCCGCCAGCTTGCCCAGCTCCACCATCGCGGCTTCTTCGCCGGGCGTCACGTGCAGCTTCGACGGGTCCGCCGCCTGGTAGCCCGTGTACACGCGGGCGCCGTTGGAGCGGAAGTACAAGCCGTTCGACAACACGACGAAACCCAGCAGCACCACCACCGCGACCGCGACCGCCGGCACGCGCGCCGGGAGATGGTCGCGGAGCCACTCCTGCGTCGACGCCAGGCCGTGCGCCGCCAAGACGCACAACGGGATCGCCGCCATCGAGAAGAACCGGTACGGGTCGTCCCACCACGGCCGGGACAGGGTCATCACCAACGGCGCGTTCGACGACGCCACCGCCATGTACGCCAGGCCCGTCACCGCCGCTGTCAAGCCGATCCAGCGCAACGCCCCCGCCCGCGCGAAGAACACGATCCCCAGGAACAGCGCCACCGACAACCAGATCTGTGGATGCGCCTCGAAATGTTGGAAACTCAGCAACGCGCCCAACGCCGCCGACGCGCGCCACTCGCTCGGCCAGCCGTAGTACGGGACGTCGCCCGTCGCCAGCCCCAGCGCTCCGAACAACTGCAGCCACGCCACCAGCAACGCCACCACCGCGATCGGCAGCAGCGCCAGCAGGTCCCGCCCGATCCGCCGCCACGACGACAGCCAGCGCTGCACCAGCACCGGCCCGGCGAACAGGATCCCGCCGAACAACGTCGAGGAATGGACGCACAGCAGCCCCACCGCCGCCAGCAGCAGCACCAGACCCGTGTCCGGCGCGACGCGGTCCAGGTACCGCCGCAACGCCACCGCTGCCAACGGCGTCAGCGTCACGCCCAGCGCGAACGGCAGCAGCGGCCCGCGGTCCATCGACTCGTAGACGCCCATCACCGGCGCCACGGCCGTCAGCGCCACCGCGCCCGCCAGCACCGCGCGGCCGCGGAACTCGCGGACCAGCGTCACCAACGACAACGCCAGCAAACCGGGCAGCAGCAGCGTGTTGGCGTCCAGCGTCGCGGGGATCGACGCCCCGCTCAGCCGGTAGGTCACCGACGCCAGCAGGTGGTAGGCGTTGGGGTAGAACACCGGCAGCGCGTCGCCGTACCAGTTCACGCTCCCCGTGCCGAACAGACTGCCGTCGCCGGTGTCGGCGATGTAGCGGACGGCGTTGCCGTGGTACACCGCGTCGAAACCCTGCGGCAGCGCGCCGATGTGGCCCAACCCGCGCAGCGTCGCGTAGAACCCGACCGCCGCCCCGAACAGCAGGCACGCCACCACCGCAAGGTGCCCGCGCCGGTCCCACAGCCCGGGTTCCGGCTCGGGCGACCAGCGGCGGACCGTCAGTTTCCGGACACCGTAAGCGATCGCGGCGAACACGAGAGTCGAAACCGCGTACGTCAACGGGGTGAACGACCACCCGATCGCCGCCGTCCACGGCCCGGTCAGGCCGCCGATCGCGTAGCTCAGCAACGGGGCCAGGCCGGCGAGCGCCCAGCCGCGCACGCCCGCGGCGAGTCCGGTGAGGAGGCCCGGGACGGCGATGACGGCAACGGCAACGCAGACGGAGAGCACGGTGGAGACTAAGCCGACAACGATCAGCGAGCCGTCGCGGGGTTGGAGTCCGATCGGGACACTCCGTCGCGATACCCGAACGGGTTATATTGACCAGTGCGTTTCCCTGCTTGACTGACGCCGGGCGGAGCGATCTTCACGAGGGGGCCGGGTGGTCTACGCGGTCGTGGTGGCGTGGCTGGTCCTCGCCGCGATCGTGGTGCTGACCTGGGGCCGCCTCGACACCGACCGCGGCTGGCGCGGTTTCGTCCTCGCCCTCACGCTCGGTCTTTCGCTGCTGCACCAGCTGCTGTTCGCGACCGTCACCGAAGACGCGCTCGTGTCGTTCCGCTACGCCCAGAACATCGCCGACGGGAACGGCCCGGTGTTCAACCCCGGCGAACGCGTCGAGGGCTACACGAACTTCCTCTGGCTGGTCCTGATCGCCCTGCCGCGGGCCGCGTTCGGCGCCGACGTCCGGACCGCCGCCGTCGTGTTCGGGGTCGTCGCCGCGCTCGGCGCGGTCCTCCTTTCCTGCTTCCTGGTCAACCGGATCGTCGCGGCGGCCGCCCCGGCCGGTGCCGAGCCGCGGCCGGCGATCGGCGTCGCCGCCGCGGTGCTCACCGCGAGCGCCGGCGGCCTCGCCGTCTACGGGCCGTCCGGCTCCGAGGTCCCGCTGTTCGTCCTGCTGCTGCTCGCGATCTGCTACTCGCTCGTGGCACGCCGGCCGGTGGTCGCCGGCGTGCTCGTCGCGTTCGCCGTGATGACGAGCCCGGAGGGCCTGGTGGCCGGCGTGCTCGGCGGCCTCTGGCTGGTCGGGGCCGCGCTGAAGAAGAAGCACAGCTGGTGGGCGCCGGTGGGGTACCTGCTCGGCGCGCTCGTGTTCCTGATCCCGCGGCTGGCCTGGCGGGCGACGTTCTACGAGCACTTCCTGCCGGCGCCGCTGGCCGCGAAGCTCGGCGGCCCGCTCGGTGCGCGGGTCGCCGCCGGCTGGCCGTACCTGTCCGGGTTCGCCTTGGCGCACCAGGGTTTCCTGCTGCTCGGGCTGGTCGCCGCGGTCGCGCTGCTGCTACGGCGCACCGTACCCCCGGTTGGCACGGCCGCGGAGGCCCGCACCCTGATCTGGCTGCTCTTCGCGACGGCGGCGGGGCTCGCGGCCGCCGCGGTGCTGATCGGCGGCGACCCCGGCCCGTCGTGGCGGCTGCTGGCCCCCCTGCCGCCGCTGATCGCCGTCGCGAGCGTCGCCACCTACGGCGTGCTGACCGCGGATGTCGAGGCCAAGCCGTCGCCGCGGCCGCGGACCTGGCCCGCCGCGACCCGGCTGGTGCCGGTGACCGCCTGCGGGCTCGCCGGCATCGCCGTGCTCGTCTCGGTATTCAGCCCCGAGATGCTCGACCGCGTCCGCGACTGGCGCGCGCACGGCGACGAGCTCACCGAGATCGGCGGCTGGCTCGGCGACTACCTGCCGCCCGGGTCGGTCGTCAGCGCCGCCGCACCCGGCGCGCTCGCGGCCCGCAGCGGCCAGCTGCTCATCATCGACGTCCTCGGCCGCACCGACGACCACATCGCCCGCGACGGCCGGCACGACGGCGGCGTCGCCACCGACTACGACTACGTCGTCAACGCCCGCCGCCCGACCGTCGCGGTGCCCTCCGACAGCGGCTTCGCCGACCGCCAGCACTGTGCGATCGACCCGGTCTATGCGGGCAAGTACCAGGTCGCCACCTTCCGCCGCGTCGGGACGCCGTACTGGGTGTCCGTCTACCCGCGCGCGGAGGAGGCGAAGTCCGTGGTCGCGGACCTCGACCGGGGCCCGGACTTCCGCTACGTACCCTGTCCTTCGTGAAGCTGGACGTCCCGAAAGCGCGCCTGGGTGCCGAAGCCCGGCTCGGGATCGGGGTCTTCGGGGCGTCACTCCTGCTCTTCGTCGTGCGGTTCCTGGTGCCGCGGCCGATCGCGATGTCGAACAACGGCGATGGCGGCCGCGTGCTCTGCGGCGCCGGGATCACGTGGAAGGGCCTGCCCGAGCCGTTCGTCCACCTCGCCTACACCGTCGCGCCGGGCGCGCCGCCGTGCCGGCCCACCTACCTGCTGACGCAGAGCTGGCTGGCGGAGGCGTCCGTCGGGCTCGCCCGGCTGGCCGGCTTCCCGGCGACGCTGAGCCTGGTCGTGCTGGGCCTGCTGAGCAGCATCATCGCCGCGGCGGCGATCACCGCGATCGTGCTCGGCCTGCCGTACCCGGTCCGCGTCCGGCTGGCCGTGGCGGCCGGGCTCCTGCTGGTCGTCGCGGACTCGGCGTTCTTCGGCTACTTCGCGGCGATCCTTGGCGAAGGCGCGGCCTTCCTCGGCCTGCTGCTGATCGCCGGTGGTCTGCTCCTGACCGCGCGCGAGGGCCGGTGGAGCTACGCGGGCATGGTGGTCACTTTCGCCGGTGGTGTCCTGGCGGTCAACGCCAAGGTCCAGACGCTGATCATCCTGCCGATCCTGGCGCTCGCGGTGCTCCTCGTCCGGCCGGGCGCGCTTCGCGGGGCGAAGCGGTGGGCCGCCGCGGCACTGGTCATCGGGGCTCTCGGCGCCGTGACGCTGTTCGCGCAGCAGAGCGTCGAACCCGCCCGCGCGCCCGACGGCACGTACACCGCGTTCCCGGGCGACGACTCGCGCGAGATCAACATGTTCAACTCGATCTTCCTGAACATCGTCGACGGCAGGCACGACACCCAGGCCGACCTCGCCGCGCTGGGCCTGCCGCCGTCGTTCGCCCAGTACGCGGGCAACGGCTGGTGGCACCCGCACCCGGCGACGATGGACCCGCTCTACCCGCGCTACCGCGACAAGATGACCCGCGAGAACGTCCTCGGCTACTTCGCGAGCCACCCCGGCCGGACGCTCGAAGTGCTCGACAAGGCCGCGACCGACCAGCTGACCGCCCGCCCGGACTACCTCGGCAGCTTCGACCAGGAGGCCGGCTTCGCGCCGCACGCGCAGGAGTACCGGGTGCCGGTCGTGTCGTGGCTGACCCGCCTGATCAGCCCGCTCGGCCTGGTCGCGTTGGTGCCGCTCTGGCTGTTCGTGCTGGTCAGGGCGTGGCTGCAGCGGCGTGGTCCGCTGGGTGTCGTGCCGGCGTTCCTGCTCGCCGTCTCGCTGACGCAGTTCGGCACCGCGGCCCTCGGCGACGGCATCGAGGGCGTCAAGCACCAGTCCGTCGCGCTGTTCACGCTCCTGCTCGCGCTCGTCCTGGCGGCGCTGCCTCAGTCGCGGTCGAGCGAACCGCGGTGGGGGAGGAACTCCTCGGTCGGCGGGCCGTCGTCGGCCGCCGGGACCCTCGGCGCCGGCTTCGGCCAGAACGGCGGGACTTCGAGCAGCACGAACACGAGCAGCCCGGCCAAGCCGACCAGGAAGATCGTCGACGACGACGCCAGCTTGTAGTTCACGGCGAGGTACAGGAAGAACACCACGCCGACCCAGATGCGCCGGGCTTCGCCGCGGTGCTCGTCCAGTACGACCGCGACCAGCCCGATGACCAGCGGCGCGAGCATCACGAAGACGCGCTGGGTGTCCGTGGCGACCATCCGCCCGGCCAGGCAGCACAGCCCCAGCCAGACGCTGGACACCAGCAGCAGGCTCTTGGTGCCGCTGCGCCGGTACTCGCGGTAGAGGCCGTAGGCGAAGATCAGCCAGAAGAAGCTGAACGTGCTGTACAGCGCCGCCTGGTCCACGCCCTTGTTCGACGACAGCGCGAACCGGATGTTGCCCAGCAGGCCGCTGTTGGCCTGGCCGGCGCCGAACCCGTAGTCGCCGCCGATCAGCGCCTGGGCCCACAGCCGGAACGCGAAGTAGAGCCCGCCCGCGACGACCACGGCGACCAGCCCGCCGATGACCTGCTTGTCGCGCAACGACCGCGACCGCGTCCACGCCGCCAGCGGGTACAGCGGCGCGAGCAGCAGCGTCGTCTCCTTGTTGATCGCGCCGACGACGATCACCACGGCGAACCAGATCAGCCGCCGGTCGAACAGCAGCCACAGCGCGAGCAGGTAGAGCAGGTTGTTCAGCGGGTCCACCAGGTACGGGTTGCTGAACGCGTACGGCGCGTACCAGAACGTGCAGGCCAGGGCGACCGCGGCGAGCGCCGAGGTGTACAGCCGCAGGTCCAGGCGGACCCAGAGGAACTCGAAGAAGACGATCGCCGCGGCCAGGGCCAGCACGAACGTGAACCCCAGCCACACGGAGTCCAGCGAGACGCCGGTGAACCGGTTGACGGTGTGGACGAGCCACGGGCTGAGCATCCGCAGCGCGAACGGATTGTCGACCTGCGCGCCGGTCCGCACCGACATCGCGTAGTACTCGACGGCGTCGCCCCACGCCTTCTCGTGCGCGTTCGGCTGCACAGGGGCGTAGGAAACGAGGTTGAGCAGTGTCACCGTGGCCAGGCCCAGGTACACCGCTATGCGGTGGCTGGCTCGTCGCACCGGCGATTCAGTCACTGTCCCCACGCGAAAAGCCTAGTGGTCGTTCGATCGGCGTGAGCTTCGCCCGGTTTGTGGCCTTCACCGCTGAACGGCGGTCAACAACCTACGGTCGCGTAACCTGGCGCGATGGCCGACTTCGTGTACCCGCCCGTGATCGCCGCGGCCCGGACGATGTTCCGCGTGCTGGACAACCGCATCACGATCGAGGGCGCGGAGCACATCCCGCGCCGCGGTGGCGCGGTCATCGCCTGCAACCACGTCAGCTACCTGGACTTCATCTTCTGCGGCCTCGGCGCGCGCCCGGCCAAGCGGCTGACGCGGTTCATGGCGAAGAAGGAGATCTTCGACAACAGGATCGCCGGGCCGCTGATGCGCGGGATGCACCACATCTCCGTCGACCGGTCCGCCGGCCTGGCCTCCTACCGCCAGGCCCTCGGAAAGCTGCAGGCCGGTGAGGTCGTCGGCGTCTTCCCGGAGGCGACGATCAGCCAGTCGTTCACCGTCAAGGAGATCAAGTCGGGCGCGGTCCGGATGGCCGCGGCGGCCGACGTCCCGGTCGTGCCGATGGCCCTGTGGGGCACCCAGCGGCTCTGGACCAAAGGCCGGCCGAAGGACCTGACCCGCCGGCACGTGCCGATCTCGATCCTCGTCGGCGAGCCGATGCACCCGGCCAAGGGCGACGACTGGGACGTCGTCACGAAGGAGCTGCGCACCCGGATGAGCGCGCTGCTCGACCGGGCCCAGGCCGAGTACCCGGACCAGCCCGCCTCCGCCGAGGAACGCTGGTGGCTGCCCGCCCACCTCGGCGGCACCGCGCCGACGCCGGCCGAGGCGGCCGAACTCGACCGGAGCTAGAACCAGCGCTCGAGGACCTGCGCGACGCCGTCTTCGCCGGCCGGTCCGGTGATCTCGTCGGCCACGTCCTGGACCTGCGGGTGCCCGTTCTCCATCGCGACGCCGTGGCCGGCCCAGCGGAGCATCTCGACGTCGTTGGGCATGTCGCCGAAGGCGATCACCCGCTCCTGCTCGACGCCCAGCCGCTCGGCGACGTCGGCCAGGCCGGTCGCCTTGGTGATGCCGTGCGCGGACAGCTCCACCAGCCCGCCCGAGGACGAGTAGGTGACGTCGACCTCGCGGTCGAACAGCGCGTTCACCGCGTCCGCCATCTCCTCCGACGACATCCCGACGTGGCTGACCAGCAGCTTGATCGCCGGGTGCCCGAGCACCTCGGCGCGCGGCGCGGTGCGGCCTTCGCCGTCGCCCCACGGGTTGTGGTACTTCGGCTCGATCACGAAGCTGCGCATCTCGTGGTCGGCGTCGGTGCTGACACGCTCGGCGGCCAGGCGGCAGCCGGGGACGGCCTTGTCGAGCGCGTGCCCGATGTCGTGGAGGAGGTCGGGCTGGAGCAGGCCGTGCACCGCGACGACCTCCTCGCGGCCGCAGTCGTACAGGACGGCGCCGTTCGCGCAGACCGCGTACCCGGTCAGCTCCAGGGGCTTGGCCACGGGCGCGATCCACCGCGGCGGGCGGCCGCTGGCCAGCACGAACGGGACGCCCGCCTCGATCGCCCGGCGGACGGTCGCGATGGTGCGGGCGCTGAGCGATTCGGAGGGGCCGAGCAGGGTGCCGTCGACGTCGGACGCGATCAACTGGGGTCTCTCCACCCCGCCATTGTCCCTGACACGTTCGGGTGGCCTCGTCCCCGTCCGAGCGATTGTCGGTGGCAACCAGTACGGTCCGGCAGTGTGCGAGTAGGCATCGTCATTCTCCCTGAAGATCGTTGGTGGGCCGCCGAGCCGAAGTGGCGGGCCGCCGAGGAGTACGGCTTCGACCACGCGTGGACGTACGACCACCTGGGCTGGCGAAACCTCGTCGACGGCCCGTGGTTCTCCGCCGTCCCGACCCTGACCGCCGCGGCGATGGTGACGTCCCGGATCCGGCTGGGCACGTTCGTGGCGTCCCCGGTCGCCCGGCACCCGGTGCCGTTCATGCGCGAGCTGACCACCCTCGACGACATTTCGGACGGCCGGTTCGTCCTCGGCGTCGGCGCGGGCGTCGACCACCAGCACTACGACGGCGCGGTGCTCGGCGCCCCCGAGCTCACGGCCAAGCAGCGCGCGGACCGGTTCACCGAGTTCGTCGAGGCGCTCGACGGCCTGCTGATGACCGACAAGTTCGACTTCGACGGCGAGTACTACCGGGCCCGCGAGGCCCGCAACCTGCCGGGCACGGTCCAGCGCCCGCGGCTGCCGTTCGTGGTCGCGGCGAACGGCCCCCGCACGATGACGCTGGCCGCGCGCTTCGGCGCGGGCTGGGTCACGACGGGCCGGGGCGGCCAGACCGAGGACGAGTGGTGGGCCGGCATCAAGCAGCTCACGGACGTCTTCGACGAGCGCCTCGACGCGGTGGGCCGCGAGCGGGCGAGCATCCAGCGGCACCTGAGCCTGGACGCGTCCCCGGTGTTCTCGCTGAGCAGCGTGGAGGCGTTCCGCGACGCCGCGGGCCGCGCGGGCGAGCTGGGCTTCACCGACGTCATCGCGCACTGGCCGCGGTCGTCTTCGCCGTACGAAGGCCGGGAAGCGGTGCTGGAGCAGGTGGCGAGCGACGTCCTGCCGGAACTGCACGCTGCTCCGAACGGGTGACATCCGGCTCGCCGGGAAACCGATTGCCGTCCCTCAGGCGTCCATCACAGCAGACGCCAGAGATCACCCCGGGGGTGGTTGGGGGACGGAGGGCCCTCGTGGCCGCGGCACGGGGCGCCGCGGCCACGAGGGTTTCGTTATTTGGTGATCCGGTAGATCACGGCACCCGGGTTCCGGTAGATCTCTTTCACGAAGTCGTGCCCGTCGAGGTGCCGCAGGCCCGGTGCGATCGGCGTGTCCCGGCGGATGGTGCCGCTGCCGACCAGCACGTAGTGGATGTTCAGCCGCCGCGTGGCCGCGCGGACCTGCGGGTCGCTGTCGTAGTCGCCGAAGTGCAGCGCCAGGTAGAGCGCGTCCGGGGGAGCGACGCCGGCGTCGTAGTGGCCGGCCACCGGGTGCACGCCGGTGAGCGCGTACATCCAGGCCGTGCCGTCCATGCGGTCGTTGAGCACCTTCTCCTCGGCCGGGATCCCCAGCGTGCCGAGGTGCTCCATCGCGTCGATCTCGTCCTGGCTCACCGGCGGGACGGTCTCGCCGGGCAGGCCGTTGTAGTACAGCAGTGACACGGTCTTGGCGTTGGCCGCGCGGTAGAACCCGCCGGTCAGCACGCCCATCGCGACGACCAGCAGCACCGCCGTCGCCAGCCCGACCCGGCCGGTCAGCCACGGCCGCGCGCGCACCCAGGCGCGGCCGCTCGCCAGCTTCGCCACCCAGCGCTGGGCCTCGCTCATGCCGTGCGCGGCGAGCAGGCACATCGGGATCGCGGCCAGCGCCATCAGCCGGAACCGGTCGTTCCACCAGGGCCGCGACAGCGTGATCACCCAGTCTTCGCCGCCGAAGCACGCGACGACCACGAACAGCGCGGACAGCCCGAGCGCCGAGAGCACCACCCAGCGCATCCGCCGCAGCGCCACCAGCGTCAGCACGCCGATCGCGAGGAACACCGTCAGCCAGATCTGCGGGACCGGCAGCACCTGCTTGAACGTCGCCAGCATGGCCAGCGCCTTCCACACCGGCATGTGCGAGCCCCAGGCGTGGTACGGGTACGACCCGGATGTGAAGGTGATCGCGCCGAGGATCATCGGCGCGGCCAGCACACCCGCGGCCACCATCACCGGCAGCATCCGCAGGACGTCGCCGCCGACGACCCGCCAGGCGGCCTTTTCCGGCGCCACGCCGTCGAGGCGCTTGCCCCGCAGCGCCCGGTACCAGCGCTGCACGACCAGCGGGAACGCGAACAGCAGCGCCCCGAACAGCGCGCTCGAGTGCGCGGCGAGCAGGCCGGTCGCGCTCAGCGCGAGCACCGCGCCGGTGTCGACGCCCGGCCGGACGACGAACCGCTGCAGGGCGACCACCGCCAGCGGCGTCAGCACGATCCCGAGCGCGAAGGGCAGCAGCCCGCTCGACACCGACTCGTACGCCCCGGTTGTCGCGCCGCCCGCGACCAGCGCCGCGCTGCCGGCGAACACCGCGCGGCCGCCGAGCTGGCGCACCAGCGCGACCATGGCCACCGCGAACAGCCCGGCGATCGGCATCGTGACGGCGTTGAGCGTCACCGGGACCGACGTGCCCGACAGCTGGTAGACCAGCGCGCCGACCAGGTGGTAGGCGTTCGGGTAGAAGGAGCCGTCCGGATACCAGTTGATGGTGCCCATGCCGGTCAGCGAGCCGTCGCCGGTCTCGGCGATGTAGCGGATGCCGTTCGCGTGGAAGACGGTGTCCCAGCGCTGGAACACCGCGGTCGTCCCGCCGCGGCCGGTGACCACGACGGCGATCGACACGGCCGTGGCGACCGCCACGCAGGCCCCCACGGCCAGGTGGGCCCGGCGCGTCCACGCCTGCAGTGGCTCTTCGGCACCGGGCGTCATCCAGCCGCGCACGACGAACAGCCGGCGCAGCCCGTACAGCGCGCCGGCGAGCAGCAGGGTGACGGCGGCGACGCTCAACGGGCCGTACGGCACGTGCGCGATCGCCAGCCACGGCCCGGCCAGGCCGGTGACGGCGTAGCTGAGCAGCGGCGCTAGCCCGGCCAGCGCCCAGCCGCGGACCCCGGCGGCCCATCCGACGACGCCGCCGGGCACCGCCAGGACGGCCAGATAAGTGGCCACGGCGGCGAAGTAGCTCCAGAAGTCCTCGGGTGCAGGCACTGCTTTCCAGGTGTGTCGTAGGCCGAAATGTGATAGTCGGGTGCGAGCCGGGTCAGCGACCCCCGTACCCTCGACGCCCGTGAGCGCGCACACGAACCCCGCACAGATTACTGAAGACGATTTCGCAGGTTACGACCTCATCGTCGTCGGGTCCGGTTTCTTCGGCCTGACCGTCGCCGAACGGGCCGCGGCCGAGCTGGGCAAGAAGGTCCTCGTCCTCGAGCGGCGCAGCCACCTCGGCGGCAACGCGTACTCGGAGCCGGACCCGGAGACCGGGATCGAGGTGCACAAGTACGGCGCGCACCTGTTCCACACCTCGAACAAGCGCGTCTGGGAGTACGTGAACCGCTTCACCGAGTTCACGAACTACCAGCACCGCGTCTTCGGCAAGTACCAGGGGCAGGTCTACCCGCTGCCGATGAACCTGGCCCTGATCAACCAGTTCTTCGGCAAGTCCCACACCCCGGACGAGGCCCGCGAGCTGATCGCCAAGCAGTCCTCGGAGTTCGAGACGAGCGCTGCGCAGAACCTCGAAGAGAAGGCGATCTCGCTGATCGGCCGTCCGCTCTACGAGGCGTTCATCAAGGGCTACACCGCGAAGCAGTGGGAGAACGACCCCAAGAACCTGGGCGAGAACATCATCACGCGCCTGCCGGTCCGCTACAACTTCGACAACCGGTACTTCAACGACACCTACGAGGGCCTGCCCGTCAACGGGTACACCGCGTGGCTCGAGAAGATGGCCGAGCACGAGAACATCGAGATCCGGCTGAATGTCGACTACTTCGACGTGCGCGAGCACATCCCGGCGGGCACCCCGACCGTCTACACCGGGCCGCTGGACCGCTACTTCGGCTACTCGGCCGGCAAGTTCACCTGGCGCACCGTCGACTTCGAGTCCGAGGTCGCGGAGACCGGTGACTTCCAGGGCACCTCGGTCGTCAACTACAACGACCAGGAAGTCCCCTACACCCGGATCATCGAGTTCCGGCACTTCCACCCGGAGCGGGACTACCCCAAGGACAAGACGGTCATCTTCCGCGAGTACTCGCGCTTCGCGGGCGAGGACGACGAGCCGTACTACCCGATCAACACCCCGGACAACCGCGAGAAGCTCGAGGCCTACCGGGAGCTGGCCAAGACCGAGGCGCGCGAGAAGAACGTGCTGTTCGGCGGCCGGCTGGGCACGTACAAGTACCTCGACATGCACATGGCCATCGGCTCGGCGCTGTCGGCGTTCGACAACAAGATCGCCCCGCACCTGACCGACGGCGCGCCGCTCGACGGGTCCCTCGATGCTTGAGAAGGGGCAGCCCACCGGAGAGGTGGCGGTCCTGGCGAAGGCGCAGGGCTTTCTGAAGAGTGAAGCTTCGGTGAAGGCCGCGCGCGGCATGTCGCACTTCGGCGAGCACGCGCTGGGCTGGTTCGGCCTGGGCCTGCTCGGGGCCGTGGTCGACAAGAAGCGGCGCAAGGACTGGCTGGTCGCGTCGGCCGGCGTCGTGGGCGCGCACGCCGCGTCGATCGCGGTGAAACGCGTGGTCAGGCGGCCGCGACCGGACCACCCGAGCGTGGAGGTCCTGGTCGGCACGCCGAGCAAGCTGAGCTTCCCGTCGTCGCACGCGACGTCCACGACGGCGGCGGCGGTGCTCTACTCCGGATTGACCGGGCGTAACCTGGTGCCCGCCCTGGTACCGCCGATGCTGGCCTCGAGGCTCGTGCTCGGCGTTCACTATCCGACAGACGTTCTGGCCGGTGCAGCTCTCGGGGGGCTCGTCGGTGGTCTGATACGACGGAAGCTGAAGAAGAACCCATGAGCGAAACGACCGAGCAGCGCAACAGCGACGAAGCGGCCGTGACTCCTGAGGCACCGGAGACACCGGTGACGCCGGAGACGGTTTCCCGTGGCCCCTTCGGCCTGGTCGGCGGCGTCATCAAGACGGCGCGGCCCCGGCAGTGGGTGAAGAACGTCCTGGTCTTCGCGGCCCCGTTCTTCGCGTTCTCGAAGTCGACCGACCGCACGGGCCTGCTGCTCGACGCGATCGTCGCCTTCGTGGCGTTTTCGCTGGTGGCGAGCTCGGTCTACCTCATCAACGACGCCATCGACGTCGAGGCCGACCGGGCCCACCCGACCAAGCGCAACCGGCCGATCGCGGCCGGCATCGTGCCGGTCCCCGTCGCGTACGGGTCCGCGGTCGTGTTCTTCCTGGCCGGCCTCGGCGTGTCGTTCTTCGCGAGCTGGCAGCTCGCGATCGTGCTGGGCGTCTACGAGGCCGTCCAGCTCGGCTACTGCTTCGGCCTGAAGCACCAGCCGGTGGTCGACCTGGCGATCGTCGGCTCGGGCTTCCTGATGCGCTCGATCGCCGGCGGTGTCGCGGGCGGGATCGCGCTTTCGCAGTGGTTCCTGCTGGTCACGGCGTTCGGTTCGCTGTTCATGGTCGCCGGCAAGCGCTACGCGGAGATCATGCTCTTCGAGCGCACCGGCGCGAAGATCCGCTCGTCGCTGAAGAAGTACTCGGCCAGCTACCTGCGGTTCGTCTGGGCGACGTCGGCGGCCATCCTGATCATGTCGTACTGCCTGTGGGCGTTCGAGATCCGCCAGACCGAGCACAACTCGGTGTGGGCGCTCATCTCGATGGTCCCGTTCGTGGTGGCGGTGCTGCGGTACGCGGTCGACGTCGACGGCGGCATCGCGGGCGAGCCCGAGGAGATCGCGCTCAAGGACCGCATCCTGCAGGTGCTCGGCGCTACCTGGGTGGTCACGCTGTTCCTGTCGTTCTACCTGTGAGTTCTCATGGCGGATCGACAGGTTGGTTTCAGGTGACGCACAGCTGAGCGGCGCACCCTGAGGTGGTGGGGGCGGGCACTGCGCCCGTCCCCGTGACCCCAGGAGCGACGATGAACGACCAGCCGCGCGAAGTCCCGGAGGGGACTGACCAGCCGACCGTCGAGCAGCCAACGGCGAAGTCCGCGGCCGACCAGCCGACGGCGCACCAGCCGGCCACGCCCGCCGCCGAGACCACTGCCTTGCCGAACGCCGCGCAGGCGGGCGACCAGACTGCCGCCCACGGCCAGCAACCGCCGCCCGCGCCACCCACTCCCCAGCTCGCCCAGCCCGGCCCCGGCCAGGCCTACGGCGCCTGGGGCCCGCCTGCCGCGGCCGCCCCACGGCAGCCCGGCGGCTTCCGCCGGTTCGTCGGGCACCGTGCGACCCAGCTCGTCGGCGTCGGCGTCCTCGGCCTGCTGATCGGCGGAGGCATCGTCGGCGGGATCGCCGCCGCCACCCACCACGGCCCGCGCGACGGCCGCCCCGGCATCCACCGCCAGTACGACGGCCAGAACCAGGGCCCCGACGGCCGCGGCTTTCCTGGCCGCGGCGGCGGCAACTCCGGCAACTCCGGCAATTCCGGCGACGGCAACGGCATCTAGCGGCGTAGCTTTCACGTGGAAGCTACGGCTTGGGGCTGTGGGCTGAGCCACCCGTACCCCGCTCAGATCACAGAAGCATCACGGGCGAGGTACCGTGTCCGGGATGCGAAGCGCCTCCGCAGAACTCCCCAAGGTCGCCACCGCGCTGTCGGCGGCCGTGCCCGTCGCCCGCCCGTGGGCCCTGCCGGCGGGCGCCGCGGCGGCCTCCGCACTGATGTTCGCCCTGGTCAGCAGCCATCTCATCGATGACACCTACATCACGCTGTCCTACGCGAAGAACCTCGCCTTCCACGCCCACTGGGGCCTGATCGAGCAGGGGACGGCGAACACCGCGACGTCCCCGCTGAACGTCCTGGCCCTGGCCGCGGTCACGTTCGTCGTCCGCGACGCCGTGCTGGCCGCCGGGATCGTGTTCGTCGCCGCCCAGGTGCTGCTCGTCCTCGGCCTGCGCCGGCTCGGCGAGCGCACCGGGCTGCCGGCGGCGTTCGCGCCCGTGACGTTCGCGTTGCTGCTGCTCAACCCGCTGCTGCTGTCGTCGGTCGGGCTGGAGGTCGCGCTCGGCGCCACCGGCGTCGTCTGGACGCTGGTCTACGCCGGCGAGCGCAAGGCGGGCCGCCTCGGCGTCGTGATCGGGCTGCTCGCGCTCGTCCGGATCGACCTGCTGCTGATCGCGGCGGTGCTGTTCGCGGCCCGTCGCGAGTTCTGGACGGGCATCTGGCGGACGGCCTTCGCCACCCTCGCCGTGACGCTGCCGTGGTTCGCGTTCAGCTGGGTCGTGCTCGGCTCGGCCGTGCCGGACACGCTGGTCATCAAGATCAGCCAGCAGTCGTGGGGCCCGTTCAGCTTCACGAACGGCCCGCTTCTTTACTGGCGCAACTTCCCGGCCGAGGCGGCGCTGTCGTTCCTGCCGCTGCCGCTCGCGGGCCTGGCCGGCGTGGTCTGGATCGTCCAGTACCGCCGCGGCTCCGAAGCGGCCCGCCGCTTGACGCCGTTCGCGGCGCTGGCCGTCGCGGGCGCCCTCCACTACCTGGCCTACAGCCGGCTCGGCGTCCCGCCGTACCACTGGTACTACGCGCCGAGCATCATCGGCGCGACGATCTTCCTGGCCGCGTGCGCGAGCGCGGTCCCGGAACGCGTCCGCCGCGGAACGTGGACGGCGGCGGCCGTGGTCCTCGCGGCGAGCGTCGCGGCGTACGCGTTGCCGGGCCTGCCCCGCCAGTTCGCGCCGATCACGAGCAACCACGCGTCGACGACGGAGTACCGCGAGATCGGTCAGCAGCTGGCCTCGATCGCCCACGGCCGCAAGGTCGAGACGGCGGGCGAGGTCGGCGCGCTGGCGTACGCGTGCGACTGCGAGCTGGTCGACGAGTTCTCCGACCGCGGCGCGGTCGACCCGGCGATCAACGAGACGAAGCGGCGCAGCGGCGACGTCGGCCGCGCGCTGCTGGAGGCCAACTTCCACAACTTCGACCACAGCGTCGCGCCGATCAGCCCGGACCTGGTCCTGGCCACGACCCGGCGCACCCCGCCGCCGACGGCGCTGGCCAGCTGGCGGATCGACTCCCCGTGGATGGGCGCCCAGAACCTGTACCTCATGCCGGCTCACGCCGCGGGCAGCTGATCCCGCCCGCGGAACACCCGGTTCAGCGTGCCCTCCCGGGCCAGCAGCACCTGCGTGATCACCTGGAGCACGACGAAGCTGCCGATCGACAGCGCCGTGTCGAGGCCCGGCACGACGTCCACCGGCAGCGTGTACGCCATCGCGATGCTGCCCGCGCTGTGCAGCAGCCCGCCGACGCCCCACACGACCGCCAGTACCCGCCAGACCCGCCGGAACGAGGGTGTGTCCACCCAGCGCGCCTCCAGTGCCGACGTCCGCCCGGGGAGCAGGGCCAGCGTCGCCTGGTACGTCGTCGGGCGGCGGCCGATCCGGAGGCTCGCCAGCATCCAGACCCCGATCAGCACGCTGAACCAGGCGCCGCGGACCAGCTGCAGCCGCGCGTCGCCGGTCAGCAGCGTCGTCGCCAGGCCCACGGCGACGATCAGCAGCACGAACACGCCCATGCCGTCGATCCGCCGGTGCCGCACCGCCAGGTAGAGCACCCGCAGCGCCGGCGGCAGGCCGCTCAGCGTCAGGGCCCAGACCGGCGCGACGTCGAACGCGCGCAGCAGGTAGTAGCCGCCGACCGGGGCGGCGAGGTCGCAGAGCAGCGTGCCGAGCATGCCCCCGAGCATCGGCGACGAGGGCGGCCGCCGGCATCACCGAGCCGGTTCGTCACGCATCCACCGTCCGGTTGATGCCCAGCCGCTGCCGCGTGAGCTTCACGCCGAGGAGCACGCTGCCCACGGTCAGCGCGGTGTCGAGGACCGGCACGACGTCCACCGGCAGCGTGAACGCCATGACCACGACCGCGCACCCCAGGAAGAGGCAGCCGACGCCCCACCACAGCGTGGCCGCTCGCCAGCGCTCGCGGAACGGCCGGGACAGGCCCCACAGCCGGTCGAGGTGCTCGGAACGGGCGGGCTGAAGGGTGCACGCCGCCCGGAACAGCAGCGGCCGCCGCCCGACGACCAGGCTGGCCAGCATGACGGCCCCCAGCGGCAGCATGATCCAGGCGCTGCGCACGAGCAGCAGCCGGGCGTCGCCGGAGAACACCGCCACCGCGCCGTTGACCAGCAGCACGGCCAGCACGAACGCGCTGACGGCGTCGATCCGCCGGTGCCGCGCCAGGACGTACCCGGTCCGCAGCACCGGCGGGACGGCGCTGACCAGCAGCGCCCACAGCGCGCCGACATCGAAGGAACGCAGGACGTAGTACAGGGCCATCGGGAGAGCGACGTCGCGGAGCAGCATCGTCAGCCCACCGCGGTCGCTTGTCGTGTTCACCATGGTGACAGTCTGTTTCGACGCACCTGTGCGCACATCGGCGCGCGGGCCGGGCCCGGATGGAACTCCGCGTCAACCCCGGGGTGGAGGCCTCAGATGGGGAGCTTGCGGAAGATCGGCCGCGGGACGTGCCGCAGCGCCGACATCACCAGCCGGAACTGCGCCGGCGCCCACACGAGGTCCTTGCCCGCGCGCGCGGCCGTCACGGCGGTCTCGGCGACCTGCTCGGCCGTCTGCGCCAGGGGAGCGTCCTTCAGGCCCTCGGTCATCTTCGTCTTGACGTGACCCGGGCGGACGACCGTCACCTGCACACCGAAAGGCGCGAGCGCCTCGCCGAGGCCCAGGTAGAAGCCGTCGAAACCGGCCTTCGTCGAGCCGTAGACGAAGTTGGACCGCCGGACGCGCTCACCGGCGACCGACGACAGCGCGATCACCGTGCCGTGGCCCTGGGCCTTGAGCTTCTCCGACAGCGCGACGCCGACCGACACCGCGGCGGTGTAGTTCACGGTCGCCAGCTCGACGGCCTTCGCGTGGTCCTGCCAGACCTCTTCGGGGTCGCCGAGCAGGCCGAACGCGACGACCGCCACGTCGATGTCGCCGCCCTCGAACGCCTTGGCCAGCACGCCGGGGTGCGAGGCCGTGTCCTTGGCATCGAAGTCCACAGTGGACACCTCGGCGCCGCGGTCCTTCAGGCGCTGGGCGGCCGCGTCGAGCCGGGGCGACGGCCGGGCCGCGAGCACGACCCGCAGCGGCTTCTCGGCCAGGTACTTCTCGGCGATCGCCAGCGCGATGTCGGACGTGCCGCCGAGCAGGAGCAGGGACTGGGGGTTGCCCACCGCGTCGATCACAGTTCGAGCCTCCGGCTCATGTCAGAGGCGAAAACGCCTTCGGGGTCAACGGAAGCGCGGATCTTGCGCCACTCTTCGAGCCGCGGGTACATCTTCGCGAACGTCTCCGCGGAGGTCCGGGAGTCCTTCGCCGTGTACAGCCGGCCGCCCGCGGCCAGCACGGCGTCGTCGAGCTCCAGGCAGAACCGGCTCAGGCCGTCCTTGATCGGGAAGTCGACGCTGAGCATCCAGCCCGGCGACGGCCACGACATGGGCGCCGGGTTGGCGTCGCCCATGCGCTTGAACACGTTGAGGAACGAGTAGTGGCCCGAGGTCGCGATCCGCCGGCAGATGGCCTTGAGCTGGTCCTCCGCGCCGAACGGCACCGAGAACTGGTACTGCAGGAAGCCCTTGGAGCCGTAGGCGCGGTTCCACTCGCTCAGCATGTCCAGCGGGTGGTAGAACTGCGTCAGGTTCTGGATCTTGCCGCGCGCGCCCTTCTTGGGCACGGTCTTCTGCCACAGCTCGTTGATCAGCCCGAAGGTGAGCTTGTTGCCCAGGCCGTTCGGGAAGACGTCCGGCAGGGTCGCCAGCTGCGGCGCGTCGAACTTGAGCGGCTCGGACCGCAGCTTCGGCGGCAGCTCGTCCAGCTTCGCGAGCGAGCCGCGCGAGAACGTCGCCCGGCCGAGGCGGTGGTCCGAGGAGATCAGGTCCGGCACCGACATCGAGTAGTCGTAGGTCAGGTCGGAGCCGTCGGTGAAGAGGCCGAGCGTCTCGTCCAGGCTCGACGTGCGGTCGGCGTCGACGATGAAGTACGCGGTCTCGGTCTTCTTCATCCGGACTGTGGCCCGCACGATGATGCCGGTCAGCCCGATGCCGGCGACGGTCGCCCAGAACAGCTCCGACTCGGGGCCCTCCGGGGTGAGCGTGCGCACCTGGCCGTCCGCCGTCAGCAGGTCCATCGACACGACGTGGTTGCCGAAGCTGCCCGCGCTGTGGTGGTTCTTGCCGTGGATGTCGTTGGCGATCGCGCCGCCGATCGTCACCTGGCGGGTGCCCGGCAGCACCGGGACCCACAGGCCGTACGGCAGCGCCTCGCGCATCAGCTTGTCGAGGCTGACCCCGGCGTCGAGGTCCACGAGACCCGAGTCCGGGTCGATCGAGTGGATCCGGTCGAGCGCGGTCATGTCGATGACGAGGCCGCCCGCGTTCTGCGCCGGGTCGCCGTAGGACCGGCCGAGGCCACGCGCGATGACGCCGCGCTCGCCGGCCTGGCGCACGGCCCGGGCGATGGTCTCGACGTCCGGGGTGCTCAGGACGTCGGCGACGGTCGGTGCGGTGCGTCCCCAGCCGGTGAGCGTGCGACGCTGTGTCTCGGGGGAATGGGTCACCCGACCAGGGTAGCCACGCCGAACGACGCCCGGAACGTGACCCTGAAGTGCCCGCTTCTACACTTTGCGCATCAAGGCACAAGCGCCCGCGCGGGTGACCATGACTCAGGCAACGAGGTAATGCAGTGGTGGCGACCGATCCGCAAGCCGACCTAACGGCTGCTCAGTCCTCTCCGGGACTGCTGGGCCAGCTCATCCGCTTCGCCCTGATCGGGGGCTTCTGCGCCCTGGTCGACCTGGGCACGTACACCCTGCTGACCCAGGCGGCCGGGATGGCGACTTCACCGTGGGTCGACATCGCTCGCGCTATCAGTTTCATCGTGGGCACGACCACGGCGTTCTTCCTGAACCGGAAGTTCACGTTCGCCGGCGGGCGCAAGGACGGCAAGGCGCAGATCGGCTCGTTCGTCCTGCTCTACACCGTGACGTTCTTCGTCGCGGTCGGGGTGAACCAGCTGATGCTGAACGTGCTGCCGGAGTCCGCCTGGCAGCACACCCTGTGCTGGGCCGTGTCGCAGGCCACCGCCACGGTGATCAACTTCGTGATGCTCAAGTGGGTCGTGTTCCGCGAGCCGTCGACCGAGGAGAACTGAGGAACTCAATGCCCGGTAAAACAGCCACCCCGGCGCCGACCACCGAAGCCGGCGCGGCCGCCGAGACGCGGTTCACCGAGCACACTCCGCAGGGTCGCCTGACGGCGCAGCGCGGTCTCTACGCCGGTCCGGCGCCGATCGTCAGCAAGGACCTCTACGCCGAGCTCGAGTGGGGTTCGGCCGTGCGCGAGCGTGCGGTCATCAGCCTCGAGCCGGCCTCCAAGGTGTCCGGCAACACGTACTTCGGCCGGTTCCCGGCCAGCTACTGGCAGCGCTGGACGACGGTGACCGAGGTCTCGGTCGAGGCCGTCGTCACCGGCACCGGCCTGCTGTCGATGGGCGCCTCCGACGTCGAGGGCGAGCCGCGCGTGGTCGACGCCCAGCAGATCGCCGACGCCAAGCAGGCCAAGGTCACGCTGACCTCGAAGCTGGACAAGTTCTACGACGGCGGCGCGCTCTGGCTGGACCTCGAGACCGAGGGCGGCCAGACGCTGCGCGTCGAGCAGGTCCGCTGGACGGTCGAGGCGCCGGAGAAGATCCGCCCGACCGCGGTGACCATCTGCACGATGAACCGCGCCGACGACTGCCTGAAGAACCTGCAGGCGCTCGCCGCCGACGTCTCCTCGCTGGAGACCCTGGACGCGATCTACGTCGCCGACCAGGGCACCGACCTCGTCGAGTCCCGCGACGGCTTCGAGCAGGTCGCGAAGGACCTCGCCGACAAGCTGCACTACATCAAGCAGCCGAACCTCGGCGGCGCCGGCGGCTTCACCCGCGGCCTCTACGAGGTGGCCGGGCACACCGCCACCGAGCACGCGAACGTCCTGTTCATGGACGACGACGTCCTGCTCGAGCCGGACCTGGTGATCCGGATGACGGCGTTCTCCAACCGCGCCGCCAACCCGATCATCGTCGGCGGGCAGATGCTCAACCTGTTCCACCCGAACCAGCTGCACGTCGGCGCGGAGTACGCCCGGCTCAACACGCTCGAGCCCGGCCAGCCGGTCGAGCACTCGCTGTCGACGGCCGACCTGCTCGGCGTCGACGAGGAGACGCTGAAGCCGAACCGCCAGGAGCGCCGCCTCGACGCCGGCTACAACGGCTGGTGGTCGTGCCTGATCCCCTACGAGGTCGTCCAGGCCACCGGCTACCCGATGCCGTTCTTCTTCCAGTGGGACGACGCGGAGTACTCCTACCGCGCCCGCGCGCACGGCTTCCCGACCGTCACCCTGCCGGGTGCGGGCGTGTGGCACGCGGACTTCCACATGAAGGACTGGGACGAGTGGCACCGGTACTTCAACCTGCGCAACTCGATCATCACCGCGGCGCTGCACTCGCCGTTCAACCTCAACCTGCTTTCGCGGGTCCTGCTCGCGCAGCTGGTGCGCTACCTGCTGGGCATGCAGTACGGCCTGTCGGCGACGCTGATCAAGGCCGTCGAGGACTTCCTCGAGGGCCCGGAGATCCTGCGTGACGGCGGCGTCGAGGCGATGCAGGAGATCCGCCGCATCCGCGACCAGTACCCGGAGACCAAGCGCCACAAGGCGACCGACGTCCCGGGCATCGCGTCGAACGACATCGGCATCATCAACAGCGCGCCGCGGCCCAGCATGCAGCGCCTGGTGCTGATCAAGCGGATCCTCGACCGCGTGCTCGGCCGCAGCCGCTTCGGCCTCGGCGCGGTGCCGATCGACGAGGCGAACTGGTGGCACATCGCGCTGTTCGACACGGCGGTCGTGACGGACGCGAACCAGGAAGGCGTCCGCGTCCGCTCGTACGACAAGGTCAAGATGTTCGACCTGGCCAAGCGCGGCGCGAAGGTGGTCCAGCGGCTGCGCAAGGAAGGCGCGGCGGTGCAGGAGCAGTACAAGCGCGCCATGCCGGAGCTGACCTCGCGCGAGAACTGGAAGCGCCTGTACAAGCTCTGAGGTTCTTCGCGAAGGCCGTCTCACGCTGGTCGTGAGGCGGCCTTCGCTGTTTTAGGCGTGCATGCCGAAGACAGTGCTCTTGCGGGTGAGGTCGTCGACGTACGCGGCGGCGACGTGGGCGAAGTTGATCGCGACCGCCGAGTGGTCCTTGGTGGTCACCGTTTCGACCGCGCCGGCCTGCACGAGCTGGGCGAGCTTGCCCGCCAGCTTGCCGGATTCTTCGGTCGTCAGTGCGAACAGCAGCGGCTCCCCGCCGGTGGCGAGGTGCAGCACGAGTGCGGGTTTCGGGTCGGCCATGCGTCCATCGGACCAGCGGCGATCTTCTCCGGGCAAGCGGGTTCGCCGAGAGCGGATGGACTACCGTTTCGGCAAGTCCGGATGAACCCGCGGGGGGATGGAAGCGATGCCGCACTCGTTCTCGCTGTCACTGGCAGCGGTGGACATCCTGCTGGAGCAGCTCGGGTTCGGCCGCGCGCCGACGCCGTTCGAAGTCCCGCACGTCGGCACGACCGTCGAGCAGCGCGCGATGATCCGCGACGCCGTCGTCCGCGATCTGAACGGCCGCGGGCTGTGGAGCCGCGGCCGCCTCGACCCGGACGCGGAGCTGGCGCTGGCGACGTTCGTCCGCGGCAGCGTGGCGATCAACGCGGCCGCCGAGCTGGGCGACCGCCACCTGTTCGCCCGCGTCGCGTCCGACGGCCAGTTCGCGGTGCTCGCGAAGCAGGAGGAGAACCTGATCGTCTTCGAGGAGGTCCGCCCGACGGGCATCGTCCCGGCGATCGTCGACCTGCTGCCCCTGACCCCGGCGGCCCCCGGCCAGTCGGTCACGATTTCGCGTCCGGCGGAGCAGCCCCGCCACCAGCGCCGCGACGACGCGTACGACCCGTTCGCGGGGGTGAGCGGCCCCCGCTCGTCGGGCGGCGGCAGCGGCGGCCCCCAGCTCCGCATGATCGAGCGGGTGTTCCAGGAGCCGAAGAAGCGCGTGGGCCAGTTCACGGCCCAGGTCCGCGGCGCCGCGTTCCCCCCGTTGGCCTGGTTCGACACGGAGTCGGGCCGCTGGCTGATGTCCTCCCGCGCGGCAGCGGACGGCCAGCGCTGGATCACGTACGCCCCAGCCGACAACGCGCGGCTGGCCCAGCAGCTGTACGCCCAGCTCGAGGGCCAGTTCTGACGGTCGGGAACCGGCGGTGGGCTTCCGACGTCCAAAAGTGAAGATCGGTGAACAGCCGTTGCGCAGGGTGCCCGGCTAGTAGACTTCCGGGTGCACACGCACGGCGAAGCGATACGGGGTGGAACAGCGATGTTGATTGCCGATGGCGGTGGCGGCTCGATGTCGGACATCGTCAACCCGCTTTCATCCGCCGGCATGAGCGCCGCGGTCAAGAGCGTCACCGCCGAGACGCAGAAGCTGGTCGACGCCGCCAAGGGCGGCGGCTTCAAGATCACCCCGGAAGGTGTCAAGCCGATCCGGGACGCACTCCTCGACTTGGTCAACGACCTCGACAACCTGTATTTCGACACGGTGGACCTCGACCAGGCGCCGCAGCTCGGCAGTCACCCGTACGGGCAAACCGTCGCCAAGCACGACCAGAAGAGCGCCAACGACGCCACCGGTTCGGCGAAGGCCGTCCTGGCCGAGCTCAAGCAGGTCGCCCAGCAGGCCGACGAGGCGCTCGCCCGAGCCGCCGGGTTGTACAAGGAAACCGAAAACCAGGCGTTCTCTTCGCTCCAGACCCGTCAGGCCTGAGGTAGATGAAACTTCTTCTCGTACGTGCCCTGCTCCCGCTCGTGGCCGGTGGTGCCCTGCTGGCCGGCTGCACCAGCACGCAGCCGGGGACTGCTTCACCCGCGCAGTCCTCGACGGCGGGTGGCGGAGAATCCTCGGCCCCGCAGAGCTCATCCTCCGGCGGCGGCACCGAGTCGATCTCGGATCCCTGCACGCTCCTCGAAAAAGGTGATCTGAGCAGCTACGGCGAGTTCAACGAGCCGGAGAACAAGACGCTCGGCGGGGCCCGCGTGTGCAAGTACCAGAAGAAGATCGAGTCGGCGAGCGACAAGTCGATGGTCATCGGCACGACCGTGCGTGATGCCGCTCGCGTGGATCAGCTGAATGATCAAGGCGCCGGCGTCCTCGAGAAGGACATCAACGGCCGGCAAGCAAAGGAAGCCCCGGAAACGGCCGGAGCCGGCTGCACGCTGGCATTGCCGGTCGGCGACTCGTCCCGGGTGGACGTTCTGGTGACTTCCGTCGGCTCCTCCGACGAGGCGTGCCAGATTGCCGAGGCGGTCGCGAAGGCCGCTGTCGAACCGCGGTTGCCGAAGGGATAGGGGACCCACATGACGACGCGACAGGGGCCACCGCCGAAGACCGCGGACAAGTCGCCCGAAGAAGTTTCGAAGATGGCGCCCGCCGAGCGCGATGCGTACCTCCAGCAGAAAGCCGAGGAGGGCGTCGACCCGGGCAGCTGGCTCTTCGGGCCCGTCCAGCAGTGGATCGCTCAGGCCAACGCGAAGAACCAGTCCCAGCAGATCGGGGACAAGAACGTTCAGCAGGCCACGCAGGGACGCGACGTCGAATACGTCCAAGGCCTCAACGCGCCGAACGCCGACTACAAGGGCAGCGACCACACGCAGCTCCAGGCGTATCTGGAAAGCAATCTGAACGTCGACCAGGTGTCCGACGTGTCGACCGCTTACTTCAAGGTGCACCAGGTCTTCGACAAGTTCGCCACCTCGATGAACACCGCGGTCAACGCCTCAAAGGGCACCTGGGAAGGTTCCGCCGCCGAAAACGCCCAGCAGTACTTCACCAGCCTGGGCAAGTGGTCCGACGCGAACTCCCAAAACGCGAAGCTCGCTTCGGAAACCATCTACGACCAGGGCCAAGCCGCCTCGACGGCCAAGAACTCCATGCCCGCTCCCATCCCGTTCAGCTGGGGCGACGAGTTCAAGTCCTGGGCGACGTCGAACCCCTTCAGCCTGCCCGACAACGTCGACAAGTCCCTGCAGAAGCAGAAGGACAGCCAAGCGGCGCACGACCAGGCCGCCAGCGTCATGTCGACCTACGACAAGAACCTCTACGAGGCCGCGTCGAAGCAGCCGGCCTTCGCGCCGCCGCCCAGTTTCAGCACCGGTGGCGGTTCCGGTGACCCCAACGGCACCGGGGACAAGAACGGCATCGACAACCCGGGCCGCGTCGACATGCCGGGCTCCAACTCGGTGAACACGCCGAGCAGCAGCAACAACAACTTCACCACCGGCAACATCCCCGGCACCACCGGGACGCCGCAGTTCTCCGGCCCCGGCTCGACGACCGGTGCGGGCCTGCTGCCCGCCGGCACCACCACGCCGTCCAGCTTCACGCCGGGGGCGATTCCCGGTGGGTCGACGTCGAACCCGAACCAGTCGCTCGGTGGGATGCCGCCGATGAGCCCGATGCCGATGGGCGGGATGAACTTCGGCGGCGACGAGGCCTACAACTCCAAGGTCGGCGGGGGCGCCGGCCGTGGTGGGGGCTTCGGTCCCGGCGGCTCGGGTGCGGGCAACGCGACCGGCGCGGGTGCCGCGTCGGGGGCCGCCCGGCCGGGTGGCATCGGGGCCGCCGAAGCCGCCGCCGGGCGTGGCATGGGCGGTCTCGGCGCGGGCAGTGCCGCCGGGCGCGGTGGCATGGGCGGGGGCGGCCTGGGCCGCGGCCAGAAGGGCGAGGGCGACGAGGACACGGAGCACTCGCGTCCGACCTACCTCGTCGAGGGCGACCCCGACGAGGTCTTCGGGACGGACATGCGCACCGCACCGCCCGTCATCGGCGAATAACGGACATAACGGAAACGGCCCCGGGGAACCGGGGCCGTTTCTTGTTTGCGCTGGTCGTGGAACCAGTAGCCTTCGCCTCGCGTCGGACACCGCGGAGGGCGAGCGATGACACCTGAGGAATGGCTGGCGGGCTTCGAATCGAAGATCGCGGACGTCCAGGCGAAGGCCGAGGAGTTCCGCGTCGGGCTGGAGGCCGCGGGGACGACCGTCGCTTCGCCCGACGGGACCATCCGCGTCGGCGTCGCCCCGAACGGCTCGCTCACCGACCTGCAGCTCACCGACGCCGCCCTGGCCGGGAAGTCCGGCGCCAAGCTCGCGGAAGAGATCCTCAAGCTCGCGCGCAAGGCCCAGCGCGGCGCCGCCGTCAACGTCGCGGCCGCGTTCGCGCCGCTGGGCGGCGACTCCGAGGCGATGCACATGGTCACCGGCTACGTGCCGCCGGAGGAGCCCGAAGAGCCGCCCGCGCCCGAGCCGGTCCGGGAACGCCGGCTCTGGCAGCACGACGAGCCGGAAACCCCGGCACCGCCGCCGGTCCGCCGCCCGTCGCGGCCGCCGCGTGACGACGATGACGACTTCGGGGACAACACGTTCATGCGCCGGGACTGAGGGGGACCATGACCACCGCTACTTCGGGTGCCGGAATCGTCGACACCTACGCCGGGCTCGTCGACTCGATCAAGTCGGACTCCGAGTCCGAAGGCGAACACGTCCTCGGGGTCGCCGTCAGCGCGGCCGGGGCGGTCGTCGACACCGTCGGCGCCGCGATCGACCCGCTCGGCGCCATCCTCAACGCGGGTGTCGGCTGGCTGCTCGAGCACGTCAGCTTCCTGCGCGAGCCGCTCGACGCGCTGCTCGGCAACCCCGACGAGATCAACGCGAACGTCGACCAGCTCAAGTCCGCCGCGGCCGAGATGCACACCCTGGCCCAGGAGCACCGCGACGACCTCCGCAGCGTCGCCGAGTGGACCGGCCAGGCCGCGGACGCCTACCGCGACAGCCTCACGAAGATGGCCGAGGAACTGGAGTCGCTCGGCAAGACGCTCGACGGGACCGCGGCGGTCGCGGGCATCTCCGGCATGCTCGTCTGCACGTTGCGGGGCATCGTCTTCGGGCTGATTTCGTCGGTGATCGCCGAGCTGATCCGCGACGCGCTGATCGCGGCGGCCTCCGCGGTGGTGACGTTCGGCGGTTCGATCGCGGCGTTCTGCGGCGTCGCGTCGGCCCGTGCCGCGGCGACCGCGTCGAAGATCGCCGGCAAGATCAGCAAGCTCCTGGAGGGCTTCGCGCGGCAGGGCGGCCGGCTGGCCAAGCTGATGGAGGCGATGGAGAAGCTGACCAAGGGCCTCGACCGGTTCTCCACGGTCGGCGGCCTGACGATGGGCGCGTACCAGGCCGCGAAGCCGTACGAGACGGAGGCGTGACGTGGCGACGCACCACTCGACGCACACGAGTACGCCCCACCACACGACCACGCCCCACCACACGGACACGTCGCCGACGCGCCACGAGACGCCGAACCCGCACCCCACCGAGCCGCGCCCGGCACACGAGCCGCACGCTCCGGCGAGCGGCCACGGCGGCGGGTACGGCGTCCACACGGACTCGCTCGGCACGATGGAGGGCCACCTCGGCCGCACGAAGGACAAGGTCCACGCGGTCGGCCAGACCGTGGCGGGCGCGAACTTCGGCGCGAAGTCGATGGGCGTGGTCGGCGCGGGCATGACCGGTACGCTCAACGGAACGGTGAGCGCGGCCAAGGAGCACGTAGCCCGCGCGGGCAAGGCGGTCGAGGACGCGGGGGCGCGCACGAAGGCAGTCCGCGAGCACTACCAGACGACGGAAGCGAACAACGCGGCCACGATCGCGGCGGCGGGCAAACCGGTCGACGCCCCACCGGTGAAGACAGCGGGCGGCGGCGGCAACCCGCCCCCACCGGGCTCGAACCCCCCACCCCGCCCACCGGACGACGGCGGCGGGATGCACAACAACCAGGGCCACCACGCGACGGACGACGAGCTGCGAGGCCAGTACACGCGCGAGTCGATGCAGACCCGCCCGACCTCGACGGACAACCAGATCCGCGACGCGGCGAGCAGGCTGGGCTACGACCCGGACCAGCACCTGGCGATGACCCTCAAGCCGACGGCCGATTTGACCCCGGCCCAGCGCGCGGAAATCGTGGCGGTCCGCAACGAGCTCAAGGCCAACCCGGGCGAGATCATGACGAAGGTGGTCAAGCCGGAGATCGGCGAAAACACGTTGATGAACCCGAAACCCACGAAGGACTTCGACCCGAACCAGGTCGGTGGTTCGGTGGCCCGCGGCAGCGACACCTCGCAGTACGGGACTCCACAGGAGTTCCGGGACAAGCTCGCCCTCGACGACAACGGCGCGGGGTGGACCCCGATCAAGGCAGGCGCCGGTGAGGCGTACCAGCTGCGCTTCCCGGCCTCGGACAACGCCCGTGCCATGGAGATCAGCTACGGCGGCACGGATCCGGTGACCGCGCACGAAATGCAGGGGCTGTCCGGGCAACCCGGGCCTCGAGAATGGCAGCCACCTTTCCTCGGCACCGGATACACCGGTGGCGGTGTGCCCGAGTGGATCCACACGAGGCAGGGCTACGAGGGCCGTGGTGAGATGTGGCTCGTGCACGCGGACGGGACCGAATCCCTGGCCGGGGTGTACCTGGACGGACGAGGGTGGTTCGACGTGCGCGGACGAGGAGGATCCGGTGCCTAGAGTTTCGCCGCGCGACTGCGCGGTCTACCAGGGCGAGCTCTACTCGTCCTCCGGACGGCCGCCGGGCAAGCTGGCCCTGCACCGCGAAGGTGTTCCCGAGCAGGTGGTGCCGATCGCGGACCTCGACGAGTGGTACACCGTCCGCACCTGGGGGACGTTCCTCGGGCACGAGTTCGAGATCTACTTCGAGGACGAAGACGGGTACGGCATCGGCGTGGTCGGGACCGGCGACGGGCACTGGCTCGCCGAGACCTGGGCCAAGCCGGAAGAGCACCCCGAGGTGCAGTTCCAGCGGATGGACCAGTTCACCTTCGAGGCCACGGTTCCGAAGCACATGGTCAGCGACATCCACGAGGTCCGCACCGACAACCTCGGACCGTGGCGAGAACGGCAGGAAAACCGATGACCGCTGACGCCCCCGCCGGTCTCCTCGGCAACACGGTCGTCCAGCTGCCGGTCAAACCCGGCCTGGTCGGCCTCTACCTGGGCAACGTCATCGTCCCCGGTCGCTTCGAACCGCACCGGGTCCAAGGGTTCGCCGGCCGCGCCGAGGACGTCGCCGAGCTGGACACCGCCGCCATGATCCGGAACTACGGCCTGGCCAAGATTCCCGGCTGGGGCCCGCTCGAGGAGCTCTACCTCCTCCGGTTCACCGCCGGCCACACGTTCCCGTTCCGCACCTCCTACGGCTCCACCGACCGCGAAATCGCGAACGAGCTGGGGACAGCCCGCGTCTACCCGCCGCCGTACCTCGGGACCGGGTACTTCCCCGGCGTCGACCACCCGCTGCCGGAGTACGTCCTGCGGCTGATCGAACTCCCCGTCGGCGCCGAGCTCCTCGTGCGCCGCGCCGACAACACCGAAGAGCGGCTCGCGCAGTACCACAGCCGGAAGGTCGGCTGGATCCCCGACCAGAAGGACGCTTTCGGCGAAGCCACCTTCTTCCCGCCGCCCGTGCCGCTGCCGCCGCTCGTGCGGCGCGGCTACACCGCGCGGTACCGCGGTGGTGACTTCGACGCCGAGTTCGCCGGTCCGGCCCGGGTCGTCCTGCACCCGTTGCCCGGCGCCGCCGCGCCCGCCGACTTCGGGGAGACCTACGGGTTCCGGATGAAGGCCGTCGACCAGGTCGAGCTGGACGAGCTCACCTTCGTGCGGACGCTGTGCCGGTGGCGCGGGGGCACCTTCGAGCTCCTCGGCCGGACGCGCGACTCCGCCGACCTGCACCTGGCCGACGAGGACTACCTCACCGCGCGCGACCTCGGACTGTCCGAAGTGGACTACCGCGTGTGGCGGAAGACCGTGCCCGCCAACGAGCTCACCGACGTCCGGACGGAGTCCGTGCCGGTGCCGCTCGAAGGGCAGTTTCAGTAGCGGTAGAACTTCTCCGCGCGGCCCTGGCGCACCAGCTTCAGCCACTGCAGGAACGCCTTCGGGTCGCGCTTCACGCCCACGAAGTACAGCCCGAACCGGACGATCTCCAGCGCGCCGATCTTGCGCATCCCGGGCTGGGACAGCAGGTACCCGCGGTTGCGGTACGTGTAGTACCGCTTGACCTCGTTCTCCGGGTCCTGCGCGTGGAACTTGCCGCCCAGCATGGGCTTGAACTCGTCCGAGCCGTCCGGGTGCAGGTACTTCGTCTTCAGCGACGTACCGAAGGGCAGCCCCGACCGCACCAGCCGCCGGTGCAGCTCGACCTCGTCGCCGCGGAAGAACAGGCGCAGGTCCGGCACGCCCACGACGTCCAAAGTGGACGCCCGGAACAAAGCGCCGTTCATCAGGGACGCGATGCCGGGCAGGAAGTCCACGCCCAGCTCGGACTGCGACCGCTTCCACGTCAGGCCGCGGCGCAGCGGGAACGCCAGCTTCTCCGGGGCGTCGATGTTGGACACCACCGGCGAAATCTCCGCCAGGTTCCGCTTTTCCGCTTCTTCCAGCAGGATCGCCAGCACGTTCTCGTCGGCCGGGCGGCCGTCGTCGTCGGCCAGCCAGATCCAGTCCGCGCCCAGCGACAGCGCGTGCAGCATGCCCAGCGCGAACCCGCCGGCCCCGCCGAGGTTGCGGTGCGACGGCAGGTACGTGTGCGGCAGCGGGTAGTTCTCGACGACTTCGCGAGCGGAGTCGTCGGGCCCGTTGTCCACCACCACCAGGTGGTCGACCGGCCGGGTCTGGGCCGCGATGATCTTCAGCGAGTCCGCGAGCAGCTCGCGCCGGTGCCGCGTGACGACCACGCCGACGACCGCGCCGTCGGGCAGCTGCCGGGTCTCGCTGGCCATCATTCCCCGCCGTTCGTCGTCGCCACCGGTTCGATGCCCAGGCGCTGCAGCGTTTCCTTGCTCATGTCCTGGAACGGGTCGCGGCCCTTGTAGCCGGTGAGGACGTCCCGCAGCGAGCCCTGCTGCTTGATGTGGCCTTCGTCCATCCACAGCGCCGAGTCGCAGAGCTCGAACAGGAACTCGTCGGCGTGGCTGGCGAACACCAGGATGCCCGAGCGCTTGACCAGGTCCTTGAGGCGGTCGCGCGCCTTGTTGAGGAACGCCGCGTCGACCGCGCCGATGCCCTCGTCGAGGATCAGGATCTCCGGGTCGATCGAGGTGACGACCCCCAGCGCCAACCGCACGCGCATACCCGTCGAGTACGTCCGCAGCGGCATCTGCAGGTAGTCGCCGAGCTCGGTGAACTCCGCGATGTCGTCGACCCGCTTCTCCATCTCCTTGGCGGTCATGCCGAGGAAGAGGCCGCGGATGATGATGTTCTCCTCGCCGGAGATCTCCGGGTCCATGCCGATGCCGAGGTCGAAGACCGGCGCGATCTTGCCCTGGATCCGCGCGGAACCGCGGGTGGGCTCGTAGATCCCGGCGAGCAGCCGCAGGAGCGTGGACTTGCCGGCGCCGTTGTGCCCGACGAGCCCGACCCGGTCGCCTTCGCGGAGGTTGAGGGTCACGTCGTGCAGGGCTTCGATGATCGGCACCTTGGTGTCGGTGCCGATCTTGCCGCCGACCTTGCCGAGGACCCGCTTCTTCATCGACCGGGTCTTCGCGTCGAAGATCGGGAAGTCGACGAAGGCGTTCTGGACGTCAATGCTGACCATGTTGTGTCACACCCAGTAGGAGACGCGGGCACGGTAGTTGCGCATCGCGACGAGCGCGAGCGCCCAGCCGACGATGGTGATGGAGCCGACCACGATCCAGTTGCCGGGCGTGAACGACTGCCCGATCAACGGCGCGCGGACCACCTGCATGAAGTGGTACAGCGGGTTCAGCTGGATGATCGGCAGCACCCACGAGATCCCCGACCGCGTTCCGCCGGCGAGCAGCTGGTCGACCGGCCAGACGATCGGCGTGCCGTAGAACAGCAGCTGGATCAGCGAGTTGATGACCTGCGGGATGTCGCGGAAGCGGGTCGAGATGATGCCCAGCAGCAGTGTCACCCAGCCGGCGTTGAGCGCCAGCAGGAAGAAGCCGGGGATGGCCAGCAGGATGTTCCAGCTGAGGCCGGGGTGGCAGAACACGTCGCCGATGCACTGGCCACTCGCGTCGCCCAGCGAGTACCGGTTGTCCAGCGCGGTGAAGAAGATCGCCAGGATCGCCACGTAGACGATCATGTTGTGCGCCAGCAGCAGCGACTGCCGCCACACCGTGCGCAGCATGTACACGCTCAGCGGCGCCGGGAGCTGCTTGATCAGCCCCTCGTTGGAGATGAACGTCTCCATGCCCTCGGCGAGGCAGCCGCTGATGAAGCCCCACAGGATGAAGCCCGTGGACAGGTAGGGCAGGAACACCTGGATCGGGGAGTTGAACAGCTGCGAGTACAGCAGCCCGAGCCCGAGCGCGATGACGGCCTGGCTGATGGTGATCCAGAAGGGCCCGATCACCGAGCGGCGGTAGCGCTGCTTGATGTCCTGCCAGCCGAGGTGACCCCACAGCTCGCGGGCGGAGAAACCGGCCTTGATGTCGGCGAAGGCGCGCGCGAACGTCTTGCTGTCCGACGTCGGCGGCGCCGACGCGGCAACGGGGGAGTTCGCGGCCTGAACCGTGCTGGTGGCATGCACGTGGACGAGGGTACCGATGGGAGGGGCGGCATCTTGACAGGGCACTCGGGTCGGGGGGACGGCCCTGGTGAGGAGACGGGCTAAGGTCGTGAGCGGACCGCAGCCCCGCAGCGACCCGGAGGTCTTCATGTTCATGCTCGGCGAGCACCCGGTCGGTGCCGACCACCCGCCTCTCGTGATCGCCGAAATCGGGATCAACCACGAAGGTGATCCCAAGAAGGCGCACAAGATGGTCGACGACGCCGCGGACGCCGGCGTCCAGGTCGTCAAGATCCAGACCCACGTGGTCGACGACGAGATGATCCCGAACGACGTCGTGCCCGGGAACGCGGACGAGCCGATCTGGGACATGATGAACCGCGTCGCGCTGACCGCCGAGGACGAGCGCGAGATCAAGGCGCACGCCGAGGAGCGCGGGCTCGTCTTCCTGTCGACCCCGTTCTCGCGGGCCGCCGCCGACCGGCTGGCCGACCTCGGCGTCGAGGGTTTCAAGATCGGCTCGGGGGAGTGCAACAACTACCCCCTGATCCGCCACGTCGCTTCGTTCGGCAAGCCGGTCATCCTGTCCACCGGGATGAACGACATCGCGTCCATCACCCCGGCCGTGGAGATCCTGCGCGCGGCGGGCGTGGGGTTCGCGCTGCTGCACTGCACGTCGCTGTATCCGACCCCGCCGGAGCAGGTGCGGCTCGGCGCGCTCGCGGAGCTGCACGCCGCGTTCCCGGACGCCGAACTCGGACTTTCCGACCACACGACCACGATCTACCCGTGCCTGGGCGCGGTCGCGCTGGGTGCGTCGGTGCTGGAGCGGCACTTCACGTCGGACATGAGCTGGCCGGGGCCGGACATCCCCGTCTCGTCGACGCCGGCGGAGTTCAAGCAGCTGGTCGAGGGCTCGCGGCTGATCCACGCCTCCCGTGGCGGGTCGAAGCAGATCCTCGCCGAAGAGCAGCCGACGATCGACTTCGCGTACGCCTGCGTCGTCACCACGAAGGACGTCGCCGAGGGTGAGGCCCTGACCACGGAGAACATCTGGGTCAAGCGCCCGGGCACCGGCGAAATCAAGGCCAAGGACTACGAGAGCCTGCTCGGCCGGGCCGTCACGCGGGCGCTGCCCGCGAACACGCAGGTGAGCTGGGCGGACCTTGGCTGAGCCAGGGCGGCGTGAGGTCCTCTTCCTCACCGGGACCCGCGCCGACTTCGGGAAGCTGCGCGACGTCATGCTCGCCGTGCAGAAGAGCTCGGTGCTGTCCGCCCGCATCGTGGTCACCGGCATGCACATGCTGCGCAGCTACGGCTACACCGTGCGGGAGATCGAGCTGGCCGGGCTGGAGCGGCTGCACCTGATCCCGAACCAGATCGAGGACGAGCCGATGGCGCTCGTGCTGGCGAACACCGTCCAGGCGCTGGCCAGGCTCGTGCACGAAGAGCAGCCGGCCGCGATCGTCGTGCACGGCGACCGCGTCGAAGCGCTCGCCGGCGCCATCGTCGGGTCGCTGGCGAACGTGCGGGTCGTGCACATCGAAGGCGGCGAGGTCAGCGGCACCATCGACGACGTGATCCGGCACTCCCTGTCGAAGCACGCCCACGTGCACCTCGTCGCCAACGAGCAGGCCCGCCGACGGCTGCTGCAGCTCGGCGAGGAGGAGGACCGGATCTTCGTCGTCGGCAGCCCCGAGGTGGACGTCCTGACGTCGGCGCGGCTGCCCGACCTCGACGAGGTGCGCCGCCACTACGAGATCCCCTTCACCGACTACGGCCTGCTCGCGCTGCACCCGGTGACCACGGAACGCGACCTCAACCGGCGCAACGCGGCCGCGGTGGTCGACGCCGTGCTGGCCGAGGGCAACTGGGTCGTCATCGACCCGAACAACGACGAAGGCTGCCGCGAAATCCGGAGCGAGCTCGACCGGCTCGCCGGCCCGCGGTTCGTGCGCCTGCCGTCGATGCGCTTCGAGTACTTCATCACGCTGATGAAGCACGCGGCCGTCGTGCTGGGGAACTCCAGCGCCGGGGTCCGGGAGGCGCCCGTGCTGGGCACGCCGTCGGTGACCGTCGGCACCCGTCAGCGCAACCGGGCGGTCGCGCCCAGCGTACTGGCGGTCGACCCGACGGCGGAGGCGGTCGTCGCCGGGGTCGCCAAGGCCCGCGCGATGGGCCGCTGCGAGCCGCACACGGCGTTCGGCGAGCCCGGCGCGCACCGCCGCATCGTCGAGCTCCTCGAGGGCGACGAGCTTTGGCGGCCCTCGCTGTACAAGGCGTTCGTGGACCGCTAGTCAGCGGGCGGCGCGTTGCTCGGCCAGCTCGAGATCGGCGGCGGAGTCGATGTCGATCGCCCGTTCCACCGGCACGAACTGCGGCCGCACCTCCGGGATGAAGAACCGCTCGTGCTTGCGCAGATCGCCCGCCCGCACCAGGTAGATGCCGCCGGTGGGCCGCAGCACCGCGGGCAGGACCTGGCGGGGCGCTTCGAGGTCCGCCCAGTCCCGCACCGGCGCGATGCCGCCGCCCGGCGTTTCCAGGCAGACCTTCAGCGGGTGGTGGTCGGTCGAGCGGCACATCTGCACGACCGAGCCGGTCGGCCGGTCGCCGTGGATGTCGAGGCACTCGATGATGTCGCCGGCGGTCCGCAACGGCGAGGTGGGCTGCAGCAGCAGGACCAGCGTTTCGTCGGAAACTTCCAGTGCGTCGAGCGCGTGCAGCACGGCGGGCAGGGTCCGGCTGGTCGCCTCCGCGAGGTGGGCGGGCCGGTCGACGATCCGGGCGCCCTCGGCGGCCGCGGCACCGGCGATCTCGGCGTCGTCGGTGGTGACGACGACGTCGGTGACCCCGGCCGCGACGGCGGTGTGCACCGTGTGCGCGACGAGGGGACGCCCCCGGAACGGCACCAGGTTCTTGCCCGGCAGCCCGACGGACCCCCCTCTCGCCGGGACGATGGCCAGCGCGGTCACAGAGCACCCCTTACGAGTGACGATCGTGGTCTGTCGGCTATTGTCCGTCTGCTCGGCTGCCGCCTGACGGCGGCCCCGGTCACCGATGCCATGGGGAAGCGATGAATCGGACTCAGTTCGCGGGCGAATCGCCGCGGCAGCTCGACGAGGGTGATACCGGTCGCATGCTCCAGCAACTGCTGCAGTCCTACGCCCGCGGGCAGCGCGTGGAGACGATCGCGGTGGTCGGCAACGCGCCGATGGCGCCCGACGCCGAGCGGGCCGCGCTTATCGACGGCAGTGACCTCGTGTTCCGGATGACGACGTTCGCGCTGGACGAGCCGGACGCCGAACCCACCTACGGCCACCGCACCGACGTCGTCGTGATCCACCGCGGTGTGATCGTCTCGCCGTACACGTTCGCCGACTACACCTCGCGCCTCTACCTGCTGGCCGAGCCGGGCCGGTTGTTCTGGGAACCGGAGACCCTGCCCGACTGGTGGCCCGCCGACCTGGGGTTCGTGCCGATCTCGAACCGCAGGTTCGTGCTGCCGCTGTCGCGGTTGCTCGGCCTCTCGGCCGACGAACACGTCTGGGCCACGACCGGCACCCTGGTGGCGTACCTGTGCCGGGAGCTGTTCCCCGACGCGTTGGTCCGGATGACCGGGGTTTCGATCGTCGACCGACCCGACCAGACCGATTTCGAGCACGCTTGGGGCAGCAAGGTCGGTGTGACGGCGGAGCACCGCCTGCACGCCGAGGCCCGGCTGCTGAGCAAGTGGCGTGACTCCGGGAGAATCGAGATATTGCCGTGAGTGGTTTCCAGGGCGCGATTTCGCGGGCGAAAGAGCTCGTTCGCGCGGCGGGGCGGCCGGTGTCCGTGCGGCTGCGCCCGCGCATCGAGTACATCGCGATGGAGCGGCTGCGTCCCGAGCTGGACGCGCTGCACGCCGACCTCGCCAAGCTGCGCCACGACGTCGAGCAGGCCACCAAGGACCTCGACGGGCACGTGAAGTGGCTCTACGACGAGCAGCGCCGGCTGGCGCCCCACCTCGCGGCGCTCGAAGCGCGCGTCGCGGCCTTCGAGCGGCCCGGCTCGGTCGCCCGGCTCGCGGACCGGCTCGAGTACTCGGCCGACGAAGCCGACGAGGTACGCGCCGAGCACGCCCGCATCAGGGCTCGCCTCGCGGCGGTTTCGAAGTACGAAGAGCGGCTGGCCCGGCTGGAAGAAGCCGTTGCCGCCAAACCCGAGGCGGGCAGCTGACGCTGCGGTGGTCCTCGCGCTGGTGGGGACTGCTGCTCCTGGCTCCGCTCGCGGTGACGGTCGGGTGGACCGGTCTGGACCACGACGTCCGGTTCGTCCTCGGCACCCTGGAGACGGCCGGGCGCGCGGGGTTCGCGCCGCCGGAAGTCTTCGTGCACCGGCCGATGGCCTACCGGCTGGTGCTCGCGCTGGCGGACGCCGGGGACTCGCTGCCGCTTCCCGGCCGGGAAGCGCTGGTCCGAGTGCTGGCGTTGCTCGTCGTTCTCGGCGTGTCCGTGCTGTTGCGCGCGGGCCTGCTCCGCTGCCGGCTGCCCGGGGAGGCGTCCGCGGTCGCGGCACTCACTGGCGGCGCCCTCGCGTTGGCGCCGAACTGGGACTTCCTGCAGCCGGAATGGCTGGCCGCGGTGTTCGCGACGGCCGCCGTCGGAGCCGCGCTCCGAATCCGGCAGCCGGCGATGGCTGTCCCGGCCGGCGCGGTGCTGCTGGCGTTGACGGTGCTGGTCAAGTACACGACGGTGCCGACGGCACTGGTGGCGCTCGGCGTGCTCGCGGTGCTCGACCGGCGCCGAGCGTGGCTCACGGCCCTTTTCAGCGTGCCGATCTGCGTGGGTCTGTTCGCGATCACGGTTCTGGTCGAACCACGCGAGTGGCGGTGGTTCGGCGAGCTGTCCCGTCTCAACGGCGGCAGCCCGCTCAGCCGGGGCCTGGCTTGGAGCGACGCGCGGGCGCTGGTCGAGGTGATGCTCAACGAAGCGGTGCTCGTGCCGTTCGTGGCTCTTCTCCCCGTCAGCGTGGTAGTGCTGGCGCGGCTGGCACCGGACCGCCGCACCCGCCTTGCGTGGGCCTTGCTGCCGGCGGCGGCGGTGCTCGTGGTGCTGGCGGCCGTGGTGGTCCAAGGGCAGTGGTTCCAGTACCACCTCGCGGCGCTGGTGCCGTTCGCCGCGGGATTGTGGGGGCTAGCGGTGGCCCGATGGTCCGCGGCTCACGGAGGCCCGCCGTGGGCGCTCGTCCTGCCGGCGTTGGCGCTCGGGGTCGGGGTGCCGATCGTCTCGTCGGCGTCGACGGAGTGGCGGCTCGCGCACGGGACCGCCGTCTACGCGGCGCTGGCGGCGGTGGTGGCCGTCTCCGTACTGGCCGCGCTCAGGGAACGGGCCCGGACGTGGCCGGCGCTGGCGGTGTTCGGGGTCGTAGCGGTGCTCGCCGTACCTGCGTGGCCCGCGGCACCCTACTCGTTCGACGCGGTCCACCCGGACTACACGAACTCGGAACGCGTGACGGCGGCGCGGCTCGACGAGCGGCTGATCGAGCCGGTGCGCGCCCGGATCGGCGCGGACACACCCGTGCTGTACCTGGCCTTCGGCGACATGGCGTACTTCGTCGGCAACCCGGCCCCGTGCCGCTACCCGGCGCCGGTGTTCGTGCAGCGCGGCGGTTTCATCCCGGCCGTGCGCGAACTGGAGAGCTACCGGGAAAACCTCGAGTGCCTCACGCGGACGAACGCCGAGTACCTGGTGGTCCAGCCATCCTGGTTGTCACTGGACCGCCTGCCCGCGGACATCGCCGACAGCTTGCGCACCCGCTTCGACTGCGACCACGCTTTGTCTGCGGCCGAACTGGTGATCTGCCCGCGTCGCTAGCTCGAGGACCGGATCTGTCCGCGATAGCTCCTACTCTCGGAGTATGACGATCAAGCCGTTCCGCATCGACGTTCCCCAGGCCGACCTCGACGACCTCCGCGCGCGGCTCGCGAACACGCGCTGGCCCGACCAGCCCGCCGACGCCGGCTGGCGGCTCGGGGCGCCGGTCGACTACGTGCGTGAGCTGGCCGAGTACTGGCGTACCGGCTTCGACTGGCGGGCGCAGGAGGAGCGGATCAACGGCTTCCCGCAGTTCACGACGTCGATCGACGGGACGACCGTCCACTTCCTGCACGTGGTCTCGCCGGAGCCGGGTGCGACGCCGGTGCTCTTGACCCACGGCTGGCCGGGCTCGATCGTCGAGTTCCTGGACGTCATCGGGCCCCTGACGGACCCGCGCGCGTACGGCGGCGACCCTGCGGACGCGTTGACGGTGGTCGTGCCGTCCATCCCGGGCTACGGCTTCTCGGGCCCGACCCCGACGCCGGACTGGGGTCCGGACCGGATCGCGCGGGCGTTCGCCTCGCTGATGACGCTGCTGGGCTACGAGCGTTTCGGCGCCCACGGCGGCGACTGGGGCGCGATCATCTCGCGCGAGCTGGCGATCCAGTTCCCGTCGCGGTTGTTGGGAATCCACGTGACGATGCTGGCGTCGGCGGTGGCGCGTTCGTCGGCGGACCTGGACGGCCTGACCGGCGAGGAACTGGCCGCCGGCCGCCGGTCGCTGGAGAAGGGGCAGGCGTTCTCGGCGTCGGGCACGGGGTACGCGATCATCCAGGCGACCAAGCCGCAAACGCTTGCGTACGGCCTGCACGACTCACCGGCGGGCCAGCTGGCGTGGATCGCCGAGAAGTTCCGTTCGTTCTCGAACACGTCGGTGGACCTGATCGACCGAGACGACCTGCTGGCGGACGTGTCGATTTATTGGTTCACGGAGACGGCGAACTCGTCGGCCCGGCTGTACGCGGCGTTGACGGGCGGCTGGGGCGCGCCGCCGGCGTCGAACACGGTCCCGACCGGAGTGGCGGTCTTCCCCGACGACATCGGCTTGCCGATCCGGACGTTGGCAGAGCGGACGGACAAGATCGTGCGCTGGACGGAGTTCCCGAGGGGCGGGCATTTCGCGGCGTTGGAGGAGCCGGACGCCTTGATCGGCGACATACGCGAGTTCTTCCGCTCGCTGAGCTGAGGGCCACAACGAGGGAAGGCGGCCCCCGCCCTTCCCTGGGGGGCGTCCCCTTGGCCAGTCTACCGGCGCCCGGGGACAAAACCCGCCCCAAAGCGAGTTGTCCACAGAGGTTGTCCACAGGCCCCCCGGTCTGTGGACAACCTCCGTCAGAGGTACTGGCCCGTTCCCGAAATCCCCGGCCCGTGCCCATCGTGTCCATGCCCCGCAGCCGCCGAAGGCCCCGCAGGCAGCCCCCGCCGCATCTGCTCCAGCTGGACCCGGGCCGCCATCTGCTGGGCGAACAGCGCCGTCTGGATTCCGCTGAACAACCCCTCCAGCCACCCCACCAGCTGCGCCTGGGCGATGCGCAGCTCGGCGTCCGATGGCGTCGAGTCGTCCGTGAACGGGCGGACCAGGCGCTCCAGCTCGTCCTGGAGCTCCGGCGCCAGCGACGCCGCCAGCTCCTTCACCGACGTCTGGTGGATCTCGCGCACCCGGGTGCGGGACGCGTCGTCCAGCGGGGCCGCGCGGACCTCCTCCAGCAGCTGCTTGATCATCGTGCCGATGCGCATCACCTTCGCCGGTTCTTCGACGAGGTCGCCCACCGACTCGGGGTGCTCGCCGTCCGGGGAGGTCGCGCCCACCGGGGTGCCGTCCGGGCCCACGACCACCACGTGGGGTGAAGATTCCTGGCCAGCGTCACCGGCTGTGAAGTTCGGCTCGGTCATGTGCTCCATCCTGGCTTGCGTCCGCCACGCTCCGCGACACCCGAGGGGTGTCCGTCTCCGAGCGTAGCGGCTGAACGGGTTCCCGGTGGCTCTCCACCCAACCCCGGGCGCGCGGCGAAACCGCACGTCCGTACGGTGTCCCCATGGCGTTCGACGTCGCTCGTATCCGTGGGCTCTTTCCCGCGCTGGGTGACGGCTGGATTCACTTCGACGGCGCCGCCGGAATGCTGGTCCCGGAACAGGTCGCTTCGGCCGTTTCCACGGCGATGCGCGCCCCGGTGTCCGGGCCGGGCGGAGCGTTTCCGGCCTCACAGCGCGCGGAAAGCATCGTGACCGCGGCCCGCCGGGCCGTGGCCGACCTGGTCGGGGCCGACCCGGCCGCCGTCGTGCTCGGGCCCAGCGCGCCGGTGATGCTGCGCCGGCTCTGCGACGCGCTCGCCGAGCGCTGGACCATCGGCGACGAAGTCGTCGTGTCGAGGCTCGACGAACAGGCCAACCTCGCGCCGTGGCAGCGGGCCGCGAAGCGCGTCGGTGCCGTCGTGCGCTGGGGCGAGATCGACATTGAAACGTGCGAACTGCCCGCGTGGCAGTACGAGCAGCTCGTGTCGGCGCGCACCAAGGCCGTCGCGGTCACGCTCGCGTCCGGGTCCGTCGGCACCCGGCCGGACGTGCCGACCATCATCGAGTTCGCCAAGCGCGTCGGCGCGCTGGTCGTCGTCGACGCCACCTACGCCGCGCCGTTCCTGCCGCTGGACATCAACGCGCTCGGCGCCGACGTCATGGTCGTGTCCGCGCAGGCGTGGGGCGGCCCGTCGGTGGGCGCGCTCGTCTTCCGCGACCCCGACCTGATCGAGCGGATCTCGTCGGTCTCGCTCGACCCGATGGCGCGCGGCGCCGCCCGCCTCGAACTCGGCCCGCACGCCTACCCGCTGCTGGCCGGCTTGATCGCGTCGATCGACTACCTCGCCGGTCTCGACGACGCCGCCACCGGGTCACGCCGCGAGCGGCTGGTCACCTCGCTCGGCTCGGCGAAGTCCTACCACGCCGGGCTGCTCCAGCAGCTGTCCACGGAACTGCTGTCGCTGCGGCACATCATGGTCATCGGCAACGCCATGCGCCGCATCCCCGCGCTCGCCTTCGCGGTCGCCGGCAAGAAGGCACCCGAGGTCGCCGAATACCTGGCTTCGCAAGGGTTGTGCGCCTTCGCCGACGACGGGACCGCAGGCGTCTTCGCGTCACTGGGCGTCGGAGAGGTGGGCGGCGCCGTGCGGATCGGGCTCGCCCACTACTCCAACGTCTTCGAAATCAACCAGCTCGTCCGGGTCCTCGAAGAACTCCGCTAGGACTTCGCCGCCAGCAGGATCTTCCCGAACACCGACCCCTCTTCCAGGGCGCGGTGCGCGGACGCCGCTTCGGCCATCGGCACGACCTGGCCGACGATCGGCTTCACCAAACCGTCGGACACCAGCGGCCACAGGCGTTCCCGGACGTCGGCGACGATCGCCGCCTTCTGGTCCAGCGGCCGGAAGCGCAGGCCCGCCGCGAACACCGACGCCCGCTTGCCGAGCAGCGCGCCGACGTTCAGCTCGCCCTTCACCCCGCCCTGCATGCCGATGATCACCAGGCGGCCGTCCTGCTGCAGCGCGTCGACGTTGCGGCCGAGGTAGGACGCGCCCATGTTGTCGAGGATGACGTTCGCGCCACCCGTTTCCTTCTTGAGGACCTCGACGAAGTCCTGTTCCTTGTAGTTGATCGTGAGGTCGGCGCCGAGCTGGCGGCAGCTCTCGAGGCGGTCGGCCGAACCCGCGGTGACGGCGACGGTCGCGCCCAGCGCCTTGCCGACCTGGATGGCGTGCGTGCCGATCCCGCCGGCGCCGCCGTGCACCAGCAGCACCTCGCCCTCGGTGAGCTTCGCGTGCATCACGACGTTCGCCCACACCGTGCACGCCACCTCGGGCAGCCCGGCCGCGGCGATCAGCTCGACCTCGCCCGGCACCGGCAGCAGCTGCCCGGCCGGGATGACGGCCTTCTCCGCGTAGCCGCCGCCCGCGAGCAGCGCGCAGACCTCGTCGCCGACGTTCCAGCCTTCGACGCCCTCGCCGAGTTCCGCGATGGTTCCCGAGCATTCGAGGCCGAGGGTTTCGCTCGCGCCCGGCGGCGGCGGGTAGTGGCCTTGGCGCTGCAGGAGGTCCGCCCGGTTCACCGCGCTCGCCGCGACGTCCACCAGCACTTCGCCGGGGCCGGGACGCGGATCCGCGACCTCCGCCCACTCGAGAACTTCCGGGTCACCTGGTTCACGGATGGTGATCGCGTACATGTGTCGACTGTATACCGGGGCCCGAAGTTCCCGCCGAATGACGCATTGACGAACTTCTCATCCGGAACAAAGGTGAGCAACCATGTCACTCTTCCGAAAGAGATTCCTCCCGCCGGTGGCCATCGCCGCCGGCGCGACGCTGGTGCTCGGCCTCACCCCGGCCGCCGCCGCGACGACGGTCCCCGAAGGTCCCGCCCTGGCGAAGCAGCTCGTCAAGAAGGTCGACGTCAACGGCGTCAACCGGCACCTGATCGCGCTGCAGCGGATCGCCGACACCAACGGCGGCACGCGGGCGGCGAGCACCGAAGGCCACCAGAAGTCCGCCGAGTACATCGCGACCAAGCTCGAGGCGGCCGGCTTCCAGGTGACCCGCCAGGAGTTTCCGTTCACCTACTCGGAAACCCTGGCCGAGAAGCTGACCGCGGGCGGCCAGGACGTCCCGGTCATCGCGATGGAGTACACCGTTTCGACGCCCGTCGGCGGCATCACCGCGCCGCTCGCCGTGATCGCCGTCGACGACACCAGCGGCTGTGAGGCCACCGACTACACCGCGGACGTCGCGGGCAAGATCGCGCTGATCAAGCGCGGCGGCTGCTCGTTCGCGCAGAAGCAGCAGACCGCCGCGGCGGCGGGCGCGATCGGCGCCATCGTCTACAACAACACCGACGGTCCCGTGAACGGGACGCTCGGCGGCCCGGAGAACGCGAAGATCCCGACCGGCGGCGTGACGGCGGCCGCGGGGGCGCAGCTGGCCGCGCTCGGCGGGCAGAACGTGACCCTGGAGCTGCGCACCTTCCAGGAAGCGCGGACCAGCTACAACGTCATCGCCGAGACCAAGACCGGGCGCAAGGACAACGTCGTGATGCTGGGGTCGCACCTCGACAGCGTCCCGGCGGGCCCGGGCATCAACGACAACGGCACCGGTTCCGCGGCCCTGCTCGAGACCGCGCTGCAGCTGGGGAGCAGCCCGAAGGTCAACAACGGCGTCCGCTTCGGCTTCTGGAGCGCGGAGGAGTTCGGCCTGATCGGCTCGACCTACTACGTCGACCAGCTGAGCTTCGAGCAGCAGCTCGACATCGCGCTGTACCTGAACTTCGACATGATCGGCTCGCCGAACGCCGGCTACTTCGCCTACGACGGCGACAACTCCGACGGCGTCGGCGCGGGCGCCGGCCCGTACGGCTCGGCGCAGATCGAGAAGACCTTCGTCGACTTCATGCAGGCCGCGCGAGGCGTGTCGCTCGAAGGCACCGACTTCACCGGCCGCTCGGACTACGGCGAGTTCATCGCCGTCGGCATCCCGGCGGGTGGCCTGGACACCGGCGCCGAGGTGCTGAAGACCCCGGCGCAGGCGGCGAAGTGGGGCGGCACGGCCGGCATCGCGTTCGACCCGTGCTACCACCAGGCCTGCGACAACCTGGGCAACGTCGACCGGGTCGCGCTGGACCGCAACGCGGACGGCGTCGCCTGGGCCCTCGGCGTCTACGCGACGAGCACCGAGAGCATCAACGGCGTCCAGCCGGGCAAGAGCAAGACGGCCAAGCAGAAGGCCGCCGAACGCGGCGCGCAGCGGAACTTCTCCGCCCGCGCCGTCGCCGGTGACCCGCACGCGCTGACCGCGTAACGACGGAAAAGGGGCCGTCCCAGCACTGGGACGGCCCCTTTTCCGTGTCTCAGCCCAGGCTGTTCGTGCCGAAGGTGTCGCAGCGGGCCGGGTCGCCGGTCTGGAAGCCGGTGGTGAACCACTTCTTGCGCTGCGCGGACGTGCCGTGGGTGAACTTCGAACGGTCGACCTGGCCGCCGCCGAGGTTTTGCTGGATGTAGTCGTCGCCGATGCGGGACGCGGTGTCCAGCGCCGACGCGATGTCGTCCTGCGTGACGTCGGTGATCAGCGGCTTGCCGCTCTCGGTCGGCGTCGTCGAGGCGTGGTTGGCCCAGACGCCGGCGTAGCAGTCGGCCTGCAGTTCCAAACGCACCGAACCGGACGTCGGGCCGGTGCCGGTGCCCTTCTTCGACGTGCCGAGCAGGTTCTGCACGTGGTGGCCGTATTCGTGGGCGAGCACGTAGGCCTCGGTGAAGAGGCCGCCCTGCGCGCCGAACCGGGACTTCAGCTCGTCGAAGAAGGAGAGGTCGATGTAGACCTCGGAGTCGGCCGGGCAGTAGAACGGGCCGGTGTCGGAGGTGGCGCTGCCGCAACCGGTGCGCACGCCGCCGTTGAAGAAGTTGGTCGGCGCCTTGCGGTAGGTCGAGCCGGAGCGGGAGAACTGCTGCGTCCAGTAGTCCTGGACGGAGTTGACGATCGCGACGATCGCGCAGTCGTGGTTCTTGTTGGCGTCCGCGCCGGTCCGGCACTCGCTGGAGAGCTTCGAGTTGTCGACCTGCTGGCCGGCGCCGACGCCGCCGAGCCCGCCGCTCAGGCCGCTGCCGCCGGTGCTCACCCCGCCGAGCTGGGAGAGCACGAAGTAGATGATCACCCCGACGACGCCCAACCCGCCGCCGCCGAGCGCAACGCGGCCGCCGATCCCGCCGCCGCCTCCACCGCTTCCGCGCAGGTCCTGGACTTCGGAGGCGTCCAGGCCGGCGTCGTCGTCGAATCTCACTGGTGAATGTTAACGAGCCTGGGCCCGGCCGTCGCGCTGGCGGCCGAACCCAGGCTCTGTACCGAGGTTTGTCTTTGGTCGAGCGGTTGGCCGCGACCGGGCCGGCGTTCAGGCGCTGTCGTCACGACTGCCGAGGTCGTGACCCGATACAGGCCCGATCGACGCCGTATGCGTGAACGCATGGAAGCCCGCGCGTGTGGCTGTTCGCAGTCGCGCCCGGCCCGTTTGTGAACCGTTCCGGTCGCGGGGACACAGCCGGCGGTCAACCGCGAGGATCACCCGCCACGCAACCACCTGACCTCTCCCGGCGGGGAGCCGGGCCGGCACGTCACCGTCGCCGCGCCTTACCCTGGCCGACCATCCGCCGACAAGCAGAATGCGCCTTTTCCGGCCGAGTCTCAACCTTTTCGTAACCCCACCTTCGGGCGATGTTGCGGCCGCGTTTTCAGCCGCGCGCAGTTCGGACTCGGACCGCGCGGTCCCTTGATCAGCGTTCTAGGCTGCCTTATGAGCGAGGAGCGGCCTGTGCGTTGGTTGAACGAAGCCGAGATGGCGGCGTGGCGCTCCTACATCGTGGCGACGCTGCGGTTGCGGCAGCGGCTGCACCGCGAACTGGCCGAACGGCACGACGTGTCGCTCACCGACTACGAGGTGCTCGTCTGCCTGGAGATGCAGGACGGCCACCGGATGCGGATGTCGGAGCTGGCGGTGCTGATGGGGTCGACGAAGAGCCGGCTGTCCCACCAGGTCGGCCGCCTCGAGGACGCGGGCGTGGTCCGGCGCGTGCGCGACCCGGAGGACAAGCGCGGCGTCATCACGGAACTGACGGAAGAGGGCAAGGCCCTGCTGGAGAAGGCGGCGCCGACGCACGTGGAAGGGGTGCGCGAGCACCTGATCGACCTGCTGAGCCCCGAGGAGCAGGCGACGATCGCCGCGGCGTTCGACCGGGTGCTGGGTCACTTGTCCGACGTGGAGGGCTGAACCCGGGCGCGGCTACTCCGCGCCCGGGGTCCGGAGCGGTAGCGGTGGGATTCGAACCCACGGAGAGGTTGCCCCCTCGCATGTTTTCAAGACATGTTCCTTCGGCCGCTCGGACACGCTACCTCGCCCCACGAGGGTAGCCGACGAAGTTCGCGGAGCTGCCCGGGCGGCCTTCCGGCGCGGGACGCGATGGGCTCGCCGAGGGCGGGTGTGGTTGCCCGGGCGCGGGTTCCGGCATGGGCCGAGGCGGGGGCGCGGTTGCCTTGGCGGCTTCCGGCGCGGGGACGGCCGACGCCCGGCGCGGAGCCGCCCGGCTCGGCGCCGCCTGGCCTGGCCAGCCCGCCGAGCGCTTCCCGGGCCGCCGGCCTCATCGCAAACCCGGGCTCGCCGTAACCCCGGCTCACCGCAACCCGGCTCGTCGCAAACCCCGGCCCACCGCGACCCCGGCTCACCGCGACCCCGGCTCGCCGCGACCCCGGCTCGTGGCAAACCCCGGCCCACCGCGACCCCGGCTCACCGCGACCCCGGCTCCGTCGCAACCCCGGCTCGCCGCGACCCCGGCTCGTGGCAAACCCCGGCCCCCCGCGACCCCGGCTCACCGCGACCCCGGCGCGCCGCGACCCCGGCACGTGGCAAACCCCGGCCCCCCCCGACCCCGGCTCACCGCGACCCCGGCTCGCCGCGACCCCGGCTCGTGGCAAACCCCGGCCCCCCGCGACCCCGGCTCACCGCGACCCCGGCTCCGTCGCAACCCCGGCTCGCCGCGACCCCGGCTCGTGGCAAACCCCGGCCCCGCCGCACCCCGCCCTGCCCGGCCTAACTCCAGCTGAGCGTCAAAGCCGCCCCTTGCGCCCTCCCCGCCTCCGCGGCCGGTGTCCGGGTCGCCGGGTCCAGCGGGTTCTCGCCGATCGCCGCCACCGATGCCTCGTCCGGGGTGATCAGCGTGACCTCCGCGCCCGCCGCGCGCAGGTCGTCCAGCACCTCCGGCAACGGCTTCTCCATCGGCAACGGCGAGTCCACCCCCAGCGGTGCCACCACCGTCACGCGCGTGTATCCCGTCGCGTAGTCCGCGTTCTCCGCCGAGCGGACACCGCCGTCGACATACCGCCGGCCCTCGATCGTCACCGCCGGCCAGACGCCCGGGACCGCGCAGCTCGCCGCCACCGCGTCCACCAGGGACACCCCCGATGCCTTGTCGAACCGCCGGGGCTCGCCGGTCTCCGCGTCCACCGCCACGATCACCAGCCGCTGCTCCGGCCACTCGTGCACCGGCAGCCGCGCCTCGATCACCGCGCGACGGTCCACTTCGGACACCGTGTCGGCCGCCAGCGCCATCTTGCCCACCGCGCGGCGGACCTCCGCCGGGTCCGTCGAGCCCGTGACCGCGCCGCCGAAGTCGGCCGCGAACTTCTCGAAGTCGATCTCCGCCGGGATCTCCGGGGTCTGGCGCGCCGGATCCACCTGGCGCGCGTACAGCTCCTCCACCGCGGTACCGCTCGTCACCTGCGCCGCGACGACCGAGCCCGCCGACGTCCCGACGAGCAGGTCCGCGCCCGTCAGGTCCTGGCCGTGCTCGGCCAGCCCCGCGAGCAACCCCGTCGTCCACGCGATCCCGGCGACCCCGCCGCCACCCAAAACCAAAGCCTGTCCGCCCATGCGGGCAGCCTAGCGAGGGGGTCCGACAAAAATTACGGCCGCTTGAGCGCCTGGGCCGCCATCCGCGCCCGGACCTCGGGACGGCGCAGCGGTGGCACGGTCGCCGGCGGCTGACGGCGTTCGGGCAGCTGCTCCAGCAGTTCCGCGGTGATCCGCGTGATCTCGGCGACCGCCGCCTCGAACGGCTCGCGCGTGGCGTCCGACAGCGACTGCACGCCGGTCACCTTGCGGACGTACTGGCGGGCCGCGGCCTCGATCTCCTCGCCCGTCGCGGCCGGCTGGAGCCCCCGGAGGGTGGTGATGTTTCGGCACATGCCGCCCAGGGTACGTCGCTTCGGAGGTCCCGATCACACGGTCGGGTAGGGCCGGGCGAACCTCGTTGACGCCCGAACCCGCGCTTGGGCAATGTCGGGGAAGTGCCTCTCAGACCGCGTCCCTTCCGCTCCGCCCGCCCCGAACCCCGCATCCTCGAAGAAGAGGCCCCGGAAACCCCGATCCCCGAACAGGCCTGGCCGAGGGTGCGGGCCGACGAGCTGGTCACCCTCGTGGCACACGTCTTCGCCGCGCACGGCTTCCCCGAAGCCCGCGCCCGCATCGCCGCGGAAGCGCTCTGCCACGGCGATCTGACCGGCTCGCCGGACACCGGCGTCGCCGACCTGACCCGCGTCCACCTGCCCCTGCTGGAATCCGGGCTCGTCGTGCCGCACGCGCAGCCGCTGATGATTGCCGACCGCGGGGCCGCCGCGCTGATCGACTACCGCCGCGCGTCCGGGCTCTGGGCCGTCGGCGACGCGATGGACCGGGCGGTGGCGCGGGCCGGCCGGTTCGGCGTCGGGCTCGTTTCGCTCCGCGGGATCGGGCCGTTCGGCCGGGCCGGGCACCACGCGGCCCGCGCGCTGCCGCACGCCATGATCGGGCTGGTGCTCGCCGCGGGTGGCGAGCCCGGCCAGCCGGTGAACCCGCTCGGCATGGCCGCGCCCGGGGGCGCGTACCCCGAGTTCGTCTTCGACATGGACAAGCCGGGCGCGGAATCCGCCGGCTTGACGCTGCTGGTCGAGGTCCTCGCCGGCGTCCTCTCCGGCGTCGCCGACCACGAGCACGACACCGGCCTGCTGGTGCTGGCGATCGCGCCGACGACGCTGCGCAGCGCCGACGGCTTCTACCGCGCGGCCAGCGCGCTGTTCGGCAGCATGCTCGGCTGGGAGGGCGGCGCGCCGATCCGCTACCCCGGCTGGCGCGAGGCCCAGCACCTGGAGCAGTGCCGGGCGCTGGGGGTGCCGCTGCCCGGCCCGGTGCGCCGCGAGCTGGACGCGCTGGCCGCGTCGATCGGCCTGCCGCCGCTGACCAGCGTCGGCTGACCCCGGCTCAAGCGCCCCAATGTGGCCTTCGGTGCGTGAGACGCACCGAAGGCCACATTGGGTGCGTGAGACGCAACCAAGGCCACCTTGGGGCGCTCGGTCAGTGGACCAGGACGACCTTGCCGCGGTCCGCGCCCACCGCCACGACGTCGCCGTCGGTCAGCTGGCGGCCGCGGCGGGTCTCGACCTCGCCGTTGACCGTGACCTCCTCCGCGTCGATCAGGTCCTTCGCGTGGGAGCCGTCTTCGGCGAGGCCGGCCAGCTTGAGGAACTGGCCGAGCCGGATGGGCTCGCCGGTGATGGGTACGTCGACGGGATCGTTCATACGCGCATCATGCCCGGGCGGTCGTCTGCCGGTAGAGGGCCTGGACGTCCGTGTCGAAGTAGCTCGAATACGACGTGTCCGGGTCGTCGCCGCCGTACTCGAAGCCACCGATGACGCCGACGACCGTGCCGAGGCGGGTCTTGGGGTCCTGCCCGGTCACCCACGGGCCGCCGCTGGTGCCGGTCGGGAAGCCCGCGCAGTCCACCTTCAGCTGGTAGGTGTCCTGCCGGCTCGTCGTGTTCTGGCAGACCGCCGGCACCTCGGAGTCGTCGGGATAGCCGGTGAGCGTGATGGCCTGCTCGAACGCCGTGCCGGTGGCCAGGGTGTTCGCGCCGACCAGGCTTTCCAGGGATCTTGTCGTCCCGGCCTGGTGGGCGGTGGCGAAGCCGACGTCGAGGTCCGGGTCCGACGAGGCGCTCCAGCCGGGCGCGACGAGCTCGTCGGCCACCGTCCAGTAGCCGAAGGGCGCGACGCCGTCGTGGTAGCCGGGCGCGAAGGTGACGCCGGTGAGGTAGCCGCCGCCCTCGCCGTCGTGAATGCAGTGGGCCGCGGTCAGCAGCACGTCACCCTGGTCGCTGTGGACGACGCTGGCGGTGCAGTAGTGGGCGCCGTCGAGGAACAGCGCGCCGACCGCCGGGCTGGACACCGCGGGCAGGTCGGGCGTCGACACCGGTGCAGCGTCCACGACCCCGGTGTCCGGCGGGGTCGCGCCCGCCGTTCGCGCCGGCCGCGTCGCGAAGACGACGAAGGCCGCGCCGAGCAGCAGGACCGCGGCGAGGGTGAGCAAGACGGCGGGCCGCCGCACGCGCATCGCCTCCTCGTCGTCTTTCCGTCCCGATCACCTTAAGGTGCCGGACCGACACTTTCGGCGCACCCACAGCAAGCTCACAGCCGCTAGTATCCGTAACTCGGGAGTAACACCCAAGGAGGGCCGATGAAGCAGTTCGCGGGCAAGGTCGTGGTGGTCACCGGGGCGGGCTCGGGGATCGGGCGGGCGCTCTCGCTCGAGTTCGCACGCCGCGGGGCACGGGTCGCCCTCTCGGACGTCAACTCCGCGAACGCGGAGGAGACCGCGAAGCTGGCCGGCGACAACGCCCGCGCGTACACCCTGGACGTCGCCGACCGCGCCGCCGTGCTCAGCCACGCGGACGAGGTCGCCGAAGAGTTCGGCCGCGTCAACGTCGTCGTGAACAACGCGGGCGTCGCCCTGGGCGCGACCGTCGAGGAGATGACCTTCGAGGACTTCGACTGGCTGATGGGCATCAACCTCGGCGGCGTCGTGAACGGCACGAAGGCGTTCCTCCCGCACCTGATCGCGTCCGGCGACGGGCACGTCGTGAACATTTCCAGCGTCTTCGGCTTCGTCGGCGTGCCGACGCAGAGCGCGTACAACGCGGCGAAGTTCGCCGTCCGCGGATTCACCGAAGCGCTGCGTGAGGAAATGCTGATCGCGCGGCACCCGGTCGCGGTCAGCTGCGTGCACCCCGGCGGGATCAAGACGAACATCGTGCGCAACGCGCGCAGCATCGCCGACGACCAGGAGCAGGCCGCCCAGGGCTTCGAACGGATCGCGCGGACGACGCCGGAGAAGGCGGCGCAGACGATCCTGCGCGGCATCGAACGGAAGTCGGCGCGGATCCTCATCGGACCGGACGCCTACGTCATCGACGCCATCCCGCGCGTGCTCGGCTCGGCGTACCAGCGGCCCTTGGCGATCCTCGCGCGCATGGGACTCAAACAAATGGGCAACTGAGCTTCACTCATTCAGGTTGCCTTTCTGACAGCGTCGTCCGAAATGGTCCAGAATGCGTGAGGTCCGCCAGTCCCGTCCCGGAGGTCCCCGATGCTTCGCACCGCACCGCGCAGTGCGACCCGTTCGTCCAGCGACCGCACCGCGGTGGAGCTGCTGGACCGCACCGGCATCGTCGCGGCGAGCCTGCCCCGGCGCCGCCGCACCGACGACGACGTGCCGGCCGCCGAGCCGATCTTCACCCGGACGCCGGTGTGCGACCAGGACCTGCGCCCGAAGTCGGTGGTGATCCGGCGCCGCGCCCGCACGTGGCTGGGCAGCGGTGCCGCGGTGCTGCTCGTCGCGGCCGGCTGGCTGGCCGGCGGCCTCGCCACCGGCGGCCTGTTCGGCTCGGCCCCGGCCGACGTCGCCCAGCTGGACCCGCGCCCGGCCGTCGCCGAGGCGCCGGCGCCCCAGCCCCAGGCCCCGCAGGCGCCGGTCGCGACGCCGGCCCCGACGACCGTCTTCGTCCCGGTGCCCGCGAAGCCGAAGAACGTCCAGGCGCAGGCGAAACCGCAGCCGAAGAAGAAGCAGGCGGAAACCGACGAAGCCCGCGTCGACCTGCCGCCGTCGCCGGCGCCGAAGACCAACCTCGTCCAGTCCTGGGTCGGCGTGGCCGAAAGCATGATGCAGCAGTACCAGTACCGCGCGGACACGACGACCACGCGCCGCTGAGGTCAGGCGTCGCTCCAGCGGTACTCGTGCTCCGGTCGGCCGGTGGCGCCGTAGCGCAGGCGCATCTGTACCGTCCCCGACTCCGCGAGCGCCGTCAGGTACCGCTGCGCCGTCGCCCGCGCCATGCCCAGCTCGCCCGCGACCTCCGCGGCCGACAGAGGACGCCCGGCGCGGCGCAGCTGCTCCGAGACCAGCCGGGACGTCGCCGTCGACTGGCCCTTCGGCGCCGACGTGCGGTCCTGGTCGTGCAGCACCCGGTACGCGCGGTCGACGTCGTCCTGGGCCAGCGCGCGGTCTTCGGCGAGCAGGCCGCGGAAGCGCGCGTACGACGTCAGCCGTTCCGCGAGCTGGCGCGTGGTGAACGGCTTGATCAGGTAGTTCAGCGCGCCGGCCCGGATCGCCGCGGCCACCGACGCGCTGTCGGTCGCCGCGGACAGCACGATCGTGTCGGTCTGCAGCTCCGGGAGCACCGCGAGACCGGACTCGTCGGGCAGGTAGACGTCGAGCAGGATCAGGTCGGGCGCGAGCTCCCGGACGCGGGCGCGGGCCTCGGCCGCGGTGTGCGCGGTGCCGACCACCGCGAAGCCCTCGACCTCCTCGACGAACCCGGCGTGCACCCCGGCGACCCGGAAGTCGTCGTCGACGATGAGCGTGCGGATCATCGTTCCTCCGTCAGCATTCCGGGCAGTTTCGCGACGAACAGGGCACCCGTCTCGCCGTCGCCGGGACCGGCCAGCCAGACGTCGCCGCCGTGGGCGCGCGCGGCTTGGCGGGCCAGGGCCAGTCCGAGCCCGTGGCCGGGCGCGATCTTCGTCGAGACGCCTTCGTCGAACAACGTCCCCCGCAGGTCCTCCGGCACGCCGGGCCCACTGTCCACAACGGACAGGTGCAGCGTGTCGCCCTCGGCCAGCAGGCTGATTTCGACCGTCGCCGGCCGGCGCGGGCCCATCCGGGCGGCGTGCAGCGCGTTGTCGACGAGGTTGCCGATCACGGTGTTCGCGGCGATCGGGTCGGTCACGGTCGTGGGCACCCAGGTGTCGTCGGCCAGCTTGAGCGTGAGCCCCTTTTCCTGCGCCTGCTCGGTTTTCGCGACGAGCAGCGCCTGCAGGTACGGGTCGGCGACGGCGTCGCCCAGCTCGCTCGGCCGCGCCGACGGCGAGTCCGTCAGCGTCTGCAGGTATTCGACGGCCTCGGTGTGGTGGCCGAGCTGGAGCAGCCCGTAGAGCGTGTGGAGCCGGTTGGCGAACTCGTGGCGCTGGGCGCGCAGGCCGTCGGAGAGGGCGCGGATGCCGTCGAGCTCGCGGGTGAGCGTGTCGAGGTCGGTGCGGTCGCGGAAGGTCAGCACCGTGCCGATGTCCCGGTCGTCCAGCCGGACCGCGCGCGAATTGATCACCAGCACGCGGTTTCCCGCCACTGCGAGGAGGTTGTCGACCGGCCGTCCCTCCGCGACCGCCTTGTGCAGGCGCGGCGATAGCTCCAGTTCGGAAAGACCCGCGCCGAGCGGGAGTTCGGTGCCGAGCAGGCGTTCGGCCTCGTCGTTGCGCACCGAAACGCGGTTCGTCTGGTCGACGGCGAGGACGCCTTCGCCGATCCCGTGCAGCACGGCTTCGCGTTCGTAGAGCAGTTCGGTGAGTTCGTGCGGTTCGAGGCCGTGCGTGACGCGCCGCAGCCGCCGGTTCAGCAGCGCCGACGCGCCCGCGCCGAGCAGCAGCGCGCCGCCGGCGAACAGCAGCGTGATCGTCAGCAGGCGGTTGAAGTCGCCGGTCGGGTCGGCGATTTCGAAGCCGACACTCACTTCGCCGACCACCCGCCGGTGATCCGGCGTCCAGATCGGCGTCTTGCTGCGGACGGACAGGCCGAGCGTGCCACTCTGCACCGCGCTGACGTCGTCTTCCCCGGCGAGGGCCCGGTCCGCGGGGGTGCTGACCTTCTTCCCGATCTCGCTCGGCGTCGGGTGGGCGAGCCGGATGCCCTTGTCATCGGTGATCACGACGAACAGCGCTTCGGTCCGTTCACGCACGGCCAGCGCCCGTTCTTGGAGCGCTCCGTCCGGCACCTTCGCGGTGGCGTTCGCGATGACGACCGGGTCCGCCGCCACCGACTTCGCGATGGCCAGGGCGCGCTCCCCGTACTGGTTGGTGAGGGTGCGGTTCAGCAGCACGCTGACCAGCGCGACGCCGATCCCGACGACGAGGAGGACCACGCCGATCTGCAGCAGCAGCACCTGCCTGCTGAACCGCATCCGCGGGAAGAGCGCCCACTTTGGCATGGCTCGGAACCATACCCCCTGGTCAGCGCCGTGCGCTAAATGAGCAAAACATTCAGAACGCACAGCTCGCGCGGAGAACGTCGACAAGCTTCACCTCGGCGCCACGCGTACTTAACGTCCCTTCCCAACGTGAGCCCCACCACGTGACGAAGGAGTCACCTCCCCATGGTTCCCCCACTGATCGAACTCACCGGAGCCACCAAACGGTTCCCGAGCGGGTCCGGTTCCGTGCACACGGCCGTCCGCGATCTGACCATGACCGTGCAGCCCGGCGAGTTCGTCGCCGTCGTCGGCCCCACGGGGTGCGGCAAGTCGACGACGCTCTCGCTGGTGTCCGGGCTGCAGCCGCCGTCCGCCGGCCGCGTGCGGGTGAACGGCGAGGACGTGAAGTCCATTCCGGACGGTGTCGGCTACATGTTCCAGACCGACGCGGTGATGCCGTGGCGGTCGGTGCTCGACAACGTCGCGTCCGGCCCGCGCTTCCGCGGCGTGCCGAAGGCCGAGGCCCGCGAGCAGGCCGTCGACTGGATCGCCCGGGTCGGGCTCGCCGGCTTCGAGAAGTACTACCCCCACCAGCTTTCCGGCGGTATGCGCAAGCGCGTCGCGCTGGCCCAGACGCTGGTCACCAAGCCGAAGATCATGCTGATGGACGAGCCGTTCTCGGCGCTGGACGTCCAGACGCGGGCGCTGATGCAGGACGAGCTGCTGCGGCTGTGGTCCGGTTCGGGCGCGGCGGTCATCTTCGTGACGCACGACCTCGACGAGGCGATCGCCCTGTCGGACAAGGTCGTCGTGCTGACGACGTCGCCGGCCACCGTGAAGGACGTCTTCGAGATTCCCCTGGAGCGGCCGCGGAAGGTCGAGGACCTCCGGCTCACCGAGGAGTTCCGCAAGCTCTACGCGGACATCTGGGAATCGCTGCGCAGCGAGGTCGACAAGGCCCGCGAGAAGGGAGCGACCAATGTCGCTTGAGACCCCCGCGGCGCCGGCCACCTCCCTGCCGGTGCTGGAAACCGAGCAGGACATCCTGACCAAGGCGAAGCGGGCGACGTCCCGCCGTCGCCGCAACACCTGGCTGCTGCGGCTGGCCCTGGTGGTCGTCTGGCTCGGCAGCTGGGAGCTGACCGCGACCTACTGGATCGACCCGTTCTTCTACTCCAAGCCGTCCCGCATCTGGCTGCGGCTGGTCGAGTGGGTCACCAGCGGCACGGACTTCGGTTCGCTCTGGTACCAGCTGTGGGTCACCGTCGAAGAGGCGCTGGTCGGCTTCGCGATCGGCGCGGTCGCCGGCGTCATCTTCGGCGTGATCCTGGGCCGCAGTCAGTACCTGGCCGACGTGCTCGCGCCGTTCATCAAGGCCGCCAACGCGGTGCCGCGCATCGTGCTCGCCTCGCTGTTCGTGATCTGGTTCGGCCTCGGGCTGGCGTCGAAGGTCGCCACCGTCGTCGTGCTCGTGTTCTTCGTGGTGTTCTTCAACGCCTTCACCGGCGCCCGCGAAGTGGACCGCAACCTGATCGACAACGCGCGCATCCTCGGCGCGGGGCGGATGCAGGTGATCAAGGCGATCGTGCTGCCGAGCGCGACGTCGTGGATCCTCTCGTCGCTGCACACCGCGTTCGGCTTCGCGCTGATCGGCGCGGTCGTCGGCGAGTACGCCGGGTCCAAGGCGGGCATCGGCTTCCTCATCTCGAACGCGCAGGGCACGTTCGACTCGGCGGGCATCTACGCCGCCATGATCATCATCACCGTCGTCGCACTGGTCGCGGAGTGGGGCATCGGAAATCTCGAGAACCGGCTGCTGCGGTGGCGGCCCTCGATGTCCACCTCCAGCCAGACCGTCATCTGAAAGGACCGAATCGATGAGGATTCGCCGGATCGCCGTCGCGGTCACCGCGCTGACCGCGGTGGCCGGGCTGACCACCGCGTGCCAGGACTCCCGCGTCGCCGCCACGGGCGAAGGGGGCAAGCCGAAGGTCACGATCATGGTCGGTGGCCTGGAGAAGGTCATCTACCTGCCCGCCATGCTCACCCAGCAGCTCGGCAACTTCGCCGCGCAGGGCATCGACGTCGAGCTGCAGAGCGAGCAGTCGGGCGCCAACGCCGAGACCGCGCTCGTCGCCGGGCAGGTTCAAGGTGTGGTCGGGTTCTACGACCACACGATCGACCTGCAGGCCAAGGACCAGTGCATCAAGAGCGTGGTCCAGCTGGCCAACATCCCGGGTGAGGCCGAGGTCGTCGGCACCGCGCACGCCGACGTGATCAAGAGCTCGGCCGACTTCAAGGGCAAGAAGCTGGGCGTGACCTCGCTCGGGTCGTCCACCGACTTCCTCACGAAGGCGCTGGCGGCCAAGGCGGGCGTCGGGGCCGACCAGTACACGCCGGTGAAGGTCGGCGCCGGGCAGACGTTCATCGCGAGCCTGGACAACGGCGGCATCGACGGCGGCATGACGACCGACCCGACGATCGCGCAGCTGACCAACACGGGCAAGGCGAAGGTGCTCTACGACCTGCGGACGCCCGAGGGCACGAAGGCCGCGCTGGGCGGGCTGTACCCCGCGTCGTCGCTGTACATGAGCTGTGACTTCGTGGACCGGAACAAGGACGCCGTGCAGAAGCTGGCCAACGCCTTCGTGGCCACGCTGAAGTGGATCGACCAGCACAGCCCGGAGGAGATCGCGGCGAAGATGCCGCCGTCCTACAGCGGTGGCGACAAGGCGCTGTACGTCAAGTCCATCAAGGACAGCATCGGCATGTTCAACGGTGACGGAAAGATGGACGCCGACGGCGCGAAGAACGTCCTGGAAGTCCTTTCCAGCTTCTCGAAGAACGTGCAGCCGAAGAAGGATTCGATCGACCTGTCGAAGACGTACACGACCGAGTTCGTCGACGCGGCCGCGAAACAGGGCTAGCGCCCCGCTCACCTGACCGGGCGGTTGGTGAGCGATATGGACCCGTAAAGGCCTCTTTCCCCCGCGGAGGCCTTTACGGGTCTTTTCGGACAATGGGAAGACCATTCGAAAGTAGCTACCTTCTTTTCGGTGCGGCTCCAACACTTGGGGACACGGTTTTCCCGCCTCGCCTTCGGTGAACGGAGTCCCCGCATGTCCGAATTCCTTTCGTCGCGTGCTGTCCGCGTCCTCACGGCGGTCGCCGCGGCCGCCGCCGGCCTCGCTGTCTCGGGCACCGCGCACGCCGCGTTCGAGTACGGCAGCCACTTCCACGGGCACCAGTTCTCGGGCGGGAACTGGGGTGGTTACGTCAGCTTCGGCAGCTTCACCACGGCGACGGCGAGCTGGACCGAACCGTCGGTGACCTGCAACTCCACCAACGACCTGTTCGCGCCGTGGGTCGGCATCGACGGCGACGGATCGTCCACAGTGGAGCAGACCGGCGTCGAGACGGACTGCTCGAGCGGACGTCCGGTTTACTCCGCCTGGTACGAGATGTACCCGGCCGCGCCGGTGTACTACAACGTGTCGGTCAGCGCGGGCGACCACATCACCGCGACGGTGACCCGCACCGCCACCAACACCTACCGGCTCGATCTGTCGGATACGACCAAGGGCTGGTCCAAGTCCACCACGAAGTCGCTGACGTCGAGGCACGCGTCGGCGGAGGCGATCATCGAGTCGCCGACGGACTCCTACCCCTCGATCTCCGGCGGGATCACGTTCACCGGCGTCAAGTTCAACGGGACGAACCTGGCCTCGACGAACCCGTCCGCCCTCGACGCCGACGACCGCGGCAGCTACACGTGGATCCCGGGCGCCATCGGTTCGGACGGCCAGAGCTTCACCATCTCGCGGCACTGAATCACTTCAGGTTGTTGATGGCCCAGGCGACCACCATCACCGCCAGCACCAGCGAGACGATGGCCTGCAGCATCATCGTCAGCTTCGCCCAGATCCGCAGGGGCATGACGTCGGTGGGGCTGAAGGCGGCCGCGTTGGTGAACGAGAAGTAGAGGTAGTCCAGGTAGGACGGTTCCCAGTCCTGGTGCGCCAGGTCCGGGTCGGCCATCTGCGGGAACTGCAGGTCGGGGAACTCCGCCCGGCCTGCGGCCCGCCGGCCGGGGCCGCCGCGGTCGAACTCCCAGTACCAGAGCGAGAAGGCGACGATGTTCGTCCAGTAGACGATCCCGCCGGTGACCAGCACGGCCCCGGCGTGGTCGCCGATCGTGCCGGCCGCGATGCGGTAGACGAGCGTGACGGCGGAGCCGGCGTTCACCGCCGTCACGGCGGCGACGAGCAGCAGCGAGATGACCCGTTCGACGGCGCTGAACTGCGACATCCGGCCCGGGTTGACCAGCAGCAGCGCTACGACCAGCAGCCCCGAGACGGCGGGCAGCAGCCACCACGGCTGCAGCGCCATGTCGTCGGGCAGGACGACCTGCAGCACGAGGGTGGCGACGACGACGCCCATCGCGGGCCAGCGCGTCTCCCCGGAGGTCCGCCGGCGCCAGGCGGGAAGTGCCTTTTCAGTCACCGGCCCACGCTAGGCCACCCCCCGCACTTTCACGTGAAAGTGCGGCCCCCAGGTCGGCACTTTCACGTGAAAGTGCGGGCTGGGTCAGCCGGCGGGGGCGGTCGTCACTTCGCCGGGCAACTTGCGGGCCACGTCCGTCCGGGAGCGGGCCCCGAGTTTTCGCAGGACCTTGGCGACGTGTTGTTCGACCGTGCGCGGCGAGAGGAACAGCCCGTCCGCGATCTCCCGGTTCGTCCGTCCCTCCGCGAGCATCCGCGCGACTTCGCGTTCCCGCGGCGACAACTCGCTCCCGTATCCGCGCCGGCCGCGTTGCGAAGGCGCCCACGCGCCGTGCTCGCGCAGCTGGTGACGGCAGCGTCCGGCATCGCGGGTGGCGCCCAGCTGCTCGTACGCCTCGGCCGCCGCGGTCAGCTCTTCGACGGCGTCCCGGTTGCCCGCGGCGAGGCGGCACATCGCCGCCCGTTCGCGCATGGCGGTCGCGGGATAGGGCATCGGCAGCGCCGCGTACCCCGACGCGGCTTCGTCGAACAGCGTCGCCGCGGCCAGGTGCTTGCCCCGCGCTTCCAGCAACACCGCCCGGCCGGCCACCAACGCGGCCGCGGCGACCGGCGCGTCCCGGCCGTCGATGCCCCGGGCGAACGCCTCGACCACGCTGTCCGCCTCGGGCCAGCGCCCGGCCCGCGCGTACGCCTGCGCGGCCGCCGGGACCAGCGCCGCTGCCCAGATCCAGACGCCCTTGCGCCCGGCCGCGGCCACCGCCGTGTCGGCCACCGCGCACGCGCCGTCGACGTCGTCGGTCGCCAGCAGCACCGAGATCAGCACCCCGGCGGCCGACAGCACCACCGGGATCGGCCCGCGGTCCGGCGCGTGCACGCTCGCCGCGGCCAGGTGCCGTTGCGCGGCGGCGAACTCGCCGCGCACAGCCGCGAGCCCGCCGAGCACCAGCGACGACTCCATGACGATCGGGCCCAGCTCCGGATAGCTGTCCCGCAGCTGCTCGGCGGCTTCCGCGAGGCCGCTCCAGCGCCCGCGCACCCAGTCCAGCCGCACGCGGGTGCCCTGGATCAAGCCGATCGCGTACAACGCGCCCGCGTCGGTCGCGCGCCGGACGCCTTCGGTCACCAGCCGTTCCGCGCGGTCGAGGTGGCCCGCCCACGACTGGCCGTCGGCGAGGTTGCACCACAGCCGGGCCAGCTGGACGCGCTCGGCGACCGTGCCGACGGTGTCCGGGAGCGCCTCGAACTCCGCCCACGCCGAGCCGTCGCCGACGTGCGACGCCGCCGCGATGCGGTCGGCGGTCAGCGCGAGCCGCAGCTCGGGGTCGTCGAGCCGCTCGTACACCTCACCCGCGCGGGCGCGCCAGGATTCGTGCCACGACAACGGCGTCAGCCCGTCGATCGGCTGGGCGAGCAGCGTGATCCCGCGCGCGGCGAGGTCGGGCCGGTCGGTCAGCTCGCCGACCGCGCGCTCGACCTCGAGGCGGCCACGGCCGAGCCCGCCGATGGTCCGGACCTGCAGCATGCCGAGGCTCAGCCGGATCGAGCCGCGGACCGACGGCGGCAGCGTCACCTCCTCGAGGACGCGCTGCAGCGTGCCGATCACGTCGGGGCGGAACCCCCGCAGCGCGACCTGGCTCAGCTTGCCGGCGACGCGCCCGATGTCCGACTGCGCCGGGCCGGGCTCGGCGAGCACGGACTGCAGGAGGTCGATCGCGCGGGACGTCTCGCCGCGGGTGACGGCCTCGTCCGCGGCGGCTTCGGCGTAGTGCCGCCACTGGTCGATGCGGCCGGCCGCGCGGGAGTGCCGCGCCAGCAGTGTCAACGGCGGTGCCGGTTGCGCGGCGAGCACGCGGATCGCCTGCGCGTGCAGCAATGCGCGTTCCGGTCCGCTCACCGTGTCGTAGACCGCCTTGCGCGCCAACGGATGCCGGAAGCCGTACTTGCTGTCGCCGACTTCGCCGAGCACGCCGCCGGACAACGCGGCGAGCAGCGCGGTGCGGAGGGAGTCGTCGGACAGGCCGGCGAGTTCACCGAGCACGGCGGCTTCGGCACCGACACCGAGCACGGCGGCCGCGCCCGCGAGCCGGACGGCGTGCTCAGGGAGCGCGGAAAGCCGTTCGGTGACGGCTTCCCGCAGCAGCACCGGCACTTCGAGGTTCTCCAGCATCCGGTCGGAGAGGACTTCGCCGACCGGCAGCCGCTCGGCCGCTTCGCGCAGGGCCCGCAGGGTTTCCTCGACCACGAACGGGATCCCGGCGGTGCACTCGTGCAGCTTCGCGGCGAACTCGTCGGTGACGCGGGGCAGTTCGAGGATTTCGACCGCGAGCGCGCGCACGGCGGCGACGTCGAGCGCGCCGAGCGCGACCCGCGCGGAATGGACGGCCTGGTCGGTCCGGAAGGGGGCGCCGAGCGGGCCGGGCCGCACGTCGGTCGCGGACCGGTGGGTGGCCACCACGGCCAGCTCCGGCGGCATCGAGCCGGCGAGGAACCGCATGAGGTCGCGGGTGTCCTCGTCGGCCCACTGGAGGTCGTCGATCAGTACGAGCGTGGGGCCGCAGGCCTGCAGGAGCTCCCGCACCGCGCGGAAGACGCGGTGGCGTTCGGCGACCGGGTCGGGCAGGGGTTCGGGGCGCGGAGGAAGCGCTTCCGCGAGCTCCGGCAGCAACGGCCGCAGCACGCCGGCGACCGGGCTGAGTGGCCCGAGTGGGGCGTCGCCGACCGCGCGAAGCGCTTCCAGGACGGGCCCGTAGGGAAACGGTTCCCGCAGCGGCTGGCACGCGCCGGTGAGCACGCGGCCGCCGTCGAACTCCTTGCGGCGCCCGATCTCCGCGAGCAGCCGGGTGCGGCCCATGCCGGGCTCGCCCTCGATCAGGACGGCGGCCGGGCGCCGCTTGAGCACGGCGACGATGGCGTCGAGCTCGGTGTCGCGGCCGGTCAGCCGGGCGGGTCCGGACCGGACGCTCACCGTGGTGGGGCGGGGAGCCGTCAGCCACATAACCGACCTCCTCGACGCCTACCGGGGTGTGCGCGGAGCCTAAGCAGCGCTCGACGCTCCGTAAACCATTAACCGAATAGGTGGTCGGTACCACCGTCACACGTCCGCCTACCCGCTGTCACCGGTTTGCCGCGGGATCGGCCGGTCCGGGGTCACCGCGCGTACGAAACTTCGGCGATTCGCACGTTCCGGCGGTGCTTAACACGTTCAGGGCGGTGTGTCGGCTACTGAAAGTAGTTCACGGAAACCCTACTTAAGGACCTGTCCGACCGGGTGACAGCCGCCGGTCCGGACCGCTTGGAGCAGGGGATTCGTCCGGGGTGAATGCGTATACCCATTCGCCGGGCGCCCGGATTGCACCGTAACGCCCACTGCGGGGACCCTCACCCGGGGGAGTACCACTGCGTGGCCGGTGCAGAGCCGCGCGTAACCACCTAGGGAGAAGCATGAAGATCGCCAGACTCTTCGGTGCCGCTGCCGCCGCGGTGATGACGACGGGCGCGCTCGTCTCCGTCGCCGTTCCCGCGTCGGGCCAGGACCTGCTGAACCCGGACATCGTGCCCGCCATGCAGCGCGACCTCGGTCTGACCCACGACCAGGTGCTGACGCGGCTGAAGAGCGAAGACGTCGCGAACAAGGTCACCGAGGCCGTCAGCGCGACGCTCGGCGACGCCTTCGGCGGCGCCACCTACAACGCCGCCACGGGCAAGGCGCACATCCAGACGACGGACGCCGCGTCGGTCGCGAAGATCCAGGCGTCCGGGGCCGAGGCGGAGGTCGTGAAGTTCAGCGCCCGCCAGCTCGACTCCACTGTGGACAGGTTCAAGGCCCTCGACAGCTCCGCGCCGTACGCGATCACCGGCTGGGGCGTGGACTCCGTCACCAACCGCGTCACGCTCTCCGTCCTGCAGGGGCAGCGCGCCGCCGCCGACGCGTTCCTCACGCAGTCCGGTGTGGACAAGTCGTCGGTCACGATCCTCGACGCGGCCGCGAAACCCACGCTGCACGCCAACATCCGCGGTGGGGACGCCTACTACATCGGCGGCTCTTCGCGCTGCTCGGTCGGCTTCGCCACCACGACCGGTTTCGTCACCGCCGGCCACTGCGGCGCGCTCACCGGCGGCGGCTCGCTGACCGGGTCGAACGGCGCCTCGCTCGGCAGCTGGATCACCTACCGCTTCCCGGGTGCCGACTACGCGGCGGTCCGGACCAACAGCAACTGGACCCCGGTCGCGCAGATGAACAACGGGACCGCGGTGCGCGGGTCGTCGAACGCGGCGACCGGCTCGTCGGTCTGCAAGGCCGGCTCGACCACCGGCTGGACCTGCGGCACCATCGGCGCCAAGAACCAGAGCGTCCGCTACGCCGAGGGCACGGTCAACGGCATGACCGCGACCAACGTCCGCTCGGCGGCCGGTGACTCCGGCGGCGGGTTCATCGCCGGCAACTACGCGCAGGGCATCCTGTCCGGCGGCAACACCAGCGTGACGTACTTCTACCCGATCGCCGGCGCGCTTTCCGGCACCGGCACCACCCTGAAGACCAGCTGACCCCGGCATAGCGAAAGGGCGGGTTTCGAGTGCCTCCAGCGCACTCGAAACCCGCCCTTCGTCCTCGCCGCGGGATTGGGAGGTTCAGGGGTCAGACGTTGCTGATCTCCTCGATCAGCCCGTCGACGTCGAAGTGCGCGCTCTCCTCGCCGAGCGGCACCAGTTCGTAGGAGGCGTCGAGGAAGCTGCGGACGTCCTCGACTTCGAGCTCGAACGACGCATAGCCGTCCGGTGACTCGATTTCCAGGGTCAGGAAGTCTTCGTCCTCGGACAGATCCGGGCGGATCCGGACGTCGCCGAGCCCGGCCGGCTCGTCGAGGCCGTCGACCAGGAGGTCACGCGCGAAGGTCCACTCGATCCACCGGCCGCGCTCGGTCCGGAACGCCACGGTGACCGCGAACGGCTCGTCGGCGTGGTAGGACAGGCGGGACAGGACGGGCGTGGTGCTTTCGTTCAGCACCACGAACTGGCTCTGGTGAACGGCGTCGGTCTGCATGGCCCCTCCTGGAGTCCGGTGGCGGTTCGCGCGGCGCGAACTGTTCGAGGAGGAGATGACCAGGCACGACGGTCATGACGAAGAAACTCTCACGTTCACTTGATCGGTTGCATCCGTCCATTGTGGTGTAACGTCCGGCACATACCCCTTGCGTTCACCCGGCGACTGCCGGTGACGGTTCGCGCAGCGCTCCGGGCAGCTTCTTCCGCAGCACGAGCAGGGCCGGGACGGCCGCCGTGCAGGTCAGGGCCAGCACGGACCAGGTCAGCGCGTTGCTGACGCTGAGCAGGACGGCCAGCAGCCCGGGCGCGAGCGCGACGGGCAGGCCCCAGGAGAGCTGGAAGATCGAGCTGGCCCGGCCTTCGGAACCGGCGGGCGCGGCCGCGGCGGCCGCCGCCGTACCGGTGGGGCCGAACATCGCTTCGGCGACGGAGAAGCCGAGGCTCGCCACGAGGATCAGCGCGGCGGCGACGGTCAGGGGGACGATTTCCAACGGGATCAGCAGCGCGAAGGAAACCGCGAAGAGCGTCGCGGCGCCGAGGAGCCCGGCGGTCCGGCTGCGCCCGGCGAGCAGCGAGACGATCGGGCGCTGCGCGGTGACGACGACCACGGTGCCGAGCGTGATCGCGGTCCCGGCGATCCACTGTGGACCGTGCAGCAGATCCCGCACGACGATGGGGAGGACGGCGAACTTGCTCGCGCTGGCGAGCGTGAAAGCCGTGTGGGTGACGCAGAAGCCGGTGAACGGCCGGTTGGTGAGCACGGCCCGCCAGCTCCCGGACGCGGAGCTTTCATGTGAAAGCTCCGCTCCCTGGTGGGAGCTTTCACGTGAAAGCTCCGGTAGTAGCGCGATCAGGACGGCGGCCACCGCGAAGCTCGCCGCGTTCAGGTACGCCAGTGCGTGGAACGCCGCCTGGCTCGTGATCGTCGGCAGCACCGCCATCGCGGCCGCGCCGACCCCCGCGCCCGCGAAACGCCCCACCGTCTGCGTCGCCAGCATGCGGTCCGTCGCGCTCCCCGACGTCAACCGGGCGACCATCGGCGCGTTGCACGTCCAGAACAACCGGTCGCCGAAGCCGGCCACGACCGACACCACGATCACCTGCCAGCCGGTGTGCACCAGTGGATAAGCGCAGAAGGCCCCCACCCGCACGAGGTTGCCCGCGATGAGCAGCGCCCGCGGCCCGAAGCGGTCCATGGCCGCGCCGGTCGCCGGGCCCGTGACGAGCGCGAGCAGCGCGCCGGTGCTCAGCGACGTGCCCGCGTCGAGCAGGCCCATGCCCTGGCCGTGCACCAGGAACAGCAGCGCGAACGGCACCCAAAGCCCGCTGCCGAGCGCGTCGATCAGCGTCGCGGCCAGGAAGATCCGGCGGTGTCGAAGCATGCTTCCCCCAAGAACCCCAGCATATCTTGCTTCAGAAGATGCTAGTGTCCACTAGCATGGACGAGCGAACAGCCTGGGCGGAGCGCGCCGCGGCCTTCTTCGCCGAGCAGTACGGCATCCCGCCGATCGCCGGCCGCATCCTCGGCTGGCTGATGGTCTGCGACCCGCCCGCCCAGTCGGCGACCGCGATCGCCGAGGCCATCGGCGCGAGCCGGGCGTCGCTCACCTCGAACATGAACCTGCTGACCGCCGCCCGGCTGGTCCGCAAGCAGCGCGTGCCGGGCGACCGCACGACCTACTTCCGCATCGACGACGACGCCTGGCCGCGCGTGGTCCGCGAGCGCATCGCCACGCTCGCCTCGTTCGTCGCCATCGCCGACGACGGCCTGGCGCTGTTCGGACCCGGCGACGAGCGCGCCGCCCGCGTCCGCGCGGCGCGGGACACCTTCGCCTGGCTGGCCGAAGCTCTGGAGGGACCGCGGTGAAAGCAGTGGTGGCAGGGGCGGGCATCGGAGGCGTCACGGCGGCGCTCGCCCTCCTCGAAGCGGGCTGGGACGTCGAAGTGCTCGAACGCGCACCCGAGCTGGGCGAAGTCGGCGCCGGGCTGTCGATCGCGCCGAACGCGCTGCGGGCACTGGACGCGCTCGGCGTCGGGGAAAAGGTCCGGGCGGCCGCGACGCCGTCGCAAGCCGCGTACAACCTGTGCCTGCCGTCGGGGGAGTTCCTGCGGCGCTTCGACCCGGCGCACGACACGCCGTTGTCCTGCTTCCACCGCGCGGACCTGCACCGCCTGCTCGCCGCCGAGCTGCCGCGGGACGTCGTCCGGACCGGCTGCGCGGTCCGCGACGTTACCCCGGACGGGGAAGTCGTCCACGACACCGGACGGGTGACGGCCGATCTGGTGGTGGGCGCGGACGGCATCCACAGCGCGGTCCGCGAGGCGCTGTGGCCCGGGATCGCGCCCCGCTTCCGCTACACGGTCTGGCGGGGCGTGACCGAACCCGGCGTCGAGCACGCCGGCACGTTCACCTTCGGCCGCGGCGCGTACTTCCTGGTCCACCCGATCGGCGGCGGCCGGGTGTACTGGGCGCTCGCGGTGCACGAGAACCGGCCGGGCGTCCGTTACGAGGACGACCTGGCCGAAGTCCGGCGCCGAGTGCGGGGCTGGCACGTCGAGCCGCTCCTCGACGTGACACCGAAGGTGCTGCACAACGACGTCACGGACCTGCCGCCGCTGCCGTCGTACGTCCGCGGCCGGGTGGCCCTGCTCGGCGACGCGGCCCACGCGATGACGCCCGACATGGGCCAGGGCGCGTGCCAGGCGATCGAGGACGCGGTGACGCTCGCCGCGGTCGGGCTCGAGGGCTACGACCGCGCCCGGCTCGCGCGGACCCACGGCATCGCGCGGATGGCCCGGCGGAAAGGTTCGATGGCGCTGACGACGTCACGGCTCGGGTACGCGGTCAACCGGCTCGGCATGCGCGCGCCCGCGTCGGTGGTGCGGAAGCAGACGGAGAAGCTGTGGTCCTGGACCCCGCCTACGGCCCCAGCGGGAGGGTGAGCCCGACCTTCACCCGGTCCATCGCGACGCTCGTCGTGAAGTGCCGGACGTTCGGGTTGTCGAAGAACATCCGCCGGGTGAACGCCTCGAAGCCCGCCATGTTCGGGCACGTCACGACCAGCACGAAGTCGGCGTTGCCGGTGACGTAGTAGCACTGCTGGACGCAGTCGTCGGCCAGGACCTGGCGGCGGAACGCGTCCAGCACCGCGAGGTTCTCCCGCTCCAGCTCGACCATGACCACGAACGTCATGCTCAGCCCGAGCGCCGCCGGCGACAGCACCGCGACCTCGCGCTCGATGACGCCCGCCTCGCGCAGCCGCTTGATCCGCCGTTGCACCGCCGCGGCGGAGAGACCCACCTTCGCCCCGATCGTCTCGGCGATCGTGCGGGCGTCCTCCTGGAGGCAGGCGAGGATGGCGATGTCCAGCTGGTCGAGGTCGGGTGTCTGCACTCCAGCAGGCTAACCGGGACCCCCGACGGTTTGCCGCGAGTTCGCTGCCGGCTCACTCCACCGTGACGCCGCTCACTACTCCGTCCCAGGCGAAAGTGAAACAACTTTTTTCGTGACCTGGAACACAACTCACCGGTCTACCAGGGGGTAGCCCATAGAAGTGGAAGACCAGCCGGTCGCTCCGCCAACCCGCCGGCGTGGGGAGGCTCTCCCGTGCCCGCACCTGCCGCCGTGCTGACCGGCCTCGGCTCGTGGTTGCCGACGAAAGTCCTGGACAACCACGAGATCGCCGCCCGGCTCGACACCACGGACGAGTGGATCCGGACCCGCACCGGCATCCGGGAGCGCCGCGTCGCGGGGCCCGAGGAGTCCACTGTGGACCTCGCGGTCGGGGCGGGCCGCGAAGCACTCGGCGGCGCCTCCGCCGACGCCGTCGTCCTCGCGACGTCGACCCCCGACCAGCCCTGCCCGGCCAGCGCGCCGCAGGTCGCCGCCCGGCTCGGGCTCGGCACGGCCGCGGCCTTCGACGTCAACGCCGTCTGCAGCGGCTTCGTCTACGCGCTCGCCACGGCGGCCGGCTTCATCGCCGGCGGCATCGCCGAGCGCGTCCTGGTGATCGGCGCCGACACCTTCACCACGCTCATCGACCCCGAGGACCGCACGACCGTCCCGATCTTCGGCGACGGGGCGGGCGCGGTCCTGCTGCGGGCCGGCGACCCCGACGAGCCCGGCGCGTTCGGCCCGTTCGATCTGCACAGCGAGGGCGAGCACGCCGACCTGCTGTGGGTCGAGGCCGGCGGCGCGCGGCGGCGGCTGTCCGACCAGCCGGGCGACCGCTTCCTCGCGATGCAGGGCACCGCGGTGTTCCGGCACGCGTGCGCGCGGATGGCCGAGTCGTCGCGGACCGTCCTGGACCGCGCGGGCTGGATGGTCGGCGACGTCGACCGCTTCGTCGGCCACCAGGCGAACATCCGGATCCTGCAGGCGACGGCGAAGCAGCTCGGCATGCCGGCCGACGCCGTCGTCGCGAACATCGACCGCGTCGGCAACACGAGCGCCGCGTCGATTCCGCTCGCCCTGGCCGACGCCCAGGCGGACGGCACCCTCGCGCCCGGGCACCGCGTGCTGCTCAGCGCGTTCGGTGCGGGCCTGACCTGGGGCTCGACGGTGCTGCGCTGGCCGGATCTGGGTCAGCTGTCCTGAGGTTCCGGGCGGGCCGTCCAGGTCGGCGTCGCCTCCTGGCGGCCGCGCAGCTCGAGCTCGCCGTGCTTCTCCCAGTGCGCGCGTTCGCTCGGCAGTGCGGCGGAGACGACGGCGTCGCTGGCGAGGATCCGTGATGGCACCGCCTTGGCCAGCTCGGTCAGCCGCGCGGCCTCGTTGACGGCGTCGCCGATCACGGTGTACTCGAGCCGGCTGCTGGTGCCGAGCTGCCCGGCGAACACCGGGCCGCCGGAGACGCCGATGCCGAGGTCGAGCTCGCCGTCCGCGCACACCTCGTCCCGGATCGCGCGGGCCGCGGCGAGCGCGGCCGTCGGTGCGTCCGAGAGCCGCGTCGGGGCGCCGAAGATGCACAACGCGGCGTCGCCCTGGAACTTGTTGACGAGCCCGCCGCGGGCGTTCACCGCGGAGACGACGGCGGCGAACAGGCGGTTCAGCTTCCGCACCAGCTCTTCCGGCGGGGTGCGGTAGGCGAGCGCGGTCGAGTCGACGACGTCGACGAACAACGCCGTGACCTCGCGGACGTCGCCGGACAGCGACGCGCCGTGTTCGAGGGCGTGCCGGGCGACGTCGGCGCCGACGTGCCTGCCGAACAGGTCCCGCATCCGCGCCTGCTCGCGCAGCCCGGCGGCGAGCTGGTTGACCGACGTCTGGAGCAGGCCGATCTCGCTGGAGTCGTCGACGTCGACCGCGACTTCGTTGTCGCCGCGGGCGATCCGGTCGAGGGCCACGCGCAGCCGGTGCAGGGGCGCGGCGACGGCCCGGGCCAGCAGCGCGGTCCCGATGGCGCCGACCGCGAGGCCGATGACCGACAGCATGATCAGGCTGGCGGTGTGGTTGCCGGAGCCGAGGTCGGGCGGCGTGGCGACGAGCAGGACGCCGACGAAGGGGACCCCGCTGGCGAGCGCCCAGGTGACGACGAGCCGGGTGAGCACGGTGACGGGCAGCGATCCGCGCGGCGGCAGGACGGCCAGCGCGATGGTCATCACGGGGCGCGCGACCCACTCGGCGGCGAGGTAGGTGAGCCCGACGGTGGTGAGGCCGCCGAGCCCGATGACGGTCGCCATGCCGACGGCGTCTTCACCGGACCCGAGCACGCCGGCCAGCACGCTGAGCACGACGGTCCCGATGAGCCAGAGGGTGCCACTGACGACGGCCATGTCGACGGGCAGCCGCAGGGCTCGGCGGGCTTCGCTTTCCGACGGCGGCCGGCCGAGCACGAACCAGACGGCGGTCCGCCGCTGCAGCCAGGCGGTCCAGAGCGTCCCGGCGAGCAGCGACCCGGCCACGATGGCGGCGGCGGTCAGGCCGAGGACCCATCCGCGGTCGCCGACGTCGCCGGGCAGGCCTTGCAGGAGGAGCAGCAGCGCGACTACGCCGGAGCCGGCGACGCTGGAGCCGACGCCGAGCCCGGCGAAGCCCAGGCTGGTGCGCAACACGACCCGGAAGTTCTTCACGGCGATCTTGCGCACGGCGTTGATCGTACGGCCGAAAATGCGTGGCCACCGCCGGTGCCCGCTGGTTACCGTGCGGATCATGGACCCACTCGGCCAGGACGAGATCCGGGCCTCGTTCGTCAACTGCACCCGCGGCGAAGCCAAGGGCGTGACGCTGCCCGCCCGGCCCGAGGACATCCCGTGGGCGAAGCGGGAGTTCCTCGGCTGGCGCGACCCGAAGGCGCCTTCGCGCGCCTACCTCGTGCTGCCCTTCCGCGGCGAGGTGGTCGGGCTCGCCCTGCGTGCCGCCCCGGCGCCGAAGTCACGCCTGCGCAGCAACATCTGCGGCTTCTGCACCACGACCCACGGGCTCGCCGACATCACGCTGTTCTCTGGCCGGCGTGCCGGGAAGGCCGGTCGCGAGGGCAACACGCTGGGCACCTACGCGTGCGCGAACCTCGGCTGCTGCCAGTACGTCCGCGGCGAGCTGAAGTCCGACGTGCCCCAGCCGTACGAGACGCTCACCCTGGAGGAACGCCTCGCGCGGCTGGAGGAGAAGCTGCACAAGTTCGTGGCACGGGTGCTGGAGTCGCGCTAGAAGCGGTACCGCACGATGCGCGCCATCCGCGCCAGCGGCGGGAAGTACTTCAGCGTCCGCAACTGGAACCGCGTGACCGGCCGCAGCCGGGCCAGCACCTCCGGCGTCGACCAGTGCGCCGCGTCCAAAGAGGACACCAGCGTCAGGCCGTACCGCTCCAGCTCGTGCGGGTCGTCGATGCCCCACTTCAGGGTCGCCTTCGCGCGCCGGACCGGGGTGTTCAGCTTCTGCGCCTTGATGCCCAGCTTGCTGAACACGTCGCCGATCACTTCCCCCGAAGGGAACTTCGCGACCAGCCGCCGGATCAACTCCGTGCCGTCCGCAGGCGTCAGGTACATCGTCAAACCCTCGGCGACGATCAGCGCCGGCCGGTCCGGCGGCACCTGGTCCAGCCACTCGAAATCGGTCACCGACGTGCCGATGTTCGTGTGGTTCGGCGCGGCCGCGTACAGCTTTTCGCGCAGCTCGACCACCTCCGGGTAGTCGACGTCGTACCAGTGCACCGTCGGCGGCGGCGCCAGCCGCTGGAACCGGGTGTCCATCCCGCAGCCCAGGTGCAGCACGATCGCGTCCGGGTGCTCCGCCAGGTACTCCGCGGCCCACGCGTCGATCGGCTTCGCGCGCAGGACGACGCTCACGGCGGTGTCGCGGTTGATGCCGAGCCTGGCGAAGTCGTAGTCGATCTGGCGGACGGCCTCGTCGGCCGCGCGGTCGCCGAGGATCGGGTCGGCCTCGCGGCTGTCGAGCGCTCGGCCGTACAACGTGGCGAGCATGGTGGCCTTTTCCTCGGTGAAGTGCACCTTCTCCATCAGCGTTCCTCCGCGGCGAAGTCGTGCGCGTACGTCTTGGCGTCGACGAGGTGCTTCAGCGTCAGCTCGCGGGCCGCGGCCGGGTCGGACCGGCGGATCGCGTCGAGGATCGCGCGGTGGTCGTCGACCGCCTTGCGGATCTGGCCCGGCAGCCGCAGCGCCGCCCGGCGCTCCTCGCCGACCAGGGCGAGGACCGACCGCAGCAGCCCGGCGACGTCGTCGTTGCCCGCGTTCTGCGCGATCACCCGGTGGAACTCGGCGTCGGCGGCGATGACGTGCAGCATGTCGCCGTCCTCGGCCGCCCGCGCCATCTCGGCGACGTTGTCCTCCAGGCGGCTCACGGTCTTCGCGCTCGCCTGCCCGGCGAGCCGTTCGGCGAGCGTCGGCTCGACGGTCGCGCGCAGGTCGAAGAGCTTTTCGACGAGCTGGTCGTGCTCGGTGAACCACGTCCGCAGGGGCTGTTCCCGCTGCTCGCGGACGTAGGTGCCGGAGCCGGCGCGGATCCGGACGTACCCGATGGAGTCGAGGACGCGCAGGGCCTGCCGCAGCGACCCCCGGCTGATGCCCAGGTCCTCGCAGAGCACGCGTTCGGCGGGCAGCCGCGAGCCCGGCGGCAGCTTCCCGGAGTCGATCAGCGACCGCAGCCGGTCGACGGTCGCGCTCCAGACCTGCTCGGTGTCCACGCCGCCCATCCTCTCAGCTTGCGGAAACTGTCGGGGGTGCCTGTCATGATCGCGGACATGGACATCCTGGGGGCGTGGGTGCGGGGCTGGGCGGTCTCACGGGCGGTATCGGCGCCGGTGGAGGAGCCGGGCAGGTGGCTGAAGACGTGCGGCGCGCGGGCCGCGGTGCTCGCGGGCCTGACACCCGAATGGGAGACGGGGGAGACGGAGTACCTGATGACGTTCGACGGCGGCATCCCGCCCGCCGAGGTGCCGGCGGGGTACGAGGTGGCGGTGCACGGCGGCCGGCCGGTGTGGTCCGTCGCGGTGACCTCCGACGGCGACGAGGCGGCCCACGGCCGGGTCGCGGCGGCCGGCCGCGTGGCGGTGTTCGACCGAATCAGCACCGAGCCCGCCCACCGGCGGCGCGGGCTCGGCCGGGTGGTGGTGCACCGCCTGGGCATCGCGGCCGGTGCGAAGTCGAGTGCGTTGCTGGCTTCGGAAGCCGGGCGCGGCCTGTATGGCGCGCTCGGCTGGCGGGTGGCGTCCGAAGTGGTACCCGCCCACGTACCGGAAGGAGCGCGATGACCGCGCGGTTCAAGGACCTCGCCCTCGACGCGACCGACCACCAGGCCCTGGCCGACTGGTGGTGCCGGGCGATGGGGTACGTCCGCCGAGACTCCCTCACCGGCGACGAACGCCCGGCCGGCTGGCCGGTCCCGATCGTCGACCCGGCCGGCGACGGGCCGTTGATCTGGCTCAACCCGGTCCCGGAGCCGAAGGCGGGCAAGAACCGCATGCACCTGGACGTCTTCGGCGACAAGACCGAACTGCTGGACCTGGGCGCGACCCTGGTCCGCGCCCGCGACGACGACATCGAATGGGACGTGCTGGCCGACCCGGAAGGGAACGAATTCTGCGTGTTCACCCCGAAGTGACTGTCTCGCCTGCCACATCTGGGCCCATCCGCTTCGCGGCCCCGCGCCGACATGCTTAGGCTCCGCACGTGAGTGCTAAATGACGTGGTGGCACGCGGTGATCGTGGTGGTCGCCGGGATCTGGGCGGGCACCATCAACGCCGTCGTCGGGTCGGGGACGCTGGTGACGTTCCCCGTCCTCGTGGCGCTGGGCTACTCGCCCGTGACCGCGACGACGTCCAACGCCATCGGCCTCGCGCCCGGCACCCTCAGCGGCGCCTGGGGTTACCGGCACGAGCTCACCGGCTACTGGCGGCAGACCGCGAAGTTCGCCGTCGCGTCGTTCCTCGGCGCCATCGGCGGCACGATCCTGCTGCTGTCGCTGCCGAAGGACGCTTTCGAAGCCGTCGTCCCGGTGCTCGTCGGCCTCGCCGTGATCCTCGTGATCGTGCAGCCGCGCGTCTCGAAGTGGGTCGCGAAGCGCCGCGAAGAGAACGGCGAAACCGAGCACAAAGCCGGCCCGCTGCTGATGTTCTTCATCTTCCTCATCGGCATCTACGGCGGCTACTTCACCGCCGCGCAGGGCGTGATGCTGATGGCGGTCATGGGGATGCTGCTGTCCGAACCGCTGCAGAAGCTCAACGGCGTCAAGAACGTCCTCGCCGCCGTGGTGAACGTCGTCGCCGGCGTGATCTACGCGTTCGTCGCGCCGATCAGCTGGCCCGTCGTGCTGTGGCTGGCCGTGGGCTCGACCGCCGGCGGCTTCCTCGGTGCGAAGATCGGCCGGAAGCTGCCGCCGGCGGTGCTGCGCGGCGTCATCGTCGTGATCGGCGTCGCCGCCGTGATCCAGCTGGTCGTCAAGCAGTTCAGCGACTGAAGTCGCGCGCCGCGGCCAGGAAGAGGTCGTTCTCCTCGCGGGTCCCGATCGTCACGCGCACGCCGTCGCCGGCGAACGGCCGCACCACCAGCTTGCGGTCCAGCGCGTGCTCGGCGAACGGCACGGCCTGGTCACCCAGCGGCAGCCAGACGAAGTTCGCCTGCGTCTCGGGCACCTGGTACCCGGCCGCGAGCAGTGCGTCGCGCACCCGCCCGCGTTCGGCGACGATCTCCTGGCAGCGCGCAAGCAGCTCGTCGGCCGCGTCGAGCGACGCCAGCGCGGCCACCTGGGCCAGCATGTTCACCGAGAAGGCGACGTACACCTGGCGAAGGGCGTCCGCGATCGGCTCCGGCGCGACGGCGTAACCGACGCGCAGGCCCGCGAGGCCGTACGCCTTCGAGAACGTGCGAAGCACCATGACGTTCGAGCGCGTCCGCGTGTACTCGACGCCGTCGGGCACCTCGGGGTCGGTGACGAACTCCTTGTAGGCCTCGTCCAGCACCACCAGCACACGCTGCGGGACGGCGTCGAGGAACCGCTCCAGCTCCGCGCGCCGGATCGCCGTGCCGGTCGGGTTGTTGGGGTTGCAGACGAAGACCACGCGCGTCCGGTCGGTGATCGCCGCGAGCATCGCGTCGAGGTCCAGCTCCTGGCCCTCGGTGATCGGGACCAGCACCGGCTTCGCGTGCGCCACCTGCGTCACGATCGGGTAGGCCTCGAACGACCGCCAGCCGAAGAGCACCTCGTCGCCGGGGGCGCAGGCCGCCTGGATCGTCTGCTGGCACAGCGACACCGAGCCGCAGCCGATCGCGACGCGCTCCACCGGCACGTCCAGCTCGCGCGCCAGCCGCTCGCGCAGCACCTGCGAGCCGGTGTCGGGGTAGCGGTTGATACCGGCCGCGGCCTCGGCGATGGCCTGCGCGACGCTCGGCAGCGCACCGCCGGGCACCTCGTTGCTCGCCAGCTTGATCGCGCCTTCGATCGTCCGGCCGGGAACGTACTTCGGCAACGATTCGAGGTCGGCACGAGGGGACACGGACGACATCTTCGGCGCTCCTCCGGTTGAACGGGACAACCCAGTCACCGTATCTTTTCCGGCCGCCGCCCCGCGACTCCCTTCAGGCGGTATCTCACCAGGAGACCTGCGAGACTGGGTTCCTTCCGTTCACCTCCAAGTGATTGAGTGACGCAATGACGTCGACCAGCACCGTGGACTACCAGCGCACCGACGGCCGGGCCCTGACCCTGACCTTCTCGGAACCGGAAGGGTCGCTACGCGGCGGTTTGGTGGTCCTGCACGAGGCGGACGGCGTCACCGACGGTGTGAAACTGCTGCTCGCCAGCCTCGCCCTCGAAGGCTGGCTGACCGTCACGCCGCACCTCGAGAACGCGGAGCTGACGCAGCAGGACCTGCTCGACGCGACGGACATCACACTCGCCTGGCTCGTCGACCGCGGGGTCCAGGCCGACTTGCTCGGCGTGATGGGCTTCGACCTCGGTGGCACCGCGGCGCTCGTCGTCGCCTCGCACCGCCGGCTGGGCGCGGCCGTCAGCGTCGGCGGGCAGCAGGCCGCCGAACTGCCCGCGCTGGTCGAGATCGCCGGGAAGCTCACCAGCCCGTGGCTCGGCATGTACGGCGACGCCGGCGACGAAGCGGGTGGCGCCGAGGTCGAGCGGCTGCGCGACGCGGCGGCGTCGGCGAAGGTCGCCACCAACGTCGTCCACTACCCGGGCGCGAACCACCGCTTCGACGCCGACCCGGGCGCGGCCGCCGAGGCGTGGCAGCGAACCCTGAATTGGTTCGACGCCCACCTGCGTTGAGCGGTATTACAGTCGTGACGTGACGCACACCGCCGACGCCCCCGAAGTGCTCTGGCGCCCTGAGCCGAGCCACGTTGCCGACACCAAGATCGAAGCCTTCCGCCAGTGGCTGCGCGCCGAACGCGGCGTCGAGGTGGACGACTACCGCTCGCTCTGGGAGTTCTCCGTCGAGCGCGGCCCGGACTTCTGGACGGCGGTCGCGGACTTCCTCGGCGTCCGCTGGCACGACCAGCCCGGCGAGGTGCTCTCGGGCGAGATGCCGAACGCGGTCTGGTTCGACGGCGCCACGCTGAACTACGCCGAGCACGCGCTCACCCCCGGCGTCGCGGGGGCCACGAAGGGCGACGACGAAACAGCCGTGATCTTCCACCGCGAAGACGGCCTCGCGGACCACCTCACGTACGGCGAGCTTCGCGCCCAGGTCGGCGCCGCGCGGGCGGCGCTGCTCGAACTGGGCGTCGGCAAGGGCGACCGCGTCGTCGCGCTGGCCCCGAACTGCCCGCAGACGCTGGTTGCGTTCCTCGCCACGGCGAGCATCGGGGCGATCTGGTCGTCTTGTTCGCCGGACTTCGGCGTCCGCGCGATCGCGGACCGGTTCGTGCAGATCGAGCCGAAAGTGCTCTTCGCGGTCAACGCCTACGCGTACAACGGCCGCCAGTTCGACATCCGGGGAACAGTCACCGACCTGCGGGCGAAGCTGCCGTCGCTGGCCGCGACCGTGCTCGTCGAGTACGTCGGCGAGGGCCGGCTGGACGGCGCGCTCGACTGGACCGAGCTGCTCGCGAAGCACGCGGGCGCGCCCCTGCTGTTCGAGCCGGTCGAGTTCGCGCACCCGCTGTGGGTGCTCTACTCGTCGGGGACCACCGGCCTGCCGAAGGGCATCGTGCACGGCCACGGCGGCATCACCCTCGAACACCTCAAGGCCCTCGCGCTGCAGACGGACCTCGGTCCCGGCGACCGGTTCTTCTGGTTCAGCACCACCGGCTGGATGATGTGGAACTTCCTCATCTCCGGCCTGCTCGTCGGCACGACGATCGTGCTCTACGACGGCAGCCCCGGCCACCCGGACCTCAACGCGCTCTGGCACCTGGCCGAGCAGCACCGCGTCACGTACTTCGGGACGTCGGCGCCGTTCATCCAGAGCTGCCTGAAGGCCGGCATCAAGCCCGCCGAGCGCTACGACCTCACGGCGTTGCGCGCGCTCGGCTCGACCGGGGCGCCGCTGAGCGTCGAGGGCTTCCGCTGGATCGTGAACGAGGTCGGCAAGGGTGTCCAGATCTGCTCGGTCTCCGGCGGCACCGACCTGTGCGCGGCGTTCGTCGCGTCGGCGCCCGACGTCCCGGTGTGGCTGGGGGAGCTGTCCTGCCCGGCGCTGGGCGCCGCGGTCAACGCGTTCGACGAGGCGGGCAACGCCGTCGTCGAGGAGGTCGGCGAGCTGGTCATCACGAAGCCGATGCCGTCGATGCCGGTGTTCTTCTGGAACGACCCGGACGGCTCGCGCCTGCGTGAGGCGTACTTCGAGATGTACCCGGGGTTGTGGCGCCACGGCGACTGGATCCGGGTCACGAACCGCGGCTCGGCGGTGATCTACGGCCGCAGCGACTCGACGCTCAACCGCGGCGGCGTCCGGATGGGCACGGCGGAGTTCTACCGGGTCGTCGAGGGCTACGACGAGATCGCGGACTCCCTGGTCGTGGACACCTCGGCGGCCGGCAACGAGGACGGGCAGCTGATCTGTTTCGTCGTCCTCGCCGGCGGTGCTTCGCTCGAAGACGTCGAGCCCCGGCTGAAGAAGGAGCTCCGTAGCGCGCTGTCACCGCGGCATGTACCCGATCGGTTCGTCGTGGTTTCGGAGATTCCCCGGACTTTGAACGGTAAGAAGTGTGAGGTACCGGTGAAGAAGATCCTCGCCGGTGTGGCTCCCGACCGGGCCGTCAGCCGCGACGCGCTGGCCAACCCGGCGGCCTTGGCGCCGTTCGTGGAGCTCGCCGGCGGATAGATGGGGGAAGCATGATCGTCCACAACGGGTTGTACGGGTGGTGACGGGGACCCGCGCGCAGACCACCTGGCGGGTGGCGGGAGCCACCACCGTGGGGGTGATCACCTGGGTGACCCGGCTGGCCGGACTGATGACGCTCGTGTCGGTCCTGGTGCCCGCCGGGCGCCGCAACCTGCGCGGGCACCTGTCGGAATGGCTGGAGCTGCCGCAGGAGGCCACGGTCGCGGCGGCCACGGTCGCGCTGGTCACGGGTGTGCTGCTGGTGCTGCTGGCCGCCGGGCTGCGGCGCCGCAAGCGCCGGGCCTGGCAGCTGGCGATCGGCGCGACGGTGCTGCTCACGGTGTCGCACATCGGGCTGCGGCACGTCTTCGGCGCCGGGATGGTGTCCGTCGTGCTGCTGGTGGGGCTGATCGCGAACCGGCGCTACTTCGTCGCGAAGCCGGACCCGGTGGTCGGGCGCTGGCGCGCGGTGCGCGTGTTCCTGCAGCTGGCGCTGGCCGGGTTCGTGATCAACGTCATCCTGCTGTCGGTGGCCTCGCGCGCGGTGCTGGCGCCGATGAGCTTCCCGGACCGCCTGGCGGAGTCCGCGCTCGCGTTGGTCGGGGCCAGCGGGCCGGCGGTGTTCCACCAGATGTGGCTGGAGGACCTGACCGCGGCCGTCGGGCTGCTGTTCGGCCTCGCCGCGGTCCTGGTGTCGGCGTACTTCCTGCTGCGCTCGGCCGAGCCGGCGCCGCGCCTGACCGACGACGAGGTCGCCCGCCTGCGCAAGCTGCTCGACGAGCACGGCGAGCGCGATTCGCTCGGCTACTTCGCGCTGCGGCGGGACAAGTTCGCGGTGTTCTCGAAGACGGGCAAGGCCGCGGTCACCTACCGCGTGATCGCCGGGGTGGCCCTGTGCTCGGCCGACCCGCTGGGCGACCACGAGGCGTGGCCGGGCGCGATCGAGGAGTACCTGGAGGTGTGCCGCCGCAACGGCTGGGTCCCGGCGGCGATGGGCGTCTCGGAGCTCGGCGCGACGGTCTGGGCCCGGTTCGGCCTGGAGGTCCTGGAGATCGGCGACGAGGCGGTCGTCGACGCCGACGGGTTCACGTTGGACGGACGCGTCATGCGCGGCGTCCGCCAGGCGGCGGCCCGCACGAAGCGCGCGGGCTACAAGGTGCTGGTGCGCCGCACGGAGGACCTGCGGCCGGGCGAGCTGGCGGAGTTGGAGGTCCTTGCGGCGAACTGGCGCGGCACGGACACCGAGCGCGGCTTCTCGATGGCGCTCGGCCGCATGGGCGACCCGGGCTCGGTCCTGGTGACAGCCGAACAGGGCGGCCGCGTGCGGGGCGTGCTCCAGTTCGTCCCGTGGGGTTCGGCGGGCCTGTCCCTGGACGTGATGCGCCGCGACCGGTCGGCCGACAACGGCGTCAACGAGCTGATGATCTCGGAGCTCCTGCTGGCGGCGCGCCGCCACGGGATTTCGCAGGTGTCGCTCAACTTCGCGGCGTTCCGCGCGTTGATGGAACAGGGCCAGCGCATCGGCGCCGGCCCGGTGGCGCGCATGTCGGCGAAGGTCCTGCACTTCTTTTCGCGGTGGATCCAGATCGAGACGCTGTACAAGTTCAACGCGAAGTTCCAGCCCCGCTGGGTGCCCCGGTACCTGGTCTACCCGGGCGTCCGCGAGCTGCCCCGGGTGGGCATCGCGACGTTCGAAGCGGAGGGGCTCGGAGGTCGGTCTCCGCGCCTGCTCAGGCTGCTGCAACGCGCGTGAGGGGGGTCCTGTTCAGGGGTGATCCGGGGGTGTGTAACCTATCTGAGCAGTGGTCGTTGGGCCCAGGAGGCTTCGCCTAGTCTGGTCTATGGCGCCGCACTGCTAATGCGGTTGGGGGTAACCCCCCCTCCCGGGTTCAAATCCCGGAGCCTCCGCTGGTGCCCGGTTCGCCGGGTGCTAGGTTAAAACTGAACACGCGCCCGTAGCTCAGCTGGATAGAGCATCTGACTACGGATCAGAAGGTCAGGGGTTCGAATCCCTTCGGGCGCACGTCTGGTTGAGACAGCAAAGAAGCCCCCTCGCGAGAGGGGGCTTCTTTCTTTGCGCGCGCCGACCTAACCCGCGCCGTAGCAAAGGAATCCGGCGACCGCGGCCGGGTCCGCGAAGTCCTGCTGTGCCTTTGCCAGCGCCGTCGCCGGGGCCGCGCCGGCGCGTAGGTGGCGGTGCAGGCGCAACATCAACGGTCGGCTGGTGGCGTCCGGGACCGGCACCACGCTCGCCACCAAGCTCGTGGACCCCATCGCCAGCAGGGCCGCGGCCAGGCCGAGCAGTTCGTCGCCCGGGCGGACGACCGGCAGGCCGGACTCGCACGCCGACAGGATCACGTGCCGCGGTGGGCGGGTGAGCCGTTCGAGGTCGTAGACCGTCAGCGGCCCGTCGACCAGCTGGAGGGCCGAGAAAAGCGGGTTGTCCGCCCGGAACCGCCCGTGGGCGGCGATGTGCGCCAGCTCAGCGCCGTCGAGGGCCGCCGTCACCGAAGCCACCGTTGCGTTGCGGCCGGTGAACCGCCGGGCGCCGCGGTAGCGGCCCGCCAGCGTCGCCACCTCGGCGACCGAGTGCGGCAGGCCCGGCCCGGACGCGAACACCCGGGCTCCGGTCGAGCCGGCGACGGCGGTGCGGGCGCGCAGCCACAGCGCCGCGGACGGCGCCACCGACACCGGGCGGCCGGCGCACGAGGGCAGCACGGCCCACGGCATCGCGTGCAGGAAACCCGTCGGGACCACGATCAACGGGCGGTCGCCGACGTCCGGGAGCAGCGGTTCGACCAGCGACCGGTCCAGCGCGGCGGCCGTCCGGACGACGAGGCCGGGCACGGCTGCCGAGCCCGTGCCGTAGGCCAGCCGGCGCAGGCCGAACCGCAACGCGGTCAGCTCGTGCTCGATGCCGGCGACCGGACCCAGGCGGTGCAGCCGGACGCGATCGCCGCGGACGACGACCGCGTGCAGCTCACCGTCCGCCGCCACGTACTCCACCAGAGCCGACGAGCCGAGCTCCGCCCGCAGACCCGAAACCGGGCCGAGCGCGCCGGCCTGGGCTCCGAGCTCGCCGTTCACGCGGTGGGACCGGCGACGGATCGCCGACTCCAGGGCCGCCTGCCGACGCACCAGGGTCGCGGTGTCGCCGCCGCGCTCCGCGGCCGCGGCCAGGCCGGCCACGACCTGGCGCAGCTCGGCGAGCCGTTGTCCCAGCTCGGCGTCGTCGACCGGCCGGGCGGGCCGCAACAGCAGCGTTCCGGCGCGCCAGCGCTCCAGCCACGTCAGCACCGATTCCGGGTCGCCCGCCGCCATCGCGAGCCGCAGCCCGAGGCGGGCCAGCTCACCGGCGTGGCCCGCGGCGTGCACCCGTAGTTCGGTGGCGCCGAGGCCGGCCCGGAACCGCTCGAGCACGCGGATTCCCGCCAGGATCGCGCTTTCCGCACCGGCCCGGTCGCCTTCGGACAGCCGGAGCAGGGCCCGCGCGTGCCAAGCCCGCGCCTGCTGCTCCGCCGGACGGCCGCGGTGGGCGAACGCCGGGTGCGCGAGCTCGCGCCGGGCAACGGCGAGCCGGCCGGCCTCGAGGGCCGTCCGGGCCACGATCAGCCGCGCGTCCAGGGCCTCCACCACCCAGCCCGCGCGTGCCAGCGCCACGGCGCTGCGACGCCCGGCGCGGATGGTGGCCTCGCCCCGCTGCCCGCCTTCCCAGCGAGCCCGCAGGGCGAGGTAGCCGCCGAGCGCCGCCCAGCCCGGGCGGCGCTGCCCGATCGCCGACCGCCGCGCCTTCTCGGCCTGTTCGGCCGCCACCGCGAGGTCGCCGTCCAGCAGCGCCGCGCGTGCGAGCAGCAACCTGGCCTGGACGAGGTCCACGGCGTTGCGCTGGCCGGCGAACCGCTCCACGGCCACTTCGGCCGCCTGCCGCGCGTCCTTGACCAGCAACGCCGAGAGCAGCGTTTCGGCCCGCTCGATCGGCAGCAATCCCGGGTCCCGGCCCGAGCTGCGGTACTGGTCGGCAGCTTCGTCGAAAGCCGCGAGGGCGGCCGGCAGGTCCCCGCGGGCCACCGCGGCGAGGCCGCGGTTGTGGTGCACGGTCGCGGTCTTGCCCAGGTGGCCGCTCGCGGTGTACAACGCTTCGGCGCGGTCCAGGTCTTCCTGCGCGGCCCGCCAGTCCCACCGGTGCACGTGGACGAGGCTGCGGTTGTTGCGGATGTCGCCTTCCAGTACGGCGTCCCCGCCGGCACGGCGCAGCACGTCCAACGCGTCGGCGTACCCTTCCGCGGCTTCGTCGAACCGGCCGGCCTCGGTCAGCACGAGCGCCCGCAGCATCCGCAACCGCGCCAGGGACCGGCCGTGCAACGCGGGCTCGGCCCGGCTGATCTGCGCCAAGGCGTCGTCGAATCGGCCGGTCAGCGAGCGCAGGTACGCCATCGACCCCCGGGCCTCGGCCGCCCGGACCGGCAAGTCCGCGGTGTCCGCGGTCTCGATCGCGGTGAGCAGGTGCTGTTCCGCCTTGGCCAGGTCGCCGAGGGCGGTGTGGGCCATGCCGAGGGCGCGCTCGGCCACGGCGACCGGTTCGCGGTCACCATCGGCGCCGGCCAGCGCGAGCCGCGCGAGCCGGCACGCCCGGGGCGGCGCGGTGTAGGCGAGGTCGACGGCTTCCAGGGCCTGCTCGGTGGTCATTTTTCGCGCCGTCTTCCGGCTACGCTGTATCACTCGGAGTTGTCACAGTATCTGTATCGCGAAGAGGTAGTCGGTCGCATCAGGGAGGGGCAACGAATGACTCAGGACGGTGGGCGGCAGGGCGGCGCCGCGACATTCCAGGTGTACACCGAAAACCGGCTGTGGGACCCGGGCACCCCGGTTTCGCCCGACGTTGTCGTCGGAGTGGTCGACACCGGCGTGGTCGTGCTCGACGGGAAACCTCACCCGTACATCGAACGGAACCTCGCCCCGGGCTGGGAGAAGCACGCCGACGTGTTGCCGCGCAGTGGCGAGCAGCTGGGTCGGTACGACGGGCACGGCACGTTCGTCGCGGGACTGATCAAGGCGAAGGCCTCGGCGGCGACCATCGACATACGCCGCGGCTTGGACCTTTCGGACGGCGAAAACGTCGACGCGAAGGTCGCGGCGTGCATCAGGGAACTCGCTGCCGTCGAGCACCTGCGGGTCGTCAACCTTTCGTTCTTCAGCACGTCGGGTGCGGAATACCAGGAGCCGGCGGAACTGAAGAGCGCGCTCGACGAGTTGTTCCGGTGCAATTCCGACGTCGTGGTCGTCGCCGCGGTCGCCAACAGGTGGACCGCCGACAAGAACTGGCCCGCCGCGTTCACCGAGGACTTCGAGCGGGTGATCGCCGTGGGGGCGCTCGACGAGTCGGTGACACCGGTCCCGGGCTTGATGCCGCCACGGGCGAGCTTCTGCAGCTGGTGGGACGGTGTCGACGTGTTCGCGTCGGGCTGCGGGGTCATCGGCCCGAGCGTGGGGCGAGTGGAGGTACCGCTGGAATCGATGGACACCCTGCTGCGGCCTTGGGCCGCGGAGCGCATCAACGGTGCGGGGACGCTCAGACTGCTCACCCAGCTCGTCGAGCGGGACCAATTCGCCTTCAGCACGTGGAGCGGCGCGTCGTTCGCCGCCGCGAAGGTGTCCGGTCTGCTCGCCCAAGCGATGCTCGGCGGCGCGTCCAGTGGCCGGGCGGCGATCGAGCAGGTGATCCACTCTTCCTTGCCCCGCATTCCGCTGCCGGGGTGGCCGGACGGGAAGCCCGCCATCCTCGACACCTGGCCGGTGTAACCGGAAAGGGCTTCTCCGGCACTACGCCGCTCCGGCCCGCAGCCGAGCCCGGTTCGCCGGGTTCGGCTGCTTTCCGTAACTGGACTGGACCAGTGAGCTGACCTTCGTCCCGGCTGGTCAGCCCCTGGTCGGCACTCTCCGTGGTTGTTCTTCCCTAATTGGTCTGGACCACGTAACGTCTTCGCAAACGGTGCGAAAAACACCGCCTCGGTCCCCCGCGGTGCCGTGCCGTTTCCCGTACCTGGCTCAAGGGAGAGCGATGTCCAGAAAGAGATGGCACCTCCTCGGTTTGTTCACCGCGGTCGGCGCGCTCGCGGTCGGTCTCGTGACCGTGCCGGCCAGCGCCGCCGGCGGCGTCGGCGCCAGCTTCACCAAGGGCTCCGACTGGGGCACCGGCTATGAAGGCAAGTACACGATCAACAACGGCTCCGGCTCGACGCTGGCCGCCTGGACGGTCGAGTTCGACCTCCCGTCCGGCGCGAAGATCGCGTCGCTCTGGGACGGCAGCTACACCGCGGCCGGCCAGCACGTCACCGTCAAGAACACCTGGAACGGCAACGTCGGCAACGGCTCGACCGCCAGCTTCGGCTTCAACGTCGCCTACTCCGGCACCTACTCGGCGCCGGCGAACTGCAAGCTGAACGGCGGCTCCTGCGACGCCGGCGGCGGCACCCCGACCACCACGCCGACCACCCCGACGCAGCCCACCACCACCCCGACCACGCCGACCACCCCGCCGACGACGACCACGCCGCCGCAGACCGGCGGGCTGAAGAACGTCGGCTACTTCGTGCAGTGGGGCGTCTACGGCCGCAACTACCACGTCAAGAACATCGAGACGTCGGGCTCGGCCGGCAAATTGACCCACATCAACTACGCCTTCGGCAACGTGACGAACGGCCAGTGCACGGCGAACGACGACCCGTACGCCGACTACCAGAAGACCTACGACGCCGCGGGCAGCGTCGACGGCGTCGCCGACACCTGGGACCAGCCGGTCGCGGGCAACTTCAACCAGCTGCGCAAGCTGAAGAAGCTGCACCCGGGCCTCAAGGTGATCTGGTCGTTCGGCGGCTGGACCTACTCCGGCGGCTTCGGCCAGGCCTCGCAGAACGCCGCCGCGTTCGCGCAGTCCTGCTACAACCTGCTGAAGGACCCGCGCTGGGCGGACATCTGGGACGGCATCGACATCGACTGGGAGTACCCCAACGCGTGCGGCCTTTCCTGTGACACCAGCGGTGCCGCGGCCTACAAGAACCTGATGGGCGCGCTGCGGGCGAAGTTCGGCTCGTCGTTCCTCATCACCTCGGCCATCACGGCGGACGGCAGCAACGGCGGCAAGCTCGACGTCGCCGACTACGGCGGCGCCGCGCAGTACGTCGACTGGTACAACGTGATGACCTACGACTACTTCGGCGCGTGGGCGGCGCAGGGCCCGACGGCCCCGCACTCGCCGCTCACCAACTTCAGCGGCATCCCGACGCCGGGCTTCTACTCCGACGCGGCGATCCAGAAGCTGAAGAGCAAGGGCGTCCCGTCGAGCAAGCTGTTGCTGGGCATCGGCTTCTACGGCCGCGGCTGGACCGGCGTCACGCAGTCGACCCCGGGTGGCACCGCGACCGGCCCGGCGCCGGGCACGTACGAGCAGGGCATCGAGGACTACAAGGTCCTGAAGAACACCTGCCCGTCGACCGGCACGTTCGCCGGCACCGCGTACGCGAAGTGCGGTAGCAACTGGTGGAGCTACGACACCCCGGCGACCATCGGCGGCAAGATGTCCTACGCCAAGCAGCAGGGTCTCGGCGGCGCCTTCTTCTGGGAGCTGACCGGCGACACCACGGGCGGCGAGCTCATCACCGCGATGAAGAACGGCCTGTCATGAGGCGCCGGTGGTTGCCCGCACTCGGGCTGGCGGCCGCGGCCGCCACGATCGGCGCGATGTTCGTGATCGCCCCGGCGAACGCGGCGGGCGGCGTGTCCGCGACCTTCTCGAAGGGCTCCGACTGGGGCACCGGGTACGAAGGCAAGTACACGATCGCCAACGGCTCGGGCTCGACGCTCGCCACCTGGACCGTCGAGTTCGACCTGCCGACGGGTGCGAAGATCTCGTCGCTGTGGGACGGCAGCTACACGGCGTCCGGCCAGCACGTCACGGTGAAGAACACGTGGAACGGCAACGTCGCCAACGGCGGTAGCGCGAGCTTCGGCTTCAACGTGGCGTACTCCGGTTCGTACGTCGCGCCGTCGAACTGCAAGCTGAACGGGGGTTCGTGCTCCGCCGGGGGCACACCCCCCACGACCACTACGCCGCCTACGACGACGACCCCGCCGACCACCACGACGCCGCCCCCGCCGGGTGGCCGGGGCGCGCCCTACCTGTACATGGGCTGGGGCAGCCCGCCGAACCCGCAGACGGTGATGAGCGCGACCGGGATCAAGTGGTTCACCATGGCGTTCATCAACGCCTCCGGTGGCTGCAACCCGGCGTGGGACAGCAGCCGTCCGCTCTCGGGCAGCGCCGACGCCACCGCGATCTCGCAGATCAAGGCGGCGGGTGGCCAGGTCGTCCCGTCGTTCGGCGGCTGGAGCGGCAACAAGCTCGGCCCGAACTGCTCGACGCCGGCCGCGCTGGCCGGCGCCTACCAGCAGGTGATCAACGCGTACGGGCTGAAGGCGATCGACATCGACATCGAGAACTCCGACGAGTTCGAGAACGAGGCCGTGCAGGACCGCATCCTGGGCGCGCTGAAGATCGTCAAGCAGAACAACCCGGGCGTGCAGACGATCCTGACGTTCGGCACGTCGACGACCGGCCCGAACTACTACGGCAACCGGCTCATCGACCAGTCGAAGGCGCTGGGCGCGAACGTGGACGTGTTCACGATCATGCCGTTCGACTTCGGCGGCGGCGCGAACATGTACAACAGCACGGTCAGCGCGGCGAACGGCCTGCGGGACAAGCTGAAGTCGACGTTCGGCTGGAGCGACGCCACGGCGTACGCGCACCTGGGCATCTCGGGCATGAACGGGCTGTCGGACCAGCAGGAGCTGACGGATCTGTCGACGTGGACCCAGATCACGAACTGGGCCAAGACGAACAAGATCGCCCGCCTGGCGTTCTGGTCGGTCAACCGCGACCGAGGCTGCCCCGGCGGCGGCGTCCAGTCGGCGTGCAGCGGCATCGCCCAGAACGACTGGGACTTCACCAAGGTGACGGCGGGCTTCTGACGCCGTCGTGAACGAGGCCTCCTTGCCAGCTCCCCGGGCCGGCAAGGAGGCCTTCTTCAATGCCCCACGAAGAAGTGCCAGCCGACCCACCACCAGGCCAGCACGAACGCGATCCGCGCGCTTCGCCGTCGCATCACCACCGCCAGGACGCTCGTCAGCTTCGGCACCCGCTTCGGCCACACGTGGCTCGCCACCCCGAGCCCGATCGCGACCAGGACGATCAGGCCGAACCCCAGCTCCGTGAGGACCCGGGTGCTCACGACCGCCTCGCCGCGGCCGCCGCGCGGAGCATCGCCAGGCCCGCCGCCAGCCAGCCCGTGATCGCCAGCGCCTGGACGATCCGGCTGGTCAGCAGCGGGTCGACCAGGTCGCTCATGGTCGGGTGGGTCAGCGACAAGCCGCCCGCCGCCTGCTCGTAGACGAACGACAGCAGTTCCCAGCCGCACCAGCTCAGCGCGATCGCCGACCACAGCCACGCCCGGGGCGGCACCGGTCGGTCCACCGGCAGCGACGGGTCACGCCATTCGGCGAACAACGCGACCAGGCCGATCGCCGAGATCGCGACCGCCACCGGCACACTGTCGCGGCCGAACGCCAGCACCAGCAGGCCGGCCGCGACCACCGCGAACCCCGGCACCCGGAACGGCTCCCCGACTTCCGCGATCTCCGCGCGCGGTCGTTCGGTGATGAGGAGAACCAGCGTGACGACGAGGAAGATCAGCGCGTCCGCCGGTGCACCGCGGATCCAGTGCGCGATCGCCGCGAGGGTGAGCGCGATGACCGGGAGGTCGACGGTGAGCGGGTGACTGCGGAAGCCGAGAGCCATGGCGTAGCTCCTTCGCGACAGGTCCTTGTCATTGCTAACAAAAAACCCGGCGCCCGGCCAGCGGATTTCAGAGTGTCTTGACGGCGTCCCCGATGGCTTCGTCCAGGATCGACAGCCCCAGCGAAATCTCCTCTTCGGATGCCGTCAGCGGCGGTGCGATGCGGAACACCCCGCCCATCCCCGGCAGCTGCACGATGTTCATGTGCAGCCCCAGCTCCAGGCAGCGCCGCGTGACTCGCGCGCCCAGCTCGTCCGAACTGCGCTTCGTCTCGCGGTCGACTACCAGCTCCAGTCCCGCCAGCAGGCCGCGGCCGCGGATGTCGCCCACGACTTCGTGGCGGGTCGCGATCTCCTCCAGGCCCCGGCGCAGCAAAGCGCCCAGCGAAAGCGCCCGTGAATCCAGGCGGTCGCGGTGCAGGACGTCCAGGACCGTGTTGCCCACCGCCGCCGGCAGCGGGTCCGCCACGTGCGTCGTGAAGAACAGGAAGCCGCGGTCGTGGGCCTCCTGCTCGATCTCCGCGCTGGTCAGCACCGCCGCCAGGGGCAGGCCGGCGCCGAGCGTCTTCGACAGCGTCAGGATGTCCGGGACGATGCCGTCGCGCTCGAACGCGTACCAGTTCCCTGTGCGGCAGAGGCCCGTCTGGGCCTCGTCGAGGATCAGCAGCATGCCGCGTTCACGGCACTTCTGCCGTAGCGCCGCGAAGTAGCCCGGCGGCGGCTCGATGATGCCGCCCGAACTCAAGATCGGCTCGACGATGCACGCCGCGAGGCTGCCGACCGACTGCGCGTCGATCAGGTCGAAGCCGAAGTCGAGCTGACGTCGCCAGTCGAGGCCGCCGTCGGCGTCGGTGAAGTCCGGGCGGTACGCGTTCGGCGCGGGGATGGCGAAGTTGCCGGGCACGGCCGGCCCGTAGCCCTTGCGGCCGGCGCTGTACGTCGCGCTCGCCGCCGCCTGCGTCATGCCGTGCCACGACCGGGCGAACGAGACGATCTCGTGCTTGCCGGTGACGAGTTTCGCCATCCGGATCGCGGCTTCGTTGGACTCCGCGCCCGTGGTCAGCAGCAACGCCTTCTCGAGCGGCGCCGGGAGCGTCTCGGCGAGGCGTCGCGCGAGGTCGACGACCGGGCGGCTCAGCATGCCGCTGAACAGGTGGTCGAGCTTCGCGACCTGGCGCTGGACGGTGTCGACGATCTCCGGGTGCGAGTGCCCGAGGATCGCGCTCATCTGGCCGGACGTGAAGTCGAGGATGCGGCGGCCGTCTTCGGTGAAGACGAAGCTGCCTTCGGCGCGGTCGATGATTTCGCGGGTGAAGGCGCCGCCGTAGCGCACGAGGTGGCGGTCGGCGTCGGTCCAGAACGCTTCTGCGGTGGTTTCGGAGGTCGGGGCAGCCATGTCTTCGACGGTAAGGCGTCACCGAGCGACACGTCCATCTCACGATTCCGGCTTTCTTGTTCGGTTCTTCCGTACAAGGATGGGCCGATGCTGAACCCGTGGCGCCTGCGGCTGCTGAGCCGGCTCGACACGCTGGGGACGGTCCGCGCGGTGGCACAGGACGCGAACCTGAGCGCGTCGAGCGTGTCGCAGCAGCTCGCCGTGCTCGAAGCGGAAACCCGCACCCAGCTGCTGGAACGCACCGGCCGCCGCGTCCGGCTGACCCCGGCGGGGCTGATGCTGGCGCGGCGCGCGCGGGCGATCCTCGACCACATGGACACGGTGGAGGCGGAGCTGCGCAGTCTCGGCGACGAGCCGGTCGGCCTGGTCCGGCTCGGCGCGTTCCAGAGCGCGATCCACACGATGGCGGTCCCGGCGGTGACGCGGCTGGCCGGCGCGTACCCGCACCTGGAGGTCGAGCTGCTGGAGCTGGAGCCGCACGCGAGCATCCCCGCCCTGCGCGGCGGCGACGCGGACGTGATCATCACGACGACGGACTTCGTCCAGCTGCCCCTGGGCCCCGACCTCGACATCGTCCCGCTGGCGACGGACCCGATCGTGCTGGTGACCTCTTCGGAAGGGGCTCGCGGCCCCGCGGATCTGTCGGCGTACGCGGACTCGGCGTGGGCGTTGGACGTGCCGCAGTCGTACATGGCGGACCTGACGCTGCGGTTGTGCCGCGAGTCCGGCTTCGAGCCGCGGGTCGTGTGCCGGTTCAGCAATTATCTGATGACGTTGCAGCACGTCGAGGCGGGGTTGTCGATCGCGCTGCTGCCGCTGCTGGCGGTGGACAGGCGGTACCGGGTGACGACGCGCGAGCTGGCGACACCGGTGACGCGCACGATCGCGGCGGTGGTGCGCAGGGGAACGCCGTTGCGCGCGGGGGTGAACGTCGTGCTCGACGCGTTGCGGCAGCCGCCGGACCTGCCGGCCCTGACGGAATGGGCCGGCGGCCCCTCCTAGTCGGTGCGGCCCTTGCGCCGGTAATCCCTCGCGTCCTTGGCGTAGCGGAGGTATTCGAAACCGCCGTCCTTGGCGAATTGCGCGAGCGGCGGAGCGACGATTTCGCCGGCCGGCCCGAGCTGCTTCACCGCTTCTTCCGCGACGTCGATGCGGACGTCCTGCTTGGCCTCTTTCTCGGCCTCGCGATCGTCGGCGGTGTCGTCGGCTTCGGATTCAGCCTCGTTCTCGGTGTTCTCGCCGGACGTCGGCTCCCCGGTGTCCGGCGTGTCGCTTCCGCGTTCGGAGAGCTTCTGCTTGATGGCCGCGGCGAGCGCGACGCCGGTGGCGACGAGTGAGCCGATCGGGTCGGCCGTGCCGGCGGGTGCTTCCGGGGTGACCGGGTCGATGCGCTCGTGCTGCTGGCTGGTGACCGTGTGCGTCTCGTCGTGCTTCTCGGAGGCGGCCTCCGCGCCCTCGATGAGGGTCGAGACGGTTTCGCCCAGGTCGCCGGCGTCCTCGGCGGACTTCTTGGCCGCCGTTTCCTCGGGCTCGATGTCGTCGGCCCGTTCGGTCTTGCGCTCCTCGCCGGTCTCCTCGTGGGTCTGGTCGGGCGTGTCGTCGGCGGCCGGTTCGGGTTGTTCCGAGACAGTCCAGCCTTCGCCCTCCTCGTACGTCGCTGCGCTGTCGCCCTCCGGGGAAAACCGCTCCTGCCACGCGCCGCCGGTGGTGTCGCCGGGCAGGTGCTCGCGCGGGGTGGGTGGGGCCGCGTCCTGGTCCTTGCGCTGCAACTCCAGCTGGTCGGACTCGCTGTCCCAGACGGCTTCGTAGTTGCGGGGATCGCTGTCCGAGTCTTGGGGTTGCGCTTCGGTGTCGCGCTCCGGTTCCGGACGTTCCGCGACCTCGCGGCTCGGTTCGGTTTCCTGCGGGGATTCCGTGGTTTCCGGCTGCTCGGCTTGCGCCTCGGAGTTCCATGAGCCGTCCCAGCGCGGATCGTCCGGCTTCAGCTCGCGTTCCCGCTCGGTGTTGCCGGGGTCGTCGGCGCCGGTGTCGTCCGCGGGGTCCGGCTCGTCGTCCGGTGGGTCGTTCGCCTCGTCCGCGGCCGGGTCGGGGTTGTCCGCGCGGTCTTCGGTTTCCGGGACGGGCTCGTCGTCGGGTGGGTCGTCCGGAATTTCGTCCGGGTTCTCGGAGGCCGGGTCCGGTGCGTCGTCCGGCGGGTCTTCGTAGTCGGGCTCGTCCGGGGACGACTCCGGCTCAGCCGGGTCGGGGTTGTCGGCCCGATCTTCGATCCCCGGGTCGGGTTCATCGTCAGGAGGGGAGTCCGGCTCGTCGGGGTTGTCCGGTGCCGGTTCCGGGGGGTTGTCGTCGGGTGTGTCGGTCTCGTCGGGCGCTGGCTCCGGTGCGTCGTCCGGCGGGTCCTCATTCTCGGTCCCGGCGTCGGGTGTGGCGGTCTCGTCCGGTGCCGAATCCGGTGCGTCGTCCGGTGGGTCGCTCTCCGCCGGCTCGGGAGCCGGGGCGTCGCCCGTGTCCGGCGAATCGTCCTCCGCCGGGCCTTCCGGTTGGTCCGATCCCGTGTCCGCGGGTTCCGGCGGCGGCTCCGGTGCTTCCGGCGCCCCGTCGCTGGTCTCGTTCATCGACCGGCCCCCTCGGCTTCCAACCGCAGCACGCGGTCGGCGCGGAACGCGATGTCCAGGAACCTCGTCGCCGCCTGGAAGCGGGCGACCTCCGTCTTCGCGTTGCTGAGCCGGGCCGCCGCCCTCAAGACCAACGTCGGCCGGGTCGTGCCGAGGACCGTTGCCGTGTCGTCGGACCAGTGCTCCGGACGTCGGCGCAAAGCCGCCAGCTGCTCTTCACGCGTTGCCCCTTCGAGGACCAGGCCGCGGTCCGCCCACGACGACGTCAACGGATGCGGGCCGGTGTCCGGTTCGCCGGTCTTCAACGCCAGGAGGACGTCGTACCAGCGGTAACTCCCCGCCTGCCAGCGGACCTCCGGGCCCGCGCATCCCGGCGCACCCGCCAACGTCCGCCGGGCGCTGTCCACCAAGTGGGAGATGAACTCCGCCGCCGGGTTGTGGCGGGTGATTCCGGCGTACCGGGCGTCCACCGCGGTCTGGATGCGGTGCGCCACCGCGCATTCCAGTGTCCGCGGGTCGTAAGCCGCGTGCAGCGAGGCAAGCCACGAAGCCGACGGCGTCGGCGCGGGGCGGCCGGCGATGTGCGCGACCGTCAGCAACTCCAGCCACAGCACCAGTTCCGGGTCCTCGTCCGCGCGGTACACCGCGTCGCCCAGCTCGCGCAAAGTGCAGGCCCGGGACGCGCACAACTGTCCACACGCGACACTTCGACGGGAGGCCAAAGCAGGCGACCGGGAAACAAGAGAAGCGTCCTCAAGCGACGCGCCCAACGGCACCGCGAGACGCAACGGCCGGTCCATCCCGTCCGTGAACACCGCCGCCCGGCCCGGCGGCAACGTCACCACGTGGCGGGACTGGGCCTCGCTCAGGTTCATCGTCGCCCCGACCGCCTCGCGGTCGTCCGCGGCCGGCAGCCGGTGGAGGATCTTGCACGCCGTGTTCTTGATGACGTCCGGGACGATCTTGCCCGGGATCTGCTCGGCCACCACGATCCCTTCGCCGTACGCGCGGATCTCGGCCAGCAACGACGTGAACAGCTCCACCGCGTGCTCGGTCGGGCTCCCCGGCTCGGCCCGCTTCAGCAGCCGGTGCGCCTCTTCCAGCACCAGCACGTGCTTCAGCCCGGACGAACCGGCCACGTGGTGGACGCGCAGGTGCTCGAACAGCCGGATCAGCACCGCGCCGATGAAGAACGCCTTGTCCATGTCGGAGCCGATGTCCTCGATCTCCAGCACGACGTTGCCGCGCAGCAGCTCCGCGACGTCCAGCGGGTGGCCGCCCTCGAAGAAGCGGCCCGGAGTGCCCAGCCGCAACGATCCGATGCGGACGTCGACGAAGCCGCGGACGTTGTCGGCGACCTCCTTGCCGTAGCCGATGCCCTTGACCACCTCGATCGCCGTCGTCTGCAGGTCGCCGAGGCTCGGGTACTTCACCCGCCCGACGCGGCCGCGGACCTCGCCGGTCACCGGGTCCCAGCCCTGCTCCGTGTAGCACCGGGTCAGCGCCTGGGCGAGCACCTGCGGGAACGGCTCGTCCGCGTCGAACGCCGCCAGGAACAGCGCGCGCGTCAGGTCAAGGTGCGTCTGCAGCGGGAAGCCCGCCGCCGGCTCCAGGGGGTTGAGGCCGGCCGGGTACGCGTCGGGGTCGCCCGGCCGGATCACGGTGACCCGGCCGGACGGGCCGAGCCGGCCCGCCATCGCCGCGTACTCGGCCTTCGCCGGCTCGATGACCAGCCACGGGACGCCCGCGGTGTGCAGCCCCGCCAGCAGGTGCCGGACGGTCTGCGACTTGCCGGAACCCGTGGCGCCCGCGACGAACGTGTGCCGGTTGAGCGTGTCGAGCGCGACGCGGAACTCGCCCACCCGCTGGTCCGCGTCGTCGAGGACCGTGCCGAGCGGGATCTCGCCGTCGGACTCCGGGGTGACGTCGAACAGCGGTGGCTCGGTCATCCGGATCCCCGGCAGCTCGCGCCGCGGCGGGCGCGCGACCGCCGCGACGAACTCGCCGGTCGCCGCGAACGCGCCCTCGCTCTGCCACGCCGATTCCAGCGGGACGCAGTCGGTGCCCGGGGTCAGCACGTACGGCAGCGCGTCGAGGTCGCTGGCGCTGCACAGCAACGCGGCCGCCGCGCGCGTGCTCGGCTCGTCCGGGCCGCCGACCAGGACGTGCACCGTCCACAGGCCCGCCGACTTCGCCCGCGACAGCTCCCGGTACCGGCCTTCGGCCCGCAGCAGCGCGATCCGGTCCGGTTCGGAGTTCTCCCGCTGCCGCAGCCGCGGGATCGTCGTCTCGAGGACGACGAGCTCGCGTTCGACGGCGTCGGTGCCCAGCGGTTCGGCGACGACCAGCCAGACGAACTCGCCGGGCAGGTGGGCGACGTAGTCGTCGAAGCCGCCGCGGCCCGGCGCGTCCGAGCCGGCCTGGGGTGTCCACAGTGGATCGTGGTCGCCCGTGCACCGCGTCCACGCGGGCAGCGCGGCCCACCGGCCCGCGACCTCGGGCCCGGCGACGGGCCTGCCGATGCTGCCCGGCGGGTAGAGCACTGGTCCCTCGCCCGGCCGCGCGACCGGCGAGTGCGGGCGCCCGCCGACCAGCACGCGCAGGGCCCGCGCCCCGCCCGTGCGGTCCCAGGCGACCGCGAACGCCGCGTCCGGGCCGCGGAACCGCAGGTCGGCGTGGGCCGCGGTGAGCGCGGCGAACAGCTGGGCCGGGGCCCGGCCGCCGGTCTCGTCGGGCCGGTCGGCGTCCGTGGCGAGGTCGTCGCCGCGGGGCACCGACAGCAGGCGGTGGAAGCCGAAGCCCTCGAGCGGGGACATCAGCGGGGCAGCGCGACCCGGTCGAGCAGGACGATGCCGGGGTTGCAGTCGCCCATGACCACCCGCCGCCCGCTCGGACCCGCCTCGACCAGCACGAACGCCGTCGGCGCGAGCGACTGCAACGCCGTCGGCTCGACCTGGAACTCGTACACGCGGGCGCGCGTCTCGCCTTCGCTGCGCGAGATGGCTTCGGACTGGTTGACGGTGTCCTGCCAGTTGCTCTCGCGCGAGGTCGACGAGCTGACGTTCCGGCTCCAGTTCGAGCCGGACGACCACGACCCGCCGCTGCCGCCACTGCCGCTGTTGAAGCTGCTGCTGCCGCCGAAGCTGTAGCCGCGGCTGCTGGACGATCCCGTCGAGCCGCCGGTGCTGGACGAGTTGCCTTCGGTGAACGTCTTGCCCATCTCCGCGGTCAGCTGCGACAGGACGAACTTGAAGCCGCGCCCGATGAACTCCGCCGCGTTCGCCGCCTCGTTCGCGTTGCCCAGCTGCATCAGCAGGCTGACGCTGCCGGATCCGCCGAGCAGCTTCTGCAGGTCGTCGCGCAGGTGCCGGAGCAGGAAGACGAGCCGGACCCCGGCGCGCCGGGCCTGCTGGGCCATGGACTCGAGGGCTTCGAGCCCGATCTGGTCGGCGCCGGCGACGATCAGCACCTCGCGGCCCGTCGTCTCGCGGGAGTGCAGCTCCTGCAGCGCGCGGTGGAAGACGACGTGGTCGAGGAACCGCTTGTGCCGCCCGATCTTGGTCCGGGTCGCGACGACGGACAGGCCGCGCGAAGGCCAGCTCGCGCGGAACCCGGTGGGCGTGCCGTCGGCGGCTTGTTCGGTCCGCGCCAGGCCGCGGATCTCGCCTTCGAGCGCGATGAGCTCGTTGCGCACCTGCTCGGTGTTGCCGACGGTGTCCACATAGGAGTTGAGCTTGCGCAGCTCGTCGGCCGACAGCGTTTCGTCCGAGCCCGCGTCGTACACCCGGCGCAGCACCTGCAGCCCGGCGACGAGCTTGGTGAACGTGACCGGCCCGGTCAGCCGCTCCGCCACGGTGGCGAGCAGGTCGGCGTGCAGGCCGCGCAGGTCGGCGCCCATCGCCGTGCGGTTCAGGTTGTGCATCGCCTCGGCGACGACCTCGGCCAGCTCGTGCGGGTCGAGGTCGGCGAGCAGGCCGAACGCGCCGAGGTCGCGCGGCAGCTCGTGCACGGCGACCTCGTACCCCTTGCCGGCCGCGGCGATCGCCAGGTCGTCGGCGACGGCCATGTCGGTCAGGTCCAGCAGCATGATCGACGCGCCGCCGGCCAGCTGGGCGGCGCCGCTGGTGGCGAGCAGGCTCGCCCAGCCGTCCTCGGTCCCGCCGAAGACGTCGACGCGGTTCGGCCGGGTGCCCAGTTTCACCGGCTGCCAGAGCATCGCGGAGCCGAAGCGCTCGCGTTCCCGGCGGTCGTGCTCGGCGACCCGCTGCTGCCAGGCGAAGTGGGCTTGCGTGTACGACTCGAGCGCGCGGTTGTAGTGCGACTCGTAGCCGCGCTTCAGCACGGTGAACCGCCGCCGCGTCCGGAAGAAGTGCACGATCGCGAGGAGGACGCCGACGCCGAGCACGACGCTGGTGGTGATCTCGGCCGCCAGCGGGACCTGCTTCGAGACGGTCTCCATCATGCCGCCGACCATCACGACGAGGACGAAGGTCAGCGCGAGCCAGCCGAGCAGCCCCAGCCAGGCGCGCTTGCTGCGCTTCTCCCGCAGCTGGTAGTCGTGCGGCGCGTACACCTGCTCGGCGACCGGTGGGGTCGCCGACTCCGGGCTCACGGCGACCGGCGCGGGCGGGGTGTACTCCCAGCCCCAGGTTTCGCGCGCGCCGAACAGCCGCTCCCACATCTCGGTCGTGCCGCCGACCGCAACGTCCCGCCCCTGCACTGGCCCCTCCGGAGTCCGCCATTCGGCCGGTTGCCGCACGATTGTGCCTCGCGGCACCGACAGAAGTGACAGATTTCCCCCGATCGTCCACATCCGGACACTGTCCGGGTGACGGCACCTGACCGAGGACGGCCACCCGGTCAGACTTCGGTCGTCTCCTTCAGCGGCAGCTCCGGGGTGACCCCCCAGGCGAGCTCGGTGACGGCGCGGACCGCGGCCGGGACGGCGGCTTCGACCTCCGGTGACAGCCCGATCCCGCCGTCGAGGCAGGCCGGTTCGCAGCCGACGACCAGGACGCGCCCGGCGTCGCCCCCGAGCAGGCGGAGCAGCCGGAACACCGCGTCCGGCCGCAGGCCGTGCGGATCGATCGACGCCGAGGCGGCCAGGTCGTCGGTGTCCGCCTCGATCAGCGAGAGCGTGCCGGGCGGACGGCCGTGCGGGGTCGCGTCGAGCAGGATCGTCGTGTCGTAGCCGCCCGTCAGGTCGTAGGCGAGGTAGGGGACGGCGATGCCGTAGTCGGCGATCTGCACCCACGGCGGCAGGTCGGCCGCCGCCAGCTCCTTGATGACCTCGACGCCGAAACCGTCGTCGCTCAGGAAGATGTTGCCGATGCCGGCGACCAGGACCCGTGGCCTCATTCCGCGACCTCCAGTGCGGTGGCTCGTCCCCGGTCCAGGCTAGAACTGTGAAATGGATCACACAATAGATCGAACGGTCAGAAGTGGTGCTCCCGGTCGTCCTGGACGTGCTCCGCCCGGGCGAGCCACTGCTCCGCCTCATGGGCGGCCCCGCGCGACCGCAGCATCCGGGCCAGGCTGAGCATGCCCTGGACGTCGCCGGTGTCGGCGGCCCGGCGGAACCACCGCTCGGCCTCGCCGAGGTCGTCCCGGTGCTCGGCGAGGTGCCCGAGGTTGGTGAGCGCCGGGACGCTGCCGTGCTCGGCGGCCTTGCGGTACCAGGCCGCGGCCTCGCCCTCGTCGCCGCGGTTGCGGGCCAGCACGCCGAGGTTGGTCATCGCGGCCGGGTCGCCGCGCTCGGCCGCGTCGAGGTACCAGTTCTCGGCTTCTTCGAGGTCGCCGCGGCGGTGCAGCAGCAGCCCCAGCCGGACGATCGCCTCGACGTGCCCGCCGACCGCGCCTTGGCGGTACCACGACTCGGCGTCGCCGGGCCGGCCGAGCCGTTCGGCCTGCCGGCCCAGCTGGCAGGTGGCGGCGAGGTCGCCGGCCTGCACGGCCGAGCGCCACCAGCGGGAGGCTTCGGCGGCCTGGCCGCGGTCGCGCAGCACGACGCCGAGGTCGATCATCGCGCTCGTGAACCCGGCGTCGGCGGCCTGCCGCAGCCAGGTCTCGGCCTCCTCGGTCCGCCCCTGCTCACGCAGCATGTGCCCGAGCGCGGCGATCGAGGGCAGGTCGCCGGTGCGGGCGGCCTCGCCGTACCAGTGCTGGGCGTCTTCGCGCTTGCCGCGCCGCTCGTAGGAGCGGGCGAGGTTCAGCATCCCGTGCGGCTCGCCGGCCAGGGCGGCTTCGTGGTACCAGCGCTCGGCCTCTTCCTGCGCGCCGCGTTCGGCGAGCAGGTGCGCCAGCGACGTCATGGAGACGCGGTCGCCGCCCATCGCCGCCTTGCGGAACCATGACTCGGCCTCGGCGAGGTTCCCCTGCTCGCGCATGGCCGAGCCCATCCTGGCCATGGCGATGACGTTGCCGCCTTCCGCGGCTTTGCGCTGGAAGAACTCGTCGAACTTCTTGAGCCGGCCGGGCATCGGCTGCTCCCTCCGGATGGGTCCTGCTCCGGTAGTCGCAGATGATCGGCTCGGTGTGACACCCCTGCCGTGGGTGGGCGAGGTCACATTCGCGCCAGGTCGTCGTGTCGGCGCGGTTTTCCCAGGCCGGCAGGGGTGAGACTACGCCGCGCCCAGGTGAATTCGAGAGGAGAAAATCGTGGCGGCCCGCGGCTTTCGGCTCAGCGTGACCCAGCGATCTCTGCTGGTAGTCGCGATCATCGCGGTCGCCTTCTTCGGGTACTGGGCGACGAGAAGCTCCGGCGCGACCCCGCCGCCGCCGTCGTCGCCCTCGGCACCGGTTCCGGTCGGCGCGGCCGACGCGCAGAAGCAGCTCGGCGAGCTGACCATCGCCGCGCGGACGTCCATGGACGGCTACTCGCGTGAGAAGTTCCCGCACTGGGACAGCCAGGGGTCAGGCTGTGACACCCGCGAAGTCGTCCTCAAGCGGGCCGGCAAGGACGTCAAGACCGACAAGGACTGCAGGGCGACGTCCGGGACGTGGACCAGCGTCTACGACGACGAGACGTGGACCAAGGCGACCGACCTCGACATCGACCACATGGTCCCGCTCGGGCAGGCGTGGGCCAGCGGCGCGAAGACGTGGACGACCGAAAAGCGCGAGCAGTTCGCCAACGACCTGACCCGGCCGCAGCTGTTCGCCGTCACCGACAACCTCAACCAGCAGAAGAGCGACAAGGCGCCGGACCAGTGGAAGCCGCCGCTCGTGGCGTTCTGGTGCACCTACGCGACCGACTGGATCGTCGTGAAGCACTACTACGGCCTGACGATCACCGAAGGCGAGAAAACCGCCTTGACGGACATGCTGCGCCGCTGCTGAGCTGGCCGGCATGACGACGTTCGCGCTGATCCACGGGGGCGGCGGCAGCGGGTGGGACTTCCACCTGCTCGGCCCGGAACTCCAGGCGCGCGGCCACGGCTTCGTCGCGCCGGACCTGCCGATCACGGACCCTGCGGCGGGGCTGTCCGCCTTTGTCGACACGGTCTTGGCGGCGTTGGGGGACGCTTCGGACGTCGCCGTCGTCGGGCATTCGTACGGCGGGTTCACGGCGTCGCTGGTCGCGGCGAAGGTGCGGGCGCGGCTGCTGGTCTACCTGGCCGGGATGATCCCGGCGCCGGGGGAGCCGCCGGGGCAGTGGTGGTCCGCCACGGGCTTTTCCGCTCCCGAGGGGGTGAGCGAGACCGAGCAGTTCTTCAACGGCGTCCCGGCGGCATTGGCCGAGGAGTGCCAGGCGCACGGGCGCGACCAGGTGAGCAAGGAGTGGGACGAGCCGTGGCCGTTGCCGGCGCACCCGGACGTCCCGACGCGGGTCCTGCTGTGCCGGGACGACCGGTTCTTCACGCCGGACTTCCAGCGCCGGGTGGCCGAGGAACGCCTCGGCCTGACGCCGGACGAGGTCGACGGCCCGCACTGCGCGCCCCTGAGTCACCCCGCGCAGATCGCCGACCGCCTGGTGGGTTACCTCGGCTGAGCCGATCGGGGTACCGGGAAACTTAAAGGTCTAGACCTATTGACTGGGTGGTCCAGGCCACTTAACGTCGGTTGCGCGGCGAACCCGCACCTCCCCACCTGCGTCACCTCCACCCCGGTCCCCACCATGGAGGTCTCCTCGTCATGCGCTTCGCCAGGGTCCTCGTGCTGGCGGCCTTCGCCGCCGGCAGCGTGCTCGTCGCTCCCGCCGCGTCCGCGGCCACTTTGCCCGCCTGTCAGCACTTCTACCAAGGCACCATCCCCGATCGCCCGGTCACCGGCGGCCACGGGCCCGGCACGCTCGTCGGCGCCGTCGACGTCACCGACCGCCTGCCCGCGCCGGGCTCGGTCAGCGGCGGCCTCGGCGCGGACGGCAAGATCACCTTCACCTTCGCCCGCGTCTCCGGCGCGAAGGCCTACCGCGCGTTCCGCAACGGCCAGGCCCTGCAGTGGATCAGCGACTGGGGCCAGCCGACGCTCACCGTCACCGACGCGAGCCCGTGCCAGAACGCGAACTACCAGCTCTACGCGATGACGGCGGAGGACAACTCGCCCGGCTCGCTCGGCCAGATCTCGACGGCGTACCGCCTCGACGGCGCCGGCCGGCTCGCGGCCTACCGCATCCCCGCCGGCACCACGCTGAACTACCGCGTCACGTCCTACAACGACGTCGCCCAGACCGCGCTGGGGTACAACGCCGGGCCGGGCTTCTGCGCCGTCGACGCCCGGATCATCCCGTGGGGCACCCGGTTTTCCGTGCCGGGCTACGGCGAGTGCTACGCGGCGGACATCGGCAGCTGGATCTCCGGCGACATCGTCGACGTCTGGCTGCCCGGCTCGCAGGCCGACGCCTGGGGCATCCAGCGGCTCACCCTGACCGTGCGCTGAGCCACCAGGCGGCCGAAAGGCCGTGGCGGCCTCCTTGCCGACGTCCCCAACGCCCCGGCAAGGAGGCCTTCACGGCGGTTCACCACCGGTCGAGGTGCAGCACTTCCTCGAGCGGCTGCCGCGCCGCGGGCTTGAACGTCTCGCCCGTGTAGAACGCCGTCGGGATCAGCGCCGCCTGGTGGACGTTCTTCGGCAGCTCCAAGACCTCCGCCGCCTCCTGCTCGTACGCCAGGTGCAGCGTCGTCCACGCCGTGCCCAGCGTCACCGACCTCGCCGCCAGCATGTAGCTCCACACCGCCGGCAGCAGCGAGGCCCACAGCCCCGCCTGGTTGCCCGCCGGGAGCTCCGCCGACGGCGTCTCCAGGCACGGCACCACCAGCACCGGCACGTCACCCATCCGGTCGGCCAGGTACTCGACGCTGCTGCCGACCCGCTGCTGCACCGCGGCCCGCGAAGGGTCGTCCGCGAACAGCTTGCCGGCCGCGCGGTCCGAAGCCAGGTACTCGCGGCACGCCCGGCCGTAGATGCTCCCGAGCGCCGCCCGCTGGTCCGCGTCCGTGACCACCAGCCACTGCCAGCGCTGGGTGTTCGAGCCGCTCGGCGCCTGCAGCGCCACCTGGACGCAGTGTTTCACCAGGTCGAGCGGCACGGGCCGGTCGAAGTCGAGCCGCTTGCGGACGGTCCTGGTGGTCGTCAGGAGCTCTTCGGGCGTCATCATCGGCCCATCATGCCGGGACTACCAGCGATCGTGCACGAGCGGACGCACCAGCTCGTCGTACGTCTCGCGGACCCCCGCCAGCGCCTCCGCGGACAACGGCGGCAACGCGGCGGCCGCAGTGTTCGCCGTGGCCTGGGAAGCGTTGCGAGCGCCCGGGATCACCGTGCTCACGCCCGGCTGGTCGATGATCCAGCGCAGCGCGAACTGCGCCAGCGTCTGGTCGGCGGGCACCAGCCCGCGCAGCCGCTCGACCGCTTCCAGCCCGACCTCGTACGGCACGCCCGAGAACGTCTCGCCGACGTCGAACGCCTCTCCGTGGCGGTTGAAGTTGCGGTGGTCGTCCGCGGCGAACGTCGTCGAAGCCGTGTAGCGCCCGGACAGCAGACCCGACGCCAGCGGCACCCGCGCGATGATCCCCGCGCCCGCCTCGGCCGCCGCGGGCAACACGCGCTCCAAGGGCTTCAGGCGCAGGCAGTTCAGGATGATCTGCACCGAAGCGACGTTCGGCCGCGCCAGCGCCGTCAACGCCTCATCACACGTCTCGACGCTCACGCCGTACGCCTTGATCCGGCCTTCGTCGACCATCGCGTCGAGCGCGTCGTACACCGCGTCGGACGAGTACACCGGCGTCGGCGGGCAGTGCAGCTGGACCAGGTCGAGCGTGTCCACCCCGAGGTTGCGGCGCGACCGGTCGTTCCACTCGCGGAAGTTCGCGGCGACGTAGTTCTCCGGCACCTGCTCGACCCGCCGGCCCATCTTGGTCGCCACGAAGACCTCCCGCGCGGCCGCGAACCGGCCCACCAGCCGTTCGCTGCGCCCGTCGCCGTAGACGTCCGCGGTGTCGAAGAAGGTGACGCCGGCGTCGGCTGCCGCGTGCAGCACCGCCAGTGCGTCCTTTTCGTCGACTTCGCCCCAGTCCGCCCCGAGCTGCCAGCAGCCGAGCCCGACGACGGACACCTCACGGCCCAGCCGGGCGATCTTCCGGTTCTCCATGCCGCGATCCAAGCACACGGCCCCGCCTATGATCGGCCGTCATGGCCATGACATCGGGTCCGGACGGGCTGGGGACCCGGATGCGGCACGTCCTCGAGATCTTCGAGACCGACGTCGCGGGGTTCCTCGCCGACATCGGCCTCGCCGACTACCGCCCGCGGTACTCGCCGGTGGTGCGGGCGCTGCTCGCGCGCGGCCCGCTGGCCATCCGCGACCTGGCCGGGGAGATCGGCGTGACGCACTCGGCGGCCAGCCAGACCGTCGCGCAGATGAACCGCGCCGGGCTCGTCAGCCTCGAACCGGGCGTGGACGCCCGCCGGCGCATCGTGTCGCTCACCGAGAAGACGCGCGGCCTGCTGCCGTTGATCGAGGCGGAGTGGACGGCGACGACCGAGGCGTCGGAGGCGCTGGAAGCCGAGCTGCCCTACCCGTTGCGCGGGGTGCTGGCGGCGATCGTCGAGGCGCTCGAGCGGAAGCCGTTCCGGCAGCGGATCGCGGAGACCGCCGCCGCGCGGGAGCTGCTGGAACCCTGATCAGGCGCCGGGGACGCGGAAGACGGCCCAGACGAGCTTGCCGCCGGGGCAGCGCTCGAAGCCCCAGTCCTCCGAGAGCGCCTGGACCAGGACGAGCCCGCGGCTGCGCGCCTCGGCCGGCGACGGCGCCCGCAGCTCCGGCAGCAGCTGCCCGGCGTCGTACACCCGCAGCGTCAGCCGCCCGTCGGCGTAGCCGAACTCCAGGGACCGCGGGCACTCACCGTGCTCGAAGGCGTTGGTGACCAGTTCGGACGTGGCCAGCAGGACGTCGTCCAGCTGCGCCTCGTCCAGGCCGGCCGCGAGCATGGCCGAGCGCACCTCGTGCCGCGCCCGGGCCGGGGCCGTCACGTCGTCCGGGAGGGGCACCGTCAGCGGCGCGGCCGGAACAGCCGTGCGCTGCGGAAGCTCCGAGGTCGTCATCGGTCCCCCTCCCAGTGAGTTCCGGTACCGTCCGCTTGGTACCCAAGCGGGTCGGCGGCTAATCAGGTGCCGTCGGCGAGCTCGGATTCGTCCAGGCCCGAACGCAGCTTCTTCAAGGTCGCGGCCAGCAACCGCGACACCTGCATCTGGGAGACCCCGACGCGGCGCGCGATGTCCGACTGGCTCATCCCGGACCCGAACCGCAGCGCGACGATCTTGCGCTCCCGCTCGGGCAGGCTCTCCAGCATCGGCCGCAGGGCCTCGCGCAGCTCGGCCTGGCCGAGTTCGGCGTCCGGCGCCCCGAACCGCGTGTGCGCGGCGTTCTCCAGCAGGTGGTCCAGCGAAGCGCCGTACCGGCCCTGACCGGCGCGAAGGCCCTCGTAGACGTCCTCGATCGGCACGCCGAGCCGCGACGCGATCTCACTGGGCTTCGGCGCGCGCGAAAGCTGCACCGTGAGCTCCTCGCGCGCGGCGGAGATGTTCGCGTTCAGCTCCTTGAGCCGCCGCGGCACCCGCACCGACCAGCTGTTGTCGCGGAAGTGGTGGCGCAGCTCCCCGGAGATCGTGGGGACGGCGAACGCCAGGAAGTCCGTCCCCTGCTCGGGGTCGAACCGGTCGACGGCGTGGATCAGCCCGACCGTGGCGATCTGGACCAGGTCCTCCATCGCCTCGTCGCGGTTGCGGAACTTCCGGGCGAGGTTGCGCGCGAGCTCCAGGTGCGTGCGCACCAGCGTGTCGCGGATGCGCTCCCGCTCCGGGGAGTCCGCCGGCAGCCCGGCGAGTTGGGTGAACAGCGCGGCGACGTCGTCCCCGCTGCCCCCGGCGGGGTCGGTCACGAGTCCGCCGCCTGGCTCTCCCGGACGAGGTCGACCCGGGACAGGTAGCGCCCGTTCTCCGGGGTCACCGTGCGCTCGGCCGACGTCGCGAGCGCGGTCAGCAGCTGCCACGACAGACCGGAGTCGTCTTCGTGGTCGGGTGTGTCCGAAAGCACCGAAACCGAGACCTCGATGCGCGGCCCGCTCCACGAGAAGACGCAGGTGAGGCGGCCGTCCGAGGCGGCGGGGAGCAGCAGTGAGCAGGCCTCGTCCACCGCCATCCGGAGGTCCTCGACGGCGTCGAGGTCGAAGTCCTGGCGCATGGCGATGTCCGCCACGATCGTGCGCAGCGTCGGCACGACGTGCGGGATCGCGGCCGTCCGCACCTCGATGACCTGCGCGCCTTCCGGGACGAGCGGGGCGTTGTCCTCCACTTTTGTTCCTTTCTCCGGCTCGCGCTCCAGGGGTCGGCGGTGTCCTCTTCACGCCCGGTCGCGAGATGCCCGTGGGGTGAGCAAACCAAACCCGCGTTTGATCCGCTCCACCGGCGGGCATGTAGCGGTCGACATGCTCTTCCGGGGAAAGGCAGGGACGACATGGCTGACGTCAGCCGGCTGCCCAACGTGGTTGCTGAAGAGTGGGAGTGGCAGCTGCGCGGTTCGTGCCGGGGCGCGGACAGCAGCCTGTTCTTCCACACGGACAACGAGCGGGGTTCGGCGCGCGAGCGTCGCGAGTCCCGGGCCAAGGCGATCTGCCAGACCTGCCCGGTGCTGGCCCAGTGCCGGCAACACGCGATGACCGTGCAGGAGCCGTACGGCATCTGGGGCGGCCTCGGCGAGATCGAACGGCGGCAGCTGTTCCTGCGCCAGCGCAGGGCGGCTCGCAAGGCCGTCGGCGCGCACTGACCAGGCAGGATCCGATCGCAAGTGAACAGTCCACGCGAAAGGGCGGCGGCCGTGGCGGGCTCGGTCGCTTCCTGGGTTAGGGTTGGCCTCGGAGTTGCCTTTGACCGTGCCGGCGCGAGCTTCAGGAAGGCACGGTGACACGGTTGCCGCTTGAGACAGCAGGCGCGTACCCGGCGCAGGAGCAGCGCCTGACGAGGAGAAACTGCATGCCCGCAGCCGACCAGAACGCCACCCCGCCCGGGTTCGGCATCACGCTGGACACCGACGCGACGGAGCCCCGGGTGGTGGTCACCGGCGAGCTCGATCTGCTCACCAGCCCGCAGCTGCAGGAGGCCCTGGCCGGGCTGATCGCGGACAAGCGCGCGCAGCGGGTCGTGGCCGATCTGACCGGGGTGACCTTCTTCGATTCCTCCGCGCTGAACGTGGTGCTCCGCGCACAACGCCAGGCCGGCGAGCAGGAAGTCGAGCTCGAGGTCGTCCCGAGTCCCGCCGTGAGCCGCGTGATCGAGCTCACCGGCGTGGCCGAACACCTGAGCGTGTCGGAGGACCCCCAAGCCTGACCGCCCGCTACGGTTCCGCGAGCTGATTTTCGTTCGCGGACCTGGGGGACGGCACGATGATGGGGCGGACGCACGCCCTGACCGGCTGGTGCGCGGGCTTGGCCCTGGCGCCCGCGGTCGGGGCCGGGTCGGTGCACCAGGCGGTGGTCTTCGCGGCCACCACGGCGGGGTTCGCCCTGCTGCCCGACCTCGACCACCCCGGAGCGAGCGCGTCCCGGCTGCTCGGCTGGCTGACGGGCGCGTTGTCGTGGCTGCTTCGCCGCGTGTCGGCGGCGTTCTACGCGCTGACGAAGGGGCCTCGCGACGAGAAGGTGACGGGCCAGCACCGCCACCTGTCCCACACGGTCCTGTTCGCGGCCGGCGTGGGCGCGCTGACGTCGTGGGGTACCGAGGCCGGCGGTCCCTGGGCGGTCGTCGGCGTGGTGATCTTCGGCTTGATGCTGGCGGAAGGCGCGCTGGGCGACTGGCTGCTGCCGGTGAGCGGTTCCGCGGTGGCCTGGTGGTTCTTCACGGCGCCGCCCGACCGGGCCGGCGAGCTCGAGTCGATCACCGGCTGGCTGGGGATCGCGGTGGCCGCGGGCTGCCTGACCCACTGCCTGGGCGACGCGCTGACCGAGTCCGGCTGCCCGTTCCTCTTCCCGATCCCGATCGCGGGCGAGACCTGGTACGAGCTGGGACCGCCGAAGGCGCTCCGGTTCAAGACGGGCAAGAAGGTCGAGAAGCGGCTGGTCTTCCCGGTGTTCCTGGTGCTCGGCGTGCTGCTGGTGCCCGGCGTGTGGGACTGGTCGGTGAGCACGTTCGAGCGGCTGTTCATCCCGCCGGCGAGTCAGCAGGCGACAACGCCTTGATTCGTTCCGCCGCCGCGGCGGTGTCGGTGTAGTCGCGGGTGTGCGTGATCAGGCCGTCCTTGATCGTCATGACCATCACGTACGTGGCGACGAAGCTTTCGCCGCCCATTTCCTGGTGGAGGTCGAACTCCGCGACGAGCACCGCGGGGTCGGCCGTCTCGTGGACGACGACATTGGCGGCCTTCGTGATCCGGCGCGCCTCGCCGACGCGGCGGAACCGGCGGCGCAGCTCCTCGCGGCCGTGGGTCACCCGCGGTGCTCCGGGCAGGGTGAACGGCATTTCGAGGGTGACGTCCTCGGCGTAGCAGTCGGCGAGGTCGTCCCAGCGGTTCTCGACCGAGGCGGCGAGGAAGCGGTCGAAGACAGCGCGGATCTCGGACATCGGAATTCTCCTGGAAGACTGGGCGTTGAATCGGAACGGTGCACCCGCTTACGACGATACGGAGCATGCGTTCCGGTTGTCAACGAGGAGACGAACATGGAGAAGATGCGCGCGGACGCGCGGCGCAACCGGGCCAAGGTCCTGGCTGCCGCCGAAGAGGCGTTCGCCGCCGACGGGCTCGCCGTGCCGCTCGACGACATCGCGCGGCTGGCCGGCGTCGGCGCCGGCACCGTCTACCGGCACTTCCCCAGCAAGGAGGCGCTCTTTCAGGCCGTCGTCCTCGAGCGGATCGAGCAGTTCGCCGAGGAGGCCCGCGGGCTCGCCGCCGCCGACGACCCCGGTGAGGTCTTCCTCGACTACTTCGTCCGGGTCATCAAGCAGGCGTCGCTCAACCGGGCCATCTGCGACGCCCTCGCCGAGTCCGGCGGCCACGCTTTCAAGGCCGGCGCGGGCGACGACTTCCGCTCCGCGCTCGGCGCCCTGCTGAAGCGGGCGCAGGACGCCGGGACCGTCCGGCGCGACATCGACGGCGACGACCTGCGCGCGCTCATCGTCGGCTGCCTCGCCGTCGAGCGGTACTCGCCGGGCAGCCGGCACCTCGTTCGGATCGTCGTCGACGGGCTGCGGGCGTCAGCCGGGGAGAGCGACGTCGCGTAGCTGCGCCCGGCTGGCGACGCCGAGCTTCGGGAACACCTTGTACAGGTGGTACCCCACGGTCCGCGGGCTGAGGAACAGCCGCGCGCCGATCTCGCGGTTGGACAGCCCGGCCGCGGCGAGCTCCGCGACCTGACGCTCCTGCGCCGTCAGCTGCCCGGTCCCCGGCGCGGACGACCCGGCCGCCCGCAGTTCGCGGCCGGCGGTGGCGGCCCACTCGGCCGCGCCGAGGCTTTCGAACGTCTCCAACGCCGCCCGCAGCTCGACCTTCGCTTCGGTGATCCGCCGTTCCCGCCGCAGCCGCTGGCCCAGCCGAAGCCGGCCTCGCGCCTGTTCGAATGGCAGGTCGGGCCCGTCGACCCACTCCGACGCCGCTTCGGCGCGGTCGAGCGCGGACGCGGCGACGACGTCGCGGTGCCCGAGCGCCGCAAGCCGTTCCGCCGCTTCGGCGAGTTCGCCGCGCGAAAGGTGCAGCGCGCCCAAGGCCCACCGGGCGTGGGCCGCCGCGAGCGCGTTGTCCTGCGCCGGTGCGTCGCGCAGCACCAGCTCCGCGTACCGGCGACACGTCGAGGCGTCACCACGCAAGGCGGCGAGACGCGCCAGGACGGCGTGGGCGTCGGCCACGGTCACGCGCTGCTCGGCCGCGGTCCGCAGCGCTTCTTCCGCGTGCGCCTGGGCGTCGGCCCAGCGGCCCAGGTCCAGTTCGAGCTCGGCCAGCCAGACCAGCAGGACCGCGTACAACGCGAGAATTCCGTTGGCGCGCAAGCGTTCCGCGGCGACGAGCCCGAACTCGCGGGTCGCCTGCCGGTGCGGGCCGCGGCGGCTGATCGCCATCGTGACGAGCCAGCGGTGCGCGTGCCGCTCGGTGAGCGTGTCCGGCACGGCGTCGACGATCTGCCACGGGTCCGGCGTCTCACCGCCGCCGACGAGCAGCTCGGCCAGGACGTGGAAGCCGGGTTCGCACGGAAGCGTGGTGATCCGCCGGGCCAGCGTGACGACGTCCTCCCAGCGGTCGCGGTGGTGGGCGGCGTCGATGGCGAGGAACAGCAGCCGGGCGGCGTGGCTGGGATCGGTCTGCCCGGCGACGGCGGTCAGGTGCTCCTGCGCGGCGGCCAGGTTCCCGCTGTAGAGCTCGATGAGCCCGCGCAGCCGCCCGGTGAACGGCCGGGCGACGGGCTCGCGCACCTCCGCGGCCATGACTTCGAGCAGCCGCCGGGCCCGCGCGGGATAACCGGCTTTCCACGCGGAGTGGGCGGCTTCGCAAAGGCCGTGGGCCCGCGCGGTTTCGTCCATGCTTCGACGCTAGGGGTGCCCGGCTGAGACCCCGTTCAGGTCACGCAGATTCCGCAGTGGTGACCAGAGCAGGATCGCCGCCGACGCGAGCACCCCGGCCGCCGCGATGTGCAGCGTCACCCGCATCCCGAACGCGCTCGCCAGCGCGCCGCCGAGCAGGCTGCCGAGCGGGATGGCGCCGAAGATCAGCGTGTGCGTGATCGAGTTGACCCGGCCCAGCAGCTCGGGTGGCGCCACGGCCTGCTGGAAGCTCATGCCGAAGACGTTCAGCACGATGACACCGAAGCTGGCGAAGAACCCGGCGACGACGTAGCAGGCGAGCGCCCAGCCGGGGCCGGTGAACGGGTAGAACTGGTAAGCCAGGCCGTACAGCACCGCCGCGCCCCAGAGCGCCCGCGCGCCGCCGATCCGCGCGCCGATCCGCCGCGCGGTGAGCCCGGCGGTGAGGGCGCCGGTCAGCGTCGCCGTGCCGAGCAGCCCGATCGCCCACGCCGACAGGCCGACGTCGCGGGCGAGGAACACGACGACGATGGCCAGGTGCACCGACTGGAAGAAGCTCGACACGGCGCCGTGCAGGCTGATGGCCAGCAGGATCCGGTCGCCGCGGACGACGCGGAGGCCGTCGCCGATCTCGCGGAGCAGCCGCCGTGGCCGGCGATCGGGCCGCACGTCGGGCGTTTCGATCCGGCGCAGCCACAGGGCGGACCACAGGTAGCTGACGGCGTCGACGGCCAAGGCCGCCGCGTTGCCGAGCGCCTGGACGACCAGCCCGGCCAGGCCGGGACCCGCGACCGCGGCCATCGACAGGTTCGTCTGGAGCCGGGAGTTCGCGTCCGGCAGCTGCTCGCGCGTCACCAGCCGCGGGACGTAGGTCTGGTGCGCGATGTCGAAGAACACGCCCAGCAGCCCGACGCCGAGCACGACGACCAGCAGGTGCGCCAGCCCGAGCACGCCGAACAGCGCGGCGACCGGGATGGACGCGATCAGCACCGCGCGGCCGACGTCGGCGGCGATCAGCACCGGGCGGTGGCGCATCCGGTCGCACCACGCGCCGACCTGCAGGCCGAGCACCAGGTACGGCAGGCTCTCCGCCGTCCGCAGGAGCGAGACCTCGAAGACCGACGCGCCGAGCGCGGTGACGGCGAGCAGCGGCACCGCCAGCACGTCGACCCGGCTCCCGAGCTGGCTCACCAGGTCGGCGAGCCACAGCCGGCGGAAGTCGCGGTTCGCCAGTGCCCCCATGAATCCAACGTAGCAACAAGTTGAGTCAAGTCGACTCAAGGTGCACGTTCGGTAACACCAGCTAAGATCAACGCGAGTTATTCCTCGTACCTGCGCTGCGCGTGGCGAGGGGGTGCCCGGATGAACGGCCGACCTACCTGGGGCTCCGCCGCGGTCACCGGGCTGGCGGGATTCTCCGCCGGACTGCTGGTCGCCGCGTTGCTCATCGCCGGCCGGGCCGCTCCCAGGCCGGTCGACCTCACCACCCCGCCGCCCACCACCGTGTCGGCCGTGCCCGTCACCGTGACCGCGTCCGTGCCGCCCTCCACCGTCACCTCGGTGGAGACTTCGCCGCCGACCACCACCACGAGCGTCGTCGAAGTGACCGTGACGCCGTCGACCACGGCCACTTCCGCCACGGAAACCTCGCCCGCGCTTCCGCTGACCAGCGGGTGGCGTGACTGACCCGTGCAACCCGCGTGCCCGGAAACTCCGTCCAGACCGCATGCGAAGGATTCCGTGGATCGCGGTGCTGCTCGTCGCCGGCTGCGGCCAGGCGGGCAGCGGCGGGGTGGCCTGCCCGGACATCGGCACCCGGGTCGGCATCGGTCTCAGCGTCCCGGACCCCGCCGGGGTCACCCGCGCGACGCTCGACGCCTGCTGGGGCGACCGGTGCGTCACCCGCCCGGTCGACCTGCGACCGGAGACGGCCGCCGGGCCGACGTCCTGCACCGGGACCGGCCCGGACGCCGCCTGCGGAGCCGCGATGGCCCCGACCGGCGGCCTCCAGGGCTTCGCCGACATCCCGGGCCTGCCCGCCGAGCCGGTCAAGGTCACCGTCCGGTTCGACGACGGCCGCCCGCACACGGTCACCGTCACGCCCGGCTTCCTGCACCCCGGTGGCCCCGCTTGCGGGCAGGGTGGGCCGCAGGCCCAGCTCGTGGCCGGTCCCGGCCACGAGCTGAAACCGCGCTAGCCGACGTCGCGGCGGCGCCAGCCCACCAGGCCGGCCACCAGCGCGACGATCGCGATCGCCAGCAGCCAGACCAGCGGTGTCGCGACCAGCTCCTGGCCCGGGATCTTCGGCGGGTGCTGGAACGGCGACACGTCCAGCACCGCCTGGGGCAGGTTGACGACCGGGCCGAACAGGCTCAGCAGCAGCGCCAGCGCGCCGACCGCCCACGCGGCGGCCGAGAATCCCGGTACCAGCCCGAAAATCGTCACCGCGAGCGCGACGATCACCCAGGCCGCCGGCAGCTGGACGAGCATCCCGGCGAGCGCGTCACCGACCGAGCCGCCGACGTCGCCGGTGCGCAACCCGTTGGCCAGCCCCATGAACAGCCCGCCGACGAGCAGCAGCAACGCCGTCCCGAAGAACGCGAACACCAGGTGCCCGCCCGCCCAGCGCAGCTTGCCGACGCTCGTGGCCAGCACCGGCTCGAGCCGGATCGCCGTCTCCTCGCCGCGCATCCGCAGCACGGCCTGGACGCCGTACAGCGACGCGACCATGGCGAACATCCCGGCCATCGCGGCCAGGAACGCCTGCGTCAGCGCGTGGCTGCCGCCGAGCCGTTCGAAGATCTGCTGCGCCTGCGGGCTCGAGCCGACCAGGTCGCCGATGCCGCTGGCGATCGAGCCGAAGACCGCGCCGACCACGGCCGTGCCGATCGTCCAGCCGAGCAGCGGGCCGCGGTGCAGCCGCCAGGCCAGCGCCAACGGCGACCGCAGGCTCGCCGCCGCCCGCGCGGGGCCCGGCCGCGGCGGCAGGATGCCGACGCCGACGTCGCGGCGGGGGAGCAGCCAGTACCCGGCCGCGCCGACGACCAGGGTGAACGCCACCGGCAGCAGGAGCACCCACCAGCGTTCCCCGGCGAACGGCCGGACCTGCTGCACCCACCCGATCGGCGACAGCCACGACAGCCAGCGAGCGTCCACAGTGGAGTCCCCGGCGCCGCGCAGCAGGAACGCCGCGCCGACGACGGCGGTGCCGATCCCGTTGGCCGTGCGAGAGTACTCGGCGAGCTGGACGGCGACCGCCGCGACAGCGGTGAACCCCAGCCCTGTCAAGGCTTCCGACGCGCCGAAGGCGACCGAACCCGCGGCGGGCAGGCCGGCGCCGATCATGCTGACCGCCTGGACGAGTCCGATGAGGACACTCGCCCCGCCGGCCACCAGCAGCGCCGACGTCAGCGCCGCGTACCGGCCGACGACCGCGGACGCGAGCAGCTCCGCGCGGCCCGTGTCCTCCTCCGCGCGGGTGTGCCGGGTGACCGTGAAGACCACCATCAGCCCGGTGAGCAGCGCCAGGAACCCGCACATGCGCCAGGCGATGAACCCGCCCGCGGTGGTCAGGTCGAACGGCGGCCCGTAGAGCAGCGCGTACGACGGGTTGGTGTTCGCGCCGGCCTGCAGGGCCAGCCGGTCGGCGACGGTCGGGTAGAACTGCGTGAACGTGTTGACCGTGCTCGCCGGGACGATGCTCAGCAACACGATCCAGATCGGCAGGACCACGCGGTCGCGGCGCAGCGCGAGCCGGGTGAGGTGCCAGGTGCCCGCGAGTTCGTGCGCGGGCGCGACCTCGGCTTCGGCGCGGGAGAGGGTCGCGGTCATTTCGCGCTCGCCTCGGTCGTGTAGTGCCGCAGGAACAGCTCTTCCAGCGTCGGCGGCTGGCTGACCAGGCTCCGGACGCCGACCTCGGTGAGCTGGCGCAGGGCGTCGTCCAGCGACCGCGTCTCGACGTCGAAGCGGACGCGGTTGCCCTCGACCTTGAGGTCGTGGATGTTCGCCAGCTTCGTCAGCCCGTTCGGTGGCCCGGCCAGCTCGGCGGTGATCGACGTCCGGGTCAGGTGCCGCAGCTCGGCGAGGGTGCCGGACTCGACGGTCTTGCCGTTGCGGATGATGCTGACCTTGTCGCACAGCGCCTCGACCTCGGCGAGGATGTGGCTGGAGAGGAGCACGGTCCGGCCCTGCTCGCGCTCCTCCTGGATGGCGTACTGGAACGTCGCCTCCATCAGCGGGTCGAGGCCGGACGTCGGCTCGTCGAGGATCAGCAGGTCGACCCGCGACGCGAGCGCCGCGACGATGGCGACCTTCTGCCGGTTGCCCTTCGAGTACGTCCGCCCCTTCTTCTTCGGGTCGAGGTCGAACCGCTCGATGAGGTCGGCGCGGCGCTTCTCGTCGAGCCCGCCGCGCAGGCGGCCGAGCAGGTCGATCACCTCGCCGCCGGAGAGGTTGGGCCAGAGGTTGACGTCGCCGGGCACGTAGGCCAGGCGGCGGTGCAGGCTCGCGGCGTCCTTCCAGGGGTCGCCGCCGAGCAGGCGGACGTCCCCGGAGTCGGCGTGGAGCAGCCCGAGCAGGACCCGGACGGTGGTGGACTTCCCGGCGCCGTTCGGGCCGAGGAACCCGTGTACTTCCCCAGTAGGTACCTGCAGATCGAGGCCGTCGAGGGCCTTCGTCCGGCCGAACGACTTGTGGAGGCCGGAGATCGCGATGGCGTTTTCCATGCTTCGGAAGCTACACTGGTTTCACAAAGTTGTGAAGTTAAGAAAATGTCTAGATTGAGTGATCTTGGGGGATGGGTACGGAAGGATGGGGCCGATGACGACGCCTGACACGAAGAGAGACGAAGACGCCGTCCGCCGTTACGTCGAAAGCCTCGCGCTCGTGCTTTCGCAGATCGGGATGCAGCGCATGGCCGCGCGGGTGTTCGCCGCGCTGATGACCACCGACGAGGGCCGCCTGACCGCCGCCGACCTGGCTTCGCAGCTGTCGGTAAGCCCGGCCGCGATCTCGGGCGCGGTCCGCTTCCTCGAACAGATCGGCCTGGTCGCCAAGGAGCGCGAGCCCGGCGAGCGCCGCGACCACTACCGCCTCTACGACGACCTCTGGTACGCCACGTTCCTCAAGCGCGACCGCATGATCATCATGTGGCGCGACGCGGCCGAGAACGGCATCGAAGCGCTCGGCGAGGACTCGCCGGCGGGGAAGCGGCTCGCCGAGATGCGGGACTTCCTGTCGTTCATGCTGGTCGAGCTCAACGGCATGTACGAGCGCTGGCACAAGCTCCGCGAAGAGAAGAACGCCTAAAGCGCGGCGAGCAGGGTGGCCGCCAGCCGGCCGGCGAGTTCGGCCGGCTCGCTCTCCTCGAAGGTGGCCAGGAACGCCTGCTGGAAGCACGCGCCGAGCAGCAGGGACGCGGCCGCTTCGACGTCGGCCTCGGGCTTGATCCGGCCCAGCGCCTGCTCGGCGCGCAGGTAGTCGGCGACACCTTTCAACGGCATGCGCGGGCCGGTCGAGCCCATCCGCTCACGGTGGTTCCGGAGCAGCTCGCGGGACGAGAACACCGAGACCGCGATCGGGAAGCCCTCGAGGTAGAAGGCCAGGCCGAGCCGGGCGACGCGGACGAGGTTGTCCCGCAGCGACGCCTGCCCGGGGTCCGCGGTCAGCTTCGCCAGGGTCGCGCCCAGCGCCGGCAGCTCCTCGGCCATGACGCTGAGGAACAGGTCGGTCTTGTCGCGGAAGTGCTTGTAGAGCATCGCCTCCGAGTAGCCCGCGGTCCGCGCGATGACCTTGGTGGTCGCGTGGGCGTAGCCCTGCTCGCGCATCACCTTCGCGGCCGCGGCGACGATCTCCTCACGGCTTCCCATGACGGCTCCTGAGTGCGTTCTCAGCGTGGTTAGTGAACACTCACCCTACCTGGTGAGTGTTCACTAACCGAGGAGGAACCACCATGAAGATCACCGTTCTGGGGGCGACCGGCGGCGTCGGCGGCGAGGTCGTCAAGCAGGCGCTGGAGCGCGGCTGGGGCGTCACGGCCGTGGTCCGCGATCCCGCGAAGCTGCGGTTGCCGGCCCACGTCGTCGTCGCCGGCCTGCACGACCACGACAAGCTGGCCGCCGCGATCGAGGGCCGTGACGCGGTCATCTCGGCGGTCGGCTCCCGCGACCGTGGGCCGACGACGGTCTGCGTGGACGGTGCCCGCGCGGCGCTCGAGGCCGGCGCGAAACGCCTGCTGGTGGTCAGCGCGAGCGGCATGCACACCGAAGGGGACGGCTTCTTCACCCGCACGCTCGTGAAGCCGCTGCTCAACACGTTCCTCAAGCACGGCTGGGCCGACATGCTGGCGATGGAGGACGTCGTCACGGCGTCCGGTGTGGACTGGACGGTCGTCCGCCCGCCGATGCTCCTGAACGGTCCCCGCACGGGCAAGGTCGCGAGCCGGCTCGACGGGAACGTCCGCACCTTCACCATCCGGCGGGCCGACGTCGCCGCGTACCTGCTCGACGCCGTGGCGGACCCCACGCTGATCAGGGCGAAAGTCTCGATCGCCCACGGCTAGCCTCCGCCTTCCTCCCCGCCACCGCCCTCAACGGAGGCGCTTCGCGCCGCTGTTCTAATCGAGCCATGGTGATCCTGGCTCAAGCCCTGTACGTCAAGCGCACGACCCCGCGGCTCCCGGGCGCCGCGGGACCGACCGAGGGGCTCGTGCCGGGAACCGGTGAGCCGTTCCGCCTGGCCGTGCTCGGCGAGTCCACAGTGGACGGCGTCGGCGCGGCGACCCACGAGGAAGCGCTCACTGGCTGCCTCGCCCGCGAACTCGCCCGCGGCGGCCGGGCGGTGCGCTGGCAGGCGGCCGGGCGGACCGGCGCCAACGCCCGGGTCGTCCGCGCCGAGCTGGTCCCGCTGCTGCGCCCGGCCGACCTGGTCGTGGTCGCCCTCGGCGTCAACGACACCATCGAGCTCCGGACGGCTCCCGCCTACCGCCGTGACCTGCTCGAACTGGTCGTCGAGCTGCGGCGGCGGCTCGGCCCGGTCGACGTCCTGCTGGCCGGGGTGCCGCCGATGTCCCGCTTCCCGGCGCTGCCGCGGCCGCTGCGGGACGTCCTCGCCGCCCGCTCGACCGCCCTCGACAAGGCGGCCGTGGCGCTGGCGAAGCTCCCCGGCGTCCGGCACGTGCCGATGGACCCCGCCCTGCTCGACCCGGCCGCCTTCGCCTCCGACAACTTCCACCCCGGACCCGCCGGATACGCCCGCTGGGCGCGAAACCTGGCACTCCCCGTGATCGGTTAGCCGCGCTGCGTCGATCTTCGAAAAAACTCGGAGATTCCGGTATCTGGCGGTGTCGCCACTGCGTCCTGTGGGGCAGCCAAGCACGGAGATGGGAACGAGGCAGGGGGTGCCGAGTTCGACAGATGCGCGGTGGCCGGGAGCCGAGGGGGCTACCGGACACCGTAGGCCGGGTGCTCTTCGGGGGAGGGGACATCCGGCGGGGCCCGTTGGGGAGCGGGTCCTTGAGGGAGGGGAGTACCGGTCGGCGCGGGTTCACCCGCTCGCGTCGGCCGGTACCTCCCTCGATCGTCATTTGACCGGAGCGCGACCGACGAAGTAAGTGACTTGATGTATCCGAGATCCACCTGCACGCTCCTTCCCCCCGAAGGACCCGCGATACTGCCGTTGCCGACTCGAAGACTTTTCCGAAGAGGGGCAGATACCGTGACCGACGTGCAGACCACCGAGGTAGACCCGCCGTGGGAAGGCCTGACCGGCGCCGAGCTGCACGCCGCCTGCATGCGGGCGGCCCGGGACGGCGACCGCCGGGCGATGGACCGCCTGGTCGCCGAGCTGACCCCGCTCGTCTGGCACGTCGCCCGCGCCAACGGCCTCGACCGCTCGGTCGCCGAGGACGTCGTGCAGACCGTGTGGCTGGCGCTGTTCAGCCAGCTCGGCAAGCTCCGTGACCCCAAGGCCCTCGCCGCCTGGCTCATCACGACCACCCGGCGCGAAGCCACCCACCCCTTCGGCCGCCGCATCCAGCCGGTGCCCTTGAGCGACGAGGTCGCCGAGGCCATGCCGAGCACCCAACCGGCACCCGAAGACGAAGCCGTCCGCGCCGACCGCGACCGCCGGGTCTGGCGCGCCTTCGTCCGGCTGCCCCAACGCTGTCAGGAACTGCTCCGGCTGACCGTCCTCGCGGGCCGCGCGGAGTACCAGCTCGTCGCCGAGGCGCTGCGCATGCCACGCGGCAGTGTCGGACCGACCAGGGGGCGCTGCCTCGACCAGATGCGCGATCTCCTCGCCAGTGAAGGGGGAAGCCGATGAACGACCTCGGAGCGCCGGGCGAGGCCTTTTCCGACGACATGATCCTGGCCGACATCGGCCGTTTCCTCGACGAGCTGGACCCGCCACCGGGTGACCTGGTGCAGCGGGTCCAGTTCGCGCTCGCCCTCGAAGACCTCGACGTCGAGGTCGCGCGGTGGGAGCGGCTGGACAACCTCGCCGGCGTGCGCGGCGGCGGCACCGGGACGATCACGTTCACCGTCAGCGACCTGACGGTGATGATCAACCTGACCAAGATGGGCAAGCTGCACCGCATCGACGGCTGGCTGGTGCCCGCCGGCCAGTACGGCGTCGAGGTGCGCGTCGCCGAGCACGGCACGACGTCCACGACCGCCGACGAAGGCGGCCGGTTCGTGCTGGACAACGTGCCGCGCGGGACGACGCAGATCCTCGTGCACCTCGGTGACGTGTCGTGCCGCCGGACGGTCGTGACGCCGACGGTGGTGCTCTAACCGAGGAAGTCGGCCAGGGGGACGGGGGTCAGCCCGTCCTTCTTCGCCTGCTCGACGAACGCCGTGTAGTCCTCTTCGAAGGTCTTGCGGAAGTGCATCAGCACGATGTCGCCGGGCTTGAGCTTGTCGCCGGCCTGGAACTGGACGTGGCCGTCGTTGACCGCGGCCGTCCACAGCACCGCGGCGCGCATCCCGCACGCGGCCGCCGCGCGCAGGGTGTTCTGGTCGTAGTTGCCGAACGGCGGCCGGAAGAGCGACGGCCGCACGCCGAGCTCCGTCGCGAAGTCGTCGGCGTCGTCGCAGATCTCCTTGCGCTGGAACTCGAACGGCTTGCCCTTGAGGTTCGGGTGGTCGACCGTGTGGTCGCCGAGCGTCGCGCCGGTGGCGTCGAGGATCTGCTTGAAGTAGGCCTCGTGGCCCTTCACGTACTTCTGGTTCAGGAACAGCACCGGGTGGGTGCCGTTCTGCTGCATGAGCTTCAGCGCGTCGGGGTCCTTGACCGCGCCGTCGTCCATGGTGAGGAAGACGTACGGCTTGTCGGTGGTGATCCGGCGGACCACCGGGACCTGGCCGTTCTCGACGGCCGGCGCCTTCTGCTGGACCGTGCCGAACGGGTACGGCGCCGACGTCGTCGCCCCGGGCCCGCCGCCGGGTGCCGGGTTCGGCTGGCTGGTGCCGAACTCCCGCTGGTCCGGCTCGGTCGCCGAACAGGCCGTCAAAGCCAGTGCCGCCGCGACGACCACCGCTGCCACGCGCTTCATCCACGTCCCCCTCTCGGAATTACCCGATCGGGTGACGTGGGGGTGGTGCGCGGCGTTGATCGCGTGTGGCGCGGACCACGCAGGTCAGCGCCCGGTTTCGGCCGCCTTGACGAGCTTGCCCGAGAACAGCCGGATCACCGCGCGCAGCCCGGCGGCGAGTGCCGGGCCGCTGCCCTTGACCGGCTCGGTGAACGAGCCGGTCCACCGCAGGTGCGTGCCGCCGTCGGCGGTGGGGGTGAGGAGCACCTCGGCGCGGTAGTCCTTGATCGGGTTGGCGCCGAAGAACGTGTAGACGTGCTTGCGGCCGGGCTCGTACTCGACCGTTTCCTCGCGGATCAGCACCGGCCAGAGGCCGACCTCGCGGACGGCGCCGACGCCGGGGCCGGGCCGCTTCCAGCGGGCCTGGACGATGAGTGGCTTTCCCCACTCCGCCCAGCGCGGGCCTTCGGCCTCGCGCGCGAACAGCGCCTCCGGCGGTGCCGTGCTCGTGCGGTTGACCTCGAAGGAGAACTTGCGGCCCACCGGAACCTCCCACGTTGTTGACAGATTGATAATTAAGCGTTCCCGGCAGCGTAGGTCAAGATGGGGGCGTGAGCACGCCGCGTCCCGACCTCGCCGCGCCGCACTGGCTGACCCAGCTCCTGCGCAGCAAGCCGGTCCCGGTGCCGTGGAACATGGTCGCCCGCGCCGTTCTCGCGCTGGCCGTGCCGCTCGCGATCGCCTACGCGGCCGGCGACATCGCGGTCGGCGCCCTGATCTCGACCGGTGCGCTGCCCGCCGTGCTGTCCGAATCGGCCGGTCCCTACCGCTACCGCGCGCGACGCCTGGGCGGCGCGACGCTCGCCGCGACCGCCGGGTACCTCGTCGGGCTGCTCACCGGCGGCACGCCCGCGCTGTCCGTGCCGGCGGTGATCCTGGTCGCGGCGGTGTCCGCGCTGATCAGCGCGGCCGGCAGCAACGCCTCGGTCGCCGGGCTGCAGATGTTCGTGTTCTGCGTGCTCGGCACCGGCCAGCACGCGACCGGCGTGCGCGTCGAAGTCCTGTTCGGCTTCTTCTGCCTCGGCGCCGCCTGGAGCTTCCTCGTCGCGCTCGCCAGCTGGACGTTCCGGGCGACCAGCCCCGAACGCTCGGCCGTCGCGCACGTGTACGTCGAGCTGGCCGCGATGCTCTCGGCGACCGACGAAGCCGTCTCGCGCGTCGCCCGCCACCGGCTGACCACGGCCATGAACACCGCCTACGACCAGCTGCTCACCGCGCGCTCGTGGCTGTCCGGCCGCGACGCCGCCTACCGGCAACTGCTCAACCTGCTTTCGGCGACGACGCCCGCGGTCGAGGCGTCGGTCGCGATGGTCAACGCCGGCCGCCGCCCGCCGCAGGACGTCATCGACCACTTCGTCGCGCTGTCGGCGTCGGTGCTGGCCAGCCAGCCGCTGCCGGAGCCGCCGCCGAAGCCGGCCGACGAAGGCGACCCGCTGCTCGCCGCGCTGTACGCCGGCCTGGTCCGGATCGGCAAGGGCGACGACCGCAAGCGCCGCGAGCCGACGCCGTGGTACCGGCGCCTGCGGACGTGGGCGGGCTCGCTGGCGTCCGGCCCGCTGACCTGGATCGCCGCGCTGCGGCTGACCCTGTGCGTCGCGATCGCCGAGGTCGTCGGGCTGCTCGTGCCGTTCGAGCGGTCCTACTGGATCACCCTGACCGTCGGGATCGTGCTCAAGCCCGACTTCGGCTCGGTGTTCGGCCGGGCGGTGCTGCGCGGGATCGGGACGGTCGTCGGCGTCGGCGTGGGTGCCGTCGTGCTCGGCGTCGGCGGGCACGGCTGGCTGCTGGTCGCGCTGATCGCGGTCTTCGCCGGCGGGGTCGCGGTCGGGAAGGTGCGCAACTACGGCATCCTCAGCGCCTTCGTGACGCCGTTGATCATCCTGCAGATGGACCTGGCGAACACCGGCAGCTGGGACGTCGTGGTCGCGCGGCTGGTCGACACCGTCCTGGGTTGCGCGATCGTGCTCGTCTTCGGCTACCTGCTCTGGCCGGGCAGCCGCCGTCCGCAGGTCGGCGGGCGGCTGGCCGACGGGCTGGACGCGGTCGCGAAGTACGTCTCGTGCGCGCTGGTCGAGGCGTCGTCCGGGGACGCCCGGCTCGCGCGGTCGCGGGCTCGTCGCGGTGCCTACCGGGCGCTGGCCGACCTGCGGACGGCGTTCCAGCAGGTCGTCGTCGAGCCGTCGGCGAACGGCCGCCAGGCGGTGGCGTGGTGGCCGGTCATCGCGGCGCAGGAACGCGTGGCCGACGCCGTCACCGAAGTCGGCGTGACGATCGGCCGCGGGGTGGCGCCACCGGCGCCGGCTGACATCGAGCTGCTGACCGCCGCCTTGGACGAGCTGGCGTCGGCGATCCGCGAACAGCGCGAGCCGCGGTCGGTGCCGCTGCCGGACAGCCCGCAGCTCGCCGGCGTGGTCGACCAGCTGGAGTCGGCGTTCGACGCCGTCCGCGGGCCCGACCTGGTGGAACGCACGCCGTTGCGGCTGGTCCGGCGGTTCCTGCCGTACCACAGGCGCACCTGAGGTCCGTGCTGTTCAATTGCCGCATGGGAATCGACTTCGACGCGTTGAAGGGCAAGGCCGAAGAGGCCCTGCGCGAGCACAACGACAAGATCGAGGAGGGCCTGGACAAGGCGGCGGACTTCGCGAAGTCCAAGTTCGCCGGCCACGACTCGCAGATCGACAGCGGTGTCGAGAAGGCGAAGGACTTCCTCAACAAGTTCGACGACACGCCGGACAACCCGCCCGCTCAGTAGCTACTGGACCTCGCCGGTCGCGATCCCGTCCGCAAGGCCGGTGATCCGGCCGCCGCGCTCGCCGAGCGCGATCAGGCCCTGCCGCGCGTCCGGTGCCGAAAGGCTGATCCGGACGCCGGCGCGGTCGACATCCAGGCTGGCGGCGAGCGCCTGCGCGCCTTCGTACCCCGCGTTGATCGTGGCCGCCAGCCCGCCGGTCGACGCGAGCGAGCCGCGCGCGGCGCCGAGCCGGCCGAGAGCCTCGTCGACGATCGGCAGCAGCGCGTCCCGGTTGCCCTCGGTCATCGCGCGGACGAGGTGCGGGTTCGAACCCGCGACCCGCGTGCCGTCGCGGTAGGACCCGGCGGCCAGCGACATGGCGAGCGGCCCGCCCTCGGCGCCGATCGTGGCGAGGATCGCTGCGAACAGGTGCGGCAGGTGCGAGATCCGGGCGACGGCTTCGTCGTGCGACTCGGCGGGCAGCGGCACGACGTGCGCCCCGACGTCGAGCACGAACCCCGCGACCTCGGCCCACGCCTCGAGGTCGGTGTCCTCCTCGACGGTGACGACCCAGGCGGCGCCCTGGAACAGCGCGGCGTCCCCGGCCAGCCAGCCCGAGTTCGACGTCCCGGCCATCGGGTGCCCGCCGACGTACCGCGTGTACGGCACGCGACGGCGGACGGCGTCCAGGACCGGCGCTTTCACGCTGGTCACGTCGGTGAGCAGGCAGTGCGACGCGTGCTGGGACACCAGGCGCAGCAGGTCTTCGACGGCGGGCAGCGGCACGGCCAGCACGACCATCGCGTCGGCGGCGGCGGCCCGGTGCAACGCGGCTTCGACGTCCGTCGTGACGTCGTAACCCGCTCGGCTGGCCGCGTCGGCGTCCACTTCGGAAACCGCGGCGCCGAACGCCGTGCGGCCGCTGGCGGCCGCCGCGCGCAGCAGCGACCCGCCGATCAGCCCGAGCCCGATCACGCATACGTCTCGCACGGGGCCCATCCTGCCAGTGCCGGACGCTTATCGGGCTACAGCGCGGCGGCGAGCCTCGTTCCCTGGTCGATCGCGCGTTTCGCGTCGAGTTCCGCGGCGACGTCGGCGCCGCCGATCAGGTGCACCGGCAGGCCGGCGGCCCGCAGTTCGTCCGCGAGGTCCCGCACGGGCTCCTGACCGGCGCAGACGACGACCGTGTCGACTTCGAGCAGCCGCGGGGTGCCGTCGACGGTGAGGTGCAGGCCGGCGTCGTCGATCTTCTCGTACGCCACGCCCGGGATCTGCTCGACGCGCTTCGCCTTGAGCGCGGCCCGGTGCACCCAGCCCGACGTCTTGCCGAGCCCGGAACCGATCCCGGACTTCTTGCGCTGCAGCAGGTACACCCGCCGCGGCGACGGCTCGGGCTTCGGCTGGGCGAGCCCACCCGGCGCCTGTTCCGGGTCGGTGACACCCCACTCGGTCATCCACGCGTCGAGGTCGAGCGCCGGCGAGTCCGTGTGCGTGAGGAATTCGCTGACGTCGACGCCGATCCCGCCCGCCCCGATCACGGCGACCCGCTCGCCGACCGGCTTGCCGTGCTTCACGACGTCGACGTACGACAGCACCTTCGGGTGGTCGATCCCGGGCAGCGACGGCACGCGCGGCGCGACGCCGGTGGCCAGCACGACCTCGTCGAACCCGGTGAGTTCCGCCGCGGACGCGCGCTTTCCGAGGTGCAGCTTCACGCCGGTGACCTCGAGGCGCCGCCGGTAGTAGCGGATCGTCTCGGCGAACTCCTCCTTGCCGGGGATCTTCCGCGCGATGCCGAACTGGCCGCCGATCTCGTCGTCGGCTTCGAACAGCTCGACGCTGTGCCCGCGTTCGGCGAGCGCGGTCGCGGCGGACAACCCGGCGGGGCCGGCGCCGACGACGGCGACGTGCTTCGACCGCCGCGTGGGGAGGAGCGTCAGCTTGGTTTCGTGGCCGGCGCGCGGATTCACCATGCAGGACACGAGCTTGCGCTTGAAGGCGTGGTCGAGGCAGGCCTGGTTGCAGGCGATGCACGTGTTGATCTCGTCTTCGCGGCCGGTCTCGGCCTTGCGGATCCACTCGGGGTCGGCGAGGAACGGCCGCGCCATCGACACGAGGTCGGCGTCGCCGCTGCTCAGCGCTTCCTCGGCCACCTGCGGCATGTTGATCCGGTTCGACGTGACGACCGGGATGCCCACGTGCGGCTTGAGCTTCCCGGTCACCCAGGTGAAGGCGGCGCGCGGCACCGACGTCACGATCGTCGGCACGCGGGCCTCGTGCCAGCCGATGCCGGTGTTGATGATCGTCGCGCCGGCCGCCTCGACCTCTTGGGCGAGCGCGACGACGTCTTCCCAGCGCTGGCCGCCCGGCACGAGGTCGAGCATGGACAGCCGGTAGACGATGATGAAGTCGTCGCCGACCTTTTCCCTGGTGCGCTTGACGATTTCGACGGCGAACCGGCGGCGCTTCTCCGGCGTGCCGCCCCAGGCGTCGGTGCGCTTGTTGGTGCGCTCGGCCAGGAACTGGTTGATCAGGTAGCCCTCGGAGCCCATGATCTCGACGCCGTCGTAGCCCGCTTCGCGCGCGAGAGCGGCGCAGTTCGCGAAGGCGTCGATCTGCTTGCGGACGCCGTGGCCGGTCAACGCGCGCGGGCGGAACGGGTTGATCGGCGCCTTGATGCTCGACGCGGACACGCTCAGCGGGTGGTAGGCGTACCGGCCCGCGTGCAGGACCTGCAGCGCGATCTTGCCGCCGGCGTCGTGGACGGGCGCGGTGAGCTGCCGGTGCTGCTTCGCTTCGGCGGACGTCGTCAGCTTCGACGCCAGCGGCAGCAGCCAGCCGGTGCGGTTGGGCGCGAAGCCGCCGGTGACGATGAGCCCGACGCCGCCGCGGGCGCGTTCGGCGTAGTACTCGGCCAGTTCGGGGAAGTGCGCGGCCTTGTCCTCGAGGCCGGTGTGCATCGACCCCATCAGGACGCGGTTGCCCAGCGTCGTGAAGCCGAGGTCGAGCGGGGACAGCAGGTTCGGGTACGGGCTCATCGGGCGTCCTTGGGGTGGTGGAGGGCGGCGAGGACTTCGTCGAACCACTCGACCTGGCCTTCTTCGACGCGGATGCCGCCGCGCAGGACCAGGTACTGGTGCAGGTGTTGCCCGTGGAGGTCCGCGGGGGCGGGGAAGTCGCGCTTCTCGATCTGGCGGTAGACGTCGAGGCGTTCGGCGTGTTTTGCGCGGTGCCGGACGATCTCCTCGGCGACCTTCGCCGGGTCGCCGAAGGTCGCGCCGCGGATCTTCACGGCGAGTTCCACGGGTCCGGCTGTCGGGTCCGGCTCGGCGAGCCAGCGGACGAGCTCGGCGCGGCCGCCGTCGCTGACCGTGTAGACCTTCTTGTCCGGCCGTCCCGACTGCGCGACGACGTCGACGGCGACCCAGCCGGCCTCTTCCATCCGCTTCAGCACGCGGTAGATCTGCTGGTGGGTGGCGCTCCAGAAGAGCCCGATCGACTTCTCGAAGCGGCGCGTGAGCTCGTAGCCCGAGCCGGCGCGCTCGGACAGCGAGACGAGGATCGCGTGCTCCAGTGCCATGCTGGGAGGGTGCTATGCAACGAGTTGCAGTGCAACGAGGCGCGCATCACTTCACCCCCTCGGGTGGGATAAATCGGGTCGACTAATCGATCGAAAAGACCAGGATGGGAGGAGTGCACCCGGTACTCGAACTGATCTCCGAACGGATGGCGGCGGGCAGTGTCCCGGGAGAACGCACCGACGGCCGGCGCCTCGCGCTCGCCATCGAAGGCGGCAGCAGCCGCGGCACGTACTCCAGCGGAATGGTCCTGGCGCTGGACGAGCTCGGCGTCACGCCGGCGTTCGACGCGGTCTACGGCTCCTCGGCCGGCGCGCTGAACGGCGCGTGGCTGCTCTGCGGCCGCTCGTCGACCGGCGTCCGGACGTGGTGGAACCCGGTCGTCATGCGCCGGATCATCAACCCGCTGCACACCCTGCGCGGCCGCGCGGTGATCGACCTCGAATACCTCGTCCACCAGGTGTATTCGGTGCTGGAACCGATGGACTTCCCGGCGATCCTGGCCAACCCGGTGACGTTCCACCCCCTCGCCACCGACGCGGACACGGGGGAGTCGACCGACCTGCACCCCTTTCTGGACGACGTCGACGCGATCAAGGTCGCGCTCGCGGCGTCGTCGTGCATGCCGGTGCTGGCCGGGCCGCCGATCCCGATGGCCGGCCGCCGGTTCGTCGACGCGGGCGTCGCCGAGCCGATCCCGTACCGGACGGCGTTGCAGCAGGGCGCGACGGACGTTCTGGTGCTGCGCACCCGCCGTGCGGACGAGCTGCCGCTGCCGCCGCCGCGCGTGCACGACGTCGTCGTCCCGCGGTTCCTGCGTCGCCAGGCCCCGGGCGCGATCCCCGCGTGGCGCGACACTTACCGCCGGGACGTCGAGGACGAGGAGGTCTTGGCGTCCGATCCGCGGATCCTGAGCGTCCGGCCGCCGAACGGGTCACCGGACGTGGCGGTGCTGGAGCGCGACCCGGAGGTGCTGCGCAAGGCCGTCGACCTGGGTAAAAGCGCCGTTCTCGACGTGCTGGAAGGCCTACGCGAAGCTTCGTGACCCGGGGTCACGCGGGCGAGAGCGCGTCCCGGTAGGCGTTCACCGACTCGGTCAGGCGGTCCAGCTCGGCGCGCAGCCGGGCCACCCCGGCGTCGTCGAGGCTCATCGCGGTGCCGATCACGTCGGGGATGCCTTTCGCCTTCTCCTGCAACGCTTTCCCGGTATCACTCAGGCTGACGCGGACCGAGCGTTCGTCGTCGGCCTGGCGGTTCCGGACGACCAGGCCCGCGGTCTGCAGCCGCTTGAGCAGCGGCGAGAGCGTGCCCGAGTCGAGGTTCAGCTCGGCGCCGAGCTCCTTCACCAGGCGGTGGTCCCGCTCCCAGAGCGCCAGCATGACCAGGTACTGGGGGTAGGTCAGGTCGAGGTCTTCCAGGACGACCCGGTACAGCGACGTCACCGCGCGCGACGCCGAGTACAGCCCGAAGCAGAGCTGGTCGTCCAGCCGCAGCGATGCCATGGCGTCCTCCTCTCTCGTAACACTCCATGGTTCCCGACATCGGACTGCGTGGCAACTTAAGTGCGCTGCATCTCATTGAGCGTCATTCAGTTGTGCACAACCGAGTTGCGAGCTACCTTCATGGCATCAGCTTGCTTCGCCCCGAGGAGGACAACATGACCGCCAACCCGCACAACCTGGCCCTGGAACCGGCCGCGCAGGCGTTCGCCGAGGCCACCGACGCCCCGCCGTACCTGTTCCAGCTGCCGCCGGCCGAGGGGCGCAAGGCCGTCGACGGCGTCCAGGACGGCGACGTCGCCATGGCCGACGCGTCGATCGAGGTCATCAAGGTCCCGGGCGGCCCGACCGGCGAGGTCGAAACCCGGATCGTCAAGCCGGCCGGGGTCGACGGTCCGCTCCCGGTGATCCTCTACATCCACGGCGCCGGCTGGGTGTTCGGCGACTTCCACACCCACGAGCGGCTCGTGCGGGAACTCGCGGCCGGCGTCGGCGCGGCCGTCGTCTTCCCCGAGTACGACCGCTCGCCGGAGGCGCGCTACCCGGTCGCCATCGAGCAGAGCTACGCCGTCGCGAAGTGGGTCGCTTCGAACGGTGCTTCGCAGGGCCTGGACACTTCGCGCATCGCGATCGCCGGCGACTCCGTCGGCGGGAACATGACCGCGGCGCTGACCATCCTGGCCAAGCAGCGCGGCGACGTCACCTTCAAGCAGCAGGTGCTCTTCTACCCGGTGACCGACGCGAACTTCGACACCGAGTCGTACCACCAGTTCGCCGAGGGCTACTTCCTCGGCCGCGAAGGCATGAAGTGGTTCTGGGACCAGTACACGACGGATCCCGCGCAGCGCGCGGAAATCACGGCGTCGCCGCTGCGCGCGTCGCTCGACGAGCTGGCCGGCCTGCCGCCGGCGCTGGTGATCACCGGCGAGGCGGACGTGCTCCGCGACGAAGGTGAGGCGTACGCGGCGAAGCTGCGTCAGGCCGGTGTGCCCGTCACGGCCGTCCGGTACCAGGGGATCATCCACGACTTCGTGATGGTCAACGCGCTTCGCGAGACCCACGCCGCCGAGGCCGCGATCACGCAGGCCATCACCGTGCTGACCCGCGCTTTGGCGCAGTGATCTTCAAAGCGAACTGAGAAAACGCTGAGTACGCCGCACGTTGCGGCCCTATGACGCAACTCACAGGGCCGCAACGTGCATGCCCGGTCAAACGTGATATATACGCGAGTCCGGGGGGTTCCGGGTGCGCATTCACTGCCCGCCCGGAAGGACCGTCCCATGAACTTGAGCAGCATCCGGCTCGATTCGCCGGTCAACATGATCGTGGTGGTCGTGCTGACGCTGCTCGCGATCATCGCGGTCCCGTGGTTCTGGGACCGCTGGAAGCGCAAGCGGCTGTGGCGCAGCGCCACGATCCTGCTCGCGGTCGTGCTCCTGGTCCTCACGACCGGCATGGCGGGCAACATGATCGGCGGGTTCTTCCCAACGGTCGGCTCGCTGCTCGGCACCGGCTCCTACGCCGGCCAGGGCACCGACGCGGAGGCGTCGCAGAACGGCGAAGACCTCGAAAAGCTGCGTGACACGGGGGTGGCGCACGCGAAGGAGGGCAAGGGCACGGTCGTCCACATGAAGGTGACCGGCCGGCGCACCAAGCTGACCCGCGACGTCACGGTCTACCTGCCCCCGCAGTACTTCGACGCGGCGTACAAGGAACTGCGGTTCCCGGCGGTCGAGTGGATCCCGAACTACCCGTCCGGCCCCGAGGTCTTCACGAGTGGCTACCACATGCCGGAGCAGCTCGACGCGGCGATCGCCCGGAAGGTTCTGCCGCCGGCCGTGGTGATCGTCCCGGACCCGACGGGCGTCCCGAAGGTCGGCCACGACACGGAATGCGTCGACGAGGTCAACGGAACGGCCAACGACACGTACCTGACGGCGGACCTGCGCGACTGGGCCCTGCAGAAGCTGGGCGTGTCCGCGAATCGCCGCGCGTGGACTCTCGCGGGCTGGTCTTCGGGCGGCTACTGCGCGATGAACCTGGCGACGCGCCACCCCCAGTGGTACGGCCAGGCGGTGAGCGTGAGCGGCTACGACAAGGCCCAGGTCGACGCGGAGACCGAGGACCTGTTCCACGGCCGTCAGGACATCAACGACGCCAACAACGTCCGGGTGAACGTCCGCCTCCACCCGTCGCCGGTGGAAATCCTGGCGATTTCGGGGGAGAAGGAGAACTACGAGAGCTTCGCGATCGACCAGATCCGCGCGGCGGCCCGGCCTCCGCTGCAGTTTTCGTCGTGGCGGGTGCCCGACGCGGGCCACAACATGAACACGTTCAAGTCGCAGATCCCGGACGTCCTGGCGTGGATCGGGGCGCACACGTCATCGCCGGCCCCGGCCGGGCGACAGGTCGAGACCACCGGCGGGGTGCTGCCGTGGCCGCTGCCGCGGTCGGGAGCGCACGGCGCGCTGGCGGACACGGACCAGTAGCGGCTCGCGCGCCGAGCCCGTGAGCCGGCTTGGGCTGCGCCGAGCCGTGGGTCGCCCCGCCGTCGAGCCGACCCGCTGCCCGCGCCGCCGCTCATGCCAGCAGGGCCGAGACCACCGCCGTCACGCGCTTCGAAGCCGTCGCGTAGCTCACCGAGGCGGGGTGCTCGCTCAGCACCACCACGATGTACCGGTCGTCGTCGCCGACCAGACCCGACGTGTGCAGCATCCGCGTCGGGCCGCAGCAGGACCAGCCCTGCTTCACCGCCCACGGCCGGCCACCGGCGGCGTCCGGGATGCCGAAGTACTGCCGGAAGCCGTCCGAACCCTGCTCGGTCGCGGCGCGCAGCGCGGTCATGATCGCGGCGGGCCCGTGCGCCAGCACGTACTGGTAGATCTTCACCACGTCCTTGGCCGTGATCCGCGTGTCGCCCCACCGTCCGGGATCCGCGGGCGCCTGGGTGCCGGTGAGGCCGATCTTCTTGGCCCAGCCCGTCACGATCGCCGGCCCGCCGTAGGCCGACCAGAACCGGCTCGCGAGGTCGTCGTCGCTGCGGGACAGCATCCGCTGCACGTCCGCCGTGGGCCCGCCGCGATTCAGCACTGTCAACGCGATCAGCAGCTTCACGAGCGACGCCGAGGTGTACCCGCGGTCCGCGTGCAGCGAGACGGTCGCCGCCCCGCGCTGCCGGTCGAACACGATGGCGCTGACGTGGCCCCCGGCCAGCATCCGGTCCAGCTCGGCGGCGTCCACCGTGGACGGCGGTTCGGCCTTCGGCGTCTCCTTGGGCGTCGTCGTCGGACTCGGCGTCGGCGTCGCCTCGGGGCTCGGGGTCGCCGATTCCGACATCGTTGTCAGCACTTCGGTGGCGGCGCTCGCCCGCGGCGCCTGGACGGCACCGTGACCGATCGTGACCGCCACCGCGCCGATCGCCCCCACGCACAGTCCCACCAGGAAGATGCCGCTCAGCTTGCGCATGATCCGGATTGCCGGAAGCGCTCTCTCGCGTTCCCCGAATCGGGTGACTTTGTGGGATAGGTCTCGAACCGGCCCGGATTCGGGAACGCCCCGGGGGCCTGCGGGCAAGCGCCGTCGTTTCGCTGCCCGTGTTCGCGGGGTACCTGTGTGCGGTGACGATCGTCACCACACTCTGGGAAGGACTGGAGTCATGACTCACGCGAAAGGCGCACGCATCCGGGTTCGCGGCCTGCAGCCGGCGCAGGTGCTGGCCGGGTTGGCCGGGATCGCGTTCCTCGTCGTCGGCATCATCGGGTTCACCAGGACCGGGGTCGGGAACTTCGCCGGCCACCACGACGCCGGGTTCTGGCGGTTCTCCGGCAACCCGCTCATGAGCCTGGTCCGCGTCGTGACCGGCGTCGTCGGCCTGCTGCTGGCGTTCGGTTCGGGCCGCGCCCGGACGTTCGGCTGGCTGCTCTTCATCTTCTACGGCGCCCTGTTCGTCTGGGGCCTGATGATCGACGGCCTCATCTCGACCAACCCCTTCGCCAACGCCGGCAACCCGATGGACATGGGCCCCGCCGACACGTGGCTGCACCTCGGCGTCGCCGCGCTCGGTCTGCTGATCGCCGTCCTGCCGGCCCGCCGGACCATCCTCGTCCCCGAGGAGGAGACCGCCGACGAGCCGACGGTCGCCGAGCAGCGCGTCTCGGACACCGACCGCCCGGTCGCTTCCGACGAGCAGCCGCGCCGCCGGTCGTTCCTGCGCCGGAACCACGACGAGCGAGGCCCGGAGGTCGCTCGTGAAGAGCGTCCGCCGGGCCTCGCCCACTAGTTCGTGGTGGCTCAGTAAGTGGTACCGCCCGAGCCGGAGTTGGTGCTCCCGGCTCCACTGTCAGCCGCCGGAGCCTGGTTGGCGGTGGAGCTGGGGGTGGTACCGACCTTGCAGCCGTTGGGCTCGATGACGAACCACGTGCCGTTGACGCCCATGCCGTTCGCGTCGCCCGGCTTCAGGTCCTTCGCGAAGGTGTAGACCGGCCAGCCGCCGATGGTGACCTGCTCGGTGCCGTCGGAACGCTTGATGCTGCCGAGGAGCTTCGAGTCGATGCCCTGCAGCTCGACCTTGCCGTTGGAGAGGACCGGCGGCCAGGTCTTGGCGCAGTCGCCGTTGCAGGCGGACGTCTTGGCCTTCTTGGTGTCCTTCTGGAACAGGTAGAGGGTCATGCCGTTCTGGTCGACGATCGCCTCGCCGAGCCCGTCGATGTTGCTGGCGCTCAGCTTGACGGTGCCGGCTTCGCTCGCGGCCTGCCCGGCCTTGCCACCCTTGGCGTTGGCCGCGTACCAGGCGCCGCCGACGCCCTGGCCGGTCGCGTCGCCGGCCTTGGTGTCCTTGGCGTAGCGGTAGAGCGCCCACCCGCCGACGGTGATCTGCTCGGTGCCGTCGGAACGCGTCACCTTCCCGACGAGGTTCTTGTCGATACCCTGCACCTGAACGTCCCCGGTGGCCAGCACGGGCGGCCACGCCTTGGCGCAGTCACCGTCGCAATTGGACTTCGGCGGCTTGGCCGTGTCCTTGTCGAACCGGTAGAGGGTCATCCCGTTCTGGTCGGTGATGACCTGCCCGACGCTCGCGACGTCCGCGACGACCAGTTTCGACTCGTTCGACGCGGGGGCGGCGTTGCCGACCTGCCCGTTGGCGATCTGGCCGCCGCCGGTGCCACCGGCCGCTGCGGGGGCGATGACCGGCTGAGCAGTTTCGGCACCCGAGCAAGCGGTGAGCACTGCCAGCCCGGCTGCCGCCGCGGCGACGGAGACGGCGATGCGCGTGCGAAGCATGGAAGTTCTCCTTGTGTCCGTTGGGGTTTCCCGCCGCTCGGTGCGGCTGCTTGATACCCACTACACGGACCCCCGCCGGAGGCGGTTCAAAGAATTTTCGCCGCGGGTTCGCCCGAGGTCAGACGGCGCCGCCCAGCGCCCGGTCGACGAGCGTCCCCGCGGCCCCGGTGTAGGTGGCCGGGTCGAGGAGGGCGTCCAGCGCCGCGGGGGTGAGGACGTCGGTGATCGCGGGCAGCTCGTCGAGCACGTCCCGCAGCGGCCGGTCGTCGCGCACCGCGCGTCGGGACGCCTCGCCGAGCAGCTCCTTGGCCTTGGCCTTGCCGAGCAGCGGCGCGAGCACGGCGGAGAGCCGTTCGGAGACGATCAGCCCGTGCGTCGACGCCACGTTCGCCCGCATCCGCGCGGGCTGAGCGGTGAGCCCGCGCGCGAGTTCGACGGCGGTGTGCGCGGCACCGCCGGTCAGCCGGAGGCACTCGCGGACCAGCTGCCATTCGGCGTGCCAGACGCCGGCCGAGCGTTCGTCCTCGGTCAGCATCGACTGCGTGACGCCGGCGGCCAGCACGGGCACCTGCAGCGCGGCCGAACGGATCAGCGTCGCGAGCACGGGGTTCCGCTTGTGCGGCATGGCCGAGGAGCCACCCCGCCCATCAGCGGCCGGCTCGACGACCTCCCCCAGCTCGGTCCGGGTGAGCGTGGCGACGTCGACGGCCAGCTTCCCCAGCGCGCCGGCGGCGAAGGCGAGAGCAGCGGCGAGATCGGCGACGGGGGTGCGCAGCGAGTGCCACGGCAGCACGGGCGCGGCCAGCCCGGTCTCGTCGGCGAACGCGGCGACGAGCCGTTCCGCATAGTCGCCGGGCAGGCCGGGGCCCCGGTTCCACTCGCCGAGGCCGGCTTGCCCGGCGTGAGCCGCCTGCTCTGGCGCCGCCGCGGCGGGCTGCTCGGCGCCGGCCGTCCGCTCGGGAGATACCGCGTCAGCGAGATCCTGGCCCCCGCCCCCGCCCCCGCCCCCGCCCTCCCGCTCGTCGGCGCCTGCCGCGCCGGATTGCCTCGCCTCGTCGGCCTCCCCGCCCTCCCGCTCGCCGGCGCCTGCCGCGCCCGATCGCCCAGCCTCCCCTGCCACCCCGGCCCGCCCAGTGCCCGCGTGCCCGGCCCGCTCGGCGTCGGCCAGCCGCGCGTACTCCACGTACGCCGCCAGCGTCCCGGCCGCGCCGCCCAGTGAGACCGGCAGCCCGCCGTCCAGCACGCGCCGGATCCGCGTCGCCGCGTCCAGCACCAGCTGCCGCCAGCCCGCGGCCTTGAGCCCGAACGTCGTGGGCACCGCGTGGGCCGTCAGCGTCCGGCCGGCCATCGTCGTGTCCCGGTGCTCGCGCGCCAGCGCGGCCAGCGCCTCGGCCGTCGCGTCGAGGTCGGCCACGAGCGGTCGCAGCGTCCGGTCGGCGACCAGCATCATCGCCGTGTCGAAGATGTCCTGGCTGGTCGAGCCGCGGTGCACGTACTCCGCGGCCTCGGGCGCGATCGCGCCGACAGCCGACGTCAGCGCCTTGACCAGCCCGACCACCGGGTTCGCGGTCGCCCGCGACTCCCGCGCCAGCTCGACGACGTCGATCCGCGCGCTGCCGGCGGCCTCCGTGATCGCGTCCGCGGCCTCGGACGGCACCGTCCCGAGCCGCGCCTGCGCCCGGGCGAGCGCCGCCTCGGCGTCGAGCATGGCGCGCAACCAGGCCTCGTCGCCGGTCGACGCTTCGGCCGGCGTACCGGCCCTGACCGGGGACAAGAGTCCGGAATCGGGGTCGACGCTCATGGTCTCAGCATCGCATGCACCCGGCCGCGGCTGCCTTTCCGCGGCCGCGTCTGGCAGGCTCTCCCGCCATGAGAAGCGCCACGTCCGAGCGTGACACCGAGGACACCGCCCGCTCCGAGACCCGCGGGCTCGCCGCCGAGCGCCTCACCTTCTTCTCGGACGCCGTCGTCGCCATCGCGATCACGCTGCTCGCGCTCGAGCTGCCCCTGCCGGAGGGCGCCACCAGCGCCGAACTGCTGCGGTCGCTCGGGCATCATCGTTCCGAATACATCTCCTTCCTGATCAGCTTCGCCGTGATCGGCGGCCACTGGCGCGCCCACCACCGCCTGTTCCACTACGTCACCACCGTGCGCGCCGGGCTCATGCGGCTCACCTTCGGCTGGCTGCTGATGATGGTCCTCATGCCCTTCGCCACGAAGGTGCTCGCCGACGACGGCGGGTTCGAGTTCCGCTTCGTCCTGTACGCGCTCGTGCAGGTCGTCGCGCTCACGCTGTTCGTCGTGATGACCCGGCAAATCCAGCGTCACGACCTCTGCCGCGCGGACACCCCGCCGGAGCTCTTCGGCGAGTTCTACCGCGGGCTCGGCACGATGATCGCCGCCTTCGCCGCCTCGATCCCGGTGGCCTTCTTCACGCAGTGGGCCTACGCGTGCTGGATCGTCATTCCGCTCGTGGGTAACCTCCTCATCCGGCTTCGCCGCCCGGCGGCGCGCGCCTGAGCCTTCATTCGCCGGTGGCGCCGTCGATCCGTTCGCGAACCAGGTCGGCTTGGCCGATGTGGCGCGCGTACTCGCCGATCATGCGCAGCATGAGCCACCGCAACGTGAACGGCCGGCCCGTGCTGATCCGCGTCCCGGTCTGATCCATCGTGCTGGCCGCGACGATCTCCCGTGACCGCGCGCATTCGGCGTGCCACAAGGAAAAAGCCTCGCCGACGTCACCGTCGAGCGCCGTGAAGTCCTGCTCCGGATCGTCGTCGGAGTAGTAGAGGTTCGGGACGTCCTCACCCGCGAACTGGATCCGGAACCACCAGCGTTCGACGCCGGTGAGGTGCCGCAGCAGGCCGTGCAGCGTCAACGTCGACGGTGGTACCGAGCGTTCGGACAGCCTGGCCGGGTCCAGGCCTTCGCACTTCATCTCGAAGGTGCGCCGGTAGTAGTCGAGGCTTTCGGTCAGGGCCTGGCGCTCGTCCGCGACCGGCGTCGGGTCGGTCCGGTCACCGGTCAGGCGGGGTGGCGCGGCCACCGGGGTCGTGTGTTCGGTCATGTGCGGAGCGTGCCACGGGGGTCTGACAATTTTCGCGTCGGCGGCGTGCCCGGTGACCCGGAAACGGCGTGAACCCCCCCGTCCGTGGCCGGCTGAGTCCACATCAGAGCGAGTACGGCACCGAACGAGCTCGGCGCCGTACTGCGTCCGCGGTCTCGTCGACGGTCTCATGGCTGGTGTCCATGACGTTCTTCTCGAGCTCACCCAGGTCGACGAAGGCGCGGTGCATGCCGGTGAGCGGCTCGACGTCGGTGAGTTCAGTGGCATCGCGAGCGGTCCCCCGGGCGAGGGTGACCTCGAGACTCGGCCGCAGGACGACGTAGAAGAGGTCCAGACCGTCCCGCTTCGCGGCGTCACGGAAGGGTTCCAGCGCCCAGGGACCGACGACACCGTCGAGGACGACGTCGTAGCCACCGCGGGCATAGCCACAGGCGGCCTCGGCGATCACCCCGAGCACGACGTCGTTCTGCCGCGCGGCCTCGGGCAGGTAGGGCGGAACGAGCCCGGTCCGGATCCAGACGTAGAAGCTGTCGGTGTGCAGGTGCACGGTGGGTCGTGGAGCGCGTTCGGTGACCAGCCGGGCAACGGTGGACTTCCCGGCCCCGGGCGGCCCGGTGAGGATCAGCAGCGAACCGGACATGCAGGCATCATGCGGTGCAGGCGGGCGCAGAACCAGTCTTGACCTCGCCGACGGCGTCAGCCGGACCCGGTGTGCAGGTGGGTGCCGGGGTCCTGGCTAGACTTGGGGCGCGGGCCGTTAGCTCAATTGGTAGAGCTGCGGACTTTTAATCCGTAGGTTCTGGGTTCGAGCCCCAGGCGGCCCACTCAAACTCCCTGGTCAGCGGCCTGTCGGTCGCCACCGGTCAAGATCGGCTCCCCGGGTTATCCCCGGAATTGGGGTCCGACGGTTTATCCAAGAGCCCTTCGAGGGCCTGCGCCGTGATCGGGTCAACCGTCTTCCGGCCCAGGTAGGTGTCCTGCGTCATCGACACCCGCGAGTGGCCTAGGTGATCAGCGATCAGCCGCGTCGGGACGCCCGCGTCGTCGAGGGCGGTCGCCGTGGTCTTGCGGAAGTTGTGCGACGTGAGCCACAGGAAGTCGTCCGATCCCCGGATTTCACGGAGCACCCTCAGGACGTTGTTCGGGTCCCGCAGGGTGCCGGTCGTGCTGGCGAAGATCGGGCTAGCCAGAGGCCGGCCATCTGCCTTCGCCTCACCCCACCGCCGCTCCAGCAGGGCCAGCGCCCAGGATGGCAGGAGAAGTGCGCGCATGCTCGACTCCGTCTTCGGCCGAGGCTTGCGGAGCAGGCCCTCACCCTTAACCCGGACGACCGTGTGCGTGATGTCCACCGTGCCCGCCACGAAGTCGACGTCCTCCCAGAACGTCGCCAGCGCCTCGCCGACCCGGACACCCGCCGCCATCATGAAGCGCGAGAGGTCCGGCAGGTCCCAGCGCCGGGCCTTCTCGTTGGCCTCGACACGCGCCAGCCACTTCGTCCGCTCCTCAGCGTCGAGCGCACGAGGCTTTTTCTTGCTCTTCGGGATGCGGCGGGTGTCCCGCGTCGGGTTGCTGTCGATCGCGTCGTACCGGGCGGCCAGGCCGAGCATCCCGGAGAGCGCCGTCCTCGCGGTCTTGGCCGTCGACGCCCCGACGGTTCGTTGAAGCGCGCCGAGGAACCGGTCCAGCCTCATCACGGTCGCCTCGCGCACCCGCAGCTCACCCATCCCCGGGACCACGTGCCGCTTGAGGATGGACTCATAGGTGTTGATGGTCGTCGGCGACTTGATGCCCTCCCGGACGTCCTGCTGCACCTGTTCGATCCACACGGCGGCGAGATCCTTGAGCCGGGTCTCCCGTGTGATCTCCCCGGCCGTCGAGCCCTGCCAGTCGAGGAAGGCAGCTCGAAGCCGGTTCGCAGCTTGGGTTTTGGTCTTCCCCGAGCGCTCGACCTCCCGCGTTTGACCGTCGAAGTCGCGGAAGAGCGCGCGAGCCCGCCAGCCCTTCGCAGTTGCCGAATAGCGAATCTCCCCATAGGTCCCGATCTCCAGCTGAGGGCGAGGCATCACGCCACCTCATCCGACAGTTGGTCCACCCACGAACGGACGTCCTCTTGGCGGTACCGGACGTACTTGCCGATCCGACGGCCGGCCGGACCGTAGCCCTTGGTCCGCCACTGATACAGCGTCGACACCGGGACACCGAGGTAGTTCGAGACGTCCTCGACCGTCCACAGTCGACTGAACCCCGCGTAGTCGTTCATGCCTCCCCCTTCCAGATCAAGCCGCGAGCTGAGTTGCCGAAGTTTCTGGACCGTCCCCTGGTGGTCCGGCGGCAGCGAGTAGCGCGCGGTCGTACTCGGCCTTCCATGTGATCCGTTCCGCGATCGCGCGCATCACGAGATGCGGCCGGGGCGGGACCTGCGGGTCTCCGGGCTCGACCTTGCGCCAGATCAGCCGGGCCGGGTCCGGTTGTGGTTTCTCGATCCCGATCGCGGCCAGCGCCTGCTGCACGAACGCCTTTCGGTCGGCTTTGTGGTCGTCGAGGGTCTTACCGGACCACTTGCGCGACACCAGCACCCGACGACCGGGCAGGCCGAGCGTGGTCCGTCGGTGCGCCCGCCCTTTGCAGTGGCCCGGGGTGGTCTTGCTGCCCGCGCCCTTCGGTTGCACTCCGTAGAGCAGCCAGACTGCGCAGCGCGGCGAGCAGGGCGTGACCGACAGTTCGGCGTGCAGCCGGTCGTGGTGATCCCGCAGCCGCGCGGTGTCGGCCTCGACTACTTCACCGGTGGACTTGGTGAGGTACTTGGTCAGGTAGCCGATGTGGCGGCCGGCCTCTTCGGTGCCGCCGAGGATGCCCTTGGAGTGCACTTGCCGCCCGAAGGTCACCACGTGCGCCGGGTCCTCCACCGCCTCCACGGCGTCGTCCCAGGTGGTCAGCGGTTCGCGGGTGTCCGGGTCGAGGAACGCGCGGGTGTCGCCGTCCCAGACCGGCAGCCGCTCGGTGTAGACGATCTCGTCGTGCGACGGCCACCAGACCTGGTGGTAGGTGGCTTCGGTGACCTGGCGGATGACGTCGTGCGGGATCGCTCCACGGATTGCCGCGTGCAGGTGCGGAGCGGTCCGCTTCTGCGGCTCGACCGTGGCGAAGTACTGCGCGTCCCAGCCGATGACCCGGCGCAGGTTCTGCCACCACCGGTCCACCAGTGCGGAGAAGTGCACCGCGTCCCGAGCGGCCCGTCGGTAGTCGTACCGGGCTGGGTCGACCGGTGCGCCATCACGGACCGGGCCGTAGGTGTCGCAGGTCAGCGTGACGAACATCGACGGCCGGAACTTCCCGGCGAACTCCCGTCCCACGGTGGTCTTCGCGACCTTCCGCCGAGGCAGGTTCGGAGCGTCCTGCCGCCGCTTCGTCGAGCGCTTCACCGCCCGCTTAGTCGGCAGGTCGAGGGCGGGTAGCCGACCGCGCATCCCGAGTTGCCGAAGTTCCGCATCGACCCCGGCAACCTCCTCCCGCAGCTCCTCAGTCTCCGCCGGGTCGTGCTCGACCACCTCCCGATACGCCGCCACCAGGTCCGCCCGGTACGTCAGCAGCTCCTTGTGATCCTCCGACGGCGGCTCAGTGGCGAGGACGGGTTCCTCCGTCATGTGCCAGCCCTCGCGGCACTGGGCCTGCCGCAGTACCTTCGCCTTCCGCGCACACGGCAGGCAAACCGACTCGACGGTGGAGCCGCACGGGACGGGGACGTAGCGGAGTTCGCCGGTCTCGGTATCGCCGACCTCCATCGTGAACGGGCGAACGCAGACGCCGTGCTTCTCCGCCGTCGCCCGGATCACGTCAGCAGCGAGCGGGGTCCGCATCCGTTCGGCCCGCGTTCCGGCCGGCTGGGTCTGTTGCTGGTCGGTCATTAGGCGGCCACCTCCCCGGGGCGGGTCCATTGGCGGAGCTGGAACACGGGCATGTTCTGTCGCTGTCCGGCGGGCAGGTCCGGGAACACGGCCGGGTCGAAGTGGACGCCGCTGTAGACGTGCACGGGGATGCCGCACGGCGTCCGTCCGTTGACCGACAGGTGCACCGAGTCGCCGTCCGAGGTGCGCCAGAGCGAGGCCGACACGTCATCGAGGGTGTTGGCCCAGGTCAGCAAGGCCCCGGCGACGTCGGGCAGTCGGTGGGCGTAGAGCTGGACCGTGAGCGGGTCCGACCACGTGCGCACGGTCAGTGTCGCCACCGGGGGTAGCTGGTGCAGGTCGAGGTGGTCGCGGATGGTGTCGAGGAAGACCATGAGCCGGTTCATGCGGCCGCTCCCTCGCCGCCGAGCACCGGACGTGCTGTGCCGCCGTTGGTGACGTACTGCTCCAGCGTCTTCACGGTCTCGTCGGAGACCCACCCGGCCCGGACACGCAGGGGTTCGCGGATGCCCTCGCCCCACACGAACCCCACCCCGGCTTCCGAGTCGCCGATGCGGTTGGCCCACGCGCCCCGCTCGTAAGCGCCGTCGCCGAGGACCATGCCGACGTGCGTCTTCGACGTGACGCGCAGGCAGACGCGGCGGGTGAACAGCTCCCGGACTGGGACGGTGTCTTTGGTCGGTTCCTGCACATAGCCGCGTACGGAGACGTTGAGCGCGCGCCCTTGGGTGTTCAGCAGCGCCACGCGCTCGACGATCTGTTCGCGGGTCTTGCGGTCGGTGTACTTCGTCAGTGCTCCGATCTCGTCGAACTCCAACAGCTCAAGCGGGTATTCGGTGGACAGGGGGATGGTGCGGACGTGGCCGGCGAACGCGCGCTTGCGGGATTCCATCTCCTCGACCAGGCCGTCGAGCACCTCGAGTGCGTCCTTCCCGGACACCGCGTACCGGGCGAAGATTCCGCGCCCGTAGGCGAGTTCCATCCCCTTGGGGTCGATCCCGGACATGCGCACCAGGCCCGAGCGGATCGCGGGGGCCGCCGCGACGAGCGGGCACCACATCACCGAGTTCTTGCCCGCGCCCGACGCACCGGCGGTGAGGCAGTGCGCGCCCGAGCCGAGCAGCGGCACGCGCCAGTCATGGCCGTACTCGGTGCGACCGGCCCACACCTTGCGCAGATCCACCGCGGATTGCCCCTCTGGGAGCGCGGGACAGTGCACGAGCGCGGCCAGCTGGTCACGACGCTGGAAGTCGACGGAGACCACGTTCGGAGCCAGCTCTCGCACCTGACACCGGGCGACCTTCCGCGCCGAGGCCAGCGCACGAGCCGCGTCATCGAAGTCCTCGGGCTTCTGACCGGGCACGAGCTGCACCCGGACCTCATCCCAGGACGGGCCGGAACGGACGCCGAGAACCTTGGGCACCTGCACCCCGGACTGCCGAGCCGTCGCCCGAGACGCCTTCCGGCGGCCGACCAGGTTCACGGTCACCTCGACCGGCAGCGCTGCGTCCCGCACGCTCAGGCCGCAGGCGTGCAACCAGCCGGGCAGCTTGAGGTGATAGACCGCCCACCGCAGCCACCACGACCGCAACGGCCGGCCGCACCACTGATCGAACGAGGTCACGTCCAGCAGCCGCCAGACGCCGAGGATCAGCGCCAGGCCGCCGAGGTTGACCACGAGCCAAACCCAGCCGACCCAGACGCACCACAGGTAGACCGCGATCACGGTCAACGAGGTTCGCCAGTGGATCACGACCTGGGAGAACAGCCAGAATACGACCTTGCACGCCCACCACAGGGCGACGAACACGACGACCATGGCGGCCAGCGCCTCAGCCATCGACGCCAGCGCACGCCCGATCTTCGCCAGCACCCACACGCCGAGCCCGAGCCCGGCCAGGGCGATCACGAGCATTCCGGGGGAGGTCATCGCCGACCACCACCCAGCACCGCCGAGAGATCCAGCGGCAACGCCCCCAGGCACGGGGCGCACTTGGTCTCACCCGGCAGCAGCCGAGCAAACCGCTTGCATTCCGCGCATCGCGAGCGGGTGACCCCCACTGGCGCGCGGTTGTTGCCATCGTCTAGCGTCTGCATTGTTCACACCCCACGGTTGTGGACAGCGCAGGAGCGGCATGGTTGGTAGCCGGTTTCCGCTTCTGCGCCTTGCCTTTTGGTCGCCGCATTTGGGCGTGCGGCATCGCCGCGCGACCCAGCGCGCGTTTTGTCTAATGTGGACTGCTCTAGTTGGACTTGTGCTGTTCTCGGAACCGTCGCTCGCGGTCGGCTATCGCCCGATCGATATGGGCAACGCAGTTGCGGCAAACGTGGTAGCCATCCACCTGGAGAAACGACGGGTGCCCGCACAGGCGGCAGACCAGCCACTTGAGCCGGATGCGGCGCAGGCGTTTGGCCCTGTATGGGTGGTCGCGTCGCCAGCGGGTGAGCCGTAGCCTGGCATTCACCGCTTCACCTCCCTTGTGGAGCGTGGACGGGAGGCACGGGGACGGTGGCAGGGCCAAACTTCCAACCGTCCCCGTGCCGGACTTAGGTGCCGGGCTCGCCCGGCTCAGGCGCCAGAACCTTGACCATTTCGTCAGCCGCGTCGCGGAGTTCGCGGAGGAACCTGACGAACTCCGGCCACGTCGCCGGGCCACCCGGTGTCGTGATCGCGATGCTGTCCTGGTCCAGGTACATCACGAGCGCGGGTTGGTTGTGGTGGATTCCGACGACCTGCATTCCCGCGACCGCTTCCGGCCCGGGGGCCCACGTCGCGTTGAACGCCATGGCCTTGTCCTTCCTCGTTGTCTGAGCGCGCCTGCCACAGGAGCGCCTGTTCCTCGAACCCCTCGATTGCGGCGGTGACGGCCGCGAGCACCCACCAGGAGAGCTGGCCTTGACTCGCGATGTTTCGCCAGGCAGCCGCGACGTCGATCGAAGCGGCAGCCAGAGCCTGGGCGGTCTGGCCGTCGGCGTGGTCGCCTGCCCGTATCGACAGGTCTCCATAGCGCCGGTAGGCTGCCTCCCAGGCGTCGACCAGGTGCCCGGGTACCAGCGCGACGCTGCCGATCCTGGGCACCAGGGCTCCCATCACGCGGCCTTGGGCGTCGACTCGCTGGTCGACCGGGCCGCCTTTGCACCGCCGCCGGAAGCCGCGGACTTGAAGCCGGTCGCGCGATAGACGTACGACTGGTACTTGAACTCGCCCTGACCAGCGACCTTCGGCTCAGCCGTCAGGCCGTCCAGCTCGACCGGACGCATCCCCGGCAGAGCTTCCGCCGTGGTCGGCACCGGCTGAACGTCGGCGAGGAACGTCACCTCGAACGACGCGCGCTTCGCGTTCTTCTCGCTCGGGTCGGTGACGGTGCCCTTCCACTGCCGCTTTCCGGTGATCTCGTCAACCCGCTGCCGCGTCGGCCGGCCAGCCGCCTTGTCCTCCCGAGACTGGTACTCGTTGTCCGGCGAGACCTCGCCGACCAGCACCAACCCCTGCGGGAAGGCCTGGTCGAAGTCGATCTCGAACCGGTGTCCCCTGATGATCGCCATCGTGTCCCCTTGCTCTTCGTGGTGCCCGCCGTCCGGGCCTGCGCTGGTCCGTTCGAACCAACCTCGTATACGAAGGTAAACCTCGTATGTAAAGCTGTCAACATACGAGGTTCATGAGACGATGACTGGCGACGCCCAGGAGGAGACATGTCAGAGCTGCTGTTCGGCGACCACCCGGAGTTCCCGGACAACGACGAGCCCCGCTACAAGCAGATCGCCAAGGAGTACCGGGCCCGCATCATCAGCGGCGAGCTGCAGGACGGGGAGAAGCTGCCGAGCGAGGCTCAGCTTTGCGAGATCCACGACGTCTCACCCATCACCGCGCGCGCCGCGATGCGCCTGCTGCGGGAGTGGGGCTTCGCGAATGGCATCCGGGGTAAGGGCGTGTTCGTCCGCCGCCTGGACAAGCTGACCCGGATTGCGCCGCTGCGCTACTTCCGAGGTCAGGAGGCCCGTACGTACGTGCGCGAGGCCGAAGCCGCGAACGTCGAAATGCAGGTCGAGCACAAGACGACCAAGACGACGGCGCCGGCCAACATCGCCGAGCGGCTGGGCATCAACGAGGGCGATCCGGTGACCTGTACCCGGTACTTCATCCGGATGGGTAATCCGCCGCAGCCGGTCACGAGCAGCCTGGCGTGGGAGCCGCTGGCTATCACGGGTGGCACGGACATCGAGCTGCCGCACGAGGGCCCGCACGCCGACAAGGGTATCGTCGATCGGTTCTCGGCTATCGGGCACGAGGTCAACCAGGTCGAAGAACGGCTCGACATCCGCACTCCGACCGCTGAGGAGGCCAAGCTTCTCGACATCCCGGCGAACCGGCCGGTAGTGCAAATCACTCAGACATTCCGCGTCGCGGACCGCTTCGGTGCCGAAGACGACCTTGCTGTAGAAACTGCGGATATCTTGTTCCCGGCTGATCGTTATGAACTACGATACGTCATGGAGATTCGCTAGAATTTGAGCGAGTAGGCCAGGCGAAGAAGATTACTCTCCATGCAATTCTGACATGGAGATAGACCTACCCTTTGGGCCTTTGTGGGTTGGAAGTTCCTCGCCTTCTGGGCCAAGATTTGATTCCCATTCGAGTGTTTCCCCGATTTTCCGATGAACCTTAAAGTAGCAGCCTCCATGTCGGTCTTCCATGGCTACGACCCTTGAGTACCATAACGGTCCATTCTCGAACTCGTAGAAGTATCCGAATCTGTCGTGCCGCTTCCTTTTAGTCCAAGATTGAATGGGGAGCGGAGGGTCGGCCACGTCTGGGCCTTTTTGATCCGCTTCAATCGTTTGGGGTAGCTGCGCTTCTGGACCGAGTATAAGACCTGGCTTAATGCTCCTCGCACGAAGCAGCTGGCGTCTTAAGTTATCCGAGAATTCAAACGTTGAATCGCCGTTAATCTCCACTATCTGGCTGCTAATGGCGCCGCGCTGGCTGGCCAGAGAGAATGCTTCGTGGCCGCTAAGTCGGTCGGGCCATAGTCCCAAGACGGATGGGGGCTCACTGCGAAGTCGGTATTCTAAGTCCGAACGAAGAGCTGCCGCGTTGTCGACGATCTGAAGGTCAAAATCAAGTAGGTTACTTGTCGCGTGCCATTGATCAGTTGTCTCCGTAGTTACTTCGGGGTGAGGCGAGTCGCTAACGATCAGGACAAGGCGACGTCTTCTAATTCCTTGAGGTGACTTCCTGGCCGAAGGCGTGGACTGAAACCATAATGACTCCAGTAAAGCCGCGAAAGAAAATGTATCGTCAACCCATCGCGCAGTAACCGACGCGTCCACGGGTGAGGCTCCGCTATGGGTGCCCTCGACCACTATGACGTTTGCGGCGACAGCGAAACGGTCTCCAAGCAGGTAGCCGTCGCCGGAAATCTCGGTTCTCGCTGTATCGAATACGCCCGCTAATCCTATGTGGCGTAGTCTGTGATCAGAGTACTGATTCGCTAAACCGGCGTGAAGTAGTTGCTCCGCAGAGGGTGGGCGTAGTGGAATCACTAAACCGGGAGTTGCTAGAAGGCCGCGCCACACCGCCTCGCGAAAAGCTTTCTCGATGCCCATCGGTGCCTGTTGAACGGCCTCTTTGACGCGCGCAAGACCCCCGTCGAGCCAGGGTAACTTCACGTCCTGCTCGCCGGGTATGGCCCACTTGTGTCTCGCCTTGATGCCGAGACCAAGAGGGTGCTCGCGTCCGTGCACGCGAGTCTGTGCGTCAAGGATCTGGCAGCCTGCGATTAGCGATCTCAGGCTAAAGCCGTTTAACCTATTCACTGCCCCAACATGTACTCCACCGGAATGCGCAACTGAAGAAGTTCCGACAAGGGCATCTTAGCTAATGCCTGAAGGATCCGCTTCCTTAACTCTTCGCCGTCTCTTCCTGTCGATGACCTTTCTTCCGGTTTGTTAACCGTCTCTCGTGTACGTTTTGCGGGTCGAACGGGCAGTATGTTTGGGTCATACAAATCAAATTCAAGGCCGTGAAGCTCCATCCACTGCTTCACTTTACCGGTGACATGTTGGATTCGGAATGAGTTCCACTGGCTCGCGAGCGCGGAGTTTGCCCTGACCGCTGCCGTGAAGGCTGCTAAGGGGCGTTCCATCTTCAATGCCTCACCAAGGAGGCTACGATGCTCTTCTGCTGCGGTCGCGGTGAACTCATTCATCCAACCGAGCTGCTCGTCGAAACTAATAGGCTCGATTTTGTAAAATTCACCGGGACTTGACTGATAGCGCGCGCGCAACTCCGTTGTTGAACTAGGCTCCATCGGTACTGGATCTGTTGGGAAAATCACAGCTCGATGCTCGCGTCGATCAAAAACGTGGACCATGTTGGGGCGAAAATCGAAGAAGGAGGACCAAATATCGGAGCGGATCCGTCGAGGTGAGCTTTCCCGAGATGGGATTGATTCGGCTTCCTCGGGTAGGCCGACATAGGCATCATGCCCACTGCCGTATGAAGGCAAGCGAACGAGGATGGCGCCAGCGCTCTCCGCTGCCACTAAGAATTGTCTGAAGCTTTCGAACCCCTGATCTAGCTCATTGAAGCCACCTGCTGAGAGTCGTTGCATCTCGGTCTTTACCGCTGCCGCAGTCGTTCGTCGTTCTCGGGAGCGGAGTTGAGACACTGCTAGGCGGACTAGCTCGAAGCCGGGATGATCCAGCGGATCTCTGGTGTCTGCTTCGGTGTTGTCGCTCACCACAACAGCGGCAGAGCGTGCCAAATCGTGCACATCTCTACCGCCGTCGTCTGGGGTGAGGTGTGATTCCGGCTGATTCGTCTGACGGGGTAGCGTCTCGGGTTCACCCGCGAGCGCGTCAACGTCAGGTTGTTCGTCGGGAAAGTCGTTCATGCTCAGTAACTACTCCTCAAGCCCAGCGTGCGAGCATGGCAGATCAAGCCTTAGTGGCATGATCTGATGGAGTAGCTGAACAACCGCCGATACTCGCCGCCTTTAGACTCCTCAGGCCTCACCTGTCACCCTCGTTGCCAGAGTGACTGGTTCGCGCTGACGCAGCAAGTACTGTATGTCTACCTCAAAGAAGAGTAGACGCTCAGCCCTCGGGCTCTAGCCTAGCATCTGTGTCTAGGGGGTGCCAGCGTAGTTACCGCGATGACATCAACGTCCAGCTGTCGACGGTCGGGCGTTGCCGAACTTGGCTCTATGGGATCAAGGCGCCGCGCACGCGCGCCGCTGGGCCGCTCGGCCTGCCGCTCCGCTCCGGCCGGCGGCCCCTCGCTACGCAGAGGTCAACGCCTTCGACACAAGTCGATTCAAGGCGGCATTGTCCCCGTAGAACGCCACCTGCCCTACGCCGCCGAGCTCCCTGCGCACAGTCGCGTCCCATTCGTCGCCGCCGTCGGCAACCACAGCGAGCTTCCGGTCGTGGTCGACGGTCCCGAGACTGAACAGGAAGTGACAATGCTCGATCGACTTCTCTCGGCTTGCCCGATCCCCGCCTCCGACGGCTTGGAGATAGAACCGTGTCTCCGATGACTCGCCGATGGCTGCAGTGACCTGGCGTGTGCGACCCGAGGTCAGCTGGAAGGCTGCGTTCGGTGTGACAGTGGCACGGTCGCCGACCATGTCTGTCACTCGTCGCACGACTCGATCGCTGAACCTGCCACGTCGCGGTTCAGCTGCCATCCAGCGAAGCTGATCTGCGCGTAGTGAGGCTTCGGCCACCTCAAGGATGACTGCGCCAAGGTCGCTGACTTGCGCGAACGCTGAGATGACTCCGTCCTCGGCGACCAGCTCTCGCTTACGTACTGTGGCGATCGAGCGGTTCCAGGCGTCTTCAACCTTCGTTGCCTCCAGGTTGAGGCCGACCATGTGGAGCCGCATGAGTGTCATGCCACGGTCGCTGACCCTGATGCCACTCTCGTACTCCTCGACGAAGACGGACACGCGATCGTCGTCGTAGTAGTGCAGCGGAAGGGTCACCAACTCCCCATGGCCGTATGGGGTCGTCGCGATCTCGTCGTTGAAGACGGACATGATTGCCGACCGTGTTGCCCGGCTGTTCACGGGACCACCCCCTTCCACCCTGTCCAGTATCCCTCGGGCAGTGCCACCGAGCACTCCGCAGCGAACGCCTCGAACACGCGTCTGTAGGTACCTGGTGCCACCGTCGGACCGAACGGCACCTCCGGTATGTCGTCAGGCTTGTAAGCATCGTCCTTGCCGGTCTCGGGAACGTAACGATGCTTGTGGGTGCAGCGCGGCCAGGGGCGGTGCACGTCGTTGACGTCGAGGCGCCGTATCGGAGCGTCGTTCACGAGGTACTGGCAGCGTGGCTCGGAAGCGGCGAGATCATTCACAACTAGCTGCAGTCTGCCCAGCTCACAGCCCTGGACGAGGGTCTGGACTTGGATCTGCCCCGTATGGATGAAGCCATGCTTGCTCTCCCAATGCAGCTCGCCGACGGCAGTTGCCTGAGATAGGTCTGAAAGCAGCGTTTCGAGAGCCTGGGCGCTCACAGCATGCTGTCGATGTTGGCCCACGTGCCCTCCCTGCGGTCTCTCTACCGGCGGTATCTACACGCAGCGTGAGAACGTTAGCCACCACTGGGTGACAGAGGTGCAACGTTGTGATGCACGGGTAGCACTGCCACCCCGAAGCCTGATCGTGACAACGGCCAGTGACGCCGCGTCAAGGCTGGAAAGCGTGCCTTGACCCGACGCCACCGGCCGCGTACTGGCTTCGTATCGGGATGGCGGGGGAGGTGTGGGCGGTAGCCTGAGGAGGCATGAGCCGGTCACGAGGCCGCGAAGAGGGCATGATCATCTCCCCGGTTTTCCCCCGGGAAACGACGCAGAACGACGAGAACCAGCGACCGACCATGATCGCTTGGCACGGACGTCCATGCAGGTGAAGACTGGTATCGACAGATGACGAGAACTAGCCGTTGACCTGGGCTTATTCTCCGTAGGTTCTGGGTTCGAGCCCCAGGCGGCCCACTCGATCGACATCCCCGCTGACCAGCGGGGATGTTCTTGTTTGTCGATCTTGCAAGCCTTGGTTGTGATCATGGGTGGGCTCCCGATAAGCCCGTGATGGGCTCGAGGCCGCCGTGGGGCGCCGAGGGCGTGTCGCAGCGGGGTGGGAATCCGGTTTTCGGGCAAGTCACAGCCAGGGCAGGTCTTGGGTTGACCTGTCCTTCGCCGGGTCGGTGACCGTCCTTTCGCGGGTTGCTACGGACTACCCCGGGTGGAGTCGTTGTGGGCGGGTAGCCGAGTAGAGGCTGTGACCAGCGGGTTAAGCCGCTGCGGGGGCGATGGTGGTGGTGCCGCGTAGCCGTGCGCCGGTGGCTTTCGCGGTGGCGAGGACGTGGTGGATGGTGGCTTCGGCGGCGCGGCAGGCCAGGTCGGGCAGGACGCTGACGTAGGTGTCGGCGGTCAGCACGATGCTGGAGTGCCCGAGCATGGTTTGCCCGGTTTTGAGGTCGTTTCCGGCGGCCAGGGAAAGGCTGCCGGCGCCGTGGCGGAGGTCGTGTAACCGGATCGGCGGCAGGCCGGATTTGTCGTTCAGGGCGCGGAATAGGTGGGTCAGATGTTGCGGGGTGAGCAGGCTACCGGACCGGGTCGTGAACATGAAGTCCTGCGATCCAGGATCGACGTCTGCGGCGACGTTTTCCCGGTACTGACGGAGCAGGGCGATGGTTACGCTGTCGAGACTGATGACTCGGTTACTGGCTTCGCTTTTCGGTTTGCCGATTTCGATGCGTGAACCGTATTGGCGGATCTGGCGGGAGATGCTCAGCAGGCCTTGTTCGAGGTCGATGTCGCACCACCGCAATCCCGCGGCTTCGCCGCGGCGGAGCCCGAACAGGGCGATGAGGTGAACAGGGGGTAGAGCGGGTGGTCGTGGATGTGCTCGAGGAATGCGCGGGTCTGCTCGACGGTCCAGACCGCGACCGGTGGTCGTTGCCCGGTGGCCTGCCATTGCGCGATCCCGGGCGCGGTCCACACGACTGCGTGCGGGCGTCTGCCGGTGGGCACGTGGACGTGCCGGGCCGGGTTGGCGGGGAGGAGGCCGCGCCGCACGGCGGCGTTGAGGGCCGCCCGCAACGTCGCGTGGATGTGCCGCAGGGTGCCCGGCCGTAGTGGTTGGCCGGACGCGCCGCCGTCGCGGATGAGGTCGGCCAGCATCGCCTGGATCCGGTCCGCGGTGAGCTCTCGCACAAGGACACCGCCCAGGCAGGGGATGAGATAGGTTTCGGCGTTGGCGCGGTACGAGCACAACGTGGAGCCCCGCAGGTGGACGAGGGATGCCAGCCACAGGCGCAGCCACTGCTCCACGGTCATCGTCGCGTCCGCCAGCCCGGGCCTACCGGTTGCGCCGAACTGGTCTCGTTCGCCGTGCGCAGCCTCGGCAGTGGCGAATCCGCCGCGCCGCAGCTGCCGTCGCCGGCCGTCCGGCCACGGTGTCACCTCCAGGCGGTAGTACCAGCTCCCGTGCCCTTCCCGGGCTGTATCGGGACACGACGCGCCCAATGGTCGGCCGGTCTGCCTGCTCCGACACCCGCACCGCTTGAACACACCCGCCGACGAATCCACTTCCACGTCCGTTCCAAAGATCAATAGAACCCGGCTCGGCCATCCTCGCGTCTATGGCGCAAGTCCAGCTGCGCGACCTCAAATCCGGTGCAGCGATTGGCTGGGGTGGATGAATGACCCGCGTGCCGCACGTCAGCGGACGGAGTTTCGCTACGACGAGGCCGACGCTTGAGCCATGCCTGGCTCCCTCGCCGTGCCGATACCGCGGCGGTGGCAAGGGAGCCATGCATGGTCCCGCGCAGGGCGCCTTCGCCGAACTGGGCACGTGGGGAGTCTGCGGATGCTGGCTGAGCAAGCCGGCCGACCAGGTCAGCGCGGCCATGGTTCGCACTGCGGCGGCGAGGCCGTCGATCCCGCGTCACCGCGTGTCGCCGTCCGAACTGATTTCCTCGCTTACGGGCTTCGATGGTTGCCTCCAGCGGGAGCCAGCACGTCAGCGTCTCACGGCGGCCGAAGCGCGATCCGACGTCGAACCCGATGCGCGGCGACGAGAGTTCCCGGTACTTCGGACTCGCGAGATCGAACTCGGCCACGGTGACCAGATCGATGTGCGCGCACCAGTGGTCCTGTGGTGAACCGCTGCGCTGTTTCCAGAAGCATGGCTGCCGGTGGGGGCGCGTGCGTCTGTGGACGATGCCCGCCTCGCGCAGCGCGTCGCACCAGAGGCAAGACTTGTAGCAAGGCTCGTTGTCGGTCAGTACCCGCGCGACGGGTGACCCCGGCGGCGGTGAAGAACGCGTGCGCCCGGCTGGGCCGGCTCCAGCCTGCCACTTCCGGCGTACGGCAACCGTCGACGTCGAGTGACACGGTCAGCACACGTCAAAGCGGCGGACAAGTGGTAGCGTGACTGGCATCCGGCAAGAGGGATTCCGGGGCCACGTTTCTGCTTCGCAACAGTCCGGCCCCCGGTGGAGATCCGCCTGATGTTCGCTGCAGTGCTGCCCCGGCTGGCGAGTATCGGGCTGGCCCGGTGACGTACCGAGGATGCGCGGCAACTTCATCAACGGCGTCAAACGACGCCCCTCCGTGTGACCACGTCTTAGGGAGGCGTATGCGCGCACTGTTTGTGCTGCACGACGCGGCATCGGAAACCGGGCTCATCGGCGCGGCGCTCCGCGAGCGTGGATGGCAGGTCGACGAACTGGTTGTCGTGCCCCAGGAACGTCACAACCAGCCTAATGTGACAAGGTCGTTTCCGGACAGCGCAGATTATGATCTACTCGTGCCGATGGGCGCGCCCTGGAACGCCAACGACGACCAGCACATCGGTAACTGGTTACGACCTGAGCTACGTTGGCTGGCCGACACTGTTGCCGATGGTGGCGCAGTGTTCGGAATCTGTTTCGGCGCTCAAATCATGGCCAGGGCGCTGAGTGGCTCCGTGCACAGGGCGCCGGCGCCGGAGATCGGCTGGTGCACCATCGACTCCGACGAACTGGCCGCCGGACCGTGGTTCCAGTGGCACTTCGACCGCCTCACCGCGCCGGATGGCGCGACGGTCCTGGCCAGCAACCAGGCTGGTACACAGGCATTCCGGATCGGCCGCAGTCTCGGCGTGCAGTTTCATCCCGAAGTGACGACGGCCTGCATCACACGATGGAGCGAAAACGCCGGTTCCCGGCACCTGCGGAACCTCGGCATGACAGTAGAAGCAATGATCGCCGACGCGGACCAGCACGCCGACGCGGCACCAGGACGTGCGAGTGCCTTGGTCTCGTACTATCTGAATCGAGTCTTTCCGCCCAAGGCTGGATCCACCGGCAGACTCGCTGACGTGTCCTAGGATTGGCCTGGCTGGAGGCGCAGACCGGTGAGCAGGGTCGCGTCGGCGTTTGACATTCCGTCGATGTGCTCGCCGTCCCAGTTCATGTCGCCGACGACGGCGACGATGTGGCCTATGTGCTCGCGGAAGCTCTGCCCGACGGAGTGACACATGGCCAGCGCCGAGTACAGCGTGGGAAGCGGGTCGTTCCAGCCGCTGCCCGCGTCGCGGACCTGCGCGAGGTCGTCGATGGACTGGGGCAGGCGTTCCAGCTGGTCGGCGAAGCCGTCGGCCAGCACGGCGAGCGAGAGCTGTACTTGGCTGCCGGGCTCGAGCACGAAGGTCTCCGGCCGCGGGGCGAGCAGCCCCGCCGCCAGCTCCTCTCGGGGCATCAGCAGCAGGCCGTCGGTGGCGCGGGGATTGCACTCCACGAAGGTGAGGCCGTCATCGGTGATCAGGAAGTCGAAAGAGATCTGGCCGGTGTAGCCGAGCTCGGCCACGATCGGTTCGATCAGCTTCAAGGACTCGGCGGCGTCGATCGCCTCGAACTGGATGCCGGTGCTGTGCCTGCGCTGCCGGGGGATCCGGTACATCAGATGGGAGCTCACCCGGCCCTGGTGGGCGGTGCTGTAGGTGCAGACCGTCTCGCCGTCCAGGAAGGGCTGCACCAGCCACGGGGATGCTGCCGTGGGGTGGACGTCGTCGATCTCGAGTGCATCGGCCAGCGGGCCGGTGTTGGTCAGGCAGCAGACCCCGCCACGTGAGAAGACGCCGCGGGCGAAGTACCTGTCGAAGCGACCGGTAGTCTCGCGCAGCTCCTCGTCGGAGGTCACCACGACCGTCTCGGGGATCGGAAGCCCGAGTTGGGTGACCAACCGAGCGAAGGCTCCCTTGTCATGCAGCCGGGCGAGCGTCCTGAAGGGTGAGGCGAACACTTTGGTGGCCTGGCTGAACCGCTCGATCTGGGTCGAGATGTAGAAGGCCTCCTCGTAGGCCGGCACGATCACGTCGATCTCCTGCTCCCGGACGATCCGCTCCAGCTCGGCGAGGAAGCCCGCGGTGTCGCTGCGCGGCGAGGGATAGACGAAATGACCCGCGAGGTACTTCGAGTGGTTACCCGGCGACAGTACGTGATCATCAGCGGCGTAGAGCTCGCGGCCTTCGGCCGCGAGCTTGCGCACCATGCCCAGCGCGAATGGCATCCGCGAGCTCGTGATCAGCACCTTCACAGGTCCACCTCCGCTAGCGAAAGACCGAGACGAAGGACTGAGCGAGCACGAGCAGCCCGCCCAGCGTCACCGGGCGCGTCCTGGCGACCGCTCGCAGCCAGCTTCGCACGTTTGGCCGGGTTGCCGTCAGCGCCAGACAGAGCAGAGCAGATGATCGCCGGCTGACGCGAGTCGGTCTACCGGTCGCGGACGCTCAGCGCGGATCCACGCTGGAACTGTTGTGTAGCAAGCGAAATTGCCCTCCTGGCTAGTGAGGATCAGAATTGCTGAAGCCCTGATACCACGCAGAACGGAAGGCGCTTCCGGTGAGATTGTTGCATGCGTGGACGCGCGCGACAACGTGCGCCGATGACCCGAAACCACGTGTCGTGCGCAGGACTGATACCTGTGATGACACTGGCCGAACAGGCGGGTCTGTCCGAATCAGCCACCGTGGCTGTGCCCGGCCATTGACAGGCAGAAACCGGCCCGGAAACGCCGCTGCGGCCTCGGCATCGCGGTATGATCCAGGTGACAGCGCCGGAGCGCCCAGTCCCTGCCCTCGCGACGATCGACCGCCAACGACGGCCGCATCTGTCCATCGGCCGCGCGCTCGTCATCACAGCGGTGAGGATCAGTAGCGGTCGGTAAGCTGAGGAGCCCGATCGTGAAACTCAAGAAACTCGATCTTCGCCGTCGGCGATCACCGGCAGCCGTACCGCCGGCGATCCCCATCGCACACAGTCGCAGCGGCGGTAGGACAGAGCTCGGTGTCGTTCGTGCGGTCATCGAGATGCCGGCCGGCGGGCGTGAGCCCCCGATACCCCGGCACCCGCCGCTGACCGTGGCGACCGAGCAATGCGGACGGGCGCTCGTGCTCCTCGTGGACGGCGACATGGACCTGCACACCGCCCCCGCGGTGCACCAGGCGCTCGAATCGGCGTTGACCAAGAGGCCGCAGCGGCTGGTCGTGGACCTGTCCCTCGTGCAGTTCCTGAACTCGGCGGGCCTGGAGGTCCTGCTGGCCGCACACCGGCAGGCCGCGCCGCGCACGGATCTGCGGGTGGTCGCCACCACCCGCGCGACCTGGCGCCCCATTCAGATCACCCGGCTGCACGAACAACTGGCCATCCACACCTCGCGGGCCGAAGCCATCGCCGCGCCCGCCCGACGCGGAAATGAAGACCGCCCTCCCCGAGGGGAAACCCACCAATCCGTCCCATCGCTCGAATCGACACCGTCATGACCACTACCGAACACACCTCGCCGTCACAACTCTTCCCGTCCGGACCGAAACCCATCGTCGACGGGGAGCATTCCCGCGGTGAGCTGGTCACCATCCGGGCCTTCCTGCTGGCCCCGTTCCTCGCCTTGATCTCGGTGGTGGTCCTGGTGTGGGGCTGGGGGCTGAGCTGGCTCGACATCGGGATCGCGACGGGGTTCTACGTCGTGACGACCTTGGGCGTGACCGTCGGCTACCACCGCTACTTCACCCACGGCGCGTTCACCGCCACCCGCCCGCTGCGGATCGCACTCGCGGTCGCCGGAGGGCTCGCCGCGCAGGGCCCGGTGATCAGCTGGGTCGCCGACCACCGCCGGCACCACGCCTTCTCCGACCGCGAAGGCGACCCGCATTCCCCCTGGCTCTACGGCACCTCACCGCTCGCCTTGGCCCACGGATTCTGGCACGCCCACCTGGGCTGGCTCTTCGGCCGCGACAAGACCAACATCGCCCGCTTCGCCCCCGACCTGGCCGCGACCCCGACATCCGCACCGTCGACCGGCTCTTCCCGCTGTGGGTCGCCGCCACCGTGCTGGTCCCGGCTGCTCTCGGCGGCCTGATCGGCGGTTCCTGGTGGGCCGCGCTGACCGCGTTCCTCTGGGCCGGGCTGGCGCGGGTGTCCCTGCAGCACCACGTCACCTGGTCGGTCAACTCGATCTGCCACATGATCGGCAGCCGCCCGTTCACCAACCGCGACCGCTCCGCCAACTTCTGGCCGCTGGCGATCCTGTCGATGGGCGAGTCCTGGCACAACTCCCACCACGCCGACCCCACCTGCGCCCGCCACGGCGTGCTCCGCGGCCAGATCGACATCTCCGCCCGCGTCATCCGGATCTTCGAACAACTCGGCTGGGCCACCAAGGTCCGCTGGCCCACCCCGCAACGCCTCGCCAGGATGACCGCCCCACGGAGCGACAACGGGAAGCCTGCCGGGTGAACCACACCAGTTCCGCGATCACCGGATGCAGAAGGCGAGACCGTCGATGTTCACCATGACCGAATCGGCCACCGAAGCGATCAACCAGCTCACCGCGGCCCAGAACGTCCACACCGAAGGCGGCCTGCGCCTGACCCTCGACGGCCCTCCCGAGGAGGGCGCCGAGCTGAAGGTCGAGGTCGCCGCGCACCCGATGGCCGGCGACCGCGTCATCACCACCGCGAACACTCAGGTGTTCCTCGGCCGCGAGACCCGGGTCCACCTTGCCGACAAGGTCCTCGACGTCCGCAAAGACATCGACGGGCACTACACATTCCTGATCACGACCCCGCACTGACGCACGATCCGGAGACCGACATGCCTGCGAGGGCCCGAGAGGACGAGAGCTGGCGACGGAGCACTCTGATCACCCCTCACCTGGATCACCCGCCGCAGGTCAAGGCCATCGTCGACGAGTTGTACGCGACGCTGTCCGAGCCAGGGCGCCGCGGTCGGAAGGCGGCGCCGGCGGAGTTCAGAGCCAGCCGCGGCGTTTGAAGACGGTGTAGAGGGCGCCGGAGAGAGCGAGGATGGCGATGGTCGAGGTCCGGAATCCCCAGGGTTGCTGGAACCCGGGGTAGGGGATGTTCTGGCCGTAGAAGCCGGTGACGGCGGTGGGTACCGCGATGATCGCGGCCCAGCTGGTCACTTGTTTCATGATGGTGTTGAGCCGGTTTCCCTGGATGTTGAGCTGGGTGTCGCGAATGGTGGCGACGAGGTCGCGCAGGGACTCGGTCCATTCCGAGGCGCGCAGGACGTGGTCGTAGACGTCTTGGTAGTAGGGCATCAGCGCGTCGTCGGTGACGTGGTGATCGGGCCGCATGAGGGTGTTGACGACTTCCCGCATCGGGAGCACGACCCGTCGCAGGGTCACCAGGCTCTTGCGCAGCCGCAGCGAACGTCGTTGCAGGTCGGTATGGCTGACCCGGTCGGCGAACACGACGTCTTCGAGGGCTTCGATCTGCTCGTCCAGGGACTGGACGGCGTCGAAGTGGCTGTCCACCACGTAGTCCAGCAGGCCGTGCACCAGGTATCCGACGCCGCTGCCGGCGAGATCTTCGGCGTCGTCCCAGCGCTGCACCACGGCATCGATGTCGAAGTCGTCGCTCTTGCGGACGGTCACGAATGCCTGTTCGGTGATGAACGCTGACACTTCGATGGTCTGTAGTTCACCCGAAGGGGTGTCGAGGTGAACGGCGTAGGCGTTGAGGAACCCGTGGGTGTCGTAGCGGTCGACCTTGGGCCGCTGCTGGGCGTGCAGGGCATCCTCCACCGCCAGCCGGTGCAGGCCGAGTTCCTCACCGATGGCCGCGAAGTCGTCTTCGGTGGGAGCCACCATGTCCAGCCACACCACGGCGGTGGGATCGGCGAGGTGATCGGAGATGTCGGCGACCGGGAAGTCTTCGGCCTCCAGGACGCCGGTGCGGTAGAGCCGGGTTCGTGCCATGGCGGGTAACGGTAGTCCCGCGCGGGAGCCGTCAGGGGCGTGACCGGGCAGCGTACGCGATGATCGCCTGGACGTCGGCAGTACCGTCGGCGACGTCGCGGGACAGGTCGGCGAGTCGCCGGTTGTGTGCGCGGGCGTAGCCGCGCAGTGCGCTGAAGGCGTGCTCCATATCGGGGTCTCCGCTTTGCGCGGAAAGCGCGCCCTTGGCCTGCTCGATGATCACACGGCTGTTGAGAGCGGTCTGGAGCTGCTCGGTGAGGATGTCGCCGCGGTCGATGGCGCGGTGCTGCAGCAGCCCGATGGTCGCGATGTCGGCCAGCGCCTGGGCCAGGGCGGTGCGGTCCGGGTCTTCGGGCACGGGTTCGGTGTTGAACAAGGTCAGCGCGCCGATGACCTGGCGGCGCAGCCGCATCGGAATCGCTTGTGCAGCACGGAATCCGGCCGCGTCGGCTGCTGCTGTGAAGCGCGGCCACCTGCCGGCGTCGCGGAGGAGGTCGGTGCTGAGCACGGGACGTCCGCTGCGGACGCATTCGATACACGGCCCGTCGTCGGCCTGCACCGCGAGGGTTTCCAGTAGCCCGGCCCGTTCGGAGGACGCCGCGGCCATGCGCAGCCGGCCGTCGGGGTCGGTCAGGACGACACCGGCGGCGGAGACTTCCATCAGGTGCAGGCACTGCTCGACGAGGGTGCGCAGGAAGTCGGCGACGTCGAAGTCGTCGACGAGGGTGTCCGCGAGTTCCACGAAGGTGCGCGCGAGGAGCCGTTCACGGTGTGCGGCCGTGGTGGTGCCGACCGGTGCGGACGCGGCGTCATGCGGGATTCCTGGCATGTCTGTCACTCTTCCGTCTGTAGGTGCAGCTCGTGGCCGACGATTCGCCTGCCCACCTCGTTGAGGGTCAGCTGGTGGGCGTAGGCGTGGGCACGGATCCGCAACAGGGCGTCGTGCACGCTCACGCCCAGTTGGATCGTGAGGATGCCGGTGGCCTGATGGACCGCGTTGTGCACGTCGCCCTGCCCTCGCAGCCTCGTGCTGCCCGGCGCCTCGACATCGTCCAGCAGAGCCACCGTGGCTGCCTCGGCCAGCGTGAACGCGCCGGAAAGCTGCTGTCCGGTCAGCGGTCCCGAAGTGGTGCGATGCAGGTTCAGCACACCGAAGCGGGCCGCACCGACCTGCAACGGGAGTGAGCAGACCGCCGCCACGCCGAACCCGGCAGCGCCGGGAACGAACACCGGCCACCGGCGATGTTCGAGCTCGAGATCCGGCACGATCACGGGCCCCCCGGAATTGTAGGCGTCCACGCTGGGGCCTTCACCCACGGTGAGCTGCAGGTCCTCCAGCTTCACCCCGGCGTCGTCGGTGGCGTGCAGCAAGACCTGGGAACCGTCGGTCAGGGGGCCGCCCATCACGCTCACAGCGGCTCCGGACACAGCCAGTTCGGTGACACACAGCTCACAGATGCGCCGGACCACCTCAAGGCCGCCGCCCGAGTCGCCGAGAAGCGCCAGGAGCCGTTCAGAGCCGCTACCGGCCATGGCAGGCCTCGTTCCAGCGGCGGCTGAGGCGAGTACATCCGACCTTGATCACGTTTGCGCGGCCCACACCGCCTGGGGACGCGTGGTGTTCCTCGCCGCACTCACCGGTCATCATGATTCGGGCCCTCGGCTCGCCGTACTCGGACGTCAGCACCAGGGACCGGGGTGCCACCACGATGCATTCTACTCATCGCCGGTCACAACGCAGTCAGAAGTGCGACGGTCCGGTAGCTCTTCGGTTCGGGCACGGTTCGGATCTTGTGGAAGTCAGTCGGCTTGCCTCCCGGTCGAGACCGCGTTCGCCGGGCCGGACCCCGGCGCGGTTGACTGGTCCAGCACCGGGCATCGCCTGTACACGGCTTCGGCCTTGACGTCGCGGCGGGCGCGAGGCGCCCGCCTTCTCCGCCGGGGTGGAAGAACAGGTCTCCGGCCGGCCGGTCACGAGCTGAACATGGCGACCCGAGTGGAACCCGCAAACAGCCGGCGCAGCAGCGCGGGGGATGCGGCTTCCGCAGTTCGACGTTACGCCGACTGCTCGGCGCCCTCCCATGGGGCGGCCGGAACGCCGTCAGCTTTGGTAGGGGTGCTTCTCCCGTGCCTCGCGGAGGGCCGTTCCCCGCCAGGCCAGCTGGTCGAGCATGGTCTTCGCGGCGGCGTTGCAGCCGGTGGTGTCCTTCGGCTGGCCGTCCTTGCCGAACAGTTCCCAGACGTTGTGGAAGCTGACGGTGTCGCGCACGCTGACCGCGCGCGGTTTCGGCCATTCCCTGCCCGCGGTCGCGGTCAACCTTGTCGCCGAAGTGGGGCAGCTGCGGGATCAGGGGGCAGTTCCCGGAGCACGTTTCCATGGGCGTCGAGGTGGACTCAGGCCCTCACCTCCTCGACGTCCGGGTCCACGGCCTGTCACCGGCGCGCGATCTTGACCGCACGGAGACGATGTAGAGCCGCCTGCATCCGCCGACGACGGTTCTCCACCATCGGTCCTCCAGGCGCTCGACCTTCGTGCGACTACCCGCAGCTGTCGGCCGGTCTCCGTGATCGAGCGGTTGGTCACGGGGCAGCGTCCCTCGTCACCACAGGGCGTTATCCGGACGGTCAAGGCACACCGCCACAAAAGTCGTCGCGTCGCGCGCTCGGAGAAACGACACCCGATGTGATCTTGTTTACCGCCGAGCAGGTCCGGGAACCCGAACCGGGTAAAGAGTGGGTGCCCCAGTCCCCGGCGCCGCAGGACTTGGGGAAGGACATACATGACTGCGTCTCCGATGAGCGCCGAGGCTGGCGCGCGCGCGACGTCGCGCAACGACTTCGGTGAGCTCGGTCGCCTCGTGCGAGGCGAAGGATTGCTCGACCGGCGTTATGGTTACTACGCGGTGAAGATCAGCCTCACGCTGCTCGCCCTGGCCGGCGGTTGCGTGGCGTTCGTGCTGCTGGGCGACTCGTGGTGGCAGCTGGCGACCGCGGTGTTCTTCGCGGTGATGTTCGCCCAGATCGCGTTCCTCGGCCACGACGCGGGCCACAATCAGATCTTCCGCACCGGCCGAGCCAACGACCGCCTCGGCTACGCTCTCGGCGGGGTCATCGGCATGAGCTACGGCTGGTGGATGGGCAAGCACACCCGGCACCACGCCAGTCCCAACCACGAGGACGACGATCCCGACATCGACATCCCGCTGCTCGCCTTCACCCGCGGGCAGACCGGCGACAAGCGCGGGCTCGTGCGCTGGACGTCGAAGCACCAGGCGTTCCTGTTCTTCCCGCTGTTGCTGCTGGAAGGGCTGAGTCTGCACTGGTCCGGCATCCAGGCCGTACGAGACGACAAGGTCAAGCACCGCCGGCTCGAAGCGGTGCTGCTGTTCGCCCACATCGGTATCTACCTCGGCGCGGTGTTCGTGGTGCTGTCCCCGCCGGTGGCGCTGGCGTTCATCGCCGTCCACCAGGGACTGTGGGGCGTGTACATGGGCTGCTCGTTCGCGCCGGGCCACAAGGGCATGCCCACCTACACCGACAAGACGAAGCTCGACTTCCTGCGCAAGCAGGTGCTCACCAGCCGCAACGTCCGCGGTGGCCCGTGGGTCGACTTCACCCTCGGCGGCCTGAACTACCAGATCGAGCACCACCTGTTCCCCAGCATGCCGCGCGTCAACCTGCGCCGCGCGCAGCCCCTGGTGCAGAAATTCTGCGCCGACCACGGGATCGACTACGCCCAGTGCGGGCTGTTCAAGACCTACTACTACGTCCTGCGGCACCTGCACGAGGTCAGCGCACCGCTGCGCGCCGGGAGCGCACCGGCCCGCTAGCCGCGGAGTCGAGCGCGCTCAGCGCTATCGGCTGCGGCCCGCCGAATCGCCTGACCTACGGTGAGATCGGTACCGACGGGAGCGGTCAGCGCCGCGTCGAGGGAGTCGTACACCGCTAGGTACTGGTCCAGCTCCGTGAGGCTCAGCGGCCGCCGGGTGACCCTGCCGGTGGCCACCACCCGCAGCCAGGTCCGCTGCTCGGCTCGCCGACGTGCCTCGACCAGGGCGGTCAGTCCGGCGCACCCCAGGAACCGGACCTGCGACAGATCCACCACCACCAGGCGCGTACGCGCCGCTAACGCGTGCTCGAGAACGTGGTGCATCTCGGGCGCGGTATAGGCGTCCACCTCCCCTGCCACCTGTACGACCAGAGACCGCGGATGGCGCAGCGCAGTAGCCGTCAGCGGTGCCGGGTACCGATCGTCGTCGCTGGGACTCCTCGCAGGCGCTGGGGCCTCCGCGGGGACGACGCGAAGATGACGGTTGACGTTCTGTCCAGGGTTTGTCACGACCAGCTCCAGATCTGGCCGACCGCTACTCGCCTGCCGCACCCACGGGTACGGGCCTACGAGACAAGTGCAGCCTGCTCACGAACGATGTTCGTCGTGAGAGCGAGGTCCAGGCACTCCCGGCGGGAGTTACCACCTTACCGCCTTTCGAATCTCGCAGCGACTGGTCGTGAACCCGATCGCGCAGCCGCGCAATTCCAGGCTTGTGACCCCAGCGCACAGGGCATGTCCAGCAGCGATGAGGGAACAGGCGCTCGGAGTTCGGGACCACCGTGGACGCCGGCGCCGCGCCGCTTCCACCCACCGTGCCGCTCTGCCGACCAGACATCACGTACCGCCTGGTCGGCCTGCGCCGTCGCGTGACGACCACACCCGACCTCGTCGAATCCCAGCCGCAGAGTGCAGGGATGCTGGCCTGGACGGTAGGTGAACCTTCAACCTCGGCGAGGTGGCGCGGGGCGAAGAGTCTGCTGATCGATCATCGGGATACTTGGGGCTTACATGCGCTGCCCCAGCCCCCGGCGGCACGAATCCGTGCGTCGACCTGGGAGCGGCAGTGGTGACCGACCGCGACAACTCCAGGCTCTGCCGGACGCTGCTGCAGCGGGCTGGGCAGGCCACACCACCGCGTTCGCCGAACTGTACGACCGCACCGCACCAGAGGTGTTCGAGCCGCTCTGCGGCATCCTGGAGGACGTGAACCAGGCCGAAGACACCACCCTCGAGGACCGACGTTGGTGACCCCGAGCATCGCCATGTCCGGGCAGGTCTGGACCTCCTCGGTGTGGACGAACCCGCCGTGGGTGAGCGGGGTGTAGCCGCGGCCGGTGCCGCCGCTGGCCTGCTGGATGGTGTGCAGCGAGGTGCGGGTCTCGGACATCGGCTGCAACGTCCACCCGGTCACCGCGCCGGAGCCGTAGAGGTGCCGCAGCTGCTCGGCCATCTCGCTGGTGCCGATGACGTGCAGCACCCGGCCCGGCACACCCGCGCGGTGCCGAACGGGGAGTCCTTGGCCAGCCGGTCGCCGGCGGTTTCCCAGTGCCCGGGCTGGTCGTGGAAGTCGAACGCCTCCGTGATCCGGCCCGCTTCCTGCTCCGGCGCCCGGACCGCCCGCTCGCTCCGGGTGTGGCGGTGTAGAACGAGATCGCTGGCGCACGTAGGCGCGGCCAGGGGAGGAGCGACGGGATGGCCCTGCAGGAGGGCGGCTGTCGTGTGGTCCAGGGCGATCACCCGGTTACTGGAGGCGCTTTTTGGCGCGGCCAGTTCCAGATGCTTGCCGATCTGGCGGACTTGGCGGACCACGGTCACGGTTCTCGCCTGGAGGTCGACGTCGGCCCATTGCAGCCCGGCCGCTTCGCCTCGGCGCAGCCCGAGCAGCGCGACGAGGTGGAACAACACGTACAGCGGCTGCTCGCGGAGGCGGAGCCAGGCCAGGAACTCTGCCGTCTGATCGGCGGTCCACACCGCCACCGCCGGCCGGATCCCGCTCGCCTGCCGCAGGGCGATCCGGGTCGGGGTCCACACCACCGGATGCGGCTTCGACCCGGACGGTAGTTCCACGACGTGGGCCGGGTTGGAGGCTAGGAGGCCGCGGCGGACTGCGGCGTTGAGTGCGGTGCGCAGGGTGGCGTGGATGCGTTGCAGCGTGGCCGGCGACAACGGCTGGCCGGAGGCCGCGTGGGTGCGGATCAGGGAGATGAGCATCGTTTGCACCCGGGCCGGGGTCAGCTCGGCGACCCGTTCACGCCCCATTTGCGGCATGAGGTGGCGTCGTGCGTGCATGGCGTAGCTGCGCATCGTGGATGGCGCGAGGTTCTCCCGGCTTTCCAGCCACAACCGCAACCACTGCTGCACTGTCACCTCCGACCCCGAACTGCCGTCGAGGGTGGTGGGATTGGACAGGAAGTCCCGCGCCGTGCCCGCTGTTTTCCGTGAGGCGAACCCGCCACGGCGTAGCTGCCGTCGTTCCCGTTTTTGCCCGGCGGTAGCTCCAGCCGGAAGTAGCAGGTCCCATGTCCGCGCACGGCAAGTTGCGGGCACTGGCTTCCCGAGCTGCGGCCGGTCATGGGGTCGCGACACCCGCATCGTTTGAACAATCCGTCACCTGATGTCATGGCCATGCACCTCATTCACAACGACGGCCCGTGACCACTGCTGTGTCACAGGGGGTGCGGTGGCGGGTGTCTGCTGTGATCACGGCGGATCGTCACCGGACTTGATCGTGAACCGGTATCTGTCAAGTGTCCACAAGAGACGGTCTATTTGTTGCAAGACAGCGCGAAGAGGAGCGGAATTCGGCCGTGTGGCAGCATCCTCGGTAGCCGCCGTCATGGTAGATCACAAAGGACAGATGTGTGGTGGCGTTGATGCCCGGGCGGGACGGGATGCGATCTCCAGTCACGATCTTCGAACTGGTGCGGGCTGTGGCGGCAACGGGGATGTTCTCTCAGCACGGCTCGGCCCGTGCAGCCGGGCAATAAGGATGTCGACTGCCAGGGAAACGAATCGACCGAGCATGGCGTACACAGTGCTCACCGAGGCGCGTCGCTGGGCGATCCGGCCGACTGCAGGCATCCGTCATGTTCGCTTCCGGATGGCGCTGCCACGGCCTGCGGGTGCGGCTGCCCTTGGCGACATTCGAGGATGGGGTTCACTTCTGGGTGATCTTGCCGTGTTCGACGGGCGCGGGCCCGGCTGCCTGTTCAAGACTTGCTGGTGATCTTGCGGATCCAGCCCGGCGGGACTCGGGAAGAGTTCATCGCTCGCGTCGTGCAGTCTGCGCCCCCGCTCTCCGACGCTGCGATGTCCCAGATCCGACGTCTCTTGCCGCCGGTCCGGGCCGATCGGGGCCAGGCCGGCCCGGTCCGTCAGGAGAAGTCGTGACACCGGAGCAGCGATCGATGGCGGCACGCGTAGCCAGCTACACGCGATGGGCGATGTGCGACGACCGGACCAATGCAACCGCGCCGGCTCGACGTGGTTTCGACGACCGGTGGACCAAGCAGGTTGATCCGGATGGCACGTTGCCGCACGAGGAACGGGTGAAACGAGCGGAGGCGCTGCGGAAGGCGCATTTTGTGCGGATGGCGCTCTTGTCTTCGCAAGCACGCGCTCGCAAGCGCAGGACTTCGTGACCCCTGTATCCGCAGCGGCAGTCAGTGAGGCTGCAGCAGTCCAACATGTCGCCTTTGAATTATTGACGGCGGGTCCGCAATGGCCCAGAATCATGGGCACTGCGTCTCCGATGGGGCTCCGTTGCCGAAGTAGTGCCCGACGCTGGGCGACACTTCGCGACACTGAAGAGCGGCAAAGATGTTGGCTGACCTGCATTTATTGGCAGTAAACGACATTTGATGGTACTCGTCGACATTGTTTTCCCGTAGACTTTAATCCGTAGGTTCTGGGTTCGAGCCCCAGGCGGCCCACCATTCCCGGCCTCACCGACCGGGGCGACAGGCGGTGAACATGGACGCGACGAGGCGGCTGATCGTCCTCCGGCACGCGAAATCGGACTGGTCCGACGACCTCCCCGACCACAAACGTCCCCTCGCCCCGCGCGGGATCCGAGACGCGCCCAAGCTCGGCCGCTGGCTCGCCGACAACGGCTACCTCCCCGAGCAAGTCCTCTGCTCCACCGCCCGCCGCACGAGGGAAACCTGGGAGCGGGTCAGCGACGCGCTGCCGACGAAGCCGCCAGTCGAGTACGACGATGACCTCTACGGTGCCGGCCCCGAAGAGTTCCTCAAAGCCGCCCGCCGGGTTGCGCCCGAAGTCATCACGCTCGCCCTCGTCGGGCACGAGCCGGGCGTCAGCGAACTGACCCTCGACCTCGCCGGCTACGGAGACGACACCCGGTTGGTCCAAACCAAGTTCCCCACCGGCGCCGCGGCCGTGCTCGTCACCGCCGACACCTGGGCGAACCTCGGTGCCGCGAAGCTCGAGGCCTTCTTCCGCCCGCGCGACTGAACCCGCCGAGGCATTGCCCCAGTGGAGTTCACATGCGTACCCTCCATTCACTCACGGGTTTGATGTTCATATTTGTGAATGGAGCGGACATGGTTCTCCGCCACACCGTCGTGGCCGCGCTCGCCGTAGCGGGCATCGTCACCTCGACAACGACGCCCGCCGAGGCAGCGACGACGTCTCATGGCTGCACCGTCCCGGTCATCGGGGCGATCTGCGCGCCGCAAACCGTCGTCCTCGACGGCAACCAGTTGCTACGCACCAAGTTCGCCGCCCTCGTCGGGGAAAAGACCTCCAAGACCGCCCTCGGCAACCTGCTCCGGCAGGCCAAGGCCGACCTCACCACCGGGCCCTGGAGCGTCACCGCCAAGAAGCAAGTCCCGCCCAGCGGCGACAAGCACGACTACCTCAGCCTCGCGCCCTACTGGTGGCCCACGACCCAGCCGACCGCCGAAAACCCCTGGGGCTGCCCGTTCGTGCAGAAGGACGGCCAGCGCAACCCCATCGTCGACGAGATCACCGACCACGCCTACCGCGGCGACGCCTTCGCCGCGATCTACCGGCTCGCCCTCGCCTGGTACTACACCGGCGACGCGCGCTACGCGCAGCGCGCGGCCCTCGACCTGCGTACGTGGTTCCTCGACGCGGCCACGAAGATGAACCCGAACATGAACTACGCCCAGGGCATCCCGTGCAAGGTGGACGGCCGCGGCATCGGCATCATCGAGTTCTCCTACACGCTCACCCAGGTCGTCGACGCCACCGCGATCCTTGCCACCGGCGCCCCCGGCTGGACGAACACCGACCAGGCCGGCATGACCGGCTGGTACACGCAGTTCCTGACCTGGCTGCGCACCAGCAAGAACGGCACCGACGAGGCCAAGGCCCAGAACAACCACGGCAGCTTCTACGACATGCTCGCCGCGGCGCTCGCGCTCGGCACCGGGCAGCGCGACCTGGCGAAGACGATCACCCAGGACGCCGGCCCGAACCGGATCGCGCCGCAGATCAACGCCGACGGCTACCAGCCCGCGGAAGCGAGCCGGACGCGCAGCTGGCACTACTCCAACTTCAACCTCGTCGCGCTGACCCGGCTCGCGCAGATCGGCAAGCACGTCGGCGTCGACCTGTGGCACTACACCGCACCCAGCGGCGCGACGCTCTTCAAGGCGGTCGACTTCCTGATCCCGGGTGCGACGACTGGGCAGTGGCCCTACCCCGAGCTGGACTTCCGGCAGTACGCCGCGCTCGACGTCCTGCACGCGGCGGCCGACGCCGGCGACAAGGCGGCGCGGACGGCGTTGCCGCGCGTGCCCGTCCAACCCGGCGGTGACCTCTACCCGGTCCGGCCCGCCGCGGAACAGCTCGACGACATTTCGACGTCCTGAGCAGAAAGGGCCCGGCCAGCCGGCCGGGCCCTTTCCCGCGGGAAATTCAGACGCCCGCGACCTGCGAAATCCAGCTGCGATAACGCGTGATGTTCGTGTACGCCGTGTTGTTCGACCGGTCGCTGGTCGACGCGACGCCGACCTGACGGCCGGAAGCGAACATCGGGCCGCCCGAGTCGCCGCCGGCGGTGATGCCGTTGACGCGGTTCGCGCACACCGCGACGCCGCCGGTGTAGTCGCTGCAGCCGATCGAATTCACGCGCACCGTCGCGACCTTCAGGTACCGCGACTGGCAGTTGATCTCGGAGCCGCACTGGCTGGTCGCGCCCCAGCCGTAGACCGAGACGTTCTGGCCGACCGAGACGTCGCCGACGCTGCCGAGCGGCGAGTAGGTGGCGTTCACCGAGGTCGTGAGCCGGACGATCGCCAGGTCGGCGCTGCCCGGGTACCGCGTGATGGTGGAGCCGGTGGCCATCGTCCCGCCGCTGGACTGGTCGAGACTGCCGATCCGGAACGTGTACGTCCCGGAGCTGCTGACGCAGTGCTTCGCGGTCAGGATGTACTGCGGCGCGATGATCGTCGCGGTGCAGTTCTGCTGGCCGTTGACGAACAGCCGGGCCGCCCAGGGACCGCTCGTGGCGGTGCTGCCACCGATGATCGACGGCTGGGCCTGCGGGGTGGTCTGGGCCGCCGCCGGGCCGCCGAGGCCGACGACGGCCAGCGCGGTACTCGCGGCCAGCAGCACGAACTTGCCGAACTTCACGCTCACTCCTTTGTGTGCGGAGAAACTCGCACGGGAAAGCCGGTGGGGACCGAACGAGAAGAGTGTCCGAGTTTTCGGGGAATGTCCGGAACCGACGAAAGTCCGGTCACATCCGTATTTATTTCGCCGAATGGACTACGTGCTGTTCCCGTACTGTTCCGCGCTCAACCCACGGGGGACGCCCATTTGAATCCGGAGCTTGGGGATGCCGGCAACTGGTCGCCACGGCGGCCCCGGGTCCGCTGCGGTTGTTCGACGCCGAGTTCGGCGAGCAGGGCGCGTGGCTGCTGCCGCTCGCGCTGGTGCGCCTGGTCGTCGCCGCGTGCCGCGCTCGGGGTGCCGCGCCGCGTGTGTGCGAGCCGGCGAGCTCACCCGTCGGACCGGGTGGGAGGCGAAGAACTGCCGTCCGGTGCCGCCGGCGCTGATCAGCCCGGACGCCGCCGGCGCGGGCTGTTGTTCGACTGCGGGGTCAGGCGGTGACCTTGGCCGGGGCGGTGCGGCGCAGCCAGTACAGGCCGACGACCGGCAGTACCAGCGGGATGAACAGGTAGCCCTCGCCGTAGACCGACCAGACGGTCGGGTGCCGGAACGCGGCCGCGTCGACCAGGCTGAGCGTGCCGATGGTCAGCACGCCGAGCAGCTCGATGGAGCAGGCGATGAGCGCGACGCGCCACCAGGCGTCGCCGCGCTTGGCCAGCGCGATCGTCGCGACGATGTAGACGACAGCGGCGAACGCCGAGAGCAGGTAGGCCAGCGGCGCTTCGTGGAACTTCGTGCCGATCTGGACGCCGGCGCGCGACGTCGCGGCCAGCGCGAAGATCGCGTACACGGCGACGAGCACCCGTCCGGGGCCGGAGGCCGTCCTACGCTGTTGCTCCACTCCACACCTCGTTCAGTCGCAGCACCATCACCGGGATGGCCAGGCAGGCGATGCCGAGCACGACGGTGCTCGACCGGCTCCGCTCGGCCAGCGCCCAGGCGGCGCCGACGGGCAGCACGACCAGGCAGCCGATCAGGTAGGCCAGGTAGGTCGCCAGGCTGCCCGGCCGGTCGCCGCCGGCGAGCAGCACGATCCCGATCACCAGCTGGACGACCAGCAGCGCCTCGACGACCGCGACCCCGATCAGGAGCGGATTGTCCGGCAGCCGGTTGCGGGCCGACTGGACGAAGCTCCAGAGCGCGACGAGCGTGGCCGCCCCGGCGACCGTCACGGCGAATCCGAAGATCACCCGTTCCTCCTTTCGGTCCGCCGGCCGCCAACTTACTCCGTGGTACCGGCGGGTCCGTCGGCCGAGGTGCCCGGGGCGTGGCCTGGGCCACCTGCGCCGCTCCACAATGGACAAGCGCGCCGACGAGGTGTGCCCGTGCCTCGAAAGTTGATCACTGGAAGGCCTTGATGGCATTCTGCCAATTCGGTGGTTTATTCCCGGTAATCCTTGTGTGGACCTGGGGGAATCTCGCAAAAAGCTTCGTGTTACACCCCGACAGGGTGGTTGGCGATCAGCCAAGAATCACGCTGGGTTCGGCTACCGACTGGTAAGTGACCGTTTTGCCTACCTCGGATAGCCCAGTTGAACCGCCGGGTTGGCGGATAGGCGCGAGGCCGTCCGGCATGGGGGAATATTCCTCGTCCCGGAGCCGCGGCGCCCCGGGAGAACGTACGAAGGGGAATCTTCCGATGGACCTGCGCTACGAAGCTTATTGCTTCGCCGACCCGTTGTTCTACGACGAACAACAGGAAATCGGTGCGCCGGTCGACGATTTCGCCCAGGCGCTGCCGGCGCCGGCAGGCTGGATCACCGCCGATCGCGGGGTCTGGCGGGCACTGCGTCCCGAAGATCGCCGGCTTCCCGGTCAAGGGTGGAAAATCCACGTTTCCGCTGGTCTGGACAATGCGCGGCGCGTGCTCGTGCAGGTGCACGAGTACTGTGTCGAGCACCGGATCTCCTACAAGCACCTCCGCTCGCCGATGATCCTGCTCGCCCGGAATTCGAAATACGCTCCCCGTGACGGCAGCGCCAAGCTGATCACCATTTACCCGGCTGACGAGGACGAGCTGGAGCGTGTTCTGGAAGATCTGGCGGCCCGGCTCGAAGGCGAGCACGGCGCCTATATCCTCAGCGACCTCAGATACGGCGCCGGCCCGCTCTACGTCCGATACGGCGGATTCGCCGAACAGTGGGTGGAGCACGACGGCAACCGCGTCCTGGCGATCCGCAAGCCGGACGGCAGGCTCGTGCCCGACAAGCGGGAACCGACGTTCTCCGTCCCCGACTGGGTGAAGATTCCGGCCTGTCTGCAGAGCAGCGTCGCCGCGCGCAAGGGCGGCGACCCGGCCCAGTTCCCCTATCGGGTGACGCGCTCCCTGCACTTCTCGAACGGCGGCGGCGTGTACCTCGCCGACCCCAAAGCGGGCGGCGACGAGGTCGTCCTCAAGGAAGCCCGGCCGCACGCCGGCCTGGACAAAGCGCGCATCGACGCCGTCGAACGCCTGCGACGCGAGCACGAGGTGCTCGACCGGCTGGCCGACGTCCCCGGCGTGCCGCGGGTGTTCGAGCACTTCACGGTCTGGGAGCACCACTACCTGGCCATGGAGTACATGCCGGGCAACTCGCTGGGCAACTGGCTGGCCCGCAACTACCCGCTGACCAGGCGCGGCACGACGGATGCCGACCTCGCCGCGTACACCCAACGCGCGTTGGACGTGGTCGCCCGAGTCGAGCGGACGGTCGAAGCGATCCATGCCCGCGGCATCGTCTTCGGCGACCTGCACCCGCTGAACATCCTCATCGACGAGGACGACGACGGCCGCATCTCGCAAATCTCGCTGATCGACTTCGAGATGGCCTTCGACGTCGAGTCCGGCGACCGTCCGGCGCTGGGCGCGCCGGGGTTCCGCGCGCCGGCCGATCGCACCGGTTTCGAGATCGACGAGCACGCGATCGCGGCGCTGCGGTTGTGGCTGTTCCTGCCGCTCTCGCAGCTGATGGAGCTCGCGCCGTCGAAGCTGCGCGGCATCGCCGACTTCGCCGAACGACGGTTCGCGCTGCCCGCGGGGTACGCGGACGCCGCAGTCGCGGTGCTGGCCCCGCGTGACGTCCCCGCGGAGCCGGCACCGATCCACACGGAGCTCGACCAGGCGAAACCCGACTGGCCGCTGGTCCGCAAGCAGATCGCCGAAGCGATCCTGGCCAGCGCGACACCCGAGCGTCAGGACCGGCTGTTCCCCGGCGACATCGAGCAGTTCCGGGTCGGCGGCGCCTGCTTCGGCGTCGGCGCCGCGGGCGTCCTGCACGCCCTCGACGTCATCGGCGCCGGCCGGTTCCCCGAACACGAGCGCTGGCTGATCGATTCGGTCCGCCGTGAACCGCCGACCCGGCCCGGCTTCTTCGACGGCAGCTACGGCATCGCGTACGTGCTGGAGAACTTCGGCCACCACGCCGAGGCGACGAAGCTGCTGGCGTCGTCCGCGGGGCTCGTCGAGCAGACGACCGATCATGCCCTGGAGGGCGGCCTCGCCGGCATCGGGCTGGCGATGCTGCACTTCGCGACGGTCCGCCAGGACAACGAGTTCGGCCGCCAGGCGCTGACCACGGCCGTCCGGCTGGCCGAGGCGCTGGAAACGGCGGCGCCGCCGGGAAACTTCGCCCGCGCCGGCCTGCTGTCCGGCTGGTCCGGACCCGCGCTGCTGTTCGTCCGGCTCTTCGAGCGCACGGGCGAGCCGGCGTGGCTGTCCTTCGCCGACCAGGCGCTGACCCGCGACCTCGAAGAATGCGTCGAGTCCGACGACGGCTCACTGCAGGTCCGCGACGGCGCGGCCCGGACGTTGCCCTACGCCGGCATCGGCAGCAGCGGAATCCTGCTGGTCGCCGAGCAGCTGGCCCGCCACCGCCCGGACGCCGAAGCCTGCGAGAGCCTCCCCGGCCTGCGCGAATCGTGCCGCGGCGAGTTCGTCATCCACCCCGGCCTGCTGTTCGGCCGGTGCGGGCTGGCGGTCGCGCTGGGCATGGACCCGGACCCGTCGCCGTCGATCCGCGCGGCGATCGACCTGCACCTGGCGCGGCTGGCCTGGTACGCGGTGCCGTTCAAGGGCGGCCTCGCCTTCCCCGGCAACCAGCTGCTGCGCCTGTCGATGGACGTCAAGACCGGCAGCGCGGGGATCCTCCTCGCGCTCGCCGCCCTCCTGGACGGCAAGGAGGTGCTGCCCTTCCTGGGCCGCACGCCGTCCCCCCAGACCACCGGTCGCTGACCGGCGGACCCCGAAGGAAACGAAGGAAGGAACACCGATGGAACTCGTTCTGGACCTGCAGGCCATGGAGACCCCCGAGGTGCTCGACGGCGGCCACGGTGGCGGTGGCGGCGGCACGTCGAACCTCAGCCTGCTGGCCTCCTGCGCCGACAGCACCATCAGCCTGCTGACCTGCCACTGACCCTGGCGGATCGCCGGCAAGTAGTGCCGAGGTGAAGGGTGCGGGAGCGGCACAGGCCAAGTGCGCCGCTCCCGCCTCTTCATTCTGGCCCCGGTACCGCCCCGGCGGTACCTCGTCCGAAGGAGTGAGATGCGCGGCCCCGCCGATCGGTTGCTGGCCAGGGTGGCCGGACTCGATCGCCCCCGGCTGGCCGCCGTCGTGGGTACCGCGCTGGTCGCCACCGCGGCCGGCCTGCTCCTTCCCGGCGCGCTCGCGGCAGCGGTCGACAGCGTTGTCGCGGGCCGCCGGAGCTGGCCCGAGGTCTCCTGGCTGCTGCTCGTCGGCGGCGCGGAGATCGCGGCCGACGTCGTGGGCGGCATCCTGACCACGCGCCTCACGGCGACGGCGTCCGCGTGGCTGCGCCGCACGGTGTCCGACAAGCTCTTCGCGCTCGGCGCCCGTTCCCGTTTCGCCGAGGGCGACGCGATCAGCCGCCTAACCGGCGACTGCGTCGGCGCCGGCGGAATCGTCACGATCGTCGTCCAGTGCGGCTCGATGCTGGTCATCTCCACCGGCGCCGTCGTGCTGCTCGCCCTCCTGGACTGGCGGCTCGCACTCGTCTTCTTGGGCAGCATCCCGTTCGCGTTGCTGCTGGCCCGCAGCCACCTCCGCCGCACCGCCGACGACGTCCTCACCTACCAGCGGGTCTCCGGCGAACTTGCGGCCCGGATGGTCGACGCGGTCGCCGGCCTCCGCACCATCGCCGCGTCCGGAACCGCCGACCGTGAAGCCGAGCGGGTCCTGCGCCCGTTGCCGAAGCTGACGCTCGCCGGCCAGGGCCTCTGGCGCACCCAGGCCCGGATGGTTTGGCGCGCCGGCTTGCTGACACCGGCGGTGGAGCTGTCCGTGCTGGCCGCGGCCGGCTTCGGCGTCCTCGCGGGTCGGCTCAGTATCGGCGACGTCGTGGCCACCCTCGGCTACGTCGCCCTCGGTCTGGGTCTGGTCACCCAAATTCCGTTGCTCACCATGCTGTCCCGGGCGCGCGGCTGCGCCGAGCGGCTCGTCGAGGTGCTTGACGAACCCGAACCCGTGCCCGGCAAGCTCCCGCTCCTGCCCGGCGACGGCACCGTTGACCTCCGCCACGTAGGCGTCTCGGGCGCGCTGGCGGAGATCGACCTCCGCATCGACGGCGGCACGTTCGTCGCGGTCGTCGGCCGTTCGGGCGCCGGTAAGTCCGCATTGGCCGCCGTGCTCGGCGGGCTGATCACACCCGACGAAGGCCAGGTACTCCTCGACGGCCGCCCGCTCGAGCGCCTCCGACGCGAGGAACTGCGCGCGGTCGTCGGCTACGCCTTCGAACGGCCCGCACTGCTCGGCGCCACGGTCGCCGACGCGGTCGGCTACGGCTCCTGGGCCGGCGAGTCCGCCATTCGAACCGCGTGTCGGATCGCGCAGGTCGACGAGGTCGTCGTCCGCCTGCCCAACGGCTATCACACGCCATTGACCGAGACGCCGCTTTCGGGCGGCGAAGCCCAACGGCTCGGGCTGGCCCGCGCGATCGTGCACAACCCGCGCGTCCTGATCTTCGACGACGCCACAGCTAGCCTCGACACGGTCACCGAGGCCGCGGTCGAGCGCGCCGTGGCCGACGCGTTGCCCGGCCGTACGCGTGTCGTCGTTACCCATCGCGCCGGCACCGCTGCCCGCGCCGACCTGGTGGTGTGGCTCGAGGAGGGCCGGATCCGCGCGGTGGCCCCGCACGCGGCGCTCTGGCAGGAGCCCGGATACCGCGGCGTCTTCACGGAGGACGACGAGTGAGCCTGCGCCGGTTGTACTGGTCCGCTCTCGCCGGGCAGTGGCGTGGCGGGGTCGTGCTGCTCGTGTGTTCTCTGCTCGAAGGCGTGCCTGCTTTCTTTTCGGGGCGACTGGTCGAGCTGTCCGTGGACCGGGGTTTCTCGGTCGGCGACCCGGCCGCCGGTCTCGGCTGGCTGGCGTTGTTCGGGCTGGCCGCCGTACTCGGCGCGTTCGGCGCGCGGATGGTGTGGCACCAGCTCGGCAAGGTGGTCGAGCCGCTGCGCGATGCCCTGGTGACCGCCGTCGTCCGCGGCGTGCTGCATGACGAGTCCCCGCCGCGCAACCAGCCGGACTCCAGCGGCGTCGCCCGCATCACCCAGCACGTCGAGGTGGTCCGCGACGCGACCGCCGGCTTGCTGGTCCAGGCTCGCGGCATGCTGGTGACGACAGCCTCCGCGCTAGCCGGGCTCGTGACGGTCGCCGGCGCATTGGTCGTCCCGGTCGCGGTGCCGGTGGTCGCGTCGCTGGTCGCGTTCGTCTGTCTCCTTCCTTCTCTTGCCCGTCGGCAGCGCGCGCTGGCGCTGGCCGACGAGCACACTGCCGCGGCGGCCGGTGCGTCCCTGGCCGGCATGCGCGATATCGTGGCCTGCGGCGCCGAGCCGATCGCCGCGCTGGCGATGTACGACGCGGTCGACAAACAGGCGAATGCTGCGATCCGGGTGGCGCGGTCGAGTGCCCTCCGCGCGTTGGTGATCTCCCTCGGCGGGTTCGTCCCGTTGCTGCTCGCGCTCGCGTTGGCGCCAGGACTGGTGGCTCGAGGTGAACTGACCGCGGGCGCGGCTCTGGGCGCGCTGGTCTACCTGGCCACGACGATGCAGCCCGCCCTTCGAGGACTCGCAGCCACTGCAGGCACCGTTGTCCTCCGGTTGCTTGTGGCGCTCCGCAGGCTTGCCGAGACGGCCGAGTTGCCTGAGGTGTTCGACGGCACGGCTACCCCGCGCGGCACCGACGTCCAGGTCCACGGCCTGACGTTCGGCTGGGGCGCGGCGGCCGAGCCCGTGGTCCGTGGGTTGGACCTGAGCCTGCAGCCGGGGGAACACCTCGCCGTCGTCGGGCCGAGCGGCATCGGCAAGTCGACATTGGCAGGCTTGCTGACGGGGATGCTGACGCCGCAGGAGGGCCGGGTGCTGCTGGGCGGCGTACTGGTCCGGGACGTGCCCGCGGCACTCCGCCACGAGATCGTGGCGCTGATCCCGCAGGAGGCTTACGTCTTCGCAGGGACCGTGCGGGACAACGTCGGCCTCTTTGCTTTGTCCGGTTCGGACGACACTCTGTCGTCAGCTTTGGACGCGGTGGGCGCGGGCGCGTTGGTGCAGCGCCTTGGCGGCCTCGACGCCGAGATCGGTCACGGCGGCGAAGGAATCTCCGCAGGCGAAGCACAGATGCTCGCGCTGGCCAGGGTCTACGCCAGTTCGGCGGAGTTCGTGATCCTCGATGAAGCCACCTCCCATCTCGATCCCGTGTCGGAAGCCCGCGCGGAACGGGCCTTCGCCGCGCGGGGTGGTGTTCTGGTGGTGATCGCGCACCGGCTTTCCTCGGCTCTGCGTGCGGATCGCGTGCTCGTCATGGACGGCCGCGAGACCGTTTTGGGCCGTCACGCCGACCTGATGACCAGGTCGGCGCGGTACGCGGAACTCATGCAGGCTTGGACGACACCGGTGGCTGGGGATTCAGCCACCGGTGCCGGTCCGGAGGGGGACGCAGACCGCCGACCGGCCCCCGGTACCGGGGGCCGGCGGCCTGCAGACAGAGGCGGGTCCGTTGGCGGGGCGCCTACCGGCAACGGACCCTCGACCAGTGCGCCTCCGTCACTGGGCACGGCAACTGCGGCCGCCGCCGGGGCGCCTTCCGGCGACGGAGCTGCAGCTGCGGTTGGTCCTCGGGTTGGCACAGAGTCCGTGGCCGACATGCCTGCCGGCGACGGGTCCGCGCCCGGGTCGTCCTCTCACAACGGTGCCACCGGATCGACGCCTAGGTCGCCATCCGTGTCGCGAGCCGCTCGAGTGAGCTGACCACCCGTCCACTGTGGACCGATCTCATGCGCTTCCCAGCTTATCGCCGGCGCGGGGGTGCGGAAGCCCTCGATGCGAATCTGTGGACAACTCGCCGATCTGAGGACTACTTGTGGATAACTCGCGGCGATCGACCGGTTCTGTCGGTGCCGTCGTGCATGATCGGAAGCGCGGGAAGAACCCGCCCGGAAACCGGCACCGTCAATGAGGAGGTGAATCGCCGGCGGTGGAAGTCATCCGGGCTGGAGGGCTTCCAAAGCCTCCCGCAGCTTGCCGGAGACCGGTGTCGGCCGGCGGGACTCGCGGTCCACGAAGACGTGCACGAAGTGCCCTTCCGCGACCAGGGACTCGTCGGCGGCGTACATGCCGATCTCGTAGCGCACGCTGGACTTCCCGAGATGCGCCACGCGCAAACCCACCCGCAACGCTCCAGGAAAGGAAACCGATGAGTGATACCCGCAGTGCGACTCGACGCACAGCCCGATCACCTCCCCGGCTTCGATGTCGAGACCGCCTTGCTCGATCAGCCACGTGTTGATCACGGTGTCCATCAGCGAGTAGTGCACCACGTTGTTGACGTGCCCGTAGACGTCGTTGTCCTTCCAACGCAACGGAACCGTCTGCCAGTGCGGGTACCCCGTCACCACAGCGACACCGACTCGCGGAGGATGCCCGACAGATCGTCCGCGGACGCCTCGCGGGGTGCTGTCGCCAGCAACCGTTGCTGCTTCAGCGTTCCCTCGACCAGCGAGTCCACATCGGACTCGGTGTAGCCGACGGCGCCGATGCCGTCCGGGATGCCGATCTGCCGCATCAGGTCGATCAGCACCGCGGGCAGGTGGTCGGCGAAGTCGCCGGGCCACTCGAAGTCGGGCGCCAGCAGGCGGGCGACGCGCAGGTGGCGGTCCGGTGCCGCGTCGAAGGTGAAGCGGAACGCGGCGGGTGCGGTCAGTGACACGGCCATGCCGTGGGGCACCATGGGCTCTTCGCCCGGATAACCGTCCGGGTGGAAATCGCGGACCTGGCCGGCGATCGGGTACGCGTTGGCGTGCGGGATGTGCACGCCGGCGTTGCCGAAGCCGAGCCCGGCGAACGTCGCGGCCAAGGCCATGGCTTCGCGCGCCTTGAGGTCTTCGCCGTCGCGCACCGCCGCGGGGAGGGCCCACGACAGCAGCCGCAGCGACTGCTCCGCGAACATGTCGGCCAGCGGGTTCGAGCCGCAGTACGGCACGCGCTGCTCCGGGCGCTTGCGCTCGAACTCGGTGTACGGCTTCGCGGTGTAGCTCTCCGCGGCGTGGCAGAGGATGTCCATGCCGCTGGCGGCGGTCACCCCGGCCGGCTGGCTGACGGTGAGGCGCGGGTCGACGACGGCGAGAGTGGGGCGCAGCCGCAAATGGCTGATCCCGCTCTTGACGCGCAGGGAAAGCACGTCCAGGACGCAGACCGTGGTGCTCTCCGAACCGGTGCCGGTGGTGGTGGGGACCGCGACCAGCGGCTTCAGCGGACGATCAGGCGCGCGGCCGCCGCCGACCGGCGCGTTGACGTAGTCCATCAGCTCACCGTCGTTGCTGGTCAGCAAGTTCGCGGCTTTCGCGGTGTCGATGGCCGATCCGCCACCGACAGCGACGAAGGCGTCGTACGGACCGGTTCCGCGCGCGAAGTCAACCGCCTTCTGCATGCTGACATCGGTGGGTTCGACGTGTACGCCGTCGAAGATCTCGGTCTCGATGCCGTAACCCGCGATGCCGTCGGCGATGCGGCGCGGCCAGCCGGTCGCGGCGACCTGTGGATCCGTCACGACGAGCACGCGGTGCGCGCCGTACTGGGTCAGGTCGTAGCCGATCTCGTCGCTGGCGCCGGTGCCGTACTTCAACGCCGGTGCGCCATAAGTAAAAACGGTTTCATGTTCGGTCGCGGTCAAGACTGCGGTCCTCGCTCCCTTGATCGGCTAGCAGTCGGTCAAAGCGGACATTCAGTCCATCCTTACCGGGTTTCGGCGAAGATCACTTGACTGCACTGAACGGTGCCCGCCTAAGCTCTCCTCATTAGATACCAACTGGGAGCGACCGTCGCCCAGACGGCCGTGCGGATCCTGACCGAGGCGCGTGTCCGCCGTGTGTACGCGGTGGTCGGTGAGTCCTTCCTCGAGCTGCTCGACGCCTTGCAGCGCGAGCGGGAGATCACCGTGGTCTCGGCGCGTCACGACGCGGGCGCGGCCTTCATGGCGGAGGCCGAAGGCAAGCTCACCGAACGGCCGGCCGTGCTGCTCGCCAGCCGGGGGCCGAGCGCGGCGAGCCTGGCGATCGGCGTCCAAACGGCGTACCAGGACGAGACGCCGATGGTCGTGCTGCTGGAGACGCCGGCGAGCGAACCGGTGCCGTCGTCGTCGGGGGAGCTGCCGACCTCGGATCTGACGGCCATGTTCGAGTCGATCGCCAAATCGACTCTGCGGGTGACCGACCCGGACAGCCTGCCGAGCCTGCTCGCGCACGCGCTGACGACGTCGCAGGAGGGCAGGCCGGGGCCGGTCGTGCTCGGCGTGCCCTGCGACGTCTGGGGCATGCCCTACGACGCGGCGAAGCCGATGGCGCGGGTCCGGCCACCGGCGTCGGGCACGCTGGGCCGTTCGGCGGACGCCGTCGCGCAACTGGTGGACGAGGCGAAGTACCCCGTGGTCATCGTCGGCGGGCGGGCGCGGTCCGCGCGTGACGAGCTGATCGCGGTCGCGGACGAGCTTGCGCTGCCCGTCTACAACGCCTTCCGGCGGCAGGACGCCTTCCCCGAGAACCACGCGCGGTACGCCGGCCACCTCGGGCTCGGCATCCCCGCGCGGCAGCTGGACGCCTTGGAACGTGCCGACCTGGTACTCGCGCTCGGCACGCAGCTCGACGAGGTGACCACGCAGGCCTACCGGTACCCGACCGCCCAGCAGACGTTGGTGATGGTCGGCACCGGGATCGACGTCAGCCCGAAGCGGCGCGGACTCACCTTCCGGGTCGACTCGGAGGTCGAGCCGTTCCTGCGAGAGCTGCGCGAGGTCGCTTCGCCGCGGACACGGCGGGCGTCGGCGGCCAACGCCGCGGTCCACACCTTCATGACGCCGCCGGACACCAGCGGCAACACGCGGGTGCACCCCGTCGACGTCGTCCGCGCGCTGCGGAAGCTCGCGCCCGAGGACACCATCGTGACCAGCGACGCGGGCAACTTCGCGCAGTTCATGCACCGGTACTGGTGCTTCACCGCGCCGCGCAGCCAGCTCGGGCCGAGCAACGCCGCGATGGGCTACGCCGTGCCGGCCGCGGTGGCGGCGAAGCTGGCCGAGCCGCGGCGGACCGTCGTCGCCATGGTCGGCGATGCCGGTACGTTGATGACGGGGCAGGAGATCGAAACGGCCGTCCGGTACCGGGCGCCGGTGATGGTCGTCGTCTTCCAGAACGGCGTGCACGGTGCGCTCGCCATGCACCAGGCCCGCACGCACGGGCGGCTGTCCGGGGTGTCCATCCCGCTGACCGATTTCGCGTCGTGGGCGCGTGGACTCGGCGCGGCCGGGTACACGGTGGACGACCGGGAGGAGCTCGAGCCGATCATCGCCAGCGCGCTGGTGCGGCAGCGGCCGTGCGTCATCGACGTGCGCACGGACCCGGATGTCGTGACCCCTGACGTGCGGCTTTCGGCCCTGCTCGGGCAGGCCCGTCCGCAACCTCCCGCCCAGTAAGGGTTTTGCTCGGTTTCGCTTCGGGAAACGCCGGGAAAGTTGTGTGGTAGCACAGCGATGGCTCGGGTAATCTGACGGTGTTCCGGTGGTGGTTCGCCGCTGAACGTTCCCGGCCGGGTCCCGGCGGGAGACAACCGGTTTCTGTCGGTGCCGCATGGCACCATCGCGGTCATCACCCGCAGGGAAGCGGGTAGGGAACGAGGGGAGTTTCGACGTGACCGAACACCAGCACGCATCCGAACCAGCGCGGAAGTCCTCCGGCGTCGTGCCGGTGCTGTTCAGCGCCAGTGCCGAGGCCCACGACGACGCCGTGGTCGCCGCGGAGCACGACACCGCCTGGCGCTCGCCGTTCGGCGGGGAAGGGCTGCGTCCGGCGAGTGGCGAATAGCTCACCCCGCACGGGTGAAGACAGCTTGTCCGCCCTGCTCAAGGTGTGCTTTACTGCTCATGGTCTCGATTTTTGTGTTCGTGTTGAGTCACGCTCGCAGAACTCAGCGGGCGTAGTGTCTCCTCGCCGAGGAAGCAAACCGTCCGGGTGTTGACCCGGGTCGCCGAAGTGGCTTCCTGTTTTTGTGTTGCATATGGAGATTTTTGATGACTCAGGGCACTGTGAAGTGGTTCAACTCCGAGAAGGGGTTCGGCTTCATCACCCCCGACAACGGTGGCGGCGACGTCTTCGTTCACTACAGCGAGATCCAGGGTAACGGCTTCAAGAGCCTCGAAGAGAACGCTCGCGTCGAGTTCGAGATCGGCCAGGGCCAGAAGGGCCCGCAGGCCACGTCGGTCACCGTGATCTGACTTTGATCTTGGGAAAGGGCCGTCACCCGTTCGAGGTGGCGGCCCTTTTCGTATGCTGCGCACCATGATCGAGCACGGTTACACCGTCTCCGGGATGAGCTGCGGACACTGCGCCCAGTCGGTCACCGAAGAACTCACCGGCCTGCCGGGAGTGACCGAAGTGGACGTCGACGTCGCGACCGGCCGGGTGGTCGTTCGCGCCGAGACGGCGTTGGCGGAGGACGACGTGCGGTGTGCGGTCGAAGAGGCCGGCTTCACCTATGAGGGCACGGCGAGTCTCGTCTCGTAAGCCTTTCTCCGGGGCTCGGCCTCGGTTGGTTCTTCTCCGGTGGACGGGTCTCCAGGTTGGACAGTCCATTGGAGATCGAAACGCCGGTGTGACGTTCGGCTCATTCGAGCTGTGTGGACGCGCCTGGCTTCGTGGCGCGCGGTGCCCACTATTGCGCGGCTGACCGGCACTCGGCCCGGTAGTCGCCGGGATGGAGTGGCCGGATTCGGTGCGGTAGTCGCTGGACCGGCACCACGCCGGCAGCGGTGCCGTAAGCGCGGCGGCGACGTCCTCGTCCTGCACACTGCAACGCCCTGCAACCCTTCCGCTACCACCCGGTTTCGGGATCTCCTGTCCTCCGGTGGCAGTCGCAGGAGGTCAGGTGGGCGAAACGGTGGCGGGGATCGTCGCGAATCCGGCTTCGGGACGGGACATCCGCCGGCTGGTTGCGCAGGCTTCCGTGTTCCCCACCGCGGAAAAGGCGAACATGGTGCAGCGGCTGCTGGCCGCCTTCGCCGTCACCGGGCTCGACCGGGCCCTCGTCTCCACCGATCTCGGGGGCATCTCCGCCTCCGTTCTCAAGGCTCTCGGACGAGGTGGGACCTGGCCCAAAGTCGACTTCTGTGACGACTATCCGCTCACGGGCACCGCTGCCGATACGACCAATGCCGTGCGGCGCATGGTCGATGCCGGGGCTGGGGTCATCGTTGTCCTCGGTGGGGATGGCACCGCCCGCGTTGCCGCCGCTGCCTGCGAGGACGTTCCGATCCTCGCCCTCTCCACCGGGACCAACAACGCCTTCCCGCAGATGCGGGAGGCGACCGTCGCCGGGTTGGCGGCCGGCCTCATCGCCTCCGGGGACGTCGACCCCGATCTCGTCACCCACCGCGTCAGCGTGCTCGAAGTCGTCACCAAAGCGCGGCGGGAGATCGCGCTCGTCGATGTCTGCGTCTCGCTCAGCCGGCACATCGGGGCCCGGGCTCTGTGGGATCCATCCTCACTCACCGAGCTCTACTGCACCTTCGCCGAACCCGACGGCATCGGCCTCTCCAGCGTTCCTGGGCAGCTTTGCCCGAGCCCACGCTCCAGCCCAACAGGCGTTGCGTTGCAGCTCGGGCCCGTCGGGGAGACGCCGTACGTCGTGCACGCCCCCATCGCGCCCGGGCTCGTGCGGCCCGTCGGGGTTCGCGGGTGGGGCGTTCTCGAACCCGGCGTGCGCGTCGAGCTCGCCGCGGCCGGGGGCGTCATCGCCCTCGACGGCGAGCGCGAACTCGAACTGAAGACCGGCGAAAGCGCCTTCGTCGAGCTCAAGCCGGATGGCCCGTGGGTCGTGGACGTCCGGGCGGCGATGGCGGAGGCGGCGCGAAAAGGGCTGTTGCGCACGGAAGCCGAGCCGGGGAAGGAGCGTCGAAGATGACGGACACCTGCGGGAGGCGTACCGCGTGATGCGCACCATCCGGGCCTTCGAAGGGCGCGTGCACGGGCCCCGATCGAGATGGTGACGCCGCCGCACACGCCCGTCCCGTTCTCCGACGCGCTCGAGGACCTCTACCTCCCCGACGCCCAAAAGGTCGTCAACGCGGCGAAGGCGGTCGTGGAAGCCCCGGGCGCCGCGATCACGCGCTGACCCACCCTGTCGCAGAGATAGTCGCCACCTTCCGATCAGCGGACCGAAAAGGCAGACTGTGGCGGAGCGCAAGGAGTGGCGGTTTGGGGCAGCGAGACCTCGAGGCAGCGTTGCCGGCCGGGGCCGACCCCCGGCGGCACGCCCGTGTCCTCGCCCAGGTGCACGAAGCGGCCCTGTCGGGCAAGGAACTGCCCAGCAGGCCGCGGCCGGTCGTCGACGCCTCCTGGCAGCGGATGCGCCGCCTCGGCATGGATCCCGACAGCCGCGCCGCCGCGCCCGTCCTGACCGTCGAACAGCTCGAAGCGCGCCGTCGCACCAGTGGGCTCGCCGAGGCGCTGCCGACGTTGCGCGGGGGCCTGACCAGCGTCGCCGAGCAGGCCGCGCACATCATGGTGATCGTCGACGCGGGCGGCAAGGTCCTCTGGCGCGACGGCAGCGCCGCGGTCCGCCGCCGCGCCGACCGCCTCGGGTTCGTCGAAGGTGTCGACTGGCAGGAAGAAGCCGTCGGCACCAACGCGATCGGCACTGCCCTCGTCGCGCGCCGCCCGGTCCAGATGTACGCCGCCGAGCACTACGTCCGCTCGCACCACTCCTGGACGTGTGCCGCCGCGCCGCTGCACGACCCGCGCGACGGCAGGCTGCTCGGCGTCGTCGACCTCTCCGGCCCGGCCTCGACCGTCCACGCGACGACGTTGGCGCTGGTCGACGCCGTGACGCGGCTCGCGGAGTCCCAGCTGCGCACCACCCACCTCACCGAACTGGAACGCCTGCGCGGCTTCGCCGTCCCCGTGCTCGCGAAGGTCGGCGGGCGCGCCGTCGTCGCCGACGAACACGGCTGGGTCGCCGCGGCCGCCGGGCTCGCCCCGGTCGACCGGATCGCCCTGCCGGCGAACCTCGCGCCGGGCGGGGTCTGGCTGCCGGCGTACGGCCATTGCGCGGTCGAGCCCGTCCCCGGCGGCTGGCTGATCCGCCCCACCGAGACCGACGCCGCCCCGCCGACCCGCGTCGTCCTCGACGTCCGGTCGCCGCGCGCCCCCGAGCTCACCGTGGCCGGCGCGGCCGGGACCTGGACGCACCGGCTCAGCCCCCGCCACGCCGAGATGCTGTACGTCCTGGCCAGCCACCGCGCCGGCCGCTCGGCCTCCGAGCTGTCCTCGGACCTCTTCGGCGACGCCAGCCGCGCGGTCACCGTCCGCGCCGAGATGTCCCGGCTGCGCCGCCACTTCGGCGGCATCCTCGGCGCGAAGCCCTACCGCTTCGCCGACGACGTCGAAGTGCTGGTCCGGCGGCCGCCGAGCCCCGAAGCCGTGCTGCCGCATTCGCTCGCCCCGGCCATCCGCGGCTGACCCCGCCCGGGAAGATGGGGCCGTGCCGAACCGCCCCCTGCTGCCCGACACCATCGCGCCGAGCTGGCTCGTGGTGCAGGTGCTCGGCACCCTCTTCGTCGCGGGGACGCTGCTCACCGCGCGGGAGCCGAACCCGTGGATCTGGGCCGCGTACGGCGTCTCGAGCGCCTGCTGGCTCGGCTTCGTCGTGCTCGCGTCCCGGCGGCCGAAGACGGCGGCCGCGCTGCTCGCCGTGGCCGGCGCGCTGCCCGCGGCGCTCGTCGGCCGGGCCGCGGACTCCTCGGCGATCCTGATGGCCGTCATCCCGCTCGGCCGGCTCGCGGCGCTCACCACGGTCAGCGTCGGCGCGATCGTCGGCGTGGGTCTGCTGGAGATGGCCCTCGCGGTGACGGCGCACCTGGTCTCCGGGCACTCCGCGGGTGCCGCGATCGCCGACGCCGCCGTGATGCTGCTGCTCGTCCTGGTCGGGCTCAACCGCCGCCAGTACGAGGTCCAGGCCGGCCAGGCCGAGGCGCTGCTCGACCAGACCCGGCTCGCGCAGGCCGAACACGCGCGCGCCGCCGCGCTCGACGAACGCACCCGCATCGCCCGCGAGATCCACGACGTCTTGGCGCACTCCCTGGGCGCACTGGGGGTCCAGCTCGAACTCGCCGAAGCCCTGCTGACCGAACGGTCCGATGTGGACGGTGCGCTGCGGTCGGTCCGGCGCTCGCGGCGCCTGGCCGCCGACGGTCTCGCCGAAGCGCGCAACGCCGTGGCCGCGCTACGCCGGGACGTCCCGCCGCTGACCGACGCCCTCGCCGCGATCGCCGCTGAGCACGCCGGCAACCACGGCGTCGAAGTCGACTTCGAAACCGAAGGCGAACCTCGGCCGCTGCCGTCCGCCGCGGTCGTCGCGCTGGTCGGCGTGGCGCGAGAAGCGCTGACGAACGCGGGCAAGCACGCGCCCGGCGAGGACGTCCGGATGCGGCTGGAGTACGCCCCGGAAGAGGTCCGGCTCGAGGTCCGCAACCCGCGAAGCGAATTCACTCGGACGAGTGAAGGTTTCGGGCTCGCCGGGATGCGCGAGCGGCTCGCCCTCGCCGGTGGCACGCTGGAATCGGGTGCCGAGGACGGTTACTGGCGCGTACTCGCGGCGATCAAGGGCTGAGAGATCACGTGCTGGTGACGGCGGGCGGTGCCCGTGCCCACGTGCGCGGCCACTCGGCTACCTTCTGCGGGTAATGCTTTCGGGGAGGAATCGGGGATGACCAGCACTGCGACGGCCCCGGGTCCCACGGCGCCCGCGCCGGGACCCCCGCCGCCGCCACCGGACGGCCGGGACCGCCCCGGGGGCCGCAGCGGCCTCCTCGGGCTGCTGGACCTGCCCGGCCAGGCGGTCCGCGCGATCATCCGGTCCGCCGCGACCACCCCCGGCCGGCTCACCGTGATCGCCGTCGCGCTGGTGCTGCTCGCGCTGGTCGCGGGCACGGTCGCGACGCTGTCGGTGCAGGACCGCGACGACACGATCAGCGGCGTCATCGACCACCGCGAACCCCTGGCCGCCGCCGCGCAGCAGGTCTACAAGTCGCTCTCGGACGCCGACGCGACCGCGGCCAGCGCGTTCCTCTCCATCGGCACCGAGCCGCCCGAGCTGCGCTCCCGCTACGAGCGCGACATCGCCGAAGCCGGCGCCGCCCTCGCGAAGGCCGCCTCCGACTCCTCCGACGTCGCCGCCGCGGCCGCCCCGGTCGACGTCCTCAACCAGTCGCTGCCCGTCTACACCGGGCTCGTCGAGACCGCCCGCGCGAACAACCGCCTCGGCTACCCCGTCGGCGCGTCCTACCTGCGGGAAGCCTCCGAGCTGATGCGCGCGAAGATCCTGCCCGCCGCGCAGGACCTCTACCGCGTCGACACCGAGCGGCTGATCGAGGAGCAGGACACCTCCACCGGCTTCCCCTGGCCCGCCACGATCCTGATGGTCGCGCTGCTGGCCGCGCTCGTCGTCGCGCAGGTCTACCTGACCCGGCGGACCAACCGGGTGCTCAACGTCGGGCTGGTCGTCGCGACGGCCGCCGTCGTCGTGTCGCTGCTGTGGGGCTCGGTCGCGCTGATCGTGCAGGGCAGCCTGGTCGGCAGCGGCCAGGACGACGGCTCGCACCGCGTCGACGTGCTCGTCCGCGCGCGGATCGCCGCGCTGCAGGCCCGTGCCGACGAGACGCTGACGCTGGTCGCCCGCGGTGACGGCGCGGCGTACGAGAAGGACTTCGGCGTCAACGCCGCCCAGCTCGTCGGCCCCGACGGCCAGGGCGGCCTCCTCGGCGAGGCCCGCGGCCTGATCACGGACGGCGAAGGTGCCGCGAAGGTCGCCGACGCGACCAGGGCCGCGCAGGACTGGCTGGCCGCGCACAAGCAGGTCCGCACCCAGGACGACTCCGGTCAGTACCAGGAAGCCGTCGACACCGCCGTGCTCGAGGACCGCAAGACCGGCTCGGCCCCGGCGTTCCGGCGGCTCGACGACAGCCTCCAGTCGGCGATCGACGTCGGCAGGCAGCAGTTCCTCGACGACACCCACGACGGCGACGCGGCCCTGACGCTGCTGGCGCCCGGCCTCGCCGTGCTCGCGGTGGTCGCCGCGGCGGGTGTCACCATGGGAATCCGGGAGCGACTGAGGGAGTACCGGTGAGCAGGCGGGGGAACACGGTCCGGGCGGGCGTGCTGGCGGTCGTCGCGCTGCTCGCGGCGTCCTGCGGCAGTCCCGGGAAGCCGGTCGACCCGGCCCCGGTGAGCAACGCGGCCTGGCCGCAGCCCGCGCACGTCGGCGGCCCGGACGCGACCGCCGGCGGCGGCGCCGACACCAGCTGCGACCCGCTGGCCAGCCTCCCGCCGAACGGCACCATCGGCAGCGGCTCGACCATGGCGAAGATCAAGGAACGCGGGAAGCTGATCGCCGGCGTCGACCAGACCACCTACCTCTTCGGGTTCCGCAACCCGACCTCGGGCAACCTCGAGGGCTTCGACATCGACATGGTCAACGCGATCGCCCGCGCCCTGTTCGGCACCTCCGAGGGGCACGTCCAGTTCCGCGCGATCCCGTCGTCGCAGCGCGAGGACGTCCTGCAGGCGCACCAGGTCGACGTCGTGGTCCGGACCTACAGCATCACCTGCGACCGGCGGAAGAAGGTCCAGTTCTCCTCGGTCTACTACGTGTCCGGGCAGCGGATCCTGGTCGCCAAGGAGTCGAAGGCCGAGAAGCTCTCCGACCTGAGCGGCAAGCGCGTGTGCGCGGCCAAGAAGTCGACGTCGCTGGCGAAGATCGCGACCGACCCGGCGAAGGTGGTGCCGGTCTCGGTGGACAACTGGTCCGACTGCCTGGTGATGCTCCAGCAGGGCCAGGTCGCCGCGGTGTCGACCGACGACACGATCCTCGCCGGGATGGCCGCGCAGGACCCGACGCTCAAGGTCGTCGGCGAGCAGTTCACCAAGGAGAACTACGGCATCGGCATCCCGAAGGACAACGAGGACATGGTCCGCTACGTCAACGCGGTCCTCGAGGAGATCCGCGGCACCGGCGTCTGGCAGGACAGCTACAACAAATGGCTGGCGCCGTCGCTCGACGCGGCCTCGCCTCCCGCGCCGCAGTACCGGTGAGCGCGTCGCGACTAGGATTGGTTCCCGCAGGCCGGGGATCTGGGAGGTAAGCAGTGTCGGAGGAGCCGCGCCGTCCTCGGCACGCCGCGCCGGACGACGAGCCGAAGCCGGCCGCGCCGAGCTGGCAGCCGCCGCCACCGGTGCGGTGGGAGACGCCGGAGCCGTCGATCTCGGGCCGCCTCGACGACGGTGCGCCGCCCGCGGGCTCCCGCGGCGAAGAGACCGTCATCCACGCGCCCGTCCGCCGTCCGCCGACCCCGCCGGGCGGCCAGCCCGCCGCCGTCCGCGGGACGATCCCGGGCGCCGAAGACCCGACCCGGCCGCCGGGCAGCATCAACCCCGTCCTGCCGCCGGTCCAGGCCACGCAGGCGGTGGCGCCCCCGACGCAGGCCGTCCGCCCGGACCCGAACGCGCCGCAGCCGACGAGCGTGCTCGCCGCGCCGGCGCCGGAGACCCAGAGCATCATGCCGCCGGCGCCGCGGCCGGACACCGGCCCGGACACGCCGCTGCCCGACCCGGGCACCGAAAGCGTGCTGCCCGAACGCAGCAGCGAAGGCAGGCACACCGGCACCGGAACGGGCAGTGGTTCGGGCTCGGTGTCCGGCTCCGGCTCGTTCCCCGGTACCTCGCGGCGGACGTCGTCGCGGACGTCACGCTCCCGCCGCGGCCGCCTCGGCGCCGGGCTGGTCGAGGTCCCGCCGGTGCCCGCGCGCGACCCGGCGTCGGCGGTGCTGACGAACCCGGTGGTGTCGGAGGAAAAGCGCTTCTGCGGCAACTGCAGCGCGAAGGTCGGCCGCGGCAAGGACGGGAAACCCGGTTCGCCGGAAGGGAAGTGCGAGAACTGCGGCACGCCGTTCTCGTTCGTCCCGAAGCTGCAGCCGCACGAACTCGTCGGCGGTCAATACGAGGTCCTCGGCGCGATCGCCTACGGCGGCCTGGGCTGGATCTACCTGGCGCAGGACCACAACGTCAGCGACCGCTGGGTCGTCCTCAAAGGACTGATCGACACCGGTGACCAGACGGCGATGGCGGCCGCGGCCAACGAGCAGCGGTTCCTCGCCGAAGTCGAGCACCCCAACATCGTCAAGATCCACAACTTCGTGCAGCACCCGGACGCGCACAGCGGCACGACCGTCGGCTACATCGTCATGGAGTACGTCGGCGGCCAGTCGCTGCGGCAGCTCGCGCTGGCCCACCACCGCGAAAGCCGCCGCCCGGAGCCGCTGCCGATCGGCCAGGTCATCGCGTACGGGCTGGAGATCCTGCCCGCGCTGGGCTACCTGCACAGCCAGAACCTGCTGTACTGCGACCTCAAGCCGGACAACGTGATCCAGACCAACGAGCAGCTCAAGCTGATCGACCTGGGCGCGGTCCGGCGGATGGACGACTACGAGAGCCCGCTGTTCTTCACCACCGGCTACAGCGCGCCGGAACTGGCGAAGCAGGGCGCGTCGGTGGCGTCGGACCTGTTCACCGTCGGGCGCACGCTCGCCGTGCTGAGCTTCGAGTTCACCGGCTACACCAGCAAGTTCAAGACGACCCTGCCCGGCCCGGACGCGGTCCCGCTGTTCGCGCTCTTCGGCTCCTACTACCGGTTCCTGCGCCGCGCGACGCACGCCGACCCGGACCGCCGGTTCCTCTCCGCCGAGGAGATGGGCGACCAGCTGACCGGTGTGCTGCGCGAGATCATGGCGCTCGGCACCGGCAAACCGCGGCCCGGCGCGTCGACGGTGTTCGGCCCGGAGAGCCGCACCTTCGGCGTGCAGCTGGTGGTGCCGGAGGCCGGCCAGAGCGTGCCGCTGCCCGGCTCCGACGAGGTCGTCGCCGGCCTGCCCATCCCGCAGGTCGACACCGACGACCCGGCGGCGGGCGTGCTCGCCACGACGACCGCGCTCGACCCGCGCGGCGCCATCGAGGCGCTGGCCGGCGCGCCGCGGGAGTCGATCGAGGTGCGGCTGCGGATCGTGCGCGCCCGGATCGAGCTGGGCGAACTCGCCGAAGCGCAGCGGCAGCTGCAGGCGGCGCAGTACCTGGCGATCAAGAACGGCTTCCCGCACGACTGGCGGATCGACTGGTACCGCGGCCTGATCGAGCTGGCCGGCGGCCGCTCGCGGGTCGCGCAGGTCGCGTTCGAATCGGTCTACGACGACCTGCCGGGCGAGATCGCGCCGAAGCTCGCGCTGGGCATCAGCGCCGAAGGCGTCGGCGACTACTTCGCCGCGGCGCGCTTCTACGAGCTGGTCTGGCGGACCGACCGCACGTACGTGAGCGCGGCGTTCGGCCTCGCGCGGGTGTACCTCGCGCAGGGCGCGCGCAACAGCGCGGTCGAGGTGCTCGAGACGGTCCCGCCGTCCTCGACCCACTACGTCGACGCGCAGGTCGCCGCCATCAAGATCAAGACGACGGCGACCAAGGCCAACGGCCGCGAGACCCCGGTGACCGAGCACGACCTGCTGGACGCGTCCTCCCGCCTGGAACGGCTCCGGCTCGACCTCGAGCGCCAGACGCGGCTGTCCGCGGTCGTGCTCGAGGCCGCGCACGACTGGCTCAAGCAGGGCAAACCGTCCCCGGGCGCGCGGGTGCTGGGCTGCTCGCTGGAGGAGCGGGAGCTGCGGTTCGGGCTGGAACGCTGCTACCGCGCGCTGGCCCGGCTGGCGAGCACGGTCGACGAGCGCGTCAAGCTCGTGGACCGCGCCAACGCCATCCGGCCGCGGACCCTGACCTGACCATAGCTTTCACGTGAAAGCTACGGTCAGGGGTTGATCTCCCAGTCGCGTTCCTGACGCTGCCGGTTCTTCTCGTGCTGCGCCGCCAGCTTCTCCAGCGCCTCCGGGTCGCCGTGCGTGCTGAAGTGCTCGAACCCGACCACGATGAACAGCGCCCGGGCGCTCACCGCGATCGGGCCGTCCTCGGCGTCCAGGCGGCCGTCGGCGCTCACGTAGATCTTGCGGCCCGCGATGCCGTCCAAGCGCGCCTCGATGAACAGCGTCGAGCCCACCGGGACCGGACGGCGGAAGTCCGTCTCGAGCTTGCCCGTGACCGCCGGGCGGCGCATCAGGTTGCCGACCGTCGAGCCGAGCGCCTCGTCGAACGCGCAGGCCAGCAGCCCGCCGTGGGCCAGCCCGGGCGCGCCCTGGTGCGCCGCCGTCACGGTGAACCGCGAGTGGATCACCTGGCCCTCGCCGACCGTCGACCGCAGGTGCAGGCCCGCGTCGGCCTCGTCGCCGCAGCCGAAGCACTCGCCGAAGTGCACGCCGAGCTCGGTGCCCGGCGCCGGCGCCTTCGGGTGCGGGACGGCCGGCTCCACCGGTACCGGCGGCCAGGGTTGAGAAACACGACTCATGCGCTGACGTTAACTCGCCGGTAGCGGGCCGCCGCGCGCGACCCACGACGTGAGCACGCAACGTATATCTCTCAGTAGCCGGAAAGTTCCCCACCGTAGAAGATTCGCGGCTCAGGCTGCCGAGCCCGGAGGGCCGGTTAAGACTGGGCTGATGAGCTCGAACGGCCCAATGGGCACTGCACGGAGGAGGTCGTCGCCGGCATGAGCGAACCAGCAGCAACGACGGGCAAACCGTCAGTGGACGAGAGAACCGTCAAGCGCGCCGTGTGGGCGTCCGCCATGGGCAACGCCACCGAGTGGTACGACTACGGCGTCTTCACCTCGGGAGCGATCGCCACCAGCATCGGGACGCTCTTCTTCCCCGGTGAGGGCAACGCCGTCCTGAAGTCGCTCGCGCTGCTCGCGGTGGGGTTCATCGTGCGGCCGTTCGGCGGGGCGTTCTTCGGGCCGCTCGGCGACAAGATCGGCCGCAAGCGCGTCCTCGCCATCACGATCCTGCTGATGTCCGGCTGCACGTTCCTCGTCGGCGTCCTGCCGACGTACGCCGGCGGCTACAGCATGGGCATCGCGGCGCCGATCGCGATCCTGCTGCTCCGGATCATCCAGGGCTTCTCCACCGGCGGTGAGTACGGCGGAGCGGCGACGTTCATCGCCGAGTACTCGCCGACGAAACGCCGTGGCTTCTTCGGCAGCTTCCTCGAGCTCGGCACGCTCGCCGGGTACGTCCTCGGCAACCTCGTGGTGCTGTCGGTGACGCTGTCCCTGACGGCCGACCAAGTCGACGCCTGGGGCTGGCGGATCCCCTTCTTCGTCGCACTGCCGCTCGGCCTGATCGGGCTCTACCTGCGGAACAAGCTCGAGGACACCCCCGAGTTCCGCCGGATGGAAGCCGCCGGCGAGGCCCCGAAGAAGGCGCCGCTCAAGGAGATCTTCGTCCGCAACTGGCGGATGATCCTCAACCTGATCGGCATCGTGCTGCTGCTGAACGTCGCGGACTACCTGCTGCTGACCACGATGCCGACGTACTTCACCGACACGCTGAAGATCAACGACAACACCTCGACGTTGATCATCATCGCGGTCGAGGTCATCCAGATGGCGATCATCATCCCGCTCGGCGCGCTGTCCGACCGGATCGGGCGAAAACCCCTGCTGCTCACCGCGGCCATCGGGTTCCTGGTGCTGAGCTGGCCGTGCCTGAAGCTGATGCAGTCCGGCAGCATCCTGTGGCTGTTCGTCGGGTTCCTGATCGTGGCGATCCTGCTGGTCCTGATCCTGGCGGTGATCGGCTCGACGTTCCCGGCGATGTTCCCGACGCGGGTGCGCTACGGCTCGTTCGCGATCGGCTACAACATCTCGACGTCGCTGTTCGGCGGCACCGCCGGGGTCGTCGTGACGGCGCTGATCAAGAGCACCGGCAACGAGGACTGGCCGGCGTACTACCTGATGGCGGCGGCGCTGATCGCGATCATCCCGATCATCAAGATCCCGGAGACGTCGCAGGTGCCGATGGAACAGATCGACAGCGAGGACAGCGGCGGCAAGCTGACCTCCGCGACCGCCCAGCGCTGAGCGGTCACCGGATAGCCGGGTGCCCCGTCCGGATCACCGGACGGGGCACCCGTGCGCCGTGGGTCAGTTCGCTTCGCCGCGAGGAGTGAAGCGCTTGCGGGACCAAGCGGCGAGCGCACCCGCAGCCACGACAGCGATTCCGGTTTCGACGATCAGTGCGGCGAGCACCATGTGCTTCCTCCTCGGGTTCTCGGGCCGGCGGCGAAGCGCCCGGCTGAGCAGTTCCTGCGGTGTCCGATCGGAACACCACGGGTCATATCGCCCCGACCCCGGCCGGTATTTCGTCAAAAACCCACGTCGCGCCGGTGATCTGCGGCACATGGCCTGAGCTGCGGAAACGTCAGTGGGACCTGGTCGCCGACGGCGCGTCCGTCTCGGTCGGCCCCGAGGAAGGCCGACTGGTGACCGGCGCGGACCGCGGCGTGGTCCGGCCCGCCGCCGACGGCGGCTGTGGGATCCGCGTGGCGCGCGACGGCGTACGGCTCGGCTCGGCCGCCGGCGGCGCGACCGACGTCGGCGGCGCGACTTCCGGCGACGGCGGCACCGCGGGGGCGCTGGTGCCGATCGTGGACAGCACGGGACCGGCGGGTTCCACCGGCTCCGGCGGCCCGGCGCGGTGACCGGCCAGGAAACCGGCCACCGCCAGGACGACCGCCGTCGCGGCCGAGGTGCCCGCCACGGCGAAGCGCTTGCGTCGTCGCCGGACCCGGCCGCCGCGCTCGATCACGTCGGCGGCCTTCAGGCGCATCGGCGGCGTCGGGCCACCGGCCGCGCCGGTCAGGAACGCGCGGACGTCGTCTTCGGAGTCCATGTTCGTCACCTCCCCTCCGTGGTCGCGCTGAACGTCAGCGCACCGTAGTGCGGGCCGAGCCGGTTGCGCAGCGTCGCCAGGCCGCGGGAGGCCTGGCTCTTGACCGTGCCGGTGCTGCAGCCGAGGGCCTTCGCCGTCTCCTCGACGCTCAGGTCCTCGAAGTACCGCAGCACCAGCACGGCGCGTTGCTTGGGGGCCAGTACGGCCAGAGCCTGCCGGACCAGTTCGTCCTGGTCGCCGGCGGCCGGTTCCACCGGGAGCTCCGGCGGGGTGTCGGTGAGCCGCTCCCGCTTCCACCTGCTGCGCCGGTGCTCGGCGAGGAACGTGCGCAGCACGACCTTGCGGGCGTAGGCGTCCAAGGCGTCGTGGCGCGACAGCCTCGGCCAGGCGAGGTAGAGCTTGAGCAGCGCGGCCTGCGTGAGGTCCTCCGCCTGGTGCCAATCCCCGCAGAGCAGGAAGGCGGTGGACCGCAGGCTGTGCGCGCGCTCGCCGAAGTACCGGGCGAACTCGCCGTCCCACGGCGAGCCCGGCCCGGTCGACGGACGGGAGCGGGAGATCACCTGGCTACCGGGACACCCCGATGGCCGGCAGGTGCAGGTCGCCGGTCGGGCCGGCGGGCACGGCGCGGGGGACGCGCGGGGCCGGCCCGGTGCGGGCGGGCCGGGTCGTCTCCGCCGGGGCGGGCGCGGCGGACGGCGGCTGCGGAGCGCGGGTGGCCGTCGGGACCGCGGACGGCGCCTCGGTGGGCCGGGCGGTGGTCGGCGGCGCGGGTTGCGCCTGGCCGGCCAGGGCGATGCCACCGGACAGGGCGCCACCGGCGAGCACGAGCGCGCCGAGGGTCAGGGCGATGCGGATACGCAAGACAACTCCTCATTCTCGCGGGCACGACCGGGATCGCGTCGCGCCTCTGCCCGTAGTCATGCGGCGGGTGATCGCCGGGGTTGCATCGAGTTTTTCCGGCTGTGGAACGCGAACGGCCGGGAAGTCCGCGATGGACTCCCCGCCCGCCCGGTCTTCGTCAGTGGTCTCAGCCCGCGAGAGCCGACAGCTTCTGCCAGCTCGCCCAGTCGTACGTCCAGTCGCTGTAGTCGCCGTCCTTCGCGGTCAGCGTCTGCGTGCTGCCGGTGATCTCCACCGGGTCGCCGGTGAGCACGCCGTCGTAGTACTCCTTCGCCCGCGCCGGCGAGAGGTTCAGGCAGCCGTGCGAGACGTTCTTCTTGCCCTGCGCCCAGACCGAGGCCGCCAGGCCGTGGATGAACTCGCCGTTGTTGGAGATCCGGACCGCCCACGGCACCACGACGTTCTCGTAGTGGTACTTCGGGTTGCTCATCGCGTACGTCGCCTGCTTGCCCATCACCACGTGCACACCGCTGTGGGTGACGCGGCCGGGGTCGGAGTCGAGGCCGTAGCTGACCGGGTAGTCGGCGATCTGCTGGCCGTCGCGGATCACCTGCATCGTGTGCTGCTGGGTGTTGCCCTTGACGATCTGCGAGCGGCCGATGGTGAAGCTGGCCGACACGTCCTGCTTGCCGTACACGCCGTCACCGACCTTGACGCCGTAGATCTTGGCGTTGACCTTCACCGTGGTGCCCGGCTTGTAGTACTCCTTGGGCCGCCAGTGCACCGAGGTGTCGCCGTTCATCCAGCCCCACGAGCCTTCGGTCTTCGGCGTGGTCTCGACCGACAGCGCCTTCTCGACCGACGCCTTGTCGGTGACGCGGCTCGGGAAGGTCAGCGCGATCGGCATCGCGATGCCGTACGTCTGCCCGTCGCCGACGTTCAGGCTGGCCGACATCTGCCGCTTCGGCTTCACCGTGGTGAAGGCGCCACCGATCGGCACGTTCTTGCCGTCGGAGCCGCTGACCTGGCCGGACCATGTGTAGGTCTTGCCGTAGCCGAGCTGCTCGGTGGTGTTCCAGCTCTTCTTGTCCGCCGACGTCTGGCCCTGGACCTGCTTGCCGTCCGGGTTGGTCAGCGTGACCGAGACGATCGTGCCGTCGGTGACCTGCACGCCGACCGGTTCGCCCGGCGCCACGTCCTGGGCGCCGCCCGCGGGCGTCACCGTCAGCTTGGCCGGCTGCGCGGTGGGCGCCGGCGACTGGGTCGGGCCCCCGCCCGAAGTCCCGCTCGCCGACACGGTCGGTTCGCTGCTGCACGCCCCCAACGTGAGTACCGCGACCAAGCCCAGTGCCACAGCCGCGCCCCGGCGCCGCGTGGAAGTCCTCACCGTCACACCCATTCCCCTTTGCCCCTTTGGTGCTTCCCCTCATCGAGACGTCCCGCCTACCGGCGACGTTGAGCAACATCGGCGTGACGAAGGTCACAAAAGTCCGGAAGGGCTTTCACTGAGGGGGCACGGGCGACTCCGAGCCGTATCCGGTGATCACGGAGTCGCTGTGCTGCGCAAGACTATCCGGTGGGTCCGGCGGAACGTGCCGGGAGCCCTACGACGTTCCGGTGACCTTGGCCCGGACAGGCGGTTTTCGCCTCGATCACGGGGTTCAACTTTGGCCAGATCCCGGTAGTCTGCTCTCAGGCCGTCGTTTTGCGTGTTAGTGGCTTCACACTCGCGGAACTTCTGACGCGAGCCATGGAGCCGACCCGCTCTTGACTCGACTCGTTGGAACCGCCCGGGACGGTCGGGGTGCCGCTTCGGTGGCATTCGAAGCGGATCTGTGTAACGAGGAGTACAGCGGTGGCGCAAGGCACTGTGAAGTGGTTCAACGCGGAGAAGGGCTTCGGCTTCATCGCGCAGGACGGCGGCGAAGGCGACGTGTTCGTTCACTACTCGGAGATCGAGGGCCGCGGCTTCCGCACCCTCGAGGAGAACCAGCGGGTGGAGTTCGAGGTCGGCCAGGGTCAGAAGGGTCCGCAGGCCCAGAAGGTCCGCGCGATCTGACAAACAGGCCCTCTGCGTTTCTTAAGGCCTGAGCGAAGGGCCCCCGGCGATCCGATCGCCGGGGGCCCTTTCTCGTGTCCGTGTCAGCGCCGTCCGAGGGCCGGCGCGTCGAAGGCGTCGGCGGGGAAATGGAACTCGTCGGTGAGGTCGCTGAGGTCGCCGGTCTGCTGCTGCCGCTGGTCCTGCAGCGACGAGGCCTGGCCTTCCCAGTTGAGCCGCTCGAGGATCCATTCCTGGGCGAGCGCCTGGGGCGAGATCTCCCGCTCGGCGGCGATGTCCTTCAGCTGCTGGTTGGCGATGAGGCTCATCCGCAGCTGGATGACCTGCGCCTCGCCGAAGCGCTTGCCGGAGCCAGTGCTCTCGTTGTCGGCATCGGGCGCGAGTGCGGCGAGGTAGGAGGTGAGTTCCTTGTCCTCGACAACGCCATCGTCCGCAGGCTTCGCGGCACCACGATGGCGTCCGGAGGACGCGGCTTTGAGGTTCGTCCGGCTGCTCAAGCGGCCAAGGGAGGGAAGAGGCACGCCAGCCACGGTAACGGTTAGATCTCGCCAGACAAACCACTGTGAGCCACAACACGCCAAGCGGTCGCCCCGATCAGCCCAGCGGCTACCCGGATGGACTAGTGCGCACTGAACGCAGTGCAACAGGGTGTTAACGCACCGAGTCGATCACGCCAAGACCTGGCCAAAGGCAAAGAGCGGGCGACGGGACCGAGGCGATGAGCGGTCGATCGATGGGGCCGAGGGGTCCCGAGACACCGGGAGCGGCCGCTGCAAACCGGTCGAACGCAGTGGTGCGAAGGAGGTGCGCGAAGCGACGACAGAGCTCGCCAGGGCGCACAGCGCCCGAGGCGAAGAAAACCAGCCACCCCGAAAAGCCGCAAGGGACGCACCGTGGGGGGTCCGGGGGGCTCGGCCCCCCGGGTCAGCACCCCGAAATGAATCGGGCCGCCGAAGGGCGAAGCCCGAGAAAGCCCGAGAAATGGAGGACCCCCGCGCCAGGGGGAGGAACGCGGGGGTCGGAGGGGATCTCCACAGGCGCTGACCGGGGGTGTGTCAGCACTTCGATTGTTGCACGAGTTCCCCGCTTGGGCGAGTGGAGAGCGGGAAATTTCCGCGTGCGGTGTCACTTCCGGCCCAGGTGACCGTCGTTCGGGTGGCAGGCTTCTTCCGCTGTGCCGATTGCGCTGCGTTGAGCGGAGCGTGGCCTCAGGTTCACTCTCCGGGGGGCTGTGTGTGGCGGCCGGCGCTGGTTAGCCTCGCGGCCAAGCTGTTGTGAGCCGTGTGGAGGGGCTATGAGCGGGTCTGTTGAAGTGCGGCAGTTCCTCCTTCGGTACGAAGGTGCCGATGGGGGGAGTGCTCCGTTCGCCGGGGGGTTGCCGGCTCAGCGGAGTGGTGCCGCGGATGCGCAGCGGGTGTCGGACGATCAGGTTCGGCGGGCGCGGCTGGCCGTGGCGAACGGTGCGTTGGGGGTTGAGGACTGTGCGCAGCTGCTGGAGATGCTGGGGCTGAACCTGGACGAGGACGGGCAGGCGCCCGTCCAGCGCTGAGGCCGGGGGCCTGGCGGGGTGCCGCCGGGCCTGTCCGGTGATGTTCCTGCTGGTTGTCGCCGTTTCCGGTGAGTGATTCGCGAGGTCGCCGACGTTCCTTGACGCAGGTTTCGTAACAGTGTTACGTTTGCCGTGTCGAAAGGGGAGGGACATGACGACGATCGAAGGCGCGGCCGGGCTGGCGAACCGGATCCGGCCGGTCGTGCAGGTGCTGGGCGGCAAGTTCATGACGTCGCCGGAGCTGGCGGCGGTCGAGGCGGAGGCCGGGCTGCCGCCGCGCTCGCTCTACGTGCGGGGGCGGTCGGCCATGCTCGGAGACGTCCCGCCGAAGGTCGCCGCGGAGCTGTTCGGGATCTTCCCGCACTGGTTGTTCGAGTTCGTCCTGCCGCCCGCGACGGCGGCCTTGGACGCGCCTGCGTCCGTCCGTGCCTACGCGGAGTCATCGGCTCGGTGGTCGCGCGTCAACCTTTCGGCCGTATCGGAGCCCGGCCGTCTGGCGGAGCTGCTGTTCCGCGTCGTCGACGCCGCGGACGCCGGCGGGCTGGCGCTGTTCGCCGGGTGGCAGAACGCCGAGCGTCCGGAAGGGGACGTCGAACGGCTCGGGTTCGCCCTGACGCTCTTCCGCGAACTGCGCGGCGGCCTGCACTTCGCGGCGCTGCGGGCGGTCGGCCTGACGGTGCCGGAGGCGGTGATCGCGGACCCGGAGGGCGGCCGCGAGCGGCTGCTGCGCACGGCGTGGCCGGCGGAGGCCGCCGACGAGCTCGTGACGGCGGCCGAGCGCAAGCCCGATCTGCGCGACCGCTGGCGTCGCGCGGAGTCCCTGACCGACGACCGGATCGGCGAGCTCGTCGGCTCGACGCTGACCGATGGGGAGCAGTCCGAGCTGGATCGCCGGCTGGCGGAGCTGTTTGCGCAGGTCGTGGCTCCGTCGGGGGCTTAAGGAACCCCCGCTGCAAAGCGGTGGTGGCGTGCCCTATGCTTGTAATCGCTCCCGGGGGGACCTGAGAGCGCGGTCGGTCGGTCACCCGAAACCGGCCGGGCTCCCATCGTCCAGCGGCCTAGGACTCCGCCCTTTCAAGGCGGCAACGCGGGTTCGAATCCCGTTGGGAGTACGCAGTATCGTAGTAGGCAGTACCTATCTAGATGCAAGGCCCTGTGGCGCAGTTGGTTAGCGCGTCGCCCTGTCACGGCGAAGGTCGCGGGTTCGAGTCCCGTCAGGGTCGCAAGATCGTTCGGCTCCTTGCCGGCGTTCCCGGCCAGGTAGCTCAGTTGGTACGAGCGTCCGCCTGAAAAGCGGAAGGTCGCCGGTTCGACCCCGGCCCTGGCCACCGCAACGAAAACCGCCCCGAAGGCTCGGGGCGGTTTTTTCGTGTGCGGACTCACTTCGGGACGACGACGATCTGGTCGGCGTCCTCGTAGATGATCCGGCCCGGCGCCTCGTGCGCCACCAGCTTCGTGCAGCCGATGCCGTGGGCTTCGAGGATTTCGAGGTAGCCGCCGGCCCGGGCGACGAGGTCTCCGGCGGATTCCTTGAACCAGGCGGTCGCACCCGGGTTGACCGCCGAGTCGTAGACGGCCGGGTCGACCTCGGCCGGGTTCGTGTAGTGCGCTTCGTACCAGGCGTGGTTGGCCCGGCGGAACTCCTCCTGCGCCGGGGTCAGCCGGCCGGACCGGCTGAGGTTGTTGATCAACCCGAAGAAGCCGGGGTGCCGCCCGTCGGGGTTGGGCTCGGTGCTCTGGAACCTGACGTACGCCATGGCCAACCAATAGCGGATCCGGCGAGAATGCGGGGCGTGTACTGCCTTGAAGCGGTCGTCGCCGGCGAAGGAGTGCTTCGGCGGGCGGGACCACGCTCGACGGGTTCTGGAAGGCGCCGCTGGGGTTCGGTGCTCCTCGGCCCCCTACGGCCGGCCGAGGACGAGCGGCCGGGACCCGCCGGAAGCCCGATCTCGCAGGCACTCCGCGCGCTCGGCGTGGAGCGGGGCGCACACTTCGACGAGTTCGACGCCGCCGGGCTCGGGCGGCACCGGGCAACAAGCGCCTGGGTGACCACGAAAGACTTGCCGTGACGCCGAACCCCTGGGACGCCGAAGCCGCGACCTTCGACGAGCAACCCGACCACGGCCTCAAGGACCCCGCCGTCCGCCGAGCCTGGGCTGACCTCCTCCTCCCGCTGATGCCCGCCCCCAACAGCAAGGTCGTCGACGTCGGGTGCGGGACCGGGAGCCTCTCCCTTCTCCTCGCCGAGGCCGGCCACGACGTCCGCGGCATCGACTCCTCCGCCGCGATGCTCGACGTGGCACGAGAAAAGGCCAAGGGTGCCGTCGACTTTCGCCAGGGCGACGCCGCCGACCCGCCCATCGGGGAGACCTACGACGTCGTCCTCTCAAGGCACGTCCTCTGGGCCATGCCCGATCCGGGAGCCGCCCTCGAAAAGTGGGTCAAGCTCCTCGACCCCGACGGACGCCTGATCCTCATCGAAGGACGCTGGTTCACCGGCGCCGGACTCACCCCGGCTGACTGCCGAGCCCTCGTCGAAGCGTACCGGCGCGAGGCTGACCTGCGGATGCTCGACGATCCCGCCCTCTGGGGCCGGGAAATCGACGACGAACGGTACCTGCTCCTCAGCCGCCACTAGGCCGAACGAGTGAACTCGAAACTCCCGTGTCCGGTCCACGCGCACCGCACCGACCACCCGGCGAAAGGCAGCCCACCCCGGGCCGCCACCCACACCGGGGAGCCGACGTGCGATACCTCCTTACCCTCCACATGAACCCGACCCTCTGGGACACCCTCACCGACGACCAGAAGAGCGCCGTCTACGAAGGACACGGCGACTTCACCAAGCTCATCACCGACACCGGCGAAATGGTCGGGACCAAGGCGCTCGCCGAGCCGGCCGAGACCAAGACCGTGCGCGTCAAGGACGGGGCCACCAACGTCCAGGACGGTGCCTTCATCGAGACCGAAGCCTTCTTCTGCGGCTACTACATCGTCGACGTCGAGACCGAGGAGCGCGCCGTCGAGCTGGCCGCCATGATTCCCGATGCCCAGTACACCGCCGTCGAGGTGCGGAAGATCGTGCACGAGGGTTGACCTCGATCAAGGTCGAGGGTGCACGCTGACCCCATGACCACCGAGTGGGGCACCGACGCCGTCGATCTGGACGCCTACCTGACGCGCGTCGGAGAAAAACGACGCCCGCCGTCCGAACAAGCGCTCAACGACCTCGTGCGCGCCCACGTCCAGGCCATCCCGTTCGAGAACGTCGACGTCGTTCTCGGGCAGCACCAAGGGATTTCGCTCGACGTCGTGCACGCGAAGCTCGTCGGACGGCGGCGGGGCGGCTACTGCTACGAGCAGAGCGGCCTCTTCGCCGCCGTCCTCGAGCAGCTCGGCTACCGCGTCCACCGGCTCGCCGCGCGCGTGCAGCCGCGGCGGCCCGGGCCCTACACCCACATGACGCTCGTCGTGGAAGCGGAAAACCGGAGATTCCACGCCGACGTCGGGTTCGGTGCCGGGATCCTCGCCCCGATGCCGCTCGTCGACGGCCAGGAAACCGACCAGGCCGGCTGGCCGCACCGGCTGACCGAGAAAAACGGCTGGTGGACCCTCAAAAAGGGCGACGAAGACCTGCTCGACTTCCGGCTCGACGGCATGCACCCCATCGACTACGAGGTCTACCACCACTACACCTCGACGCACCCGAAGTCGCCGTTCACCGGCCGGCTGGTGATCATGACGCTCGAACCGGGCGTCAGCCGGAAGCTGCTCGGCCGCGAGCTCACCGTCGAAAAACCCGACGGCAGCAGCGAAACCACCACGATCGGCCCCGAGGAGCTCGACGCCACCCTCAAGGACTTCGGCATCGAACTGACCGCGGACGAACTGGCGCGCCTGAAAGCCGTCTACTGACCGAAAAGTTCGGCCGCCGCCACCGGGCGGCCGAGGTGGTAGCCCTGGGCCTGGTCGCACCCCAACGCGCGGAGCAGGTCCAGCTGCTCCGCCGATTCGACGCCCTCCGCGATCACCGTCAGGTCGACCGCGTGCGCCATGGCGATGATGCTCGTGACGATCGCCTCGGCGTCCCGCGACTCCGCGATCCCGGTGATGAACGAACGGTCGATCTTCAGCGTGTCCAGCGTCAGCCGGCGCAGCTGCGCGAGCGACGAATAGCCGGTGCCGAAGTCGTCGATCGCCAGCAGCACGCCCAGCGAGCGCAGGGACGCGAGCACCTCCGCGGCCGCCTCCTGATCGCGCATCAACGCGCTCTCGGTGACCTCCAGGCACAGCGCGCCGGCCGGCAACCCCGTGCCGGCCAGCGCGTCCTGCACCGCGGGCACCAGGTGCGGGTCGTCGAGCTGGCGCGTCGACAAGTTGACCTTCAGCGTCAGGTCCAGGCCCTGCTCGCGGCGCCGCGTGGCGAGCTCGCGAGTGGTCGCGCGCAGCATCTCCTTGCCGATCACGTTGATCAGGTCGCTCTCTTCGGCCAGCGGGATGAACTCCGCGGGCGAGATCGCGCCGTGGCGGGGGTGCGTCCAGCGCAGCAGCGCCTCGACCGCGACCATCTCGCCGGTCCGCAGGTCGACGACCGGCTGGTAGGCCGGCCAGAGCTGGCCGTCGTGCACCGCGTCGCGCAGGTCCTGCTCCATCCGCAGGCGCCGCTGCATCCGCTCGCGCAGGCCGACGTCGAAGAAGTGGTGCCGGCCGCGCCCGAGCGTCTTCGCCTGGTACATCGCGACGTCGGCGTCGCGCAGCAGGTCCTCGGCGCTGCGGCGGTCCGCGGTCGGCACGAGCACGACGCCGATGCTCGCGTCGAGGTGCAGCTGCCGGCCGAGCACGCCGATCGGTTCGGCCAGCGCGGCCCGCAGGTGCTCGGCCAGCGCCCGCACTTCGCCCGGCTCGGTGACTTCGCCGGTGACGACGACGAACTCGTCGCCGCCGAGCCGCCCGACCAGGTCGTCGCGGCCGGAGGAGCGGCGCAGGCGCTCGCCGACGATCCGCAGCACCTGGTCGCCGACCGAGTGCCCGAGCGAGTCGTTGATGACCTTGAACTTGTCCAGGTCGAGGAACAGCACGGTGACCGCGCCGCGCCGGTCGGCGGCGAGCCGGTCGAGCACCAGGGTCCGGTTGCCCAGCCGGGTCAACGGGTCGTGGGTGGCGTCGTGCGCGAGCTGCGCGCTGATCGCGCGGGTCTCGGTGATGTCGGTGAACGACGTCACCACGGCCAGCGCCGCCGGGTCGTCCGGGTTGAGCAGCCGCGAGGTCAGCGACACCCAGACGTCGCGGCCGTCGGGCCGGCGCAGCCGCACCACCAGGCCGTTGTGCGTGACGCCGGTCCGCCGCGTCTGCACCGACGGCGTCTCGTCCGGCGGGATCCAGTGCCCGGACTCGGTGAACAGCACCAGCGTGTGGCAGGGGACGCCGATCAGGTCGGCTTCGGGGACGCCGATGATCCGGCACGCGGCCGGGTTCGCGGCCTCGATCAGCCCGCCGGCCCCCATCACCAGGACGCCTTCGTCGAGCGACGCGACGACCGTGCGGTAGTTCTGCTCGGCCCGCCGCCGCGCGGTTTCGTCCGCGCAGACCAGCACGTACCCGTCGTTCATCTCAGCTGCCGAAACGCGGACCGCCAGGGGCGCGCCGTCCCGTCGCCGGTGCACTGCTTCGGTGACCCCGCCGCCGGACAGGTCCAGCGGCGCGCCGACCAGCTCGCTCGCCCGCCGTCCGACGGCTTCGGCCGCGGTCCAGCCGTACACCGCCTCGGCGGCCGGGTTCCAGCTGGTCACGACGCCTTCGCCGGTGGTCGCGATCAGCGCGTCGCTGACGTGCGACACCAGCGCGGCCTGGTAGCGCAGGGCGTCCGCGGCCGCCTTCTTCGCCGTGATGTCCCGCATGACGACCTGGTAGGCGAGCCCGCCGCCGAGGCGCACCGACACCGCCTCCACGGCGAACTTGCTCCCGTCCAGCCGTGACATCAGCGCCTCGACCGGCTCGCTCGCCTGCCCCGGTTCGGTCAGCCTCGCCAGCTTCTCGACCACGGCCGCCCGCGACTCCTCGGCGACGAAGTCGGTGAACCGGCGGCCGACCACCTCGTCGGCCGAGCGCGCGGCGAACGTCTCGAGCGCGGCGCGGTTGGCGTAGGTGAGGACGCCGTTCTCGTGGACGCAGATCGCGTCCGGGCTCAGCTCGACCAGTTCGGCGAGGGCGTCTGCCTGCATGAGCGTCCGTCCCCCCGGCAGTCGGCGTGTGGCTCGGTCGATTACACCACCGACTCCGGCGCCTGCCTACCCGCCGGAATCCCGGCCCGGCCTGCGGAAGCGCCGCGCAGCCGCGGCCCCCAGAACAGCAGGCCGAAGTGCGCGGCGAACGCGTGGCCGAGCAGCGTGACGACCGAGTCGAGGCCCAGCGGGTCGTCGCTCAGCCAGACCACCGCGATGAACGCCTCCATGACGGCCAGCGCCACCAGCCGGGCGCGGCCGCGCAGCAGGAAGACGAGCGCGCCGGCGGTGGTGAAGAAGCCGTAGCTGACGCCGATGTCGAGCCAGTGCCCGGCCGAGTTCGGCAGCACGTGCGCGCTGATCAGGGCCATCACCGGCAGCTCGGTGACGAGCGTGGCCAGCACGTGGCCGGAGAAGAACACGGTCGCCGCGCGGCGGGCGCCGAACCGGCGTTCCAGCGGCGCGACGGCGATCGCGAAGATCACGACGTAGGCGAGCCAGCCTTCGTCGGACAGCCAGAGCGCGCTGGTCAGCAGTGAGGTCAGCGGCCGCCGCCACAGGTTGTGGGCGTCGGTGCTGGACAGCTGGAGCAGCCGGGTGGTCAGCTCCGGGTCGGCGAACTTCAGCAGCAGCGTCGTGCCGAGCAGGAGGACCAGGTAGCCGAACGTGAACGGGGTCGACTTCGGGTTCGGGACGAGCTGCCGCACGCCGCGGCGCGGGACGGCGATCCGGGGGACCGGCCGATCGGCTTTCAGCAGCATGGACTGAGCTTCGCCGGTCATGCTGGGAGCATGCCGAACCGCAGCTGTGAATCCGCTGTGGAATGTCACCCACAGTCAAGGTTTTCGTTACGTGACGAGTTTTTGCCAGAATCTCACCCGTTCGGGGGTCTTGTGCGGTAAAAATACGGCCACGATGTCGGCCGAAAGGCCTCTCGGGAAGGTCTGTCGGGGTGAACGACGAGGTATCGGTCGCCGAGCTGCTCGTGCGCGAGGGCTGGGGTGAGCGTTCAGGACCGGGGCAGTCGCGGTGGCGGGTGCTCGCGGTGATGCTCGCCGTCGTCATCGGCTGCGGCGCCGCGGCGGTGCTGGTCGGCCTCGGCGGCAAAGGCACCCAGGACGCATCCCCGGTCGACCAGATCCAGGTCATCCCCTTCCCGCAGCGCACCACCGGGCTCGGCGGTGCCGACCAGGCCACGGACTCCCCGCCCGAGGGCGGCACCGGCGGCGGCGACGTCGTCCCCGGCGCCGGCGTGCCCCGCGAGACCGTCACCGAGGTGCCGGGCACCGACCCGACCACCGCGAGCAGCGCGGATCCCACGACGACGTCCACCACGCCGACCAGCGGCGACCCGTCGAGCACGGTCCCCACGACCACGACGCCCCCGTCCGGTGGTCACCAGCCGCCCCCGCCTTCGAGCCCCGCCCCGCCGCGGCCGTCGTGCATCCTGATCATCTGCTGGTGATCAGGCCAGCTGCTCCGCGACGTCGCTGAAGTCCGACGTGTTCCAGCGTTCCGGGCGCATCACGATCGCGATGTTGTTCCCGTGGGCGCCGTCCATCGCGTCGGTGTAGGCCCCGCTGACGCCCGGGGGCAGGTAGCGGGCCGCGATCTCGTGCCGCTCGGCCTTCGTCATCGGCCACGTCTTCACCACCGGGCCCTCGACCGAGACGTACTTGTAGACGCCGTCCTGCTGCTGGACGCACAGCGCGAACCGGCCGGCCGCCTCGATCAGCCGGGTCTTGCGCAGGCCCGGTGACGTCATCACGACGACGTCGCCGCCCGGCTCGTAGCGGTACCAGATCGGCGTGGTCAGCGGAGCCCGGCCGGGTTCGGCGGCGACGCTGAGCACGCCGACCTGCGGCTGGGCCAGGAACTCTTCACGCTCTTCGACTGTCATCTTGCGGGCCACCGGAATCTCCTTAAAGCCAACTTGTTTGCTTTAACGCTAGCCCTGCCGGCAGCACAAAAGCAAGCACGTTTGCTTTAAGGTGTGGTCATGACCCGACCCGGCGGCCGCAGCGCCCGCGTCCGAGACGCCGTGCACGACGCTGTCGTCGAGCTGCTCGCCGCCGGCGAGATCGACGCGACCATCCCGCGGATCGCCGAACGCGCGGGCGTCAACCCGACGAGCATCTACCGGCGCTGGGGCAGCCGTGACCACCTGCTGCTCGACGCCGCCGTGACGCGCCTGCGCGAGACGTCGCCCATCCCGGACACCGGCACGCTGCGCGGTGACCTGGAGGGCTGGGCCGACGGCGTCGAACACGCGATGCGCGACCGGCACGGCCAGATCCTGCTGCGCGCGCTCGTCGCCACCATGGCCCCGGACCAGGAGCCGATCGAGTACCTCAGAGCCCGCGGCGAAGACCTGCAGGCGACGCTCGACAAGGCCGCAGCGCGCGGCGAGCGGGTGCCGACGGTCGACGAGGTCCTCGACTTCGTCCTGGCCCCGCTCTACCTGCGTGTGCTGTTCCGGCGCCCGGTCGAGCCGGGCACGGGGGCCCGGCTCGTCGAGCGGCTGCTCACGGCGCTTCCAGCAGATCCGGCTCCGAACGCCGGCCGAGGTGGTTGAACAGCAGGTTCAACGCGAACGCCAGCACCGCCGCCACCGTGATCGAGCTGCCGCAGATCGTCTGCAGCCACGCGGGGAAGTGCTGGAAGATCTTCGGCGCGAACGCCGGCAGCAGGCCGACGCCGAGGGCGACCGCGACGATGAAAGTGTTGTGGTTGCCGGAGAACTCGACCTTGCGAAGGTTCTGCGCGCCCACCGCCGCGACCATCGCGAACATGACCACCGCGACCCCGCCGACCACCGGCTGCGGGATCGCCGCGATGAACGCGCCGATCTTCGGCACCAGGCCCATCAGCACCAGGATCCCGCCGGTCACCGCGACCACCCAGCGGCTGCGCACGCCGGTCATCCGCACCAGCCCGACGTTCTGCGCGAACGCCGTGTCGGGGAAGGAGTTCATGACACCGCCCAGCACGGCCGAGAAGCCGTCGGTGGCCAGGCCACGCGCGAGGTCGGAGTCGGTCGGCGGGCGACCGGTGATCTCGCCGACGGCGATCATGTCGGCGGTCGACTCGGTGAACGTCACCAGCATGACCACGCACATCGACAGCACCGCGGCGACCGGGAACGTCGGCGCCCCGAAGTGGAACGGCGACGCGAGCCCGAACCAGCTCGCCGCGCCCAGCCCGTCCCAGTGCACCAGCCCCATCGGGATCGCGATCACCAGCCCGATCGCCAGGGCCAGCAGCGGGCCGATCTGGTTGGCGAACCCGCGCAGCACCCGCGTGAACAGCACCAGCAGCGCGAGCACGCCGAACGCGAGCAGGATGTGCGACAGGGCCGCGTAGTCGGACGCCGTGGGATCGTTGCCCGCGATCAGCCCCGCGCCCGGGCCGAGCAGCGAGACGCCGATGACGAGCAGCAGCGTCCCGGTGACCAGCGGCGGGAAGAACCGGATCAGTCGCGCAAAGGGTCTGGCGATGAGCAGCCCAAAAACACCGGATGCCAGCATCGCGCCGTACACCGCGGGCAGGCCGTACTGGGACGCGATCAGGATCATCGGGTTCACGACGCTGAACGTCGCGCCCGCCACCACCGGCAGCCGGATGCCCAGCAGCTTGCCGACGCCGACCGCCTGGATCAGCGTCGCGACGCCCGCCACCAGCAGGTCCGCGTTGACCAGCAGCCCGATCGTCGCCGGGTCCAGCTTCAGCGCGCTGCCGACGATCAGCGGGACCGCGACCGAACCGGCGTACATGATCGACATGTGCTGCAGGCCGAGCAGCGCCAGCCGCCCGGCGGGCAGGACTTCGTCGACCGGGTGTTTCGTCATGCACAGGCCCCTTTCACCGGGGGACAGCCAACGCTCCGCGCGTGACGGTAGCAAGTCTCGCGGGTCATGATCTTGTTTCCGGGGGCGGCGGAACGGTCCCGGATGTGTGACCATCGGTGCATGACTTCGGGCGGTATTTCCCAGGTGGGCCCGCCGTTTCGCGCCGATCACGTCGGGAGCCTCCTGCGGCCCCCGGTACTGCGTGACGCGCGGCGGCGGCGCGAAAGCGGCGAGATCGGTGCGGAGCAGCTCCGCGCGGTCGAGGACGACGCGATCCGCGACGTCATCAAGATGCAGAAGGCGGCCGGGCTGAGCTCGGCCACCGACGGCGAGTTCCGGCGTGCCTCCTGGCACATGGACTTCATCTACGCGCTCGGCGGCGTCTCGAAGAGCGACGAGCGGCTGCACGTCAAGTTCCACAACCTGGCGGGCGACCTCGAGTTCAGCCCGCCGGGCCTGCAGGTCGACGGGAAGGTGCGGCTCGACGAGCCGATCTTCGCCGAGCACTTCAAGTTCCTGCAGTCCCATGTGGACCCCGGTGTGACGCCGAAGCTGACCATCCCGTCGCCGAGCATGGTCTACTACCGCGGCGGCCGGGCGGCGGTCAGCGAGACCGTCTACCCGGACCTCGAGGAGTTCTACACCGACCTGAGCGCGGCCTACAAAGCGCAGATCGCCGCGATGGCCGGCCTCGGCTGCCGGTACCTGCAGCTCGACGACACCAGCCTCGCCTACCTCAACGACCCGGCGCAGCGGGAGCTCGTCGCGCGGATGGGCGGCGACCCGGACCGCCAGCACCTGCGCAACATCGCGACGCTGAACGCGGCGCTGGAGGGCCGTCCCGAGGGGCTGGCGGTGACGACCCACCTGTGCCGCGGCAACTTCCGGTCGTCGTGGGTCGCGTCCGGCAGCTACGAATTCGTCGCCGAGGCGCTGTTCGGCGACCTGGCCGTCGACGGGTTCTTCCTGGAGTTCGACGACGAACGCTCCGGCGGCTTCGAACCGCTGCGGTTCGTGCCCAAGGACAAGAAGGTCGTCCTCGGCCTGGTCACGACCAAGCGGCCGGAGCTGGAGGACCCGGACGTCCTGGTGCGGCGCATCGAGGAGGCTTCGCAGTACGTCGACGTCGACCAGCTCTGCCTGTCGCCGCAGTGCGGGTTCTCCTCGACCGAGGAGGGCAACGACCTCACCCCGGACGACCAGCTGCGCAAGCTCGAGCTGATCGTGGCCACGGCCGACCGCGTCTGGGGCGGCAAGTGATCACCTGCGTCGTCGACTACGTCATCGACCCCGCCAAGATCGCCGACTTCGAACGCTTCGCCGCCGCGTGGATGCGGCTGGTGCAGCGCGAAGGCGGGATCCACCACGGCTACTTCCTGCCGTCGGAGGGGGCGAGCGACGAAGCCCGCGCGCTGTTCAGCTTCGAGAGCCTCGCCGCGTACGAGCGCTACCGGACGCTGTTCGGCGTCGACCCGGACTTCATCGAGGCCGACAAGATCCGCGAAGAAAGCGGGTGCGTGGTGCGGTACCGGCGGTCGTTCATGCGCCCCTTGCTGCCGGACGACGAAGTGTGAGACACAGCGCGAAGCGGCCGCCGTCGGTCGTGGACCGCGTCCTCGACCTGCTGGGCGCGTTCACGGCCGAGCGGCCGCGGCTCACACTGTCCGAGCTCAGCCGCCGCGCCGGGCTCCCGCTGTCGACGACCCACCGGATCGCCGGCGAGCTGACCAAGCGCGGCGCGCTCGTCCGCGACGAGGCCGGCGTCTACCGCGTCGGGCTCTGGCTGTGGGAAGTCGCGTCGCTCGCCCCGCACGGCGCCGAGCTGCGGGAGAGCGCGATGCCGTTCCTCGAGGACCTCTACGAGGCCACGCACCAGAACGTGCAGCTCGCCGTCCTCGACGGGCCGGAGGTCGTCTACGTCGAGCGCATCTCCGGCCGCGGCGCGGTCAACGTCCTGACCCGCGTCGGCGGCCGGCTGCCCGCGCACGCCACCGGCGTCGGCCAGGTCCTGCTCGCGCACGCCGCCGCCGAGGCGCAGGAGGAGGTCCTGGCCGGGCCGCTCAAGACGTTCACGCCGAAGACGATCACCGCGACCGGGCAGCTGCGGCGGGTCCTGGCCGACGTCCGCCGCGACGGCTACGCGATCAGCGACGGCCAGATCGAGCTGATCTCCCTGTCCGTGGCGGCCCCGGTCTACGACTCGACCGACGAGGTCGTGGCGGCGATCTCGGTGGTCGTCCCGGCCGAGGGGACGGACCCGCGGACGCTGGTCCCGGCCGTCCGGGCCGCGGCGCGCGGCATCTCGCGGGTGCTCGGGGCGCCGCGGGCCCTGCGGTCCTCGGGCGACTCCTCGACGGCTTGAGGCTCGTGTGATCGGATGGCAGGCATGGGTGCACAGAACACGGTCCTCGTCGTCGGAGCGGGGCAGAGCGGGTTCCAGGCCGTCGCGTCGCTGCGGGACCGCGGCTTCGCCGGCCGGGTCGTGCTGGTCGGGGACGAGCCGGGCGTGCCGTACCAGCGGCCGCCGCTGTCGAAGGCCTACCTGGCCGGGACCGCCGGGCTCGAACAGCTGCACCTGCGTGGCGAGGACTTCTTCGCGGAGAAGGACATCGAGCTGGTCGCCGGGCGGGTCGCGGCGATCGACCGGCCCGCGTCGAAGGTCCGTCTCGAAGACGGCACCGAGCTGGCCTACGACCACCTGGTCCTCGCCACCGGCGCGCGCAACCGGACGCTGCCCGTGCCCGGCGCGGACCTGCCGGGCGTGCTGACCCTGCGCACGCGCGACGACGCCGACCGGCTACGGGAGTCCCTGGCCGGTGCCGAGAACGTGGTCGTGGTCGGCGGCGGGTTCATCGGGCTGGAATTCGCCTCGCACGCCGGCCGCCCGGTGACGATCGTCGAGGCGCAAGACCGGCTGCTCAACCGCGTCGCGACGCCGGAGATCTCCGCCTACTTCGCCGCGCTGCACCGAGATGCCGGGCACACGGTCCTGCTCGGCCAGGGCGTCTCGGCGCTGCACGGCGACTCGCGCGTGCGTGAGGTCGAGCTGTCCGACGGCACCCGGCTGCCCGCCGACCTCGTCGTGGTCGCCGTCGGGGTCGTGCCGGAGACGACGCTGGCCGCCGAAGCGGGCCTCCCCGTGGACAACGGCGTCGTCGTCGACGCCCACCTGCGGACCGCCGACGAGCGGATCTTCGCGATCGGCGACTGCGCCAACTTCCCGTGCGTGCAGGCGGGCGCGGCGACCCGGCTGGAGTCCGTGCAGAACGCCGTCGACCAGGCCCGGTGCGTGGCCGCGGCGATCACCGGCGCACCCGAGCCGTACGCGAGCCTGCCGTGGTTCTGGACCGACCAGTCGGGCGCGAAGCTGCAGATCGCCGGGATCCTGTCCGGCGCCGACAAGACGGTGGTCGCGGGCGACCGGGCCGCGGGCAAGTTCTCGGTGCTGTCCTTCCGCGACGACGTCCTCATCGCCGTCGAGTCGGTGAACCGGCCGGCCGACCACATCGCCGCGCGGCGCCTGTTCACCGCCGACCCGCACCCGGCGTACGCGGACCTCGAAGCGAGCGCGTTCGACCTGAAGGCGCACCTGAAGTCGCGAGCGGCGTGATGCGTACCCAGGTCGCGGTCATCGGCGCGGGCCCGGCCGGGCTGCTGCTGTCGTTCCTGCTGCACGAAGCCGGGATCGACTGCGTGGTCCTGGAAGCCCGCGACCGCGAGTACGTCCGGCAGCGCGTGCGCGCCGGGGTGTGCGAGCAGCCGACCGTCGAGCTGCTGACGTCGCTGGGGCTCGGCGACCGGCTGGCCGCGGAGGGCATGCCGCACGAGGGGCTGTCACTGCGGTTCGACCGCGCCGACCACCGGATCGCGCTGACCGAGCTGACCGGCCGGCGCATCACCGTGTACGGGCAGCAGGAGATCGTCAAGGACCTGATCGACGCGCACGAGGCACGCGGCCGGCCGATCTCGTACGAGGTTTCGGACGTCACTCTGTCCGATGTGGACACTGAGCGGCCGGTCGTGCGCTACCGCGACTCAGACGGTGTTTCGCAGACCATCGAATGCGACGCCGTGGCGGGCTGCGACGGCTTCCACGGCATCTCACGTCCGTCCATTGCGGACAGTCTGACGGTGTACGAGCGCGAATACCCGTTCGCCTGGCTGGGTGTCCTGGCGCAGACCCCGCCGTCGCACCACGAGCTGATCTACGTCCACCACGAGCGCGGGTTCGCGCTGCACAGCATGCGGACGCCGGAGATCACCCGGCTGTACCTGCAGGTCGACCCGGCCGAGTCCCTCGACGCCTGGTCCGACGACCGGATCTGGGAGGAACTGACCGCCCGCCTGGACGTCGAAGGCGACTTCACGCTCCGGGAGGGGCCGATCCTCGACAAGGGCATCACGCCGATGCGCAGCTTCGTCGCGGAACCCTTGCGCCACGGCCGGCTGTTCCTGGCCGGCGACGCGGCGCACATCGTCCCGCCGACGGGCGCGAAGGGCATGAACCTGGCGATCGCCGACGTCCGGGTGCTGTCCCGGGCCCTCGAAGCGTTGCTGCGCGGGGACGAATCCCTGGCCGCGGCCTACTCGGACACCTGCCTGCGGCGGGTCTGGCGGGCCGAGCACTTCTCCTGGTTCATGACGACGATGCTGCACACCGACCCGCGCGCCGACGGCTTCGCCCGGCAGTTGCAGCTGTCGCAATTGCGCTACACGACGTCGTCGCGCGCGGCGGCGACCAGCCTGGCCGAGAACTACGTCGGGCTGCCGTTCGCCTGAGATCGTCAACCGGCGGTTGACGCGTGCTGCGCGTCAACCTACAGTTGACGGCATGACCCTACCGACCAACATCAAGCTCGACGACCTCATCAGCGCGATCAAGAGCAACAACGAGAAGGACGCCCTCGCCCAGCTCACCGACGCCGTCTACGTGGGTCAGCACCTCGGCGAGGTCGCCGACCACCTGATCGGCCACTTCGTGGACCAGGCCCGGCGGTCCGGGGCCTCCTGGACCGACATCGGCGCCAGCATGGGCGTGACCAAGCAGGCCGCGCAGAAGCGGTTCGTACCCAAGGTCGATCCGGGCGGCGACCCGTCGGGGACGATCGAGCGCGTCTACGGCCGCTACACGGACCGGGCGCGGCACGTCGTCGTCGAGGCCCAGAAGGCCGCCGTCGAGCACGCCAGCCCGGAGATCGACACCGTGCACATCGTGCTGGGCCTGCTGACCGAGCCCGCGGCGCTGGCGGCCGGGGCGATCCTGGCCCAGGGCGTGCAGCTCGACGCCGTCCGCGAAGCCGCCGAAGCGCGGTTGCCGGAGCCGGTCGACCCGGTGCCGAACGTGGTGCCGTTCTCCGGGGCCGCCAAGAAGGCCCTCGAACTCACCATGCGCGAGGGGCTGCGGCTCGGGCACAACTACATCGGCACCGAGCACATGCTCCTGGCGCTGCTGGAACAGCGCGAGGGCACCGGCTTCGAGGTGCTCGACGGCCTGGGCGTCAAGAAGGACAAGGCCGAGGCGAAGATCCTGGAGGTGCTGGCGGAGATCCTCGCCGCACGGGGGCAGTGAGACTCCTGGTGGCGGCCGCGCTGCTCGCGCTGCTGCTGGTGACGCTGCTCTGACCGGGCGGGACCAGGGGGTCTTCCCGGTCAGAGCAGCGGCCGATCAGGCGTCGGACTCCGGGCGGCCGTCGGCGGCCCAGGCCGTGTGGAACGAACCTTCGCGATCGACGCGGCGGTACGTGTGCGCACCGAAGAAGTCGCGCTGGCCCTGCACGAGCGCCGCCGGCAGGCGGTCGGCGCGGAGGCCGTCGTAGTACGCCAGCGCCGTCGAGAAGCCCGGCGTCGGGATGCCCAGCTGGACCGCCGTCGAGATCACCGACCGCCACGAGTCCTGCGCGTCCTCGACGGCCTTGCGGAAGCCGCCCGAGGTGAGCAGCGTCGGCAGCTCCGGCTCGTCGGCATAGGCCGAAGTGATGTCGTTCAGGAACTTCGCGCGGATGATGCAGCCACCGCGCCAGATCGAGGCGACCTTGCCCAGGTCGATGTCCCAGCCGTACTCGGTCGCGCCGGCCTGGATCTGGTTGAAGCCCTGCGCGTACGCGACGACCTTCGACGCGTACAGCGCCTGTTCGACGTCGTCGGCGAAGCGGTCCAGCGCCGAGCCCGACAGCGGCGACGCCGACGGGCCGCCGAGCCCGCGGGCGGCCGCGCGCAGCGGCTTCGAGCCGGACAGCGAACGCGCGAAGACGGCTTCGGCGATACCCGAGATCGGCACGCCCAGGTCGAGGCCGATCTGCACCGTCCAGCGGCCGGTGCCCTTCTGCTCCGCGGCGTCCTCGACGATGTCCACGAACGGCTTGCCGGACGCCTGGTCGACGTGCGCCAGCACCTCGGCGGTGATCTCGATCAGGTAGGAGTCGAGCCGCCCGGTGTTCCACGTGCGGAACACGTCGGCGATCTCGGCGGGGGAGTAGCCGCCCGCGTGCCGCAGCAGGTCGAACGACTCCGCGATCAGCTGCATGTCGGCGTACTCGATGCCGTTGTGCACCATCTTGACGAAGTGGCCGGCGCCGTCCGCGCCGATGTGCGTGCAGCACGGCTCGCCGTCGACCTTCGCCGAGATGTCCTCGAACAGCGGGCCAAGCGACTCGTACGACTCCTTCGAGCCGCCGGGCATGATGCTCGGCCCGTGCAGCGCGCCTTCCTCGCCGCCGGAGACGCCGCTGCCGACGAAGTGCAGCCCACGCTCGCGCAGCGCCTTCTCGCGGCGGCGCGTGTCGGCGAAGTGCGCGTTGCCGGCGTCGATGATGACGTCGCCCTCTTCGAGCAGCGGCGCGAACTCCTCGATGACGGCGTCGGTCGGGCCGCCCGCCTTGACCATGATCACGACCTGCCGGGGCCGCTCCAGCGCGTCGACGAACGCCTGCGCGGAGTACGCCGGGATGAAGTCGCCCTCGTCGCCGAACTGCTCCACCAGCGCGCGGGTCCGCTCCTCGGACCGGTTGTGCAGGGCCACCGTGTGCCCGTGCCGGGCCAGGTTGCGGGCCAGGTTGCGGCCCATGACCGCCAGGCCGGTGACCCCGATGCTCGCCTTCTTGCTCATCCGAATCCTCTCGAAGTCTCTCTCGATTCAGACAGTAGTCCGATCGACGCCTCTAGGGAGGCCACGAGGGAGCAGCTCACTCAGTTCAGGAGAAGCAGCGGATCGGGCCCTTGTTGTAGGCGAGCATGTCGGTGATCGCCGCGACGAGGTCGATCTGCGCGCCCCACTCGGCGCCCTCCAGCTCGGCGTACGCGCGGTGGAGGTTGCCCGGCAGCCGCTCCTGCTCGCTCAGCGACGCGAACTCGCCGAGGTCCGTCTCCTTCGCCACCTCGAGCGGCGACAGCCCGGCGGCCTTCCCGCGCTCGGCCGTCTTCTGGACGAACCCGAGGTATTCGTCCACTTTGTCCACGACGTCGAGCCCACAGGGGCCGCCGTGACCGGGCAAGATCACTTCGGGCGACAGCTCCCGGATGACGTCGAGGCCCCGGCGCCAGCCCGCCACCGAGCCCATCAGCGCGAACGGGCTGCCGCCGTTGAACACCAGGTCACCGGCGTAGAGCACGCGCTGCTCGGGCAGCCAGACCAGGACGTCGTTGGTCGTGTGGGCCGCGTGGCCGGGGTGGATCAGCTCGAGGGTGACGTCGCCGGCGTACACGGTCAGCCGGTCGTCGAACACGACCTCCGGCGGCCGCGACCGCAGCTCGCCCCAGTCGCTGCCGACGAAGACGCCCTCGAACGTCTGGATGCCCTCGGCGACCATCAGCTCGCGGGTCTTGCGGTGGCCGATCACCGTCGCGCCCTCGACCAGGTAGTTGCCGTTGGTGTGGTCGCCGTGGTGGTGGGTGTTGACCAGCGTCGTCACCGGGCTGCCGGTGGCGGCCTCGACCGCGGCGAGCAGCGCCCGCGTCCGGCGCTCGGTCGAGCAGGTGTCGATGAGGACGGTGTGGTCACCGGCGTCGACGACACCGCAGTTGTTGATGTACCAGGAGCCGTCCGGCTGTACGTAGCCGTGGACCCGGTCGGCCAGCCGGGTGACGGCGGCGGCGGAGGGCGAACGATCGGTCACGGGGCCACTATGCCCGAGACGCGGCTCCGCCGGTTGGCGGAATAATTCGGAATTTCACTGGTCCAGGCGAGTGATAGCGCAGGTGACTGGCATTCCGCGGCGTTTCCTGGAACGCTGCGCGATGTCATCATCGAGATCCGCAAGGTGAAGCACTAACCTGGGTGGGTTCGATAGTTCGCGTGCGACGGCGGCCGGTGGCCGTCGTCGCTTGGTAGTGGTCCGGGAGAGCAGGGCGATGGCCAGCACCGTCACCTCGCGCCGGAAGCAGCTCGGCAACGAGCTCCGGCATGCCCGCACCGCGGCGCGGATGACACAGCAGCAGGTCGCCGAGGTTCTCGGCTGCACCCAGGGCAAGGTCAACAAGATCGAGTCCGGTGCCGTCGGGGTGAAGCTCGGGGATGTGCGATCGATGCTGAACGCGTTCGGGATCAACGGCGAAGAGGCCGACACGCTGATGAACCTGGCGCGGGCCGCCGCCGGGCAGCGCGGCCACTGGTCCGGCTACCGCTCGGTGGTGCCGCACTGGTTCCGCACCTTCACCGACCTGGAGCCCGCGGCCGCGGAGATCCTCACCTGGCACGGCGAGCGCATCCCGGGCCCGCTGCAGTCCGAGCACTACATGCTCAAGCAGTTCACCGAGGCGGGCGCGACCGACGTGACCTCGCTGGTGCGCAACCGGCTCGACCGCAAGGCGGTGTTCGAGCAGCAGCAGCCGCCCTACTACCGGTTCATCATCAGCGAGGGCGCGCTGCGCCGGGCACCCGGCGGGTACGCGCCCGCGGTGATGCTCGACCAGGTCGAGCACCTGCTCTCGCTCGAGAAGCACCCGCGCGTCTACGTGCACGTGCTGCCGTTCGGCGCGCGGCTGGCCGCGGTGCCCAACGATTTCACGATCATGCGCTTCCCGGACCGCACCCGGGACTTCGTCTACATCGAGCACTCCGCCGGCGGGCTGTACCTCGACGACGTCAAGGACTTCAACATCTTCGTCGACTCGTGGGACCGGCTGCGTGGAGCCGCGCTGGAGCGGCAGGAGACCCGGCAGTTCCTCAAGGAGCTCGCGGAGGGTTACCGCGCCCAGATGCAGCAGCTCCAATAGGGCGAACGGCCGCCTGAGGTATCCCGGCCGGTGAACAACTTTCGGTAGAGTCGGTCTGTTGCGCTGGAATCCACCGGAAGTTTCGCCCGAAGGGGACATCGTGGACCCCGACTTCCTCCCCGACGCCGTCGACCTCGACCGGCCGAACGTGGCGAGGATCTACGACTGGGCCCTCGGCGGTACCGCGAACTGGGCGATCGACCGGCAGTTCGGCGAGCTGGCCGTGAAAGCGTTTCCGCTGGCGAAGACCCTGGCCCGGGGCAACCGCGACTTCCTCGGCCGGGCCGTGCGCTACTGCCTGTCCGAAGGCATCACGCAGTTCCTCGACCTCGGCTCCGGCATCCCGACCGCCGGCAACGTCCACGAGGTGGCCGACGAGTACGCCGACGACAGCCGCTGCGTCTACGTCGACAACGAGCCGGTGGCCGTCGCGCACGGCCGGATGCTGCTCGACGAGGAAGGCGACCCGGAGCGGCACGCCGTCCTGCACGCCGACCTGCGCGACGCCGAGGAGGTCTGGACCGCCGCGCTGGCCACCGGCGTGCTCGACCCGGACCGGCCGATCTGCCTGCTCAGCGTGGCCGTGCTGCACTTCCTGCCGGACGTCACCGGCGTCCGCGAAGCCATCCGCGACTACCGGACGCTGCTGGCGCCGGGGTCGGCGTACGTCCTTTCGCACGCGACCGAGTCCGGCGTCGAGGGCGACGAGCTCGAGCAGATCCGGAAGCTCGTGAAGCTGTCCGAGCGGTCGAGTTCGCCCGCGGTGTCCCGGACGCTCGACGAGATCGCCGCGTTCTTCGGTAACTTCGAGGTGGTCGAGCCGGGAATCGTGCCTGTGGGAGAGTGGCGTCCCGAGCCCGGCGCCGCCACGGTCCCCCTCGCGAGCGTGGTCGGCGGTGTCGGCCGCAAGCCTGGAGGATGGACATGACCACGCAGGATCCCGAGGCCCCCGAAGGCGTCGACCTCGAGCGGCCCAACGCGGCCCGCATCTACGACTGGTTCCTCGGCGGCGACGCCAACTGGGCCATCGACCGCCAGTTCGGCGAGCAGGCGGTCAAGACGTTCCCGATGATCAAGACCGTGGCCCGGGTCGGCCGCGACTTCCTCGGCCGCGGCGTCCGGTACCTGGCCCGCAACGGCATCGACCAGTTCCTCGACCTCGGGTCGGGCGTGCCGACGGTCGGGAACGTCCACGAGGTCGCGGCGGCGGTGAACCCGAACGCGCGGTGCGTGTACGTCGACAACGAGCCGGTCGCGGTGGCGCACTCGCAGATCCTGCTGGAGAAGGAAGGCGTGGCGGACCGGCACGCGGTGCTGCAGGGCGACCTGCGCGACCCGGCCGACATCTGGAAGCGCGCGCTCGACACCGGCGTCCTCGACCCGAACCGCCCGATCGGCCTGATCATCGTCGGCGTCCTGTACTTCCTCGGCAAGGACGAGCCGGTGGCCCAGACCATTCAGAAGTACCTGTCGCTGCTGCCGTCCGGCTCGTACTTCCTGTCCTCGCACCTCACGAGCGACGGCCTCGAGAACATGGCCGACTCCGAGAGCCGCGAGTCGATCATGGCGCAGTACAACAAGTCGAGCACGCCGCTGCACCTGCGCTCGCGCGAGGAGTTCACGACGTTCTTCGACGGCTTGGAGCTCGTCGAGCCGGGCATCGTGTACCTGCCGGAGTGGCACCCGGAGGAGATGGAGTCCCGGGCGACGAAGAAGCTGGCGAACGATCCCGCGTTCGTCGGCCACATCTGCGGCCTCGGCCGCAAACCGTGACGGCTGCCTACGACGCGGTCGCGGAACAGTACGCCGAGTTCGTCCGCGACATCTGGGATGGCGACCCCCTGGACCGCGCCGCGTGGACGGCGTTCGCCGACTACGTGCGCGGCCGGGGACCGGTCGCGGATCTCGGCTGCGGGCCGGGGCACCTGACGGCGCACTTGAGTTCCCTGGGGGTCGACGCGTTCGGGATCGACGTGTCCCCGGCGATGGTTTCCCTGGCGCGCGCGGCTCGTCCTTCGCTGCGGTTCGTCGTCGGTTCGATGGCGGCGCTGGACGTGCCCGACGCGTCGCTCGCGGGGATCCTGTCGTGGTACTCGGTGATCCACACGCCGCCGGCGGAGCTGCCAAGGTATTTCGCCGAATTCACCCGGACGTTGGCGCCCGGTGGTCACGTTCTGTTGGGGTGCTTCGAAGCCGGAGAGATCTCGCCGTTCGACCACAAGGTGACGACGGCGTACGTGTGGCCGCTGGACGCGCTGGCTTCGATGGCGTCCGCGGCGGGGCTCGCCGAGGTGGGCCGGATGTACCGGGAGCACGTCGAGGGGGAGCGGCCGTACCGCCAGGGGCGGTTGTTCCTGCGGAAACCGTAGCCTCGGCCCGGTCCCGGACGTCATGAACGACTCTTTCCTGGCGTCGGATGACATGAAAGAGTCGTTCATGTCATGCGCAAGCGGCGCGGGGCGGCCGCGGAAACCGTAGCCCGCAATGGCAAGAGCCCCGGTCCCATCAGGGAACCGGGGCTCTTCTGTGGTGGTGCGGCAGTTCAGGCTTTCAAGCCCGCGACCCGATCCGGCCGCGCAGCAGCGGGGTCAGGTCGATCGCGGTCTCCAGCGGGCGCGTGGTCCGGACCCCGTCCGAGTAGCGCTGCAGCGGGAGGTCCTGGTCCGTCGCCCAGGTCGTCGTCTTGCGCAGTGGTGCCTGGATCAAGCTGAAACCGAAGCGGTTCCGCAGCTCGTTCCCGATCCCCCGGCGGCCACGGCGCTCATCCTCGCGGCGGAACAGCGAGTTCATTCGGACGGCCATCGGTTACACCCCCAGCTCTCGTCGCGGTGGCAGTGCCGGGGAAAGCGCTTCCCGGCATCGGCTTCGGACCAGCTCGTTCGTGCTGCGGGCGGCGCCCGATCGGCGGGCGTGGCCCGCGGTCGGTGGCGCGCTGTCCTCGACGATCACGCTGATCCTCCCCCATGAGGTCCTGCGGTGGTGGGTTGTCGGTCGTCAGCCAGTGGCCTGCGTTCGGGGACCGCCCGTCGCATGCAGGCAGTCATTCACCGACGCCAGCGCCCCGGCCGATGCGATTAATCCTACTCCTGGAATAATCTTCATGTCGAGGCCGGACCTAGTTGATCACCCGCTTGGCCGTGCGGCGTACTCCATTGAGACACTGAGTAGCCGGACGCGGGCACGTTCGACCAGGTCGCGACCGCGCCCCCCATCGATCCTCGGAGGTACGACCCATGGCGGATTATCCGTCGTTCGCGGATTACGATCCGAACACGGCCGTGTCCCTGTTCGAAGAGGCCGCCTGGGAAAAGTCGTTCGCCAGCGAGCCCAACGGCGGCAGCTGCGTCGAGGTCAACCTCGGCCGGGAAGGCCTGATCGGCGTCCGCGACACCAAGCTCGCCACCAGCCCCGTGTTCGTGTTCGACACCGCCGAGTGGGAAGCGTTCCTGGTCGCCGTGAAAGCCGGGCAGTTCGACCTGCCCGCCTGATCCCTCCCCTGCGCGGGTGATCATGATCACCCGCCTGTGCCCTGAAATCGCGAAGGCCCCCTTCCCGTTCTCACGGTGAAGGAGGCCTTCGCGACGGCGCGGATACGCCTGAGCGCCCGATGTGAGCGGAATCTCACCCGATTGCCGGAAGCTCGCCCCCGCGCAGCCGGCTCCGCGTCCGGCGCCAGGCCACCACGACCAGCACCACGAGCCCGATCAACGGCAGCGTGCTGATCGCCCAGCTCAAGCCCATCGGTGGCCCCGGCTGCTCCAGCACCGGCAGCGCCTTCAGGTCGCCGGCGCCGGAGCCCGCCGGGCCGTTGACGGTGAAGCGGAACGTCCATTCGCCCGGCCGCGGCATCGAGCGGACGTCCAGGCCCCAGACGTCGCGCTTGCGCGGGTGCCGGACCAGCGGCTGCTTCCGGTTCTGGCCGCCCTCGGGGTTGATCATCGTGAGCGTGCCGGACTTGTCCTCGATCCCGCCGTCGGGGATGAACGTGAAGTCCAGTGACTGCATGGCCTTCAGCGGCCAAGTGCTGAACCCGACCGTCAGCCCGTACGGCCCGGCCTGCACGTGCTCGGTGTGCACGATGTTGACCGGCTCGTAGGCGTTGGCCGGCGCCGCGGTCGCGAACAGCAGCCCGGCGACCGCCGCCAGGGCGAGGACAGTCCGCTTTATGGGGGTTCCGGGTGGCGTAGCCCCCGGCCGGGGCGAAGCCCCGAAGGACACTGTCTTACGCATCAGCGGTTTCCCCCTTCTTCGCGGGCGCCAGCAGGCAGAGCATCCCGCCGAACCGCCACCCGGCGAACCCGCCGAGCAGCCCGAACAGGCCGCTGACCACGGCCGTCGTCGTCAGGTACCAGGCCGGCGGCAGGTGCGCGCCGGTGTAGAGCAGGGTGCGCTGGACCGGCAGGCTCAGCCCGATCAGCAGCCCGGCGATCCCGCCGACGACCACGGACACGCGGCCCGCGCGCCACCCCCGGCGCCGGCCGGCGAGGTAGCCCAGTTCCATCAGCGCGGCCACCGGCAGCAGCGCCAGCGGCGTCAGCGACGGCATCTCCGGCACGCCGGAAATCGCGTCCCGCAGCGGCAGGTCGACCAGATCCGCGTACGCCTTCGCCGCCCACGGCGAGAACCACCAGAAGACGCCTTGCACGGCCAGGACCATCGCCGCGGTTCCGGCCGCGCCCCCGGGCCGCCGCACGAACCCCGCGCCGACGGCCACCAGCAGCACCGCCATCATCGAGCAGCCGATCGAGACGGCGTCGGCGTAGTCGTCCGGCACCTGCTGCAGCCCGAGCGCGAGCACCGGGCCGAAGGTGAGCAGCACGGTCAGCGACGCCAGCGTGCCGAGCCGGCCCCAGCGGTGCTCCCGCGCCGCGGCGAACACCGCGGTCGTGCCGATCAGCGACACCGTGATCGCCAGCAGCAGCCCGATGTGCGGCGGCGAGTCGATGACGGCGTCGAAGCCGTAGAGCCCGTGCCACCACTGGTCCCACAGGCCGTACAGCAGGAACGTGGCCGCGCCGACGCCCGAGACCAGGTAGCCCAGCGGCGCCGCGAACGTCTTGCCGAAGACGTTGACCACGCGCCCGCCGACCCGCGGGTCGACCGGACGGCCCGCGCGCCGCGCCGCCGTCGTCAGCAGCACGACGGCGAGGCTCGCCAGCCCGACGACCGCGCTGCCCGCGTACAGGAACAGGTGCGGCAGCGTGAAGAACGTGTCCGGCCCGACGTCGCTGTGCCACTGGATGTCCCAGGTCAGCCCGACCAGTGACAACAGCGACCCGCCGAGCACGACGTTCGCCGGCAGCAACCCCGTTCGCGCCTGTTTCGCCACCGGCGTGGTGCGCACGCCGGATGCGGTGAGATCCATTCCCCCGAACCTTTCTACTTGACCAGCAACGGAAAAACGACTTGGGCGGGCCCGCCGGGACCGCGCAGCGACACGGTGATCTCCCACTGCCCGGACATCGGCAGCCCGACGCCGGTGGCCCGGAAGTGCCCGGGCCCGTCCGGCGCCGCGGGGACCGCCGGGAACGCGTGCCCCATCTGCGCCATGACCGGCGCGACCGTGACGGCGTCGGGCGCGGGCCCGGTGACCGACACCGCGAACGTGTTGCCGCCGATGCGGGGCTCGTCCGCGGAGAACTGCACGGTGTACGGCCCGGAAACCGCTTGCTGCGTCGAGGCTTTCGCGCCTCCGCTCGGCCAGAGCAACCAGGTGGCGCCGGCCGCGACGAGCAGCGCGACCACGGCGATCAGCAACGTCGGGCGCTTCATCGGCCGGCTCCGGTCGCCGGGACGTCCACCACGGCGGGGATCGTCAGCACGCGGTAGCCGCGTTCGGCCTGCAGCCAGATCCGGTACCGGCCGGGCGCGGTGAAGGTGTAGGTGAAGCTGACGTCCGGGCCGTACGCGGCGACGGTCTCGTCCGGGCGGTCGAGCTGGCCCGCGACCGGCGGGATCATCGCGTGGACGTGCGCCCACGTCGGCGCCTTCGCGGCGCTTTCCCCGACGGGACCCGTGATCGGCCCGGCGATGATGAGGTGGCCGAGCATGCCCAGCCACGGCTGGAGGTCCTGGGTCTTGAAGTGCGCGGTGACGGTGGTCGGCGTGCCGGGCGTGACGGTGAGGTCGACCGGGGTGCCGTCGACGGTCCGCGGCCCGGCGCCGGGTGGTTCGGGCGCGGGCGCGGCGGTACCGGCAAGGTCCACAGTGGACCGGACGAGCTGGACCCCGCCGCCGCGCCGCACCAGTTCGGCGGCGACCGCGTACGTGCCGGCCTCCGGATCGGCGACGCGGACGCGGTAGTCGCCGGGGCCGACGCGCACCGGGTGCAGGTGGCTCATCCGGCCGGACGGCGAGACCAGGACCAGGTGCACGAGTGCGTTGTCGTGGATCAGCAGGTCGTCGACCGGACGGCCGGTGGCGCCGTCGGTGAGGTTCAGCTTGAGCCCGCCGGGTTCCGCCTGCACCGCGAGGTTCACCGGCGGGCGCGAGTAGTCCACTGTGGACAACAGTGCGTTGGCGTACGGGTCGGTGACGTTGTCGTAAGTCGGATCGAGCTGGCTGCCGGGCGCGGGCGGCGGGGGAGTGCTCGCCGACAGCAGCGCGCCGGTGACCGCGACGGCGATCGCGGCTACCGCGCCACCGGCCGGGACCAGCGCGAACGCCGTCCGCCTCGCCTTGACGCCGACGACCAGCGCGAGCAGCAGGAACACCCCCGCCGCGACGAAGCCGCCGTAGGTCGCCTTCTCCCACGGCGGGACGACCCGGGCGGGCACGATGAACGGGATCGTCGCCGCCGGGCCGGTGCCGTCGCTCAGCCACAGTTCCCACGGCCCCGGTTTGTCGACTTGGAGATTTCCCGCGTAGACGCCCGGTTCGGCGCCGAGCACGACGTCGGTGCGCGCGCTCGTGACGCCGTCGGCCGCGACGGCCAGGTGCAGCGTGCCGGGCGGCGAGCCCTGGTGCGTCACGACGTCGACCCGCAGCGGCGACGGCGTGACGTCGACCCGGCGGATGATCACGGTCAGTTCGCGCGCGCCGAGGGTCTGCGCGACTTGGACGTCGGTGCCGGCCGGCGCGCCGTCGGCGTGCGCGGTCCCGCCGCCGGCCGCGATCCCCAGCACGGCCAGCAGCATCAGCAACGCGAATTTCGGTTTGGTCCCCATCGTGGGTCCGAACCTAGCGACGGCCGAGGGTGGCGGGCGTCACGGCGGGGAGGGAACTCCGGTCCCCAGCGCGGGGGACCGGGGCCCCCGGGGGTCTCAGGGGTTCAGGAATTTCCGCAGGTGGGAGACCACTTCGTCCGGCTGTTCTTCGGGCAGGAAGTGGCCGCACTCGGCGATCGCCTCACCGGTGACGTCGGTGGCGTACTCCCGCCAGATCTCGAGCGTCGGCAGGGTGCCGAGCAGGCCGTTCGCGCCCCAGAGGGCGAGAAGTGGCTGGGTGACGCGCTTGCCGGCGTCGAAGTCGGCGTCGTCGAGTTCGGCGTCGTCCGGGAAGGAGGCGCGGTAGTCGTCGAAGCCGGCCCGCAGGGCGCCGGGCTGGGAGAAGGCGCGGACGTACTCGGCCTGTGCTTCGGCGTCGAGGGCGTGGCGCTGGTAGGTCCAGCGTTCGAAGAAGTAGCCGAGGTAGGCGGCGATGTCCTGGCCGGCGAGGAGTTCGGGCAGGTCGGGCTGGAGGTGGAAGAGCCAGTGCCAGTAGGCCTTCGCGATGCCGGTGTCGAGGCGCTGCCACATCGCGCGGGTCGGGGCGATGTCGAGGACGGCCAGGCGGTCGACCTGGTCGGGACGGTCGAGGGCCCAGCGGTGCGCGACGCGGCCGCCGCGGTCGTGCCCGACGACGGCGGTTTTCGTGAACCCGAGGTGCTCGGCGAGGGCGGCGACGTCGGTGGCCATCGTGCGCTTGTCGTAGCCGGTCTTGGGTTTGTCGGTGCGGCCGTAGCCACGCAGGTCGGGGGCGATGACGGTGTGCGTCTCGGCGAGCGGCGCCAGGATCTTGTGCCAGCAGTGCGACGTCTGCGGCCAGCCGTGGAGGAGGAACAGCGGCGGGCCGTCGCCGGCGCGCTGGTAGTGCATCCGGAGTCCGTTGACCGTGGCCATGTTTTCTAACCGGTTCATGGGGTTAGACGGTAGCCGACGTTCTAACTGTCGGCAACGGTTAGAGTGGCGGAATGGAGTGGGCATTCGACGGCGGACGGCCGTGCCTCGACCTGGTCAACACACTGCGCGCGCGGTACGCGGACGGCGTGGAGCTGCTGACGGGACCGGACGCGCTGGCGGAGTGGCTTTCGCTGGCGGGCTTCACGACGGGCCCGGTGCCGGTGACGGCCGGGAACGTACTGGCGGCGAAGGCACTGCGCGAGGCGATCGACCGGGTCCTGCTGCCGCCCGAGGTGCCGGACAAGATGGACATCGAGCTGGTGAACAACGCGGCGGCGTCGGCTCCGGTCCCACCGCCGCGGTTGGTACTGGTGGGCGGCCGGCTGCGCCGCGAGGTCCCAGCCCCGAAGGACCCGGTGGCGACAGCGTTCGCGGCGCTGGCGGCGGACGCGATCGACCTGGCGACGAGCGACGCCGAAGTGCGGGTGTGCGCGGCGGACGATTGCGGGATCCGGTTCTGTGACGCGTCCCCGCGGCGGAACCGGCAGTGGTGCTCGATGTCCCGGTGCGGGAACCGGGCCAAGGCCCGGGCCCACTACGCGCGAACCACCGGCCGCGACGACTGACCGGCGAAGTGCCGGTCGGCGACTGTGCGAGTTGCCGGGAGTGTTCAGGGAGTGTCTCCTGATTATTCGACCTTTCGGGCCGAGGATGGGCAAATGGTGTTCTCCGATGAGTTGCAGGCGTTGATCGGCTCCGCGGGAACCCCGCCCGGTGTGGGCGCGTCGGCGGGTCTGCGTCAGCCCGATCATGGTGTGGGGTGACGTGGCACGGCCGACGGCTCGGGTATTGACGTTGCTCGAGTTGTTGCAGTCCGGTGGCACCCGTACCGCTGCTGAGCTGGCCGAGCGCCTGAACGTGGATGGCCGCACGGTGCGCCGCTACGTGGAGCACCTGCGTGAGCTCGGCATTCCGGTGGATTCCGCGCGTGGTCGTTACGGCGGTTACCGACTGGCGCGCCACTACCGGATGCCTCCGTTGATGCTCACCGACGAGGAAGCACTGGCGGTCGTCTGGGGACTTCTGCTGACGGGCCGGTCGGGGTCCGGTCCGGCCTCGATCGGTGACGTGGAGGCCGCCACCTCGAAGGTGCGCCGGGTACTGCCCCCGGCCCTGGCGCGGCAGATCGACGCGGTGGTCGAAACCGTGAACTTCACCGGCGGCCGGATCGGCGAGGCAGAGCGCGCCGGGGGTAGCGAGGAGGCCGGCGCGAGAGTGCTTCTCGGACTGGCGCAGGCGGCGGGGGACCGGCGTCCGATCGCCTTCGACTACCTGCCGCGGCACGGACGTGCACAGTCACGCACCGTTCATCCGCACGGCATCGTCGCCGTGCGCGGGCGGCTCTACCTCACCGGCCACGACGTCGGGCGCCAGGCGGAGCGGACCTTCCGCCTGGACCGCATCGCCGGCCTGCGCCTGCTGGAGGGCACGTTCGAGGTCCCGGACGACCTGAACCCGGTGCAGCGGGTCGTGGGCCCGCTCGCGGCGGGTCCCGGGCGACATGAGGTGTCAGTGCTCGTCGACGCGGACGCGGTGCATGTGCGAGCGCTGTTCCCGGAGACGCTGGCGTCGGTCGAACCGGTAGCCGGCGTCTCCGGAAATGGTCAATGGCTGAGAGTTTTCGTACGTGCGGAACGGTTGGAATGGGTCGCGGGAAGATTGGCGGCTCTCGATCAGCCGTTCGTCATCGAGCGGCCGCAAGCTCTGCGCGGGGTCATTGCCGCGCTGGGGCAGAAGCTGATCGCCGCGGCGATCGTCGATCCCGGCGGCGACTCAGGGTAGGACCGGTGGCATCTTGGGTGTCCGGTTCCGCTGCAGTTGCCGCGCCTGCGGCGTGACCGGCGTGTAGAGGTTGACGAGTGACCCTTCGGGGTCGCGGAGCAGTACGGACATGTTGCCCCAGGGCATCATCGTCGGCGCCTGCACGATGTCGAGGTCATCGCCGAGTTCGGTCTTCATGGAGGCGAGCAGGGATTCGACGTCCGCCACGACGAACTCGACGATGGCGGTGCGGTTGGCGGCCGCTCGCGGCGGGTTGTCCGTGATGAAAGCGACCCGCTCCGGCGCGCTGAGCGCGAACGTCGCGGACGGTGTCACCAGCTCGACGAAGTCGTCGGTCAGGTACTGCGGGGTGGCGCCGGTGAGGACCTCGTAGAAGCGGACGAGTCGCGGTAGGTCGTCGGTGATCACGCGGACGGAGGCCAGCTGGACGGTGTTCGTTGTCATGATCACGACGCTATCCCGGATACCGGACACAACCTGTCCGGTTCAGGAGCGTCTCCCCATCAGAACCCGACCCCACACTCACGACCCTTGCGCCGTCGAGCCGGGGCCGTGGCCGCCCACCAGGCGCTGGTAGGCCTTCGGGTGCGCGCGGAGCCACACGTTCAGCTTGCCGATCCAGCGCATGTGCGCCGTCCGGAAGCCCGGTGGGATGGGGGTCGCGACAAGCCGCACGACGCGGGCGAACCGCGCGAACCGGCGCTGGTCACGGGGAGTCCACTGTAGACCCAGCCGCTCCCGTAACACCGGTGGCAAGGTCGCCCGGATCAAGAACATCTGCCCGCGAGCCTGCAGATCCCGGACCGGCCGCCACCACGAATCACGCAACCACGAGACCGGCTTCGGCACCGTCCGGATCGTCTCGAAGAGCTGCTCGATCGCCGCGTTCGTCGCGAAACCGGCCACCATCGAGTCGTAGTACCGCTCGAACCCCGCCCAGTCCGGCGGCAGATCCCGCGCCCGCACCCCGAGCATCCGCCCGACGTCGCACATCTGCGCGTAGTACTCCTCAAGCTCCGAAGTGGACAGTGGCTGTCCGAAGAACCGTTGTGCGTCAACCGGAACCATCACCAGCGTCGCGTGCACCCACCCATAAGCCAACGGATCCAGCGCGCTGTACCGGCGTCCGTCCGAAGTGCCCGTGAACGACCGGTGCAAGGACCGCAACCGGGCCGCCTCCACCCGGGCGCCGGCCGCACCGCCGTAGACGTAGATCGACAGCGAGGCACCAGTCCGCATCAGCCGCGTCCACGGGTCCGACGTGTAGTCCGAGTGGTCCCGGACCCCCGCCGCGACGACCGGGTGCGCCACCTGCAGCACCAGCACCTGGCCCGCCAGCAGCACGTCGCGGAAGTCGCCGAAGTACTTCCACGCCGCCGTGCCGCGGACGATCGGCCGGGCCATCAAGCCCCGCGGAGCAGCATCATCAGGGGCTCGGCCACCGGTGTGTCCGTCTCGCCCGTCGCCAAGCGCCGCAGCTGCAGGCCCGCGATCAGCGCGACCACCGGGCCCGCCAGCCGGCCGGGATCGGGGACGCCGAGGGCCGACAGGATCGTCACGGCCAGCTCGTCGTACGCCGCGAAGCACCGCGAAGACGCTTCGTGCAGTTCAGGATCCCGGGCGGACTGCAAGTACAGCTCGTGCGCGCCCAGCTCGTCGGCGCCGAAGGGCAGCTGCGCGATCACCTGCTCGACCACCGACGCCGCCTGCTCGACGCTCAACCCCTCCGCGCGGTAGCCGTCGACGATCGCGCCGAGCTTCGCCGTCTCCTCCTCGACGAACAGCAGCATCGCTTCGCGCAGCAACGCCGTCTGGCTGGGGAAGTGGTAGGTCAACGTGCCGAGCGAAACGCCGGCCGCGGCGACGATCCGGCGATTCGTCAGCCCGCCGACACCGTGCTCGCCGACGACGGTCAGCGCGCCGCGCAGGATGGCGTCCCGGGTGCTTACCAGCTTGTCTCGGGATGCCGCTCCGGCCACCGTTCGACCTCTTCCAGTTGCGCGGCGAGCGAAACCAGCCGCTCCTCGGCGTGCGACGGGCCGAGCAGCTGGGCCCCGAGCGGGAGCCCGTCGGCCGTGAGCCCGGCCGGGACGTTGACCCCCGGCCAGCCCAGCACGTTCCACGGCCAAGCGTACGGGCAGGCGGCGATCATGGCCTGGTCGGTCTCCCAGCCGGACAGCCCGTCGAACGTGCCGATCGGCGGCGGCGGGGTCGCGGTGGTCGGGGTCAGCAGGACGTCGACGCGGCCGAACACCGAGCCGATCCGCCGGTGCAGCCCGGGCTCGAGCGCGCGGGCGAGCCGCAGCGCGGGCCCGGCCAGGAGCCGGCCGTGGCCGGCGTTGCTGCGCGTGCGCGGGTCGAGCCCGGCGCGGTCGGGCACCCGCAGCGTCCAGTCGCGGACGCCGGTGAGCGAGCGCGGCAGGAACGTCAGGCCGATCAGCCCGTAGTCCGGCTCGACCTCGACGATCTCGTGGCCCAGCCCGGCGAGCGTTTCGGCGAGGCGGCGCACGGAAGCTTCGACGACCGGGTCGAGCCGGGTCTTGGTGGCGGTGAAGGGAATCCGCGTCGACAGCCCGATCCGCAGCCGGCCCGGTTCGCGCGCGGCGGCGGTCCGGAACGTGCTGCCGGTGTCCGCGACGACGTCCAGCAGCAGGGCGGCGTCCTCGACGGTCCGGGCGAGCGGGCCGAGCACGGTCAGGCCGTGGAACAGCTCGCTTTCGGTCGGGATCCGGCCGCGCTGGGTCTTGATGCCGACGAGCCCGGTCCACGCGGCCGGGATGCGCACCGAGCCGGCGCCGTCGGAACCGAGCGCGGCCGCGATGGCCCCCGACGCCACCGCGGCCGCGCTCCCGCCCGAAGAACCCCCGGGGGTGTGGCCGGGGTGCCACGGGTTGCGCGTCACGCCGAAGGCGGGGCCCTCGGTGAACGGCCACTGGCCCAGCTCGGGGGTGTTCGTCTTGCCGATGATGATCGCGCCGGCCGCGCGCAGCAGCGCGACGGCGGGCGCGTCGGTGGTGGCGCACGGGAACTCGCCGGCGCAGCCGAACGACGTGGGCAGGCCGGTGAGGTCGACGTCGTCCTTGATCGCGACCGGCACGCCGAGCAGCGGCTTCCGGTCGCCGGCCCGCAGCCGCTCGTCCGCCTCGGCCGCTTCGGCGAGCGCGGCTTCGTCACGCAGGTGCTTGAAGGCGTTGAGTGTCGGCTGGCTCGCGTGCGCACGTCCGAGCGCGGTCGCGGTCAGCTCGGCGGAGGTGACTTCACCGGCGGCGAGCTGCGCGGCCTGCGCGGTGAGACCGGTGAAGTCCAGGCTCGTGGCGGTCATGGCACCTCCCGGGCGCTCTCGTTCGTTCGAACGAACGTTACCGGATACCGCTGGTCTTCGGCCACCCTTGCGGCAGACTGGGGCGCATGACGTTCGACTTCGCCGGCTTCCCCGACGCCGCACTCGCCGCGATCCCCCGCGTCGACCTGGGCGGCTGGCCGACGCCGCTGCACCAGGCGCCACGGCTCGGCGAAGCCCTCGGCCTGCGGAACCTCTGGCTCAAGCGCGACGACGTCCATCCGCTCGGCGCCGGCGGCAACAAGCTCCGCAAGCTCGAATACCACCTCGGCGCGGCCCAGGCGGCCGGCGCCGACACCGTCATCACGTTCGGCGCGCTGCAGACCAACCACGGCCGCCAGACCGCTGCCGCGTGCGCGAAGCTCGGCCTGCGCTGCGAACTCGTCCTCACCGCGAAGGTCCCGCGCGACGGCGAAGCCTACGAACGCAGCGGCAACCTCCCGCTCGACAGGCTCTTCGGCGCGACCGTCCACGTCTGCGCGGACGGCGACGAAACCGGCCGCACGTACGACCGCCTCGTCGCCGAAGCCGCCGCCGAAGGCCGGAAGGTCTTCACCGTCCCGGTCGGCGGCTCCAACGACCTCGGCGCCCTCGGTTACGTCCGCGCCACCTACGAACTCGCGAAGCAGCTCGAAGAACGGGGCATCGAGCGCGCCCACCTCGTCGTCCCGCACGCCAGTGGCGGCACCGCGGCCGGAGTGACCTTGGCCGCCGGGCTCCTGGGAGGCCTCGGCGTCGGCATCGCCTGCGTCAGCCACCCGCTCGACGAGGCCACCGAGAACCTGCACGACCTCGTCGCGGGCGCGGCCAAGCTCCTCGGCGTCGACCCGCCGTCGCTCGACCACGCGAAGCTGGGCGACTCCACGCTCGGCCCCGGCTACGGCATCCCGACCGACGCCGTCTGGGCCGCGCTACGGCTTTTCGGCCGCACCGAGGGCGTCGTGCTCGATCCCGTTTACACCGGGAAGGTGGCCGCCGCGCTGGTCGAATGGGCCGGCCACTTCGCCCCGGACGACCACGTGGTGTTCCTGCACACCGGCGGCATGCCCGGCCTGTACGGCTACGCGCCCGAATTCGCGGCGGCCGTCGAAGGCTGACTCCAGCCGGGTCGCCACCCGCAGCAGCGTGAGCAGCAGGACGACGTCGGCGAGCAGCAGCAGCCGCTGCATGACGCCGATCGGGAACGCGTCGGAGATCTGCCGGAACGGCTCGACCCCGGCCTCGCTCAGCCGCACGAACACGAAGCTGAGCGCGAACAGCCCGAACGCGCCCGCGCTCAGCCGGAGCGCCTTCACGACGGTGGCGCGTTCGGGGCGTCCCCGCAGCGACTCCAGCAGGGAGATCGCGGCGCCGGGCAGGCTGAGGAACGCGACCAGGCACGCGTAGAGGTGGATTTCACCGCTCACCGGGTCGGGTGCCTCCGGGTAGCTCGCCGGGAACACCGCGGCCGCGGCCATCCCGAGCGACCACAATGCGAGCAGCAACCGGGTCGTGCGCGACAGTGGCACCCCTGCCGCGTGCAGCGCGCCGAGCACCGCCAGCGAGCCGATGGCCAGCGACAACACGCTCGCGGCGAGCATGCCGTCGCCCCGGTCGGTCACCGTGTAGCTCGACAGCGTGTCGTACACCGGGTCGCGTGAGCTGATGATGTGCAGCACGACGGCCGTGAACAGCCCCCAGCCGATCGCGCCCAGCGCCACCAGCCGCCACGGTCTCGTGCGCTTCCCCTGTTCCGTCCCCATGCTCTCCAGGTTCTCGGAGAACGGGACGGCCGTGATCAGGGAAGACCCTGAATTCCCCCGGATGCGAAGTCGATCAGCACCAGGGCCTGGTCGTCGTGACGCTTCGGCCGCGGCCAGCGCTCGCCGTCCGGGTCCTGCTTTTCGGCGGTCCGGACGGCGTCGAGCACGGCGTCCGGACCGTCGGCGCGCGTGATCGCGAGGACTTCGCGCCAGTCGAAGAGTTCGTACTGGTCGACGCCGATGGAGACACCGTCGCTGGCGAGCAGGACGGCGTCGACGTTCGCCCGCGGCCAGCTGCGGCGCACGGCGTGCGCGGCCGCGCCCGGGTCGGCTTCGGCGACCCAGAAGCCGTCGTGGGCATTGCGTCTTCGCCGGACGTCGGCGCCGGTTTGCAGCATGCCGCGCCGGCGCAGCCGCGCGAGCCGGTCGTCCGAGACGACGTCGACGCCGAAGCCGCCGAAGCCGACCACCGGGCTGTCGGCGAGCACGAGCGCGTCCACCTGGTCGCCGAGCCAGCGCACGGCGGCGACCGTGCTCGACGGCGATTGCTGCGGGCGCAACGCGTTCTCGTCGGTCACGGCGGCGATCGCGCTGGTCAGGGTGTCCGTCAGGTCGGCTTCCGGGGCCGCGCGGAGGTCGTCGGCCAAGCGCTGGGCCAGGCGTTCGGCGTACCAGCCGCCCGGGGGTTGCGAGGGGTCGGACGAGGTGGCGCCGTCGAGCACCAGGACCGCGTTGTCCAGCACGACGACGTGGTCTTCGGTCGGGCGGGGGTGGCCGTCGGCGCCCACCCCGGCCCGCTCGGCGATCACGATCTCGGGCATCACCCGACTGTACGTCGAGCCCCGGAGACCTTCGCGCTGACGCGTCTGTCAACTCAGGTTGACAACCCGCCGATGTCAACGTAGGTTGACAGGCATGACGGAAGCGACGGACCTGGCCGCCCGGGCCGGCGACCGCGATCCCCGGGTGGGACTGCGTGCGGTCGCCGCGCTCCGGCGGCTGGTGGAACAACTGGAGGCCGTGCAGGTCCGCAGCGCGCGGATCGACGGCTGGTCGTGGCAGGAGATCGCCGCCGAGCTGGGGGTCAGCCGGCAGGCCGTGCACAAGAAGTACGGGAGGCACTGATGTTCGAGCGGTTCACGGCGGACGCGCGGCTCGCGGTCGTCGAAGCGCAGATGACGGCGCGGCAGTCCGGCTCGGTGGAGGTCGGGCCGGTGGACCTGCTGGCCGGGTTGCTCAAGACCGGGGTCCCGCTGCTCACCGAGCTGGGCGTCGCCACCGACGACCTGGCCGCGGAGCTGGAGCGGACGAGACGGCGGGGCGGGGTCAGCGACGCCGACGCCGAGGCGCTCACCGAGTTCGGCATCGATGTCGAGCAGATCGTGGAAAGCGTCGAGCGGACCCACGGGGAGGGCGCGCTCGCCGGCCGGCTGGGCCCGGCCAAGCGCGGGCACGTCCCGTTCACGTCCCAGTCGAAGAAGACCCTGGAGCTGAGCCTCAAGGAAGCCGTCCGGCTGGGCGACAAGCACCTCGGGCAGGAGCACATCCTGCTCGCGCTGGCCCGGCAGCGCGGCACCGACGACGTCCTCGCCCGGCGCGGCGCCGACTACCTGACGCTGCGCCGGGCCGTCCAGCAGCGGAAGGCGGGTTGACGACCCTGTCAGGGCTGCTGCTTTTCGCGCCACGTGGTCAGCGGGAGCAGCGCCTGGGTGAGCGGGCCGATGGCGAGCGCGTAGAGCACGGTGCCGACCCCGACGGTCCCGCCGAGCAGGAAGCCGGCGGCGACCACGGTGACCTCGATGCCGGTGCGCACCAGCCGGACCGACCAGCCGGTGCGCCCGGCGAGCCCGGTCATCAGGCCGTCGCGCGGGCCCGGGCCGAGGCGGGCGCCGACGTAGGTGGCGGTCGCGACGCCGTTGAGCGCGACGCCGCCGGCGAGCAGCACGATCTGCCACGCCAGGTCGTGCTGGTCCGGGACGAACGCCCGGACGACGTCGACCATCACCGAGATGACCACGACGTTCGCGATGGTGCCGATCCCGGGCCGCTGGCGCAGCGGGATCCACAGCAGCAGCACGACCACCGAGATCAGGCCGGTGACCGTGCCGAACGTCAGGCCGGTGTGCTTCAGGACGCCCTCGGCCAGCACGCTCCACGGCTCGAGACCGAGGCCGGCGCGGGTGACGAGGGCGACGCTGGTGCCGTAGAGGGCGAGGCCGCCGAGCAACTGGACGCTGCGGCGGACGGGGTCGCGGGAGATCCGGACGGGCCGGAGGTCGATCTGAGCCACACCGGCACTATCCGTCAGAAGTGGCCTTGTAAACCATAGCCAATTCCAGGATATTGGCCTTATGGAAGCCGCTGTCCCACTGGGTGGACGTATCTCCGGGCCGCGATTGGCCGTCATGCTGGGCTCGTGGCGGCAGGGTTCCCGGCAGGGGGCGGCCGACCTGGCCGCGGCCATCGAGCTGCAGGTGCTGGACGGCCAGCTCCCGCTCGGCACCCGGCTGCCCGCCGAGCGCGAGCTGGCCGACGCGCTCGGCGTCAGCCGGACGCTGATCGGCGCCGCGCTGGACCGGTTGCGGGAGAGCGGGTTCGTCGCGAGCCGCCGCGGCGCGGGCTCGTGGATCGCCGCGCCCGGACGGCGTCGCCGCGGCCCGCTCGCCCCGGTGGGCGACGGCTCGATCGACTTCACCCACGCCTCCTCGCCCGCCATCCCGGGCACGGCCGCGGCGGTCGACGCGGCCCGCGTCCGGCTCGCCGACCACCTGGGCGACCACGGCTACCAGGAGCGCGGCCTGCTCGGCCTGCGCGAGAAGATCGCGCGGCGCTACACCGAACGCGGGCTGCCGACTACCCCCGCGCAGGTCATGGTCACCAACGGCGCGCACCACGCGTTCGTCCTGGTCCTGCGGATGCTCGCCGGCCCCGGCGACCGCGTGCTGGTCGAGCAGCCGACGTACCCGAACGCCCTGGAGGCGATCCGGGCCGCGCACGCCATCCCGGTGCCGGTGGCGCTCGACCCGAGCGGCGAGCGCGGCTGGGACATCGCGGGCGTCGACGCCGCGCTGCGCCAGGCTTCCCCGCGGTTCGCCTACCTCGTCGTCGACTTCCAGAACCCGACCGGCCTGCGCCTGGACGCCGAAGGCCGCGCCCGGCTCGGCACCGTGCTGGCCCGCGCGCGGACGCCGGTCGTGGTCGACGAGACGCTCGTCGAGCTTGATCTGGAAGGCGACCCGCTGGCCGGGCCGCCGCCGCTGGCCGCCTTCGCCGGCGACCTGGCGATCTGCGTCGGCTCGGCGTCGAAGACGCATTGGGGCGGGCTGCGGCTCGGCTGGATCCGCGCGTCGGAGGACCTGCTCGGGCGGCTGGTTTCGGCGCGTTACGCGGTCGACCTGGGCTCACCGGTGTTCGAGCAGATCGTGCTCGGCGAGCTGCTGGACGACGACGCCGCGCTGGGCCGTCGTCGCGAGGAGCTGCGCGGCTACCGCGACGCGCTGGCCGGCGCGGTGCACCGGTACCTGCCGGACTGGACGTTCACGCTGCCGAAGGGCGGCCTGTCGCTGTGGTGCCGGATGCCGGAGCCGGTCAGCTCGCGCCTGGCGGTGGCGGCGGCGAGCCACGGCGTCCAGGTCGCGCCGGGCTCGCGCTTCGGCGTCCACGGCGGGCTGGAGCGCTGGATCCGGCTGCCGTTCTCGCTGCCGCCGGACCGGATCGAGGAGGCGGTGCGGCGGCTCAGTGCGGCGGAGGCGTCGGTCCGCGGCACGCCGGAGTCGCTGGCGGCGCCGATCGCCTAGAAAGACGAACCGGTGCGCTGGATGCGAGCCTGCTCCCAGGGATGGGCGGCGTTCATGTGCATCCAGCGCACCGGTTCGTTGATTCACACCCCCACTCGCGGACGTGACCCCGCTCGCGGGTAACCGCTGGCTTCCCGGCACAGCCCCTCGACGTGCCGGGAAGCCCGCGGTTCAGGCGCGCTCTCGGTACTGCGAATCCTCGTTCGGCGCGGTGAGCGAGGACTCCCGGAGCGCGCCCGGTGTGGGTCCCGGCGCCACGGGGGCAGCGCGGCGCCGGGACCGGGATCCGACCCGGCCGGGCGCGGTCGGCCGGTCGGAAAGACAGTGGTTTCGCATGGGTTTCAGCCCCTGGGGTACGTCGGACGCGCTGCGGCGTCACGAGACGTGAAAGAGTCACGAATTTCGTACTGGAGCAGGGGAAACGTCACGCCTCGACGGCGTGCGGAAGCGTCCTGATGATCTTGATTTGGACGCAGTTGTCCCCGGCTGCCCGGTTCGGGGTCAGTCGGGGGAGGTGGTGGGCAGGGCGGCTTCCCTGCCGGCGCCGTCGACCTCGTGGTCGCGGCTGGTGCCGATGAGCTTCAGCTGGGTGGTGGTGACGTCGTCGGTGTGGACGGCGAAGGCGTGGCGGGCGCCGCCCTGGCCGTCGTGGCCGGGCGCCGCGGTCGGGGCCGGCGCGCTCGGGGCGCTGGTGCCGCCGGGCAGGCCCGGGGTGGTGTCGCCGCCGTTGCGAGCGTGGACACCGGAGTCGCGCGGCTGCTCCTGCTTGGCGGGCAGCGTGTTCTGGCGCTCGACGAGGTGCACGACCGTGACCCGGGACGTCTGCTGAGTCGTCGTCGTGGTTTCGGCGGGCACGGTCTCGACGACGACGGCGGCGGCGGTGGTGGCCGGCTGGGTGGCGGTGTCGGTGGTGACGCCGGGCACGGTGACCGTGACGCCGCCGGAGTTCGAGCTGCCGCCGAGGATCGGGTTCAGGACGTCGTCGAGGGGGAGCAGGACGGGCGCGTCGGGGTTGTCCGCGGGCGGCTGGGTGAGCGGCGCGAGGACGGTGTGGGACAGCGTGTTCGTCAGCGTGCTGACGGTGTCCAGCGTGCCGGACACCGTGGTGGTGACCGTGTTCAGCGTCCCGCCGACCACGTTGACGACGCCGCCGACGAGCCCGCCGAGCAGGCCGCTGTCGCCTTCGGGGGTAGCGGTCTTCGTGACGGGTTCGGTCACCGACTGGACGGTGCCGACGAGGCCGTTCAGCAGGCCGCCGCCGGACGAGGTCGCCTTCGTGGCCGGTTCCGTCGCCGGCTCTCCGGCCGGCTGGGTGTCCTTCGTGGACTGCTCCACGACGGACTCGGTGCCGGTCTTCGCCGTGTCGGCCGAGGTCTCGTCGGTCTTCGCCGCGTCGGTCTCGGTCTCGGCCGCGTCGGTGCCGGTCTTGCTCGCGTCGGCCGGCTGCTGCGCGCAGGTGGCGGTTTCGCGGTGGTTCTTGCGGTGGTGGCCGTGCAGCAGGCCGCCGTGCTCCACAGTGGACGCGACGGCGTGCGGGCAGCCGGCGGTTTCGGCCGCGGTGGCGGTGCTGCCGGAAAGCGCTCCGGTGAGCAGCCACCCGGCCAGGGTCAGGCCCCCGGCGACGAGGATCTTGGCGGCGGGCCGCTGCAGCGCGGCGGCCCAGGGGCGCGGCGTGCGCCCGCGCGCGCGAAGGGACTTCCGGGTGGGGAACGAGTCCTGACCTGCGAAAACCAGGTTGGCTGGGCGGTGCACCTCGCCCGCGGCGAGGAGGTTGGCCCCTTGGCGCAACTCAGCCGTGGAGAGTGAGCCGCCGGCCCCTTGAGGCACCTCGCCCGCGGCGAGCGGGCCGACGTGGCGCACTTCACCCGCGGTGAGCGCGGAGGCGCTGCGGCGCGCGTTCGCCGTGCTGCTCACCGCCACCACCACCGTCCGCGCCTGTGGCTCCAACGCTTCGCGCTCGAGTCCGTTCTTGCTGGGGTCTTTCTCCGGCCAGGTCGCAGTTCCCCCGGGGCTGCACTCTTTCTAGCACCGCTCGGGAGTCTTTCATCTCTCCCGCGTTCGATCCAGCCCACAAGGCGGAACGGCCTGGCCTGGCAAGGCAACTGCGGCCGACGAGTTGATCACTCTCAGTGCCGTTCGGGGGTTTCGTTGCGGCCATTCGGACGATTTCTGCAACTTGCACATTTGCGCGTTGACCTGATGTTTCGCCAATGTCCATCGCGACCGGTGTTTGTTCGGTGGCGGTCAGTGTTCGTGAAGGAGTTTTTGGCCGGGTGTCGGAAATCGGTCCGCGGAGTGGGACGGGGCACACCCGTTCCGCGTGCGGTCGGTGACCAACCGACCGTCGAGCTGTGCGGCCGCGGCTCCGGAGCGTGACGGTCCGTCCTGGCGCTCGCCTCGCGAAACCGGCTCGGCGACGCGGACGGCCGCCACCGAGCCGGACCGCGGTCGTCAGACCAGTTTGCGCAATCGGGTGACGCCCTCGTCGATGACGTCGTTGCGCTTGCAGAACGCGAAACGCAGGAGGTGTTTCCACTCGTCCGGGTGATCGGTGAACACCTTCACGGGCACCGCGGCGACCCCGACGCGGCCGGGCAGCTCCCACGCCAGGTCGGCGGCGTCGGTGAAGCCGAGCGGCCGCACGTCGACGCAGACGAAGTACGTGCCCGCCGTCGGCCGGACCGTGAAGCCGGCCTCGGCGAGCCCGGCCGAAAGCCGGTCGCGCTTCTCCTGCAGCGACGCGCGCAGGCTGTCGACCCAGGCCAGCTCGTGGTCTAGCGCGTGCGCGACGGCCGGCTGCAGCGGCCCGCCGGAGACGAACGTGATGAACTGCTTCGCCGCCTTCACCGCCGCGACCAGCTCCGGCGTCGAGCAGACCCAGCCGATCTTCCAGCCGGTGCAGTTGAACGTCTTCCCGGCGCTGGAGATGCTCACCGTCCGCGGCCGCATCCCGGGCAGCGTGACCAGCGGGATGTGCTCCGCGTCGTCGAACACCAGGTGCTCGTAGACCTCGTCGCAGATCGCGATCAGGTCGTGCTCGACGCACAGCGCGGCGAGCGCCTCCAGCTCGGCGCGGGTGAACACCGTGCCGGTCGGGTTGTGCGGCGAGTTGACCAGGATCGCCCTGGTCCGCGGCGTGACGGCGGCGCGCAGGCCCGCGACGTCGAGCCCGAACCGGCCGTCCGGGCCTTCGACGAGCCCGACGACCCGGCGCTCGGCGCCCGCCATCGCGACCGCGGCGGCGTAGGAGTCGTAGTACGGCTCGATGACGATGACCTCGTCGCCGGGCTCGGTCAGGGCGATCAGCGTCGCGGTGATGGCCTCGGTCGCGCCCGCGGTGACCAGGATCTCCGTGTCCGGGTCGTACTCGGTGCCGTAGCGCAGCCGGTGCCGCGCGATCGCGGCCCGCAGCTCGGGCCGTCCCGGCCCCGGTGGGTACTGGTTGGCCCCGCCGAACAGCGCGTTCTTGGCCGCGTCGAGCATGCCGGCCGGGCCGTCGGTGTCCGGGAAGCCCTGGCCGAGGTTGACGGCGTCGTGCTTGACGGCCAGCGCGGTCATCTCGGCGAAGATGGTCGAGGTGAACGGCCGGAGGCGGGGGACGAGAGCAGGTTCGCGCACGATCAGCCATCCTCACGGACAATGGTGATGTGGAGCAACTGACCCCCGCCAAGGTGACGCCCGCCGACCCGCCGGGCGGCCTCGCCGGCGAAGAGGAAAAGCGGCGCGCGCTGCGCAAGATGAAGCTGGTCGCGCTGTCGTTCCTGCTCGGCGCCACCGTCGTGTTCCTGCTGACCAGCTGGGCGCAGTCGGCCGGCTGGCCGGGCTGGGTCGGCTACGTGCGCGCCGCGGCCGAAGCCGGCATGGTCGGCGCGCTGGCCGACTGGTTCGCCGTCACCGCGCTGTTCCGCCACCCGCTCGGGCTGAAGATCCCGCACACGGCGATCATCCCGAACAAGAAGGACGCGCTGGGCAACAGCCTCGGCGACTTCGTCGGGTCGAACTTCCTGTCCGAGGAGGTCGTCCGCGACAAGCTCAAGCGCGTCGAGATCGCCAAGCGGCTCGGCGGCTGGCTCGCGCAGGAGGAGAACGCCGAGCGCGTGACGTCCGAGCTGGCCACGGTGGTCCGGGCGGCCGTGAAAGTGCTCCGTGACGAGGACGTCCAGGCGATCATGGAGCAGGCGGTCGCGCGGCGGATCATCGACAAGCCGTGGGGCCCGCCGCTGGGCAAGATCCTGCAGGGCGTCTTCGCCGACGGCGCGCACCACAAGCTCGTGGACCTGATGTGCGACCGCGCGTACGAGTGGGTCCGCGACAGCCACACGACGATGCTGCGCGTGGTGTCCGACCGGGCGCCGAGCTGGTCGCCGAAGTTCGTCGACGAGATGCTCGCGGACAAGGTCTACGGCGAGGTGTTGTCGTTCGCGTGGGCGGTCAAGACCGACGTCAACCACCCGATGCGGCTGGCGCTGGACAAGTTCCTCGGCGAGTTCGCCCAGGACCTGCAGACCGACCCGGACGTGATGGCCCGCGCCGAGCAGGTCAAGGGCCAGATCGTGCACCACGAGGAGGTCCAGCGCCTGATCGGCTCGGCGTGGAGCACGGCGAAGGAGATGCTGCTGACGGCGGCGGAGGACCCGTCGAGCGAACTGCGCCGCCGGGTGCGCCTGGGGCTGACGTCGCTGGGCACGCGGCTGGTGTCCGACGACCAGCTGCGCTCGAAGGCGGACGGCTGGGTCGAGGGCGCGGCGGCGTACCTGGTGAAGAACTACTCGCGCGAGATCACGACGATCATCACGGACACGGTCGAGCGGTGGGACGCGGAGGAGACGTCGCGGAAGATCGAGCTCCAGGTGGGGCGAGACCTGCAGTTCATCCGGATCAACGGCACGGTGGTCGGTGCATTGGCTGGGCTCGTCATCTACGCCGTGGCGGAGCTGCTGTTCTGATGAGCCGGTTCGTATACCACATCTGAGGGACCTTCAAACCAGTTGTCCACAGGAAGCTGAGTTATCCCCGGGGTTATCCACAGGTTTTCACGGTGATGGCCTAATGGGTGTCCACAACGTGTGGGGGTCTCGGTGGTGGGGGCGTGGATATGTGGGGGGTTGCGGTCGAGTTGTCCACAGCCTTTCGAGGGTCCGCCGCTCGGATGAGACCTCGGGTGGGTGGCTCGCGAACGACGTGAATGACTCATTCATGTCGCCAGACGACATGAATGAGTCATTCACTACGTCCGTCCGGGCGGGGGATGCCGGCTGCGGGGTGGCGGCGGGCCCGGAACCTCAGCCGGCCGCGGTCTCCGCGGCTCGCGCTCGCCAGCCGCGCGCCTTCTCGCGGTTGCCGCACACCCGCATCGAGCACCACGTCCGCGAGCGGTTGCGGGACTCGTCGTAGAACGCCCACAGGCACGTGTCGGCCGGGCAGATCTTCAACCGGATCCAGTCGCCGCGGACGACCAGCCGGGCGCAGGCCGCGAACACCGCGCCCACGACGTCGTCCGCCACCAACGCCGGCCCCGCGTCGGTCAAGGAGATCCGCGTGCCGACGTCCAGGCTCCCGCCCGGCAGCCGCGGGTCGCCGATCGCGGCGCGCAGGGCGTCCCGCGCCGCGCGTGCCTCGGCGGCCGGGTTGGCCGTCAGCGCGCGCCCGGCCGCCCACTCCCGCCACTGCCCGGGATCTTCGAGCAGGTCAGTGCCCTCTTCGACGTTGACCGTGTTGAGGAACTCCACGACGAGGGAGGCGTCGGTGTGCACCGAACCAGTGTACGGCGACCGGTGGTTGCCCCCGCGTGCGCTAACCCTCATACTCCAATAGCTGGTTACTCACGATCGAAGGGAGCGACGATGAGCGCGGTACCGACGCTGGGTGTGGTGGCCCTCGACTGCCCCGACCCGGTGGCGCTGGCCGGCTTCTACCGGGCCGTGCTGGAGTGGGACGAGCCGGAAGTCGCCGAGGACGGCCACTGGGTCACCCTCGCCAACCCGGCCGGCGGCGCCGGGATCGCGTTCCAGCGGGTGGCCGACTACCGGCCGCCGTCGTGGCCGTCCGCGGAGAACCCGCAGCAGCTGCACCTGGACCTGAACGTCACGGACCTGGAAGCGGCGCACGAGCGCGTGCTCGGCCTGGGCGCGAAACTGCTGGACGACGCGCCGAAGACGTTCCGCGTCTACGCCGATCCGGTGGGCCACCCCTTCTGCCTGTGCGCCTGCTGACCGATTTGTGCGTAGGCTCGCATGTGTGATTTGTCCGAAGTGTCAGAACCAGATGCGGACCGTGGACAAGAACGGCGTCCACATCGAGCAGTGCGAGGGCTGCCGCGGGATCTTCCTGGACCGCGGTGAGCTCGAAGCGATCGCCGGTGCGGAGAGTTCCTTCTACGGCCACCAGCCCCCGTCGTACCAGGGCGGTCACGGCCGTCCCGACTCCCCGCGCCCGTACCGCGGCGGCTACCCGGATTCGCCCAAGGCGTACCGCGGCGGGTACGGGGACTCGCCCCGGCCGCACCGCGGGTATTCGGATTCGCCGCGGCCGTACGGCCACGGCGGCCACCGCAAGCGCGGCTTCCTCGAGAACCTCTTCGACTGAGGTGGGTCTCGACCTGCGGATCTGCCCGGCGTGCGGCGACCGGGCAGACCGCCCGCTCGTCGCCGGGCCGGTCCTCACGTGCCGGAAGTGCGGGCACGAGTGGCCGTTCCGGAAGCTGCCGCTGTTCGCGCTGACCGGCCCGAGCGGCGCCGGGAAGTCGACGATGGGGCCGCTGCTGGCCGCGCGCATGGCCGGTGACGTCGTCGTGCTGGAGCAGGACATCCTCTGGGTCGACGCCCTGCGCGACGACGTCGCGGCGTTCCGCGCGGTCTGGCTGCGGATGGCGGCGGTGCTGCACCAGAGCGGCCGCCCGGTCGTGCTGTGCGGCACGGTCGCGCCCCCGGAGTTCGAGCCGCTGCCGGAGCGCGCGTTCTTCAGCGACATCCACTATCTGGCGCTGGTGAGCACCCCGGAGTCGCTGGGTCGCCGCCTGCGGGCCCGCCCGGCGTGGCGCGAGTGGGACGAGCCGCGGATCGAGGAGATGCTGGAGTTCAACGACTGGCTCCGGAAGTCGGCGCCCGAGCTGGGCGTGGACCTCTTCGACACCACGGACGTCTCGACGGAGGCGACGGCCGACCACGTCGAGAAGTGGATCCGCGACCGGTTGCCCTGACCGGAGCTTTCACGTGAAAGCTCCGGTCAGCCGAGGGGCCAGGTGCGGCCGTCCGGTTCGTCGAGCCAGAACTCCTGGCGCTCGCCGGTGACCGTCACGCCGAAGCGGTCGCGTTCCGGCTTGCCCAGCTCGCACCACTCGACGAACGCCGCCTCCGCGATCTCCCACAGCGCTCGCGGGCCGCCCTGCGCCACCTCGTCGGCGCCGCCGCGCTTGCGGTGGCGGACCCACGAGCCGTCGGGGTGGACGAGCGCGACTCCGCTCTCGCCCGGCCCGCCCGTCGCGTGCGGATCCGTGCCGTCGTGGTCGCGCACCGCCCGGACGCCGGGCAGCGCCAGCCCGGCGAAGAACTCGAACTGCTTGCGCGGCTGGAGCACCATCGACATCGGCAGGCGCGTCTGCTCCCAGTCGTCCCGCGACGGCATCGGCAGCCGGTCGGCCTCCGGCAGCCGATGCGCGCGAAGCGGCATGAAACGGCCGTCGCGCGCGAGGACGTGGCCCTGCCCGGTGCCGCCCTCGCCGGCGACGAGGCGGATCAGCCCGGCGCCGATCGGCCGGTTCAGCGTCGTCACGATCAGGCCGCCCGGCACGGTCTGCGAGAGCCACGCGGGCGGGACCGAGGACACCGACGCCGTGCACAGCACCCGGTCGAACACGGTGCCGGCCGGGAACCCGAGCGCGCCGTCGCCCACCGCGCACGCCGGCCGGTAGCCCGCCTGCGCCAGCCGCTCGCGCGCCTCGTCGACGAGCACCGGGTCGATGTCCACAGTGGACACCTGGCCGGCGCCGCAGCGGTGGCTCAGCAGCGCGGCGTTGTAGCCGGTGCCGGTGCCGATCTCGAGCACGCGCTGGCCGTCCCGCACCCGCAGCTCCTCGAGCATGATCGCCATGATCGACGGCATGCTCGACGAGCTCGTCGGCGTCCCCGGCACCGGCCCGGTGCGCCGGGCGAGCTCCCAGCGCTCCGGGTCGTCGTCGAGCTGCGTGACCAGCACGTCCCGCGAGTAGACGGTCTCCAGCCAGCCCGGGTCGTCCCGGTCGACGGCCACCCACAGCCCGCCCGCCGGAGCGAAGAACCGCGGCAGGAAGACGTGGCGCGGCACCGTGCGGAAGGCGGAAATCCATTCGGGAGCGTGCAGGACGTCCTCGTCGAGCAGGTGCTCGACGAGCCGCCGCCGCAGCCGGGCCGAGCGCGTCATCCCCTCACCGTAGCGGTGAGCGTCACACCCGATGGTTGCAAGCAGAGTGCTTGCAATAGCTAGCACTCGCGCGTACCGTCGAAGGTGTCGCGAGGAGGTGACCGGATGGCAGAAACCGGTGGGACCCAGCCCGGATCCGGCGGTCCCATGGAGAAGGTCGCGGACATCGCTTCCGACATCGGCGAGTACATCCGCCAGCAGCGCAACACCGCGAAGATCTCGTTGCGCCAGCTGTCGAAGCTCGCCGGCGTGTCCAACCCGTACCTGAGCCAGATCGAGCGCGGGGTCCGCAAGCCCAGCGCGGAGATCCTGCAGCAGATCGCCAAGGGCCTGCGCATTTCGGCGGAAGCGCTGTACGTGCAGGCCGGGATCCTCGATCTGCCGACGGGTGGGCCGGTGGGCGACGCGATCCGCGCCGACGCCGAGCTGACCGAACGGCAGAAGCAGGTCCTGCTCGACGTCTACGAGTCCTTCCGCCGGGAGAACGCCGCGGCACGGCCGGCCGCCGCGCCCGCTCCCACCCCAGACACCACAGACACCGCGCAAGCCGCAGACACCAAGGAGTCAGCATGACCACCCCCAAGACCACCGAAGACGTCAAGAAGGCCGTCAACACCGCCCTCGACCAGGTCCGCACCCCGCTGCTCGCCGCGCTCGGCGCCGGCAACCTGGCCACCCACGCCGTCACCGACGCCGTGGCGAAGGCCAAGGAGAACGTGACCAAGAGCGGCGAGGCGGCCCGCAAGAACCTGCAGGAGCTGCCGACCGACGTCGAGAGCCTCCGCGAGAAGCTGGACCCGGCCGAGCTGCGCAAGGTCATCGACGAGTACACCGAGGCCGCGCTCAAGCTGTACAACAAGCTGGCCGAGTCGGGCGAGCAGGCGTGGGACAAGTTCGCCGCGCAGCCGCAGGTCAAGAAGGCCATCGAGCAGCTCGAGGAGGCCGTGGCCACCGCGCAGGGCCAGGTTGAGGGCGTCACCAGCGAGGTCCGCGAGCGCGTCGACGGCGTGCTGGGCACCTTCACCAAGCGCACCCGCTCGGCCGGCGAGAAGACCGCCCGCAAGGTGACCGAGGTCGCCGGCGAGGCCGCGGACGCCATCGAGGAGCTGGGTGACGACGTCGCCCACGAGACCCGCTCCGCGAGCCGCAAGGTCGCCAACAAGACGGCCCCGAAGACGGCCACCCCGGCCCGTCGCACGACCACCAGCGCCGCCGCGAAGAAGCCGGCCGCGCCGAAGACCGACAAGTAAAGACGCCGTGAACCCTTCGGCCCCGCCACCGGACCCCGGTGGCGGGGCCGGGGTCGTTCGGGCGGTTTGCCGTAAGCTGTCGCTGTGCTGGTTGCCTACTGGATCCTCGAAGTCATCCACTGGGGCAGCGCGCTGGTCGGGCTCTTCGCCTTCGTGCACGCGCTGCTTCAGCGCGCCGACGCCTACTCCGCGGCGGACCGCAAGACCAAGCCCGTGTGGATGCTCATCACCGGCGGCGCGACCCTCGCCATGGTGCTGTTCCCCGTGATGGGCCCCGGGATGATCTTCTACGTGCCCGCCATGGCCGCGGCCCTGGTCTACATAGTGGACGTCCGGCCGAAGCTGATCGAGGTCCAGCGCGGCGGCTCCAGCTGGTAGTTGCCGGTCCCGATTGGCAACAATCGGCACAGCTAGGCTGGCGGGGTGACCTGGACCATCGCCGGGAGCCTCACCGTCGTTCCCGCCCCCACACGTACTGACCTGCTCGCCGAGCCCGTCGCCAAGGCGCTGGCCGCGCTCGCCGACCCGGACGCCGTCGGCGTCGCGGAGATCGACCCGGCGCTGGCCGACACCGCCGCCTTCTGCGAGACGTACGGTTCGCCGCTCGAAGCGTCCGCCAACTGCGTCGTCGTCGCCGGCAAGCGCGCCGGCGAAGTCCGGTTCGCGGCCGCGCTCGTGCTCGCCACCACCCGCGCCGACGTCAACGGCGTCATCAAGCGCCGCCTCGACGTCCGCAAGGCCTCCTTCGCGCCGATGGACGAAGCCGTTTCCCTCACCGGCATGGAGTACGGCGGCATCACGCCCGTCGGCCTGCCCGCCGACTGGCCGATCCTGATCGACAAGGCGGTCGCCGACGCGCCCGAGCTCGTCATCGGCAGCGGGATCCGCGGCAGCAAGCTGCTGATCTCCGGCACCGCGCTCGCCTCGCTGCCCGGCGCCGAGGTCATCGAGGACCTCGCCAAGTGACGTCCGTCTGGCTCCGGTACCTCACCGGTGCCGACATCGACTCGCTCGGCGTCACCGAAGCGGACATCGTCGGCGCGGTCGAGGACGTCCTCGCCGACCACGGCCGCGGTCAGGTCGTCTTCGAGCCGCGTACGCACCTCGTGCCGGACAACGGCGGCAAGGGCCACTTCAACATCCTCCGCGGCCACCTGTCCGCGAAGCAGGTCAGTGGCGTGAAGGTCGTCGGTGACTTCGTGGGGAACTTCGAACGGGGCCTCCCTTCGGAAATGGCGTTGATCCTGCTGCTGGACCCGGACACCGGCATGCCGCGGGCCATCGTCGACGGCACGATGATCACCGAGGCCCGCACCGGCGCGATGACCGCCGTCGGCGCGAAGTACCTCGCCCGCCCGGACTCCCGGGTGCTCGGGCACATCGGTGCTCGCGGCACCGCGTGGTGGAACGTCGTCCTCCTCGACTCGTTGTTCGACTTCGCCGAAATCCGCGTGACCAGCAAGCGCCCGGAGTCCCGCGAGGACTTCGGCCGCCGGCTGTCCGAACGGCTCGGCAAGGACGTCCGCGTCTGCGCCACGGCCGAGGAGACCCTGGACGGCGCGGACATCCAGGTCGAGGCCTCCCGGCTGGTCGAACCCGAACCGCTGGTGCGGCGCGAGTTCCTCCGGCCGGGCACCTTCCTGGTGCCCTACGGCACGATCAGCGCGCTGGAGCTCACGCTGCTCGACGACGTCGACAAGGTCGTCGTCGACGACTGGCGCGAATCGCAGTCCGGCAACCCGCGGTTCGGCGCCCTGCGCCCGCAGCTCAACGCCGGCCTGCTCACCGCGGACGGGGTCCACGCCGAGATCGGCGACGTCGTGGCCGGGAAGAAGCCGGGCCGCGAGCACGACGCCGAACGGATCCTGTTCTGGCACCGCGGACTGTCCACAACGGACGTAGCGGTGGCGGACATGATCCTCGCCCGTGCCGAGGCTTCCGGCGTCGGCACCATGCTGCCGTACCGATGATCATCGACGGAAGCCAGTTCGCCGACAGTGAACGGTTGATTCTGGACAAAGCGCTGGTCACAGCGCTGAAGGAGCGCCGGAACGCGCTCTTGACGGCGCTCGAAAGCCGCGAAAAGCCCGTCTACGGCGTCAACACCGGCATGGGCCGCCTCGCGGGTGTCGCCCTCGACACGCGGCAGCAGGCGGAGCACCAGCGCAACCTGCTGATCGGCCGCGCGGTCGGCGGCCCGCCGTGGCTCCCGCCGGAGGACGCCCGCGCGCTGCTTCTGGTGCGGCTGCGCGACTTCCTGCAGCCGTGGTCGGGTGTCAGCGCCGAGCTGGTGCAGTTCCTGGTGGACCGCTTGAACGACGGGTTCACCCCCGCCGTGCCGCGCGGCGGGCTCGGCAGCTCGGGCGAGATCATCCCGCTCTCGCACGCCTTCCAGACGTTCCTCGGCATCGGCACCGTCCTCGAAGACGGCGTCGAGACCCCGGCGGCGGACGCGCTCGCTCGCCGAGCTGCCAAGCCGTACGTGTTGGGGCCCAAGGAAGGTGCTTCGCTGCTTCAGGGTTCTCCGCTGGCCGTGATGCACGCGCAACGCGGGTGGAGCGAAGCGCGGCAGCTCATCCAGTTGCAGACGCTCACCGAAGCGATGGCGATCGACGTCCTCGGTGCGCCGCGCGAGGTGTTCGCCCCGGTCATGGCGGGCGGCGACGACCACCTGCGGCGGCTGCTGGAGGCGCTGACCGGGATGGTGGGCGCGGGTCCCGTGCGCGCCGAAGTCGTGCAGGCGCCGCTTTCGGTGCGGGTCGCGCCGCGGGCGCTGGCGCACGCTTCCCGCGTGAACACCGAGCTGCACGAGACGATCGCGCGCTGGCAGACGATGCCGGGGGACTCGCCGTCGTTCGTCGACGGGGAATTCCTGCCGGGGACGGCGTACCACGCGGTGGACCTCGGGCTGCGCATGGACGCGGTGACGGCGGCGCTGGCCCACCTCGGCGAGATCTCGGTGCAGCGGACGCACCGCCTGCTCGACGAGCGCTTCAGCGGCCTCCCGGCGCAGCTCACGGCCGATCCGGGGCCCCGGGCGGGGTTGGTGCCGCTGCACAAGCGGGCGGTCGGCGAGCTGCACGCGTTGCGCCGGCTCGCGGCGCCCGCGACGCTCGGGTCGATCGACACCTCGGCCGGTCAGGAGGACGTGCAAGCGTTTGCGTGGGCCGCGGGGGAGCAGCTGCGGGCGGCCGCGACGCACCTGTTCGCGATCACGGCGTGCGAGCTGGTCACCGGGTCGCAGGCGCGGTACCTGGCGCCGGACGGGGTGCCGGGGTTGGGCGCGGCTTACGAGTGGGTGCGGTCGGTGGTGCCGCCGGTCGAGGAGGACCGGCCGCTGGGGCCCGAGGTGGAGCGGTTGATCGCCGCTTGCCGCGAGGGCGGCCTCGCCGGCGCATGAGCCTTGGGCTGGTCGGGCCGGTGGTGGGGTTCGTGGTGACGGATGTCGGGTGTCCGCGAGGTTCGTCGCGATGACGTCGGCGCATGAGCCTCGGGCTGATCGGGCAGGCGGCCGCGATGTTCGCCGTGACGAACGTCGACGACCTCGTGCTGCTGGCCGTCTTCTTCGGGCAGGCCACCGCGCTGACCGTCGTGGCCGGGCAGTTCCTCGGGTTCGGCGCGGTCCTGGCCGTCTCGGTCGCCGGGGCGCTCGGGGCCGGGTTGCTGCCCGACGGTGCCGTCCGCTGGCTCGGCGTGCTGCCGATCCTGCTCGGCATCCGGGCGGCTTGGCAGGCGTGGCGCCGCGACGACGACGAACCGGCGCCGGCCACCGGAGTGCTCGGCATCGCGACCGTGTGCTTCGCGAACGGTGGGGACAACGTCGGCGTCTACGTGCCCGCCTTCGCCGCCACCGGGCCCGGTGGCCTGGTCGGCTACAGCGTGGTTTTCCTGGTGGGCGTGGCCGTGTGGTGCGTCGCCGGGCGGTTCCTCGCGACGCGGCCGTCGGTCGCGCGGGTGCTCGCGCGGTGGGGGCACGTCGTGCTGCCCGTGGTGCTGGTCGCGCTCGGCGTGCTGATCCTGCTCGGGGCGTTCTAGCGGGCGATTTCGCCGATGTGGCGCCAGGTTTCGGGCGACACGGTCAGCGTGCCCGACGTCGGCGCCTTCGAGTCGCGGACCGCAACCGCGCCGGGCGTGAACGCGACCTCGACGCAGGCGCCCTGGGAGCCTTCGCCGGACGAGTAGCTGCTCTTGCGCCAGCTGAGGTCGGACACGATCGTTCACCTCGAGTCAGGTCTCGGTGATCACCTGCCGGATCAGCCGGATCGAGTCCGGTTCGTCGTACGCGAGATCGGCGAGGTGGCGGAAAGCCAGCCTAGCATTGTTGACGTGCTTGGCTTTCTCGAACTGAAGCGAGCCGAAACCGTGCTCGATGTAGGCGATGTCCGGCTCCCGCAGGCGCGGATAGCTGAGGATGATGAAGCTGCCGTTCCGCCCGGAGTGGATGCCGTGGTTGATCGGCACGACCTGCACCGTGACGTTGGGCAGCTCCGCGCGCTCGATGATCTGCTCGAGCTGTGCGCACTGGTCGCCGGGGAGGAGATCGGGGCGCCGGAGCACGGCTTCGTCGATGATGGCGTGGTACTCCAGCGGCGGGTCTTCGGTCAGCCTGGCCTGGCGACGCAGGCGGACTGCGATCTCGTTCTCCAGCCTGCGACCGGACAACGGGTCCCGCGCGCCGGCGAACGCGGCGCGCATCCCGGCCTCGGTCTGCAAAAGCCCGGGCACGAAGCCGAGCTGGTACTCGCGGACCTCATCTGCGTCGGCTTCCAGCGCGACATAGCCCTGGTCATTGAGGCCGTAGGCGTGCCACCAGCCCTTCTCCCACGCACGGTCGTACTGGCGGACCCAGTCGTCGTAGTCCGAGACGATCACGCCGTAGCGGTCGAGCAGCGCCAGGAAGCCGTTGTAGTCGGGAAGGTGCCCCAGCTCGATGCGGCTCATCTTGTTCTTGTTGAACCGCATGGGCTCGCCGGCTTCGACCTGCGTGAGGCCGGCGTCCTCGCGCAGCCGTCTGAGCTTGTTCGCGAGCAGGCGCTTGCGGGCGTTGGGCTTCGGCCGGTCCATGCACGGATCGTAAGGCGTGACTGCGCAGGGTGAGATTCCTACGACTCGCGGCGGGCGTTCTGCAGGGCCAGACCTCGGGGTGTGGCCAAACGGGTGATGAGCGCGAAGAGGCCGTCGCACGCGAGCGCCAGGACGACCGCGGCCACGCCGCCCGCGAAGATCTCGCCGTAGCCCGACGCGCCGAGCGCGAAACCGTCGACGATGTAGCGGCCGAGGCCGCCGCCGTCGTTGACGATCGCGCCGATCGCCACCGTGGCGATCAGCTGCAGGAACGACACCCGCGCACCGGCCAGGATCACCGGGGACGCCAGCGGCAGCTCGAGCCGGAGCATGATCTGCCACTCACGGTAGCCCGTGCCGCGGGCCGCGTCGACCGTCTCCTGCTCCAGGGACACCACACCGGCGTAGGTGTTCGTGAACAGCGGCGGCATCGCCAGCGCCACCAGAGCCAGCAGCAGCGGCCAGAACGTCGTGTCGAACTCCCAGCGGCTGGCCAGGAACCAGAACAGGATGATCAGGCCGAAGCTGGGGATCGCCCGGCCGATGTTCACCGCGCTGCTCGCGAGGAACGCGCCGCGGCGGTAGTGGGCGAGCCACAACGCCGCCGGGATCGTCAGGACGGCCGCGATCACCAGCGCCAGCAACGAAAACCTGAGGTGCTCGACCGTCCGGTACGGGATGCCGGCCTTGTCCGTCCAGCTCCAGCGGTTCGGGTCCGCGAGCCACGCGTTCAGCTGGTCGAGGAAGCTCATCGCGCCCGCACCTTCCGCGTCCACGGCGCCAGCAGGCGCTCGCTGAACCACAGCAGGAGGTCGACGACCACCGCCAGTACCACCGAAAGCACCACGCCGACGATGATCTCGGTCGGGTTGGGCGTCGCCGTCTGGATGCCCGCGCGGATGAAGTAGCCCAGGCCGCCGAGGCCGAGCATGGACGTCACCGTGACCAGGCCGATCGTCGTCACGGCGGCGACGCGCAGCCCGGCGATCACCACCGGCAGCGCGAGCGGGAGCTCGATCTGCCAGAGCAGCCGGCCGCGCGTGTACCCCATGCCGACCGCGGCTTCACGCACTTCGTTCGGCACCTGGTCGACGCCCGTGACGATGTTGCGGACCAGGATCAGCAGCGTGTACGTCGCGAGCGGGATCATCGCGGTGAGGAACGTCAGCCCGAAGAACGGCACCAGCACGGCGAACGCGCCCAAGCTGGGGATCACGTACAGCGCGCCGGCCGCGCTCAGGATGAAGCCGTACGACCAGCGGTACCGCAGCGAAAGCACCGCGAGCGCGATCGAGACGACCAGCCCGACGCCGAGCGCGGCGGCGGTCAGCGAGATGTGTTCGCCGAGGCGCTGGACGATGTCGTCCGCGTTGCGGTCCACCCACTTCCACTGGAAGATCGGGGGCCCGACATCGCCACTGTCGGCGGCCAGCGGGGTCACCGCGGTCACGTGCACCTGGCGACCCTACCCCGTTTGGCGGGGACTCATTCCGGAGTCTGGGAATTCGCGTGCCTTTCTCCCAATATGTGGGCGCTTGTCGGTGGGCGGCGCTAGGGTCCTTTCGTCTGTTCGAGTGACGAAGGAGTGGGGATTCGTGCGCTGGTTCCGGAACGCGTCCGTGGTGGCGGTGGCCGTCGCGGCGACGCTCGGCTTGGCCGCCTGTGGTGGTGGCAGCGACAGCGGTGACAAGCCCGCCGCGCAGAGCAAGGGCGGGGCGCCGATCGTCGTCGCGTCCTTCAACTTCACCGACAGCCAGATCCTCGCCGAGATCTACGCCCAGGCCCTGGAGGCCAAGGGGTATCCGGTGACGCGCAAGCTGAACCTCGGTTCGCGGGAGCTGATCTACCCGTCGCTGAAGTCCGGCGAGCTGCAGTTCATCCCCGAGTACCAGGGCGCGGCGATCACGACCGGCTTCGGCAAGGAAGCGGGCAAGACCGCGCAGGAGGAGCACGAGCAGCTGGCCAAGCTGTTCGAGCCGAGCGGCGTCGGCCTGCTGAACTTCGCCGCGGCCGAGGACAAGAACACCTACATCGTCAAGTCCGACCTGGCCAAGGAAAAGGGCATCGCGTCGATCAGCGACCTGAAGAAGCTGGACAAGGTCGTGATGGCGGGCCCGCCGGAGTGCGAGAAGCGGCTGCCGTGCTTCCTGGGCTTCAAGGACGTCTACAAGCTCACCAACGCGACCTTCCAGACGATCCAGGAGGCCGGGCCGCGGGTCGAGCAGCTGAAGTCCGGCGCCGTGACGGTGATCCCGGTCGACTCGGTCAGCCCGCTGACCGGTGACTCGAACTACACCGTGCTCAAGGACGACCTGAACATCGTGCCGACGGAGAACGTGGTGCCGGCGGTGAACAAGAAGGTGCTCGACGAGCGCGGCGCCGACTTCGCGAACGCGGTCAACGCCGTGAGCGCGAAACTGACGACGGACGTGATGCGCGACCTGAACAAGCGCGTCGACTCGGACGGCGAGAAGGCGGCCGACGTCGCGAAGGACTGGCTGGCGCAGGCCGGTCTCTAAGCGGTACCGCGCACGACCCAGGCGCTCGCCGAAAGCGGGATCGAGCCGTCGGGGTTCGTCGGCAGGCGGCTGCGCAGGAGTTCCCGGATCTGGTTCCGGCGTGCCTCGGGCAGGGTGGCGAGGTACGCCGGGGCCGGGCCCTGCGCACCGAGGAACGGCCGCCAGTAGTCGTCGAAGTCCTGGAACACCGTCGGGATCTTGATCTCTCCCACGGAAACCCCGGTGAACCCCGCCTCCGTCCACAAGCGACCCATCGGCTCCGGGCGGCACAGCGGGAACTGGCGGCCCTCGTGCCTTTCCACGGCTGCCGGGTCCAGCTCCGCCGCCGCGTCCCAGAAGACGCGGATCAGTTCCATCCCCTCCGCGAGGTCCCACAGGTACGCCGCCGCCAGTCCACCCGGGACGGTCACCCGGGCGATCTCCGCCGCCGCGGCGGCCGGGTCCGGGACGAAGTTCAAGACCAGGCCCGACACCGTCACGTCGAACCGGTCGTCGGGGAACGGCAGCTCGCGCGCGTCGGCGAGGGTGAACGACGCTCGCGGATCGGTTACGTTCGCGCGGGCCGTCTTCAGGAAGCCGTCCGACGGGTCGACGCCCGCCACCTCCGCCGGGTCGGCCGCCGTCAGGACCGCCGACGTGAGCGCTCCCGTGCCGCAGCCGACGTCGAGCCAGCGGCGGCTCGCCGGGACGTCGAGCCGCCGGACGAACGTCTCCGCGATCCGGCGGCTCCACCGTCCGATGTAGGCCTCGTACGCGTCGCCTGACTGCCACATGCGATGCAGTACAGCACAGAAAACCGCTGGTCAGCCGTTAGCGAGATCACCCGTCGCCGTGTTGCCCGCTGACGTCGCGCGCTGGAGGAACCCGGCGATCAACGCCAGTTCCTCTTCGCTGTAGTCCGCGCAGAGCTCGTCCATCGCGGTGTTCATCCCCGCGTAGAGCCGGAACAGCTCGCCGTTGCGGCCGCGGACCGCGCGGACCGCCACCGCGCGCCGGTCGGCCGCCTCCGGGTCGCGTTCACGGACGATCCAGCCGCCCTTCTGCAGGCGGTCGAGGATGCCGGTCATCGTCGCCGGGTGCAGCCCCGCCCGGCGGGCCAGCGCGCTCGGGCTCAGCGGGCCGTGGCGGGCGATCAGCTCGAGGCAGTCCAGGTCGACGTCCTTGAGCGCCAGGTGGGCGCTGACCTGGTGGTTCAGCAAGGAAAGCTGGTTGCGCAGCTCGCGCAGCGACTCCTTGAGCGCCACGGTGGCGCGCCGCCGGCGGGCGGCGTCCGGGGTGACACTCATGGGGCCAGCCTACTGTGGTCACGATCGGTACCCCGGGCAAAGGAGTGAAATGGGAAAGGTCACGGCCACCGCGGAGCGCACCATCGACGCCCCGGCCGACAAGGTGCGCGCACTCGTCGCCGACTACGCCGAAACGCGCCCGAAGCTGCTCACCGAGCACTACCGCGACTACCAGGTGACCGAGGGCGGTGTCGGTGCCGGGACCAAGGCGAGCTGGAAGCTGCAGGCGACCTCCAAGCGGGTGCGGGACGTGGCCGCGACCGTCACCGAGCCGAAGCCGGGCACCCTCGTCGAGACCGACGCCAACTCCAGCATGGTCACCACCTGGACGGTCACCGAGGCCGGTTCGAAGAGCCTGGTGAAGATCGAGACCACCTGGGACGGCGCTGGTGGGATCGGGGGCTTCTTCGAGAAGACCTTCGCGCCCGGCGGCCTGAAGAAGATCTACGACGGCGTGCTCGGGAAGCTCGCCGAGATCGTGTAGCGCGTCACAGACGGAATGTGCGCCCCGGTTAGTAGGTTGCACCGGGAGGAATCCGGGGCGCCTGCCCCGCTTCGACCGACTTGAGGAGTTTCGACGGTGACCGCAGCGACCGAAATCAGGCTGGCTTCCCGCCCGCACGGCGTCCCGACGCACGACAACTTCGAGATCGTGGACACCGAGGTCCCGACCGCGGGCGATGGCCAGATCCTGGTGCGCAACCTGATCATGAGCGTCGACCCGGCCATGCGCGGCCGCATGCGGGACGTGAAGTCCTACGCGCCGCCGTTCGAGGTCGGCGAGGTCATGTCCGGCGGGGCGGTCGGCGAGGTCGTCGAGTCCCATGTGGACGGTGTCGAACCGGGTGACCACGTGCTGCACCAGGCCGGCTGGCGCACGCACGCCGTCCTCGACGACAAGCGGTTCGTCAAGGTGGACGCTTCCGCCGCGCCGCTCTCGACGTACCTCGGTGTGCTCGGCATGCCGGGTCTGACCGCTTACGCGGGCCTGCTGGAGTCGGCGGAGTTCAAGCCGGGCGACACGGTGTTCGTCTCGGGCGCGGCCGGCGCGGTCGGCTCGCTCGTCGGGCAGCTCGCGAAGCTGAAGGGCGCCAAGCGCGTCATCGGCTCGGCGGGTTCGCCGGAGAAGGTGCGGCACCTGGTCGACGACCTCGGCTTCGACGCCGCCTTCAACTACAAGGACGGCCCGGTCGCCGCGCAGCTCGACGAAGCGGCGCCGGAGGGCATCGACGTCTACTTCGACAACGTCGGCGGCGAGCACCTCGAAGCCGCGATCGACGCGATCAACCTGCACGGCCGGATCGCCGTCTGCGGCATGATCTCGCAGTACAACGCCACCGAAGCGACGCCGGCGCCGCGCAACCTGTCGCAGATCATCGCCAAGCGGTTCACCATGCGGGGCCTGCTGGTGCTCGACCACTGGGGCCTGCAGCAGCAGTTCGTCAGCGAGGTCGCGCCGCTGGTGAACTCGGGACAGATCAAGTACTCGGAGACGTTCGTCGACGGCATCCGCAACGCGCCGGACGCCTTCCTCGGCCTGCTGTCCGGGGCCAACACCGGCAAGATGCTGGTCCGCATCGCCGACTAGAGCAGTCCGGCCAGCTCCGGCAGGGTCGACGCGGTGTACGTGGGCGCGGGCGAGCCGGGCAGCGGGTGGACGCCGGGACGGGTGAGCAACGCCGTCTCCAACCCCGCCGCCTGGGCGCCCGCGATGTCCCAGTCGTGCGCCGCGACCATCACGGCCCGTTCGCCGGGGTAGGCGGCCAGGACCTGGTGGTACGGCTCGGGCGCGGGCTTGAGCCGGCCGACCTGCTCGGCCGAGAAGATCCGGTCGAGCAGGGGTGCCAGCCCGGCGTTCTGCAGCTGAGCTTCGGCGGTGGCGAGCGGCGAGTTCGTCAAAGCTACGAGGGTGTGGCCGTTTTCGCGCAGCTTCGCCAGGCCGGGTTCGACGTCCGGGTGCGCCGGCAGCGACCGCAGTCCCGCGGCGACCTTGGCGAGGTCCACTTCCCGCCCGTGCCGGGCCGCGGCCTCGACGGCGGCCGCGCCCGCGATGCCCGCGAAGTCCTGGTAGCCGCCGGTGGCCGTGACGGTCAGGACGGTGTGGATGGCGAGGCCGAACCACTCGCGCCGCAGCTCGGGGCCGCCGACCAGGGGATCCATGGCGGCGAGGTCGAGCAGGGTCTCGTTGACGTCGAAGACGCACAGCATGGCTTCAGTATCCGCCTGATCACCCCGCCGCGTTCCGGCCCGCGATCGCGGCGGCGGCGCGGCGAAGGTCGCGCACTTCGTCGGCTTCGGCGCGAACTACCGCGGCACCACGCTCGGCGGCCTCGACGCGCTCGCCAAGGCGCTGCTGACGACCGTGCCCGGGCACGGCGCGGTTGTCCGGACGGCCTGCGGGGCCTGTACGGAGTACCTGGCGCCGCGACCCGCGAGGCCGCGAAGTGCCGGGGCTCACGGCCCGGCTGGTGAACCGCCTTCGCCGGGGCGAGTCCGGCACACGGTCCGGCCTGCTCGACGTCGTCGCCGGGATCAGTACTGCTGGGTCAGCGCCCGTTCGGTGAGGTCCGCGTCCAGCTCGTCCGCCGAAATCGGCAGCGACATCTGGTCGCGCAGGATCGTGCCCAGGGTCGGCAGGGTCGAGCGGTCCGGCCACGTCGACGGGTCCCACAGCGATGAGCGCAGGAACGCCTTCGCGCAGTGCATGTACAGCTCTTCGACCTCGACGACCACCGCGAGCTTCGGCCGCTTCCCCTTGACGACCAGGTCGTCGAAGAACGGCGCGTCCGACACCAACGTCGCGCGGCCGTTGACCCGCAGCGTTTCGTTCATCCCCGGCACGAGGAACAACAGGCCCGCGTGCGGGTTGTCGACGATGTTGCGGAAGCTGTCGATCAGCTTGTTGCCCGGCCGGTCCGCGAGCACCAGCGTCTTCTCGTCGAGCACCAGGACCGAGCCCGCCGGGTCGCCGCGCGGCGAGACGTCGCAGCTGCCGTCCGGCGCCGCCGTCGCCAGCAGCACGAACGGCGAATGCTCGATCAGCGTGCGCGCGTGCTCGTCGATCCGGTCGATGACCTTCTTCTTCGTCCGCTCGGCGACCTCGCCGACGACTTCGCGCAACGCTTCGTGTGAGTCGATGATCCCCATGCACCCAAGCTAGCGCCCACCACCGACATTCCGGCCCGCGATCGCGGCCCGCGCGGCCTCCGACGACTTCTTCACCACCAAATCGACCGAGTACCCGTGCTTCACGAAGACGCCGTCGAGCTGGAACGTGCCGTAGCCGTGGGCCTGGGTGAACAGCTGCTCCATCAGCTCCAGCGCCGTCGCCGGGTCCGGCGCGACCACCAGGCAGCGCAGGAGGAACTCGTCCGTCAGCCGCCGGGTCTGCTCGTGCAGCCCGAGGTGCTCCGGGCCGTGCAGGCCCTCCGCGTAGATGACGTTCATCCCGGCCCGGCGCTCGATCAGGTAGCGCGTATACGCGCCCGCCGCCGCGGCCAGGGCGTCCACCGGGTCTTCGTGCTCGCCGGCCGCCGCGGCGACGCGCTCGGCCAGCTGGCACGCGATGTTCGCCGCGACCTCGGCCAGCAGGCTCTCCCGGGTGGGGAAGTGCCGGTAGGGCGCGCCCGGGCTGACCTTCGCGCGCCGCGCGACCTCCGCGACCGAGAAGCCGGCCAGGCCCTGCTCCGCGATCAGGTCCAGGGATACGCGCACGAGCTCGCCGCGGAGGTCGCCGTGGTGGTACTTGCCGCCCATGACCTGGATCACATCTCTCGTTCGAAATATGTAAGAGGGCTCTTACGTAGACCATGTAAGAGGCCTCTTACGAGGCAACGGTACTTGAAGTTGGAGGGTTCCATGAGCACCACCACGCACGCCATCGCCGCTCCGGCGCCCGGCGCGCCGCTGGCGCCGACCACGATCGAGCGCCGTGACCTGCGTCCGGACGACGTGCTGATCGACATCGCCTACGCCGGCATCTGCCACAGCGACATCCACCAGGCCAAGGAAGACTGGGGCCAGGCCATCTTCCCGATGGTCCCGGGCCACGAGATCGCCGGCGTCGTCGCCGCCGTCGGCTCGGACGTCACCAAGTACCGGGTCGGCGACCGCGTCGGCGTCGGCTGCATGGTCGACTCCTGCGGCGAGTGCGAGTACTGCCTGGCCGGCACCGAGCAGTTCTGCGTCAAGGGCAACGTCCAGACCTACAACGGCGTCGGCTTCGACGGCGAGAACACCTACGGCGGCTACAGCAACCAGATCGTCGTGAAGGACGCCTTCGTCTGCCGCATCCCGGAGGGCATCGACCTCGACGTCGCCGCGCCGCTGCTGTGCGCGGGCATCACCACCTACTCGCCGCTGCACCACTGGGGCGCCGGCCCCGGCAAGAAGGTCGCCGTGATCGGCCTCGGCGGGCTCGGCCACATGGCCGTCAAGATCGCCGCCGCGATGGGCGCCGAGGTGACCGTGCTGAGCCAGAGCCTCAAGAAGCAGGAGGACGGCCTCAAGCTGGGCGCATCGGAGTACTACGCGACCAGCGACGAGTCGACGTTCGACGTCCTGCGCGGCAAGTTCGACATCATCCTCAACACCGTGTCGGCCAAGCTGCCGGTGGACGCCTACCTCGGCCTGCTGCGGGTCGGCGGCGCGATGGTGAACGTCGGCGCGCCCGGCGAGCCGCTGTCCTACAACGCCTTCTCGCTGCTGGGCGGTAACAAGGTGCTGGCCGGCTCGATGATCGGCGGCATCGCCGAGACCCAGGAGATGCTGGACTTCTGCGCGGAGCACGGCATCGGCGCGGAGATCGAGACGATCTCGGCCGACAAGGTCAACGAGGCCTACGAGCGCGTCGAGAACTCCGACGTCCGCTACCGCTTCGTCATCGACGCTTCGACCATCGGCGCGTGATCGAGGGCACGGCAACCGCGTCAGAACACGACGGTGCGGTTGCCGTGCACCAGCACCCGGTTCTCCAGGTGCCAGCGCAGGCCGCGGGCCAGCGTCACCTTCTCGATGTCGCGGCCCTTGCGGACCATGTCCTCGACCGAGTCGCCGTGGTCGACGCGGATGACGTCCTGTTCGATGATCGGGCCCGCGTCGAGGTCCGCCGTCACGTAGTGGCAGGTCGCGCCGACCAGCTTCACGCCGCGCGTGTGGGCCTGGTGGTACGGCTTCGCGCCGATGAACGACGGCAGGAAGCTGTGGTGGATGTTGATCGCCCGGCCGGCCCACTCGCGGCACAGGTCGGCCGGGAGGATCTGCATGAACCGGGCCAGCACCACCGCGTGCGGCTCGTGCTCGCCGACCAGCTTGCGGACGTGCTCGAAGGCCTCGGCCTTGCCGTCGGCCGGGAACGGCACGTGGTGGAACGGGATGCCGTGGGCGCGGGTGATGTCCGCGAGGGACTCGTGGTTGCCGATCACCGCCGCGATGTCGACGTCCAGCTCGCCGGACGCGACGCGGCCGAGCAGGTCGTAGAGGCAGTGCCCGGCCTTGGACACCAGGATCACCGCGCGGCGCCGCTCGCCGGTGTCGCTGACCTGCCAGTTCGACTCCGCGGACAGGTCCGCGGCCACCTCGGCGAACCGGGCGCGCAGCTCCGCCGCGTCGAAGGGCAGCGAGTCGGCCCGGACGACTTGGCGGGTGAAGAACCAGCCGGTGTCCGGGTCGGTGTGGTAGGCCGCTTCGACGATCCAGCCGCCGTGCTCGGCGAGGAACCCGGAGATCCGGGCGATGATGCCGGTGCGGTCGGGGCAGCCGAAGGTGATGACGTAGCGGCGTTCGGGAGCGGTCACCCCGGCATTCTCCCCCGCACTGGTCAGACGGCCGGGAGCCGGGCGGGATACCAGCTGCCGCACCCGGCGGTTCCCGGCAGCACGACGGCACAGACGATTTCGCCGGCATGCTGGGCGAACTCGGGGGAGAGACGGGTCTTCGGAGCTTCTTCGAGGGCGGATTCGGCGTCGACGCGGTGGATCGCCGTGGCGTGGGCCAGCCGGCTGGTCCACGGTGATTCCGGGGTGCGCGCCAGGGCTTCGCGCAGGGCGAGGCGCTGGCCGTCCCACCACCCGAGGACGTCTTCCCAGGCTTCCGGTGGCGCCGGCCGCAGCGGCCGGTCCAGCACCAGGCCGATCGCCGCGCAGTGCACGAGCGCGATGTGCGTCACGAGGTCATGGACAGTCCACTTCGGACAGTTCGGCACCGGTGCCGCCGGGCCGGCCGTCAGCGCCGCCCGCTTCAGCGCGTCGGCGTGGACGTCGATCGCTTCGAGCATGCGCCGACCGTAGCCGTCTTCCCGCTTCGATGGCGAAGACCAGGCCCAGGCCGAGACTGAACGACAGCAGGAGGCCCTTCACCGGCTCGTCGGCGAAAGCGGCGCCGCCGGCCAGGCCGATCAGCACGCTGTACACCGCCCAGATCGCCGCGCCGGCCAGGTCGAGCGGGAGGAACCGGCGCAGCGGGTAGCCGAGGCTGCCGGTCGCGAGCGCGCTGGCGACGCGTCCGCCGGGCAGGTACCGCGCCGCGATGATCAACAGGCCGCCGTTGCGCCGCACCTGGTCACGGGCCCATTCGTAGCGCCGGTGCCCGTCGGCGCCGCGCTGCAGCCGCGCGAGGGCGCGCGGCCCGGCGAGCCGGCCGACGGCGTACCCGAGGCAGTCACCGGCCCACGCGCCGGTCGCGGCGACGGCGGCCAGCAGCGTCAGGTCCGCGAGGTCGGGCCCGAGCAGCACCGCGACGGTGACGACGGTCGTCTCGCTGGGCATGAACGGCAGCAGCGCGTCCAGCCCGGACACGGCGAAGACGAGCACCCACAGCCACGGCGAGCCGAGCGCGCCGCGCAGCAGCTCGGTGACGTGCCCCAGGAGTTCCACGGGTCAATGGTGATCACCGCAGGTCACTTCGGGGTGACGCAGCGGTGAACAAGCGCCCCAATGTGGCCTTGGTTGCGTCTGACGCACCGAAGGCCGCCTTGGGTGCGTCTGACGCACCGAAGGCCACATTGG